>CAZORI010000033.1:0-21028 GCA_964582335.1 uncultured Bacteroides sp.
ATTTTCTTTTGAGGTGGCCGAAATGGCAGCCTGCTTCGAGGAGTTGGTCAAATGTCGGATTTGCCATGATTTTTTGTGGGTTGTTTACGTTCTTTTTAAATTACAATCAAGGAGTAGGGAACGTGTCCATCTCCATGATTTAGATGCTAAACACTGATTGTTCTCTCGTCGAGAAGTAAAAGATAGGCAAGCGAATATTAACGTTTGCTGAACTGGAAGCGCTTGCGAGCCTTGGGACGACCGGGCTTTTTGCGCTCAACGGCACGCGGGTCGCGGGTCATGAAGCCATGCTTGCGGAGCACTGCCTTGTCGTCGGGGTTGATTTTCACCAGAGCGCGAGCGATGCCCAGGCGCAGAGCCTCAGCTTGTCCCTTGTAGCCGCCGCCGTCGAGGTTGACGAGCACGTCGTATTTCTCGGCCACGTCGAGCAGGTTGAGGGGCTGCTTCACGATGTACTGCAGGATCGAAGAGGGGAAGTACACATTGAGGGGGCGCTTGTTGATGGTGATGTTACCGTTGCCTTCGCGAAGGATTACGCGGGCAACTGCGGCCTTGCGGCGGCCAACTGCGTTGTATGATTCCATACTTCGATGCTATTAGAGGTTATTGATGTTGATTGCTTTGGGGTTCTGTGCAGCGTGGGGATGCTCAGGTCCGTTGTACACGTAGAGGTTGTTGATGAGCTTGCGGCCAAGACGGTTCTTGGGGAGCATGCCCTTCATGACGCGCAGGAACAAGGGGTGCTTGCCGGGCTTGATGTGCTTGTTGTAGGATTTCTGCATCAGGCGCTCGGGAGTAGTTTCGCGCTGACCGCCGGGATAGCCGGTGTAGTTGAGGTAGATGCGATCTGTCCACTTCTTGCCGGTGAGGCGCACCTTGTCGGCGTTGATAATGATTACGTTGTCGCCGCATTCAACAAAAGGAGAATAGCAAGGCTTGTTTTTGCCGAGCAGGATTTTTGCCACCTGTGCGCACAGGCGTCCCAGCACGAGGTCGGTAGCGTCCACTACCACCCACTCGCGGTTGCAGTGCTCGGCATTGGGGGTTTGGGTTCTGTAGCTTAAAGTATCCACTTCTTTTAACAGTTTGATTGATTGATAAATACATGTTGACTGTGTCGCACGGCGCTCGGCCAAAAGCGCCTATTGACCTAAGTCGAAGCTTTTTGGGATAAAATCGGACTGCAAAGTTAAGAATTAATCTTCTTATTTCCAAATATTTTAGTTTTTGGATTTTGGTTTTTGTTTAGCAGCGGGCGGTGAGGAGGGTGGCTGTGCCGGAGGCGCGCAGTCCGGTGGCTGCGGCGGGGACGAGGGCCGAGGTGCCCTTTGGCATCTTCACGGGCTCGGAGCCGTCGAGGGCGAGGGTGCATTCGCCTTGGATGCACATCACGATAAGGAAGGAATCGTCGGTGACAGGCAGTCGTTTTTCGCCGTTGACGGTGACGCGGTGCACGGTGAAGTGGTCGCAGCGCACCAGCTCGGCGTCGCCGTCACGGTCGTATTCGGTGCGATAGCTTGGGTACACGGCGTAGTCGATGGCGTCGCGAGCCTCGGCGGTGTGCAGCTGGCGCGGCTGCCCGTTGGCGTCGAGGCGCCCGTAGTCGTACACTCGATAAGTGATGTCGCTCGTCTCCTGAATCTCGGCCAGAAGATTGCCTGCGCCGATGGCGTGGATGCGTCCGGCCGGGAGGAAGAACACGTCGCCGGGGTGCGCGTCGCTTGCCGCCACAACGTCCATGATTTTTCCCTTTGCCACCAGTTGCTCGTAAATGTCGGGGTCGATTTGCTTAGCAAGGCCGGCGTAAATTTTTGCGCCCGGCTCGGTGTCGAGCAGATACCACATTTCGGTTTTGCCCAGGCTGTTGTGCCGCTTGGCGGCGAGCGCGTCGTCGGGGTGCACCTGCACCGACAGGTCGCGCTTTGCGTCGATTATCTTCACAAGCAGTGGAAACGTGTCGCCGTAGCGCTCATACACGTGCTTGCCCACCAGCGCGTGCTTGTGCTCGCTTACCAGCTGTGCCAGGCTCTTTCCCTTGTCGGGGCCGTCGAGCACCACCGACTCGTGGCCAGGCACGGCCGACACCTCCCAGCTTTCGCCCACGTTTTCCTGGGTCACTGCGGCATGCTTAAGCTTCAGAATCTTGTCGCCTCCCCAAATCACAGATTTGAAGATAGGGTGGAATGTATATATCTGCATTTAAAGAATGTGTTTTTGCCTTAAACGAGAATTTGACTGCAAAAATACAAAAAGGGGGAATAACGTATAAAAAAATAGATTAAAATTGTAATCATTTAATATTATAATGCAAGTTTTGCCGTTAAGAATGACATAGCGTCGCAAGACAAGACCCTGCATGGCAAAATGGCGTCGATAAAGAAGAATATGGTGTATAGCGGGCTGCTGACGGCAGCCAACTATGTGTTTCCGCTCGTCACATACCCATATGTGGCGCGCGTAATCGGCGTTGACAACATAGGCCTGGTGAATTTTGTCGACAGCCTGGTCAACTATTTCGTGATAGTGTCGATGATGGGCATGGCCGTGCTGGGGGTGAGGGAGGTGGCTGCGGCTGCCGGCGACAAGGGGCGGCTAAGCAGGCGTTTTTGCGCTCTTCTGAGCCTGAATGCCGTCACCACTGCCATTGCGCTGGCGCTCTACGCAGTGACATGCGCATTGGTGGATGCTCTGCGCGATCATCCGCATCTGATGGCGTTCGGGGCGCTTAAGATAGTGTTCAGCGCCATGCTGGTGGAATGGCTCTACCGAGGAATTGAGGATTTCCGCTACATCACGGTGCGGTCGGTGTGCGTGAGGCTGGCCTATGTGGCAGCCGTGTTCGGCTTTGTGCGCAGCGCCGACGACTACGCCACGTACTATTTGCTCACCATATTGATGATAGGGGTGAATGGAGGCGTGAACCTGTGGCACTCGCGCCGCCTGGTGGCATGGCGCTTCCCGGCGGCATGGCGCGATGTGCGCATGTGCGTGAAGCCGATGCTGCTCTTGGGGCTGTACACGATGCTCACGGCGATGTACACTACGTTCAACGTCACGTTTCTGGGCTTTGAATGCGGCGACCACGAGGTGGGATATTACACCACAGCGCTGAAGCTCTTCACCATAATTATTGCGTTCTACTCTGCTATGACGAGTGTGATGATGCCGCGAATGAGTTCGCTTCTGTCGGACGGGAGGCAGGAGGAAGCGCGCACCTACCTGCGTAGGTCGGTAGGCGTGCTGATATCGGCAGCCATGCCCCTGGCCATCGCCACGCTTGTGTTGGCTCCCGACATCATATGGGCCATAGCGGGGCCGGGATACGAGGGCGCGGTGACACCGCTGCGCGTGATTGCGCCGCTGATATTCGTGGTGGGATATGAGCAGATATTGGTGGTGCAGACGCTGATGCCGAGGCGATGCGACAAGGTGGTGCTACGCAACGCGGCAATAGGCGCAGCGGCAGCCGTGGCGCTCAACGTGGCCGTTGTGCCCAAGGGCATGGCTGTGGGCGCGGCTGCCGTGTGGGTGGCATGCGAGGTGTGCGTGATGGCGCTGTCGCAGCGCGCCGTGGGCCGTCGCTTCGCCATGCCATTTCCGTGGCGGCCGCTTTTGCGAGCCGTGGCGTGCTGCGCGCCCCTTGCGGCATTGCTTGCGGCCGCGGCCTGGTGCATAGGCTCGCCAATGGCCAGATTGCTGGCGGGGGGCGCCATATGCGGGGCGTTTTATCTGACAATTGAAGGCCCAAAGGCTTTTTTTGTCGATAAAGGTTGGTGAATATTTGGCAAATTACTAAATTTGCAAACAATTCACTAACACGTTACTTATTCTATAAATCAATTCCAATGAAAAGACTTATGCTTATGCTTGCCGCCATGGCAGCAGTGATGGCTGTGTCAGCCCAGACCAACTACAAGATATTGCGTGCTTGCCATCCCGACGATGTGAAGCACTACGACACCGAGCAGCTGCGCTCGCACTTCATGATGCCTACGGTGATGGCTCAGGATGAGTTCAACTTCACCTACTCTATGTACGACCGCCTGATCTACGGCGGCGTGGTGCCCGTGGCAAAAACCATGACCCTGGAGACCATCGACCCGCTCAAGGCCGACTACTTCCTGGAGCGCCGCGAGCTGGGCGTGATCAACGTGGGCGGCGACGGCGTGGTGAGCGTCGACGGCAAGGACTACGAGCTGCACTTCAAGGATGCACTGTATGTGGGACGCGGCAACAAGGACGTTAAATTCCGCAGCGTCGACCCGAAGAACCCCGCAAAGTTCTACATCAACTCCACCCCTGCGCATAAGGCCTACAAGACGCAGCTCGTCACCATCGACGGCCGCAAGGGCTCAATCAAGGCCAATTCGTTCCCGGCCGGCAAGATGGAGGAGAGCAACGACCGCGTGATCAATCAGCTCATCGTGGCAAACGTGCTTGAAGAGGGCCCGTGCCAGCTGCAGATGGGACTCACCGAGCTAATGCCCGGCAGCGTGTGGAACACAATGCCGTGCCACACCCACGACCGCCGCGTTGAGGCATACTTCTACTTCAACGTGCCCGAGGGCAACGCCATTTGCCACCTTATGGGCGAGCCCCAGGAAAATCGTCTGATATGGCTGCACGACGAGCAAGCAGTGATGTCGCCCGAATGGTCGATACACGCAGCAGCCGGCACAAGCAACTACATGTTCATCTGGGGCATGGGCGGCGAGAACCTCGACTACGGCGACATGGACAAGGTTACATACCTCGAAATGAAATAAACAATAAGGAGCAGACAGAAATGGCAAAAATAGTGACATTAGGCGAGATTATGCTGCGCCTTTCAACTCCGGGATTCCAGAAGTTCGTGCAAGTTGAGAGCTTCGACGCTTGCTATGGCGGCGGCGAGGCCAATGTGGCAGTGAGCTGCGCCAATTATGGCCATGACGCTTATTTCGTGACCAAACTACCCGCCCATGAGATAGGACAGAGCGCCGTGAACGCGCTGCGCCGCTACGGCGTGCACACCGAGTGCATCACTCGCGGCGGCGACCGCGTGGGCATATACTACCTGGAGACGGGCGCTTCGATGCGTCCCAGCAAGGTGATTTACGACCGCGCCCACTCGGCAATTGCCGAGGCCGACCCGGCCGACTTCGACTTCGACGCCATAATGGAGGGCGCCGACTGGTTCCACTGGAGCGGCATCACTCCGGCCATCAGCGACAAGGCAGCCGAGCTCACTCGCCTTGCCTGCGAGGCAGCCAAGCGCCACGGCGTGACGGTGAGCTGCGACCTCAACTTCCGCAAGAAGCTGTGGACGAGCGCCAAGGCGCAGTCGGTAATGCGTCCGCTGATGCAATATGTCGATGTGTGCATAGGCAACGAGGAAGACGCTGAGCTATGCCTTGGCTTCAAGCCCGACAGCAACGTAGAGGGCGGCAACACCGATGCCGAGGGCTACAAGGGCATCTTCAAGGCCATGGCCCAGGAATTCGGCTTCAAGTATGTGGCAAGCACGCTGCGCGAGTCGTTCTCGGCCACCAACAATGGCTGGAAAGGCATGATCTACGACGGCAAGGACTTCTACACCTCGAAGCGCTACGAAATAAATCCGATCATCGACCGCGTGGGCGGAGGCGACTCGTTCTCGGGCGGCCTGATCCACGGCCTTCTCACAATGCCTACGCAGGGCGACGCGCTGGAGTTTGCCGTGGCAGCGTCAGCATTGAAGCAAACTATTCCCGGCGACTTCAACATGGCCACTGCCGCCGAGGTGAAGGCGCTTGCCGGAGGCAGCGCCAATGGCCGAGTACAACGTTAACAAAGGAAAAATGGCAAGATTCGACAAAATACAAGTATTGCAGAAAATGGGGCAAACGCGCATGGTGCCCGTCTTTTATCACGCCGACGCAGAAGTGGCCAAGCAAGTGGTGAAGGCCTGCTACGAGGGAGGCGTCCGCGCCTTTGAGTTCACCAATCGCGGCGATTTCGCCCACGAGGTATTCGCCGAGGTGGTGAAGTTTGCCGCAAAGGAATGCCCCGAGCTGGCCATGGGCGTGGGTTCGGTGGTTGATGCCCCCACGGCAGCGCTATACATGCAGCTGGGAGCCTGCTTTGTGGTAGGCCCGCTGTTCAACCCCGATGTGGCTCGCGTGTGCAATCGCCGCAGCGTGCCCTACACGCCGGGATGCGGCAGCGTAAGCGAGGTGGGCTTCGCCCAGGAGGCCGGCTGCGACGTGTGCAAGGTTTTCCCCGGCGACGTGCTTGGCACAAAGTTGGTGAAGGGATTGATGGCACCCATGCCTTGGAGCAAAATCATGGTCACTGGCGGCGTAGAGCCCACCAAGGAAAACATAGAGGGATGGCTAAAGGCCGGCGCCTACTGCGTGGGCATGGGCTCGAAGCTCTTCCCCAAGGACCGTGTTGCAGCAGCCGACTGGCAATACGTCACGGACAAATGCCGTGAATGCATCAATATCATACAGGGAATGCAATGAACAAAATAGTAGAAAAGGAGCATTTCTCGGCCAATGTGGTAAAGCTGGTGGTAGAAGCACCGCTCATAGCCGCCTCGCGCCGCCCCGGGCATTTCGTGATAGTGCGCTGCGGAGAGAAGGGCGAGCGCATACCGCTGACGATTGCCGATGCCGATACCGTAAAGGGCACAATCACGCTGGTTATCCAGGCAATCGGCGACTCCACTCGCCAGATATGCGCCCTTGAGCCCGGTGAATGCCTCACCGATGTGGTTGGGCCGCTGGGCCATGCCACCGATGTGCGCCATTACGGCACCGTGGTGTGCTGCGGAGGCGGCGTGGGCGTAGCGCCGCTGCTTCCCATCATCAAGGCTATGAAGCAGGCCGGCAACCGCGTGGTGGCGGTGCTTGCTGCTCGCACGAAGGATTTGATTATCCTGGAGCCGCAGGTGCGCGAATACAGCGACGAGGTGATTATCATGACCGACGACGGCTCCTACGGCCAGAAGGGTCTTGTCACCAATGGCGTGGAGGAGGTGATTCTCCGCGAGAAGGTGGATTTGGTAGTTACCATCGGCCCGGCCATCATGATGAAATTCGTGTCGCTGCTCACGCAGAAATACAATGTGCACACATTCGCCTCGCTCAACACCATCATGGTGGATGGCACCGGCATGTGCGGAGCATGCCGCGTTACGGTGGACGGCAAAACGAAATTCGTATGCGTCGACGGTCCGGAATTCGACGCCCACAAGGTGGATTTCGACGAGATGATGATGCGTTTGCGCAGTTACAACTAATAAGGAAATTGTTGAATCATGGACAATAACAATACATCTGCGCCTCGCGATGCGCAATGGCGCGAAGACTTGCGCAAGGCTATGCCGGCTAAGGAGCGCACTGCCATACCGCGCTGCAAGATGCCGGAGCTCGACCCCGCCTACCGCGTCACATGCAACGACGAGGTGAACCAGGGCATCAGCGCAGAGCAGGCTGTGCTTGAGGCCACGCGCTGCCTCGACTGCCCCGAGCCGACGTGCGTAAGCGGCTGCCCCGTAGGCATCAACATCCCCGGCTTCATCAAGAACATACAGCGCGGCTCATTCCTTGAGGCAGCAGCCGTGCTGAAAGAGACCTCGGCGCTTCCTGCCGTGTGCGGACGCGTCTGCCCCCAGGAAAAGCAGTGCGAGAGCAAGTGCATCTACCACCGCATGAAAAAGGAGCCGGTGGCCATCGGCTTTCTCGAGCGCTTTGCAGCCGATGCCGAGCGCATGTCGCCCGACAAGCCCGCGCCTGTGGCGCCCGCATGCAACGGCATCAAGGTGGCCGTGGTGGGCTCGGGCCCTGCCGGGCTCAGCTTTGCCGGCGACATGGTGAAGCGCGGATACGACGTGACGGTGTATGAGGCTCTGCACGAAATAGGCGGCGTGCTGAAATATGGAATACCGGAATTCCGACTACCCAACGCCATCGTCGACGCCGAGATTGACACCTTGCGCGCATTGGGCGTGAAGTTCATAAAGGACATCGTAATAGGCAAGACGCTGACTTACGACCAGCTGGTGGCTGAGGGATTCAAGGGTGTGTTCGTGGCTTCGGGCGCAGGCCTGCCTCGCTTCATGGGCATCCCCGGCGAGAACCTGATAGGCGTGATGTCGAGCAATGAATACCTGACGCGCGTCAACCTGATGGGCGCCGGACGCCACGGCTATGCCACCCCGGTGCGCAAGGGCCACAGCGTGGCTGTGATTGGCGGCGGCAACACGGCCATGGATAGCGTGCGCACTGCTCGCCGCATGGGCGCTGAGCACGCCTACATAATATATCGCCGCAGCGAGGCCGAGATGCCTGCCCGAGTGGAGGAGGTGCATCATGCCAAGCAAGAGGGCGTGGAATTCATGAACCTGTACAATCCGGTGGAATACCGTGGCGACGAGCGCGGACAGGTGACTACGGCCGTGCTTGAGCGCATGGTGCTGGGCGAGCCCGACGCAAGCGGCCGACGCAGCCCTGTGCCTACCGGCGAGTACACCGAGCTTCCGGTCGACGAGGTGATCGTGAGCGTGGGCGTGTCGCCCAACCCGCTGATTCCGCACAGCCTCGAAGGCGAGGGGCTGCAGGTGACACGGCGTGGCACTATCGAGGTAAACGACGACATGGAGTCGACCATACCCATGCTGTTTGCCGGAGGCGACATCGTGCGCGGAGGCGCCACTGTGATTCTGGCTATGGGCGACGGCCGACATGCAGCCGCAGCCATGGCCGCCCAATTGAAAGAAATATGAACAAAACCAACGCGGCTCGCCTTCTCGACCGAGCCAAAATACCATATGAGCTTGTGCCGTACCAGTTCGATGAAAACGACCTGGCGGCTCAGCATGTGGCCGACAGCCTGAGCGAGGACATCAACCAAGTGTTCAAAACGCTGGTGCTTCATGGCGACAAGTGCGGATATTTCGTGTGCGTAGTGCCGGGCAACACTGAGGTCGACCTGAAAAAGGCGGCTAAGGCAGCCGGCGCCAAGAAGGCGGAGATGATACCCATGAAGGAGCTGCTTCCGCTCACCGGATACATTCGCGGCGGCTGCTCGCCCGTGGGAATGAAAAAGCTGTTTCCTACGTTTTTCCACACTACGGCAGCGGATTTCGACGAGATATATGTGAGCGCCGGGCAGCGCGGACTGCAATTCCGCATCAATCCCCTCGACCTAATCGAATACGTGCGCGGCACGCTTGCCGACTTGGCAGTGGACAAAACCACAGACAATACGGAGGATAACGCATGAACACTTTCGGCAATATATTTCGGCTAACGTCATACGGCGAAAGCCACGGACCCGCCATTGGCGGCGTGATCGACGGCATGGAGCCGGGCATCAGCATCGATTTGGATCGCGTGCAGGCTGAGCTTGACAGGCGCCGTCCCGGCCAGTCGGCCATTACCACTGCCAGGAACGAGGCTGACCGCGTGGAGATACTGTCGGGCATGCTTGGCGGCGTTACCACCGGCACGCCTATAGGTTTCGTGGTGCGCAACGCCGGCCACCACAGCGACGACTACGACAACCTGCGTGATGTGTTCCGTCCCTCTCATGCCGACTACACTTACCAATACAAATATGGCATACGCGACCATCGCGGCGGCGGCCGCACGTCGGCTCGCGAGACTGTGGCGCGTGTCGTTGCCGGAGCCTTTGCGCGCCAGGCTCTTGCTCAGCGCGGCATTTCGATAGTGGCGTATGCTTCGCAAGTGGGGCCAATAGCGGTGGCCGACGACTACACAAAGCTCGACCTTACGGCGGTGGACAGCAACATCGTGCGCTGCCCCGACGCAGCCACGGCTGAGCGCATGATACAGCTAATAGAGCAAGTGAAGCGCGACGGCGACACCATAGGCGGCACAGTGACGTGCGTGGTGCGCGGCTGCCCGCCGGGGCTCGGCGAGCCGGTGTTCGACAAACTGCATGCGCGCCTGGCTTATGCAATGATGAGCATCAACGCGGCCAAGGGCTTTGAGTACGGCATGGGCTTTGAAGGCGCTGCGCGCCGTGGCAGCGAGATGCTGGATGCATGGGCTCCGGGCAATGACGCGCTGCATCCTCGCGCACTGTCCAACCATTCGGGTGGCGTGCAGGGCGGCATCTCCAACGGCCAGGACATATACATGCGCGTGGCATTCAAGCCGGTGGCCACGCTGCTTCGCGATGTCGACACCGTCAATGCTGATGGAGAGAGCGTGACAGTGCATGCTCGCGGACGCCACGATCCTTGCGTAGTGCCTCGGGCGGTGCCAATAGTTGAGGCTATGGCTGCTATGGTGATTTACGATGCGCTGCTTGCAAGCAGATGCTGCAAAGCGTGAAATTATTAACGACTACTAAGATGCGTTTTTTCTCATGGAATGTCAACGGCCTTCGCGCCGTGGTGGGCAAGGGATTTGCAGATATTTTCAATAGTTTCGACGCCGATTTTGTGTGCCTGCAGGAGACAAAATTGCAAGAGGGACAGATCGACTTGGCTTTCGACGGATACGAGAGCTATTGGGACTACGCCGATAAGAAAGGATATTCCGGCACTGCGATATACACTCGCCGAAAGCCTATGTCTGTGCGCCGAGGCATGGGCGTGGACGAGCACGACCGCGAAGGCCGCATCGTAACGCTTGAATTCGACGATTTCTACCTCGTGAACGTGTATGTGCCCAACTCGCAGGACGAACTGAAGCGCCTCGACTACCGCATGAAGTGGGAGCGAGATTTCTGCAACTACGTGAAAGGGCTCGACAAGATAAGGCCAGTGGTGATTTGCGGCGACATGAACGTGGCGCACACAGAAATCGACCTGGCGCGCCCTGCCACAAATCGCCACAATCCCGGATTCACCGACGAAGAGCGCCTGTGCTTCACGCAGCTCCTTGATAGCGGCTTCGTCGACACGTTCCGCCATATCCATCCCGACGAAAAGGATGCCTACAGCTGGTGGAGCTATCGTTACCGCGCTCGCGAGAAGAATTTGGGGTGGCGCATCGACTATTTCCTGATTTCGGAGCGCCTGCTGCCGCGATTGGACGAGGCCGGAATACGCTGCGACATCGTCGGAAGCGACCACTGCCCCGTGTATATTTCGCTGAAATAGACGCGAGGCAGCGGCGTAAATGGGCTTCGCAATCAGAAGCTGAATTGTGCGAGCATTCCTATGCGGTATAATATTGGTGGATACTCCCGTGAAACGTTGTGAAGGCTCATTAATGCATGCTTCCAATAAAAATAACATAATTTCACATATAAATGTTTTAAAAAAGCAAGCAGCCTGTGATTGGCTGCTTGCTTTTTTCAGCGGGGAGGCTGAGGCTGTCAGCCTCCGAAATTGTCGTAATGGATATTTTCGGGGTCGACGCCGAGGCTGTCGAGCATCTGGTTGGCGGCGTTGCTCATCGGGCCGGGGCCGCACATGTAGTATTCGATGTCTTCAGGAGCCTCATGGTCCTTAAGATATGTATTGTATATCACCTGATGCACGAATCCGGGCGTGTACTTCACGCCGGCTGCGTCGGCTGCCGGGTCGGGGCGGTCGAGGGCGAGGTGGAAGTGGAAATTGGGAAATTCCTTCTCCAGCTCAAGGAAGTCCTGCAGATAGAACACTTCGTTGAGGGCGCGAGCGCCGTAGAAGTAATTCATTACGCGGTCGGTGGTGTGCAGCGTCTTGGTCATGTGCATGATTTGGGCGCGAAGCGGAGCCATGCCGGCGCCGCCGCCAATCCACATCATCTCTTTCTTGCTGTCGAATATGGGGTGGAAGTCGCCGTAAGGGCCGCTCATCAGCACCTTGTCGCCAGGCTTGAGCGTGAAGATGTAGCTCGAAGCGATGCCCGGCATCACGTCCTGGAAGCCAACCTGTGGCTTGGGCTTGAACGGCGGCGTGGCAATGCGCACTGTCAGCATTATGCGGTCGCCCTCGGCCGGGTAGTTGGCCATCGAGTAGGCTCGGATGGTGGTTTCGTCGTTGTGGCATTTTAGCCCGAACAGGCCGAATTTCTCCCATGAAGGCAGATATTCCGGACCTATCAGGCTCTTGTCGATGTCCTTGTCGTAGTCCATCGAGTAGGGCGGAATCTTTATCTGGGCGTAGGAGCCGGGTATGAAGTCCATATGCTCGCCCGGAGGAAGTGCCACAATGAATTCCTTGATGAATGTGGCCACGTTGCGGTTGCTGATTACCTCGCATTCCCATTCGCGTATGTCGAGCACCGACGCTGGCACGCCAATGCTCATGTCGCTCTTCACTTTCACTTGGCAGCCAAGTCGCCAATGGTCCTGCATCTGCTTGCGCGTGAAGTGCACTGTCTCGGTGGGCAGAATCTCGCCGCCGCCTTCGAACACTTGCACCTTGCATTGTCCGCAGCTGCCCTTGCCGCCGCAGGCGCTGGGCAAGAACACGTTTTGGTCGGCCAGCGACGACAGCAGGCTCTTGCCGGCTTGCGCCTTGATTTTGGTGTCGTTGTTGACTGTTATGGTCACATCGCCGCTCTGCACCAGATAATGCTTTGCCACAAGCAATACAATCACCAGCAGCAGCGTGATGGCAAGGAATATGATGACGCTCGACCACAAAGTGAGCGATGCGACGTCCAATAGTATAGCTGATAATGTAGTCATAGCTCGTCAGATTTTAATGCCAAGGAAACTCATGAACGCGATGCCCATAAGCGCCGTTAGGATGAATGTGATTCCGATTCCGCGCAGCGGACGGGGTATGTTGGAATACGTGGCCAGGCGTTCGCGTATGGCAGCCACAGCCGTTATGGCCAGCAGCCAGCCTATGCCCCAGCCGGCTCCGGTACACAGCGCGGTGCCCACGCCGGGAAAGTCGCGCTGCTGCATGAAGAGCGAGCCGCCCAGGATGGCGCAGTTAACGGCTATCAGCGGCAAGAATATGCCAAGCGAAGCGTAGAGCGAGGGGCTGTATTTCTCCACCACCATCTCCACAAGCTGAGTCATGGAGGCAATTACGGCGATGAACATAATCAGTGAGAGGAATGACAAGTCCACATCGGCGAATTCAGGGCCTACCCACGACAGAGCGCCCGGGGCAAGCACGTAGGTCTGAAGCAAATAGTTGATGGGAAGGGTGATTACCAGCATGAAGGTGACAGCCACGCCTAAGCCGAATGCCGTCTTCACATTTTTGGACACGGCCAAGAACGAGCACATGCCCAGGAAGTAGGCAAACACCATGTTGTCGACAAATATCGACCGTATGAATATGTTGAAATTTTCCATATATGGTAAGTTGCTAATTTAGGGTTGTCACTCGTGTTATTCTTGCAGGTCCTTGTTGTGGGCGCGGTGCACCCATATGATGCACGCCACCACCACGAGGGCCATCGGCGGCAGTATCATGAGGCCATTGTTGACGTAGCCGTGGTCGTAACACCACTGAGGCACCACTTGGTAGCCAAGCAGCGTGCCGCTTCCGAGCAGTTCGCGGAAGAAGCCCGTGATTACCAATATGATGGCGTAGCCAATGCCGTTGCCGATGCCGTCGAGGAAGGCCGGCCAAGGCTTATTGCCCATGGCGAAAGCCTCGAGGCGTCCCATCAGTATGCAGTTGGTGATGATGAGGCCGATGAACACCGACAGCTGCTTGCTCAGGTCGTAGGCGTATGCCTTGAGCAATTGGTCGACGATTACCACCAGGCCTGCCACAACGACAAGCTGCACTATGATGCGGATGTTGGTGGGTATGGTGTTGCGCAGCAGCGATATTATCACGTTGGCGAATGCAAGCACGGCGATTACGGAGATGCCCATCACTATGGCAGGCGCCAGCTTGGCCGTGACAGCGAGCACCGAGCAGATGCCAAGCACCTGCACGATTACAGGGTTGTTTTTTGAGAACGGGTTGAAAAGCACGTCCTTCAGATTCACTTTTTCTGCCATGGGTTATTTTTTGTTAGAGAGTGAGCTCAAGAATGCTTGATAGGGGGCGATGCAGTTGTTGAGCATTGCGCCCACGCCTTTGCTGGTGATGGTGCCTCCCGAAATGCCGTCGACATAGTCGGCGTCGTCGGTGGGCTTCTGCCCGGCCTTCATCACTTCGATTGGGTAGAACTTGCCGTCCTTGAACATATGGAGCGAGCTGTTGAATTGGTTGCAGAAGGCAGGCTTCTCAATCTCAGCTCCGAGGCCGGGTGTCTCTCCCTGGTGGGCAAAGAAGGCTCCATATACGGTGCTTCCGTCGCTGTCTACAGCCAAGTAGCCCCATATGGGCCCCCATAGGCCGGCGCCGTAGCACGGCAGTATGTATTTCACTTCGCCGTTGTCGAGCGTGCACACATACACCGGCAGCTCGCGGCTGTCGATGTCGGCCTCTTTGCTTTGGCGCTCTACGTTGACGTCGAATGCCGAGCCTTGGATGCGCTCGCCCTTGGCGTTGACTATGAATTGGTCGGTGATGTACTTGTCGAATGCCTTAAGCACATCGGCCTTGTCGGGCGTGATGTGTGCGGCTGCCATGATTTGGTACATCTTGTCGGCGCGCGCGTTGTCGTTCTGCCGCGATTTAAGGGCGTTGGATGTGATGGCGAGCGCCGCGCCCACCACCACTACAAGCACTATTATATAAATTATAGTGTATACGTTGCTTTGCTTGTTCATTGCTCATTGCTTTTGACGGTGAGACGTTTCATGCGGCGGTTGATGTTCGACTGCACTACGCAGTAGTCGATAAGCGGAGCGAATGCGTTCATCAGGAGCACTGCCAGCATTGCGCCTTCGGGGTAGCCGTTGTTGTAGGTGCGGATAAGGATGGCGATGATGCCCACAAGCGCGCCGTAGATGTATTTGCCGGTGTTGGTGCGGCACGATGTCACGGGGTCGGTGGCCATGAACACCACTGCGAATGCGAAGCCGCCGTACATAAGCTGCTCAACCGGGGTAAGGAAGCTGGCCGGGTAGGTGGGAGTGGCGCAGGCGTGAGCTAGCCAGCCCATGGCGAGGCCGCCGAGAGTGGCCGATAGCATGATGCGCCAGTTGCCGATGCCGGAGGCAAGCAGTATGATGGCGCCGATGAGGATGCAAATCACCGACGTCTCGCCGAACGAGCCGGGAATCAAGCCGATGAATGCGTCGACCCATGTGAGCTGGGTGCCGCCTATGCCGGTGAGGTGCAGCTGGTCGCCCACAGTGGTGGCAATCTGCCCAAGCGGAGTGGCGCACGAGAATGTGTCGGGCGCTACGGGACCGAAGCCAAGCTGCTTGCCCATGGCCACGAACACGTGGTCGCCGCTCATCTTGGCGGGATAGGCGAAGAAAAGGAATGCGCGAGTGATGAGCGCAACGTTGAAGATGTTGTAGCCGGTGCCTCCAAATACTTCTTTGGCGAATATCACGGCGAATGCCACGGCCACGGCCAGCATCCACAGGGGCGTCTCCACGGGTATGATCATGGGCACCAGAATGCCCGTCACGAGGAAGCCCTCCTGGATTTCCTCATGCTTCCACTGCGCCACTATGAATTCGATGCCGAGGCCCACCACGTAGCTCACCACCACTTTGGGCAGTATGGCCAGGAAGCCGTAGAGCAGCATGGGCCAGAATGGGAAAGTGCTCTCGCCGCAGGCAAGCCAGTGCTGATAGCCCGTGTTGTACATGCCGAAAAAGAAGCAAGGCATCAGAGCAAGCACCACGATGATCATCGTGCGCTTTGAGTCGATGCTGTCGTGGATTTGCACACCGCCCTCCCGCTTTGCGGTTTCGTTGGGCGTGAATAGGAACGTGTCCATGCCGTCGTATACCGAGCGGAAAGCGTGCAGCTTGCCGCCGGGCTCGAAGTTGGGCCGGATGCGATCCATATATTTTTTTAATGCTTTCACTTAGGTGTATGTTAGTGATTAGTTGAAATGTGCTTAGTTGAGTTCTTTGCGCAGGTAGTCGAGGCCGTCGCGCACTATCTGCTGCAGTGGCAGCTTGCTGGTGTCGGCGTATTCGGCCAGGGCGAAGTCTTCGGGCGCCACCTCGTAGATGCCCAGCTTTTCCATGCCCTCTATGTCCTTGGCCATGATGGCTTTCAGCAAGTATTCGGGCAGGATGTCCATTGGCATCATGCGGTCGTATTCGCCGCTCATAATCATGGCGCGGTGTCCGCCGTTGATGCGCGCGTCGGGGCGGAACAGCTTGTGCAGGAAGTGGCCCGGGAACGAACGGCTCACGCTCATCTTCGAGGGCGACAGCGAGGCCCAGCCCATGAATTCGTCGGCGTCGTCGCCTTCGGGGATGACGGTGATTTGGCGGTAGGGGGCGCGCAGGAAGCTGTCGGGGTCGACTGCCACGCCTGTGAGCACGTTGCCGCTGATTACGCGCAGGTGCTTGCCGGAGTCGAGGCGACCGTCGATGAGAGGCTTGAGCTCTGCGCCAACCACGCAGCTCAGCAGGCACGGCTCCTTCACTTCGCTTCCGGTGAGCGCCACTGTGGCGTTTCCGTCGATGGTGCCGTCGGTGGCCACGTGGCCTATCCGAGCCAGCGTCACCACGTCGAGCCCCCACACGGTGTCGCCCTTGTTGACTGGCGCTATGTTGGCGATTTGCACGCCCACATTGCCGGCTGGGTGCTTGCCTTCAACCTTCACCATGGTGGCTCCGGCGATGTCGCCGAGCGTCCAGTCGGATGCCACGCTCAGATACACGTGCCCGTCGGTGAGCATTGACAGCAACTTCACGCCAGCCTCCACGTCAGCCTTGCGCGAGGCCACCATGAATGCGAGGCCCGGCGACAGCGGCGCGCTGTCGATGGCTGTTATGAAGATGTCGCGAGGCTTCACCTCGGGGTCGGGCACGATGTCGTAGGGGCGTTGGCGCATGCAGGCAAAAAGCCCCGACTGGCACAGCAGCTGCAGGGCTTGCTCGGGCGTGGAAGGGTTGGCGCTGAATTTCACCGGCTCGCCGGGCTGGGCGTCTATGTCCACCACGACGCGCATGATTTTGCGCCTTTCGCCACGCACTATTTCCGACACTGTGCCGGCTGCCGGCGCAACCAGCTTCAACTGCTCGCGGTTCTTGTCGTGCAGCAAGGCTTGCCCGGCTGCCACGCGGTCGCCCTCCTCCACCTCGAGCTTGAGCACGAGCCCCCAGAAGTCGTCGGGCACGATTGCGTACCGGGCGGCCTCGACGGGCTTAGGCTTCCCCAGGGAGGAAATGGCGCCTGCCAGCTCAAGGTTAAGGCCTTTCTTGAGTGAAATTTTCATTTTATAGTGGGTAATAGGGGTTTGAAATGTCGATATCAAAATGCAAATTTACGAAAAATAAAATTAATAATGTGTTGAAAATCTCACATATCTTAACATATGCACAAAAATATTACGGAAAAAATAATAGTGTGTAGTGAAAAAAAGACTGAAAACAAAAAAATATCGAAAAAAATCGACGTAATTTATTTGGAAAGAAAGGGAAAAACAATTAATTTTGCGATTAGTTTTGTGAAATATCAAAAAGCGCCATGGAAGCTTAGCGATGCGTTGTGATACCAAATGCAATCGCGCTGCAGGGGCTGAACACAAAAATCGAGAACTTAACAACAATCATAAACTAATTTAATCATTAACAACTTATCTTAAAAAAATGGAAGCTCAAAAGCCCAAAGCTCCTGCGGCTGCAAAGACCGCTAAGGCTAAATCGAACGCACCCGGCATCAAGAATGCATTCTGGGTAATCGTTGTATGCTGCGTCCTCGCAGTCACTCTCTTCATTTTCTGGTTTGGTCACCCCATGCACTTCGAAGATGGTCACCCACTCGACCTCTGGGGAACAATCTACAAGGGCGGTTTCATCGTGCCTATCCTCCAAACCCTCTTCCTCACTGTAATCGTGATTTCGATTGAGCGCTGGTTCGCTCTCTCGAGTGCAAAGGGCAAAGGCTCAATCACCAAATTCGTCGCTAATGTGAAGGCTTGCCTCCAGCGCAACGACATCGCAAGCGCTCAGAAGCTTTGCGCTCAGCAGAAAGGCTCTGTAGCAGCTGTTGTCAACGCAGCTCTCGCTCGCTACGAGGAAATGGACAAGAACACCGTCCTCTCGAAGGAGCAGAAGATTGCTACCATCCAAAAGGAAGTTGAGGAAGCTACCGCACTTGAGATGCCCGCTCTTCAGCAGAACCTCCCGATCGTTGCTACCCTCACCACTCTCGGTACACTTGTCGGACTTCTCGGTACTGTAATGGGTATGATCAAATCGTTCCAGGCACTTGCTCAATCAGGCGCACCTGACTCCACCGAGCTGTCAACCGGTATTTCTGAGGCACTTATCAACACAGCCTTCGGTATCGCCACCGGTGCATGCGCTGTAATTTCGTACAACTACTACTCAAACAAGATCGATACCCTCACCTACGCTATCGACGAGATTGGTTTCTCAATCGTACAAACATTCGCAGCTACCCACTAATCCCACATTTTCCAGAGTTTTAAACAATCATTATAAACAAAGGTAAATATGGGAAAAGTAAAAATCAAAAAGAAGAGCACATTCATCGACATGACCGCGATGAGTGACGTGACTGTTCTTTTGCTTACTTTCTTCATGTTGACTTCGACCTTCCTGCAGAAGGAGCCTACCATCGTCTACACCCCCTCGTCGGTGTCGGAGGAGAAGGTGCCGGTTAACAACCTGGTGACCATCCTCATCTCATCGGCTGACAAGGGCAAGGTGAAGGAGGGGCAGGATCCCACCGACGCAGAAGGTAAGATCTTCATCTCTTTCACGGGCGGTATCGACTCTACCCAGACAGCACCTATCATTCGTGGTATGATGCTCGACGAGGCAGTGAAAGTATACAACTCGCAAGCGAAAGAAGGCAAAAAGATTGCTCTGACACCCGAACAGCGCAAGGTCTTCACCGAGACCAACATGCTGGGCACGCCATTTGAATATCTCCCCACTCTGCTGAGCAAGACCCTCACGGAAATTGACAAGGAGCAGGGCGATATGTACAACCCCTATACAGGTATTCCAATCGATGGCAACAAGGACAAGAACGGCCACCTCAACGATTTCCAGATCTGGTGCCGCGCTATCTACACAGTGTCAAAGGACCTCCACGACAAGAATGCCACTGACCTGGGCCTGACTCAGGACGAGGCAAAGGCATTCGGCGACCTTTACAACGCCATCACCAAGGACGGTACCGGCTTGGCCATCAAGGCTGACAAGGACACCCCCTTCACCACCATCGAAACTGTATTTGACAACTTGCAGACAATGTCGCTCAACAAGTTCTCACTGCTGACGGCACTAACATCTGAAGAAGAATCCCACTAAAAGTAAAGACCATGGCAGAAGTAGCAGAACATGACAGCGGCAAAAAGAAAAAAGGCGCGCAGAAAAAGATGACTATCCGCGTGGACTTTACCCCCATGGTGGATATGAACATGCTTCTGATTACCTTCTTCATGCTTTGTACTACGATGATCAAGTCGCAGACTCTGCAGATCACCCTTCCTACCAACGAAAAGTTGCAGAAGGAGCAGCAGAACCAAGCAAAGAAGTCAGAAGCTATCACCCTGATCCTCGACACCGAGTATAATGCTGATGGCACCCCCAAGCACGACGAGGCTACTGGCAAGACAGTGCACAACGTGTATTGGTACCAAGGTCTGCCCGACACCACCTTCCAGGTGAATCTCCTCGCAAAGGAGAGCTTCATTGGCGACACCAAGGAGAATGGCGTAAAGGTGCAGCAAGGCATCCGCAAAATCTTGCGTGAGCAGAACAAGGACGTAATGGCCAACTATCTCGAACTCAAAGAGAAGTGGAAGAATCGCGAAATCACCAAGGAAGTCTTCGACTCACTTGCCAAGAAGAACGCAGCCGACTCCACCCTGACCCGTCCTGTTGTGATCATCAAACCCGGTCCTAACACTACATACGAGGCTCTGATCAATACGCTCGACGAAATGCAGATCAACCAGATCTCACGTTACAGCATCCAGATGCCAACCCATGTGGACACTCTATTGCTTGAGAACTTCCAGGCACGCACCGGTGAGACTGTAATCCGACCCACTATTCGCCAAAACGCAGTCTATTAATCCTCTAAACACTGAAAGATTATGGCAAAAGACGTAGATTTGACATCAAAAGAGTGGCTAGATATAGTCTTTGATGGTAAAAATAAAGAGTACGGCGCTTATGAGATGCGCGCCACTTCCACAGGCCGTCACACCAAAGCTGTTGTGATTGTAGTGCTCGCATTGGTAGTAATCATGGTGCTTTTGATGCTCGCAGTGTCAGGCGTATTCTCACGCGCAGCGGATGAGAGCGATGCTCTGGTAGCTGAGCAAGAGAACGTAGCTCTCTATGATCCTGAAGAGGAGGAAGAGGAAGAAGAGGAAATGGAAGCATACGTCCCACCGGAGGAGGAAGTAATGCCTAAGGAGGAAGTTGCCAACCAGATCCAGAATACAATCATCGATATCGTCGAGGATGATGAAGTGAAGAATGAGGTGAAAACTCAGGAAGAACTACGCGAGGACAACCGTATGATCGGTGGTACCGACATCAGCGACGGTGTGGACGACCTTACGAAGAATGTGATCACCCAAGAGGTTATCGTTGTTGAAGAGAAAAAGGAAGACAACATCGTCTACAACACGGCCAACGTGCAACAGCAACCTGAATTTCCCGGCGGTGAAGCAGCGATGTACAAGTGGCTTTCCGACCACATCCAATTTCCGGCTGTAGCCGCTGAAGAAGGCGTGCAAGGCAAGGTTATCGTGCAATTCATTGTATCGAAGACCGGTGGCATTGAGGATGTAAAGGCAATCCGCGGTCCTCACAAGGCTCTTGAGGCTGAAGCTGTGCGCGTGGTTAAGTCCATGCCGGCATGGAACCCCGGACGTAACAATGGTCAGGCCGTGAAGGTAACTTACGTGCTCCCCGTTACATTCAAGCTCCAGAAATAAGGAATCTTAGAATAACCTGTAATTTAAAAGGCGATGCCCACGGCATCGCCTTTTTTCGATTTGAAATTTGGGTATGTACTATTGTGAGGTTAACTATTTCACGTTGTTGAGAA
>CAZORI010000034.1:0-19668 GCA_964582335.1 uncultured Bacteroides sp.
TTCAATTGGACACAGTAATCCACTGTGGGTGGTAACGGTGTATCTGAACTAAGCAGGCTATGTTGTAGAAATGACAAAAGAATATGTCACATATATTTTTCCTTATAAAATCGACAAAAGGCCACTTTTAGCGAATACTTCGCCGCTGAAGATTAAAAATAACGCCTTGGGCGCAGGTATCAATTGGTAGATTCGCAAATTTTGAGTAATTTTGCAGAAGTCTCAACTTATTGGGCAAAATCATATTCCTTACAATCAAACATTAATCACAACAGATAAAATGAAAAGTGGACTATTTTGGATAGTGCCGGCCGCATCAGTGATAGCGCTCCTGATGGCCTGGTACTTCTACAGGCAGATGATGCGCGAAAGCGAAGGCACCGACACCATGCGCCGCATCGCCTCCTATGTGCGCCAGGGCGCAATGTCGTACCTTAAGCAGCAATATCGCGTGGTAGGCATCGTGTTCCTCGCACTCGTCATCTTGTTTTCAATCATGGCATATGGCTTCCAGCTGCAGAATCCATGGGTGCCCGTAGCCTTCCTCACTGGCGGCTTCTTCTCGGGTCTGTCGGGATTCTTAGGCATGAAAACCGCCACCCATGCGTCGGCGCGCACCGCCAACGCCGCCCGCACATCGCTCAACCGTGGCCTGCGCGTGGCATTCCGCAGCGGCGCCGTGATGGGCCTTGTTGTCGTTGGCCTCGGTCTGCTCGACATATCATTCTGGTACGTACTGCTCGATTATTGCATCACAGGCCTTGACCAGACTGCCAAGCTGTGCATGATCACCACCACTATGCTCACATTCGGCATGGGCGCCAGCACACAGGCCCTGTTTGCTCGCGTGGGCGGCGGCATCTACACCAAAGCTGCCGACGTAGGCGCCGACCTTGTAGGCAAGGTTGAGGCCGGCATCCCCGAGGACGACCCGCGCAACCCCGCCACCATCGCCGACAACGTGGGCGACAACGTGGGCGACGTAGCAGGCATGGGCGCCGACCTCTACGAGTCGTACTGCGGCTCAATCCTCGCCACCTCGGCTCTTGGCGCAGCCGCCTACCTGCTCACCGGCGATGCCGTGATGCAATACAAGGCAGTGATTGCCCCCATGCTGATTGCTGCCGTGGGCATTGTGCTCTCTATCATAGGCATTTTCTCGGTGAAGACTCGCGAAGACGCCTCCATGAAGAACCTTTTAGGCGCGCTTTCCTCTGGCACTAACCTCAGCTCAGTGCTTATCATTGCCGCCACCTTCCTCATCCTTTGGCTGCTACAGCTCAACAACTGGGCGCTGATAGGCTGCTCGGTGGTTGTGGGCTTGCTCGTGGGCATCATCATCGGGCGCTCCACCGAATATTATACCTCGCAAAGCTACAAACCCACCAAAAAGCTTTCTGAAAGCGGCACCACCGGCCCTGCCACAGTAATCATTTCGGGCATTGGCCTGGGTATGATTTCCACCGCAATCCCCGTTATTGCAGTTGTGCTCGGCATCATCTTCTCCTACTGGTTTGCCTCGGGCTTCGACTTCACCAACGTTGCCATGGGCCTCTATGGCATCGGCATAGCAGCCGTGGGCATGCTCTCGACGCTTGGCATCACGCTTGCCACCGACGCCTACGGCCCCATCGCTGACAATGCCGGCGGCAACGCCGAAATGTCGGCCCTCGGCAAGGAAGTGCGCCATCGCACCGACGCGCTCGACTCGCTGGGCAACACCACCGCCGCCACCGGCAAGGGCTTCGCCATCGGCTCGGCCGCGCTCACAGGCCTGGCTCTGCTCGCATCATACATCGAGGAAATTCGCATCGGCCTGCAGCGCCTGGGCGAGACGATAATTGAGGTGGGCGGCCAGCGCATACCGGTGCACGAGGCCACATTCACCGATTTCATGGCATTCTACGAGGTGAACCTGATGAGCCCCAAGGTGCTTTCGGGCATGTTCATAGGCTCGATGATGGCATTCCTCTTCTGCGGACTCACGATGAACGCAGTAGGACGCGCAGCCGCTCACATGGTTGAGGAGGTGCGCCGACAGTTCCGCACAATCAAGGGCATCCTCACCGGCGAGGCTGAGCCCGACTACGCACGCTGCGTGCAGATTTCCACCAAGGGCGCTCAGCGCGAGATGGTGTTCCCCTCTGTGCTTGCCATCATCGCCCCCATTGCCACGGGCTTGATATTCGGCGTGCCCGGCGTGATCGGACTTCTCACCGGCGGCCTCTCGGCAGGCTTCGTGCTGGCCATATTCATGGCCAACGCAGGCGGAGCATGGGACAACGCCAAGAAATACGTCGAGGAAGGCAATTTCGGCGGCAAGGGCAGCGAAGTGCACAAGGCAACCGTCGTAGGCGACACCGTCGGCGACCCCTTCAAGGACACATCGGGCCCCAGCCTCAACATCCTCATCAAGCTCATGTCGATGGTGGCCATCGTAATGGCGGGCCTCACCGTCTCATGGTCGCTCTTCTGATTCACCAAAGATAGCAAAACGGCAGGTGGAAAGTATCAAAAGAAGATTCTTTCCACCCTGTTTTTTTGCGGTATCAGCACATCAAATCACATTTATGATAGATACTTTGTGGATTTTTCGTACCTTTGCAACTTGAAATGAACTAAATCATCAAATCACAGTGGAGACAAAATATATTTTTGTGACCGGAGGTGTGGTGTCCTCGCTTGGCAAGGGCATCATTTCGTCGTCTCTGGCCTGTCTGCTAAAGGCACGCGGCCTGAGAGTGACTATACAGAAATTTGATCCGTACATCAACATCGACCCCGGAACGCTCAACCCATACGAGCACGGCGAATGCTACGTCACCAACGACGGCACCGAAACCGACCTCGACCTTGGCCACTACGAGCGCTTCACCAACGTGCGCACAAGCCGAGCCAACAACATCACCACCGGACGCATCTACCAGAGCGTAATCGACAAGGAGCGCCGTGGCGACTACTTGGGCAAGACGGTGCAGATTGTCCCACACATCACTGATGAGATTAAGCGCAATGTGAAGCTGCTTGGCCACACCGGCGAATACGACTTCATAATCACCGAAATCGGAGGCACCGTGGGCGACATCGAGTCGCTCCCATACCTCGAGGCCGTGCGCCAGCTGCGCTGGGAACTGGGCGACAACAGCCTGTGCATACACCTCACCTACGTGCCATTCCTGCATGCAGCCAAGGAGCTCAAGACAAAGCCCACGCAGCACTCGGTGAAGCAGCTGCAGGAAGTGGGCATACAGCCCGACATACTTATTCTGCGCACAGAAAAGGACATCCCCATGACCATGCGTCGCAAAATAGCCCAATTCTGCAACGTATCGCCCGATGCCGTGATACAGTCGATGGACGCGCCATCAATCTATATGGTGCCCATCAGGATGCACGAGCAGCACCTCGACGAGATAGTGCTCCGCAAAACCGGCGCGCCCATTGAGGGCGAGCCTCAGATGGGGGCTTGGCTCCACTTCCTGGAGAGGATGGAGAAGGCCGAAAAGGTGGTGCGCATAGGCCTTGTGGGCAAATACGTGGAGCTGCAGGACGCATATAAGTCAATCAGCGAGTCGCTGTTGCTGGCCGCCACTTACAACGACTGCAAGCTCGACCTGGTGTATGTGCACTCCGAGAAAGTGGACGCCTCCAACGTGGGCGAGAAGCTGAGCGGCATGGACGGCGTGATCATCGCTCCCGGATTCGGCCAGCGAGGCATCGACGGCAAGTTTGAGGCGCTGAAGTGGTGCCGCGAGCACGATATCCCCACATTCGGCATATGCCTGGGCATGCAGTGCATGGTGATTGAGTTTGCCCGCAACGTGCTGGGCATGCCCGACGCCAACAGCACAGAAATGGACCCCGGCACGCCCCACAAGGTGATCGACCTTATGGAAGAGCAGAAGAGCATATCCAACATGGGAGGCACCATGCGCCTGGGCGCATACGACTGTGTGCTTCGCCCCGGCTCGAAGGCCGCCGCAGCCTACGGCAAAGAGATGGTGAGCGAAAGGCATCGCCACCGCTTTGAATTCAACGACGAATACCGCGCGCAGTACGAGGCCGCAGGCATGCAATGCGTGGGCGAAAATCCCAAGACGCACCTCGTGGAGGTGGTGGAGCTGCCCGACCATCGCTGGTACATCGGCACGCAATACCATCCCGAATACAACAGCACGGTGCTCAGCCCAAGCCCAATATTCCTGAGCTTCATCGAGGCCGCCGTTAGATATCACGACGAAAAGAAATAAACAATCATCCTAAAAAAATACGACTTTGGACAAGAATCAATTTACCGGCATGGCGTTGATGGCGCTCTGCATTTTCTTCTTCCTGTGGTGGATGAAGCCCTCGCAAGAGCAGCTGGCCGCTCAACGCGCTGCGCAGCAGGAGGCGCGTGAAGCCATGACGGCACAGCAACAGCCGGCCGCTGCCCATGCCCTCCTCGGCGACGACGCTTCCGCTGCCTTAGCTGATGTGGTGCGCACGCACGGCGTGCCCGTTGAGGGCGCTGCAGGCTCATACCGCTACACCAACCCCGCCATGGACATCACTGCCACGCCGCGCGATTCGTCGAGCTATTCGCTTGATGGAAATGTATTCGTAGGCCGCGACACCATCAATGTCAACCGCATATTGGCCAACGACCTGCTTGATTACACCCCCGAACAGGCCGCTAACGCTCACCTTGCCGTGAACCGCGTGATCAACACTCACGACAAGTACAAAAGCTTTGCCCCGTATTTCTACGGCACAGAGCAGCGCACCGTGCTCGAAAACGAGCAGCTGCGCGTGACATTCAACAACCACGGCGGCCTGATCGAGGAGGTGACGCTAAAAAACTACAAGACGGAGACAACAACCCCTCCCACCGACGTGACGCTTTTCACCAAGGAAACGGGCAACTACGGATTCGCCTTCGTCACCTCATCACAGCGCATCTACACCGACTCGCTCTACTTCAACACCACCGAGGTGACCGACTCGTCGCTGGTGATGCAGCTCGCCCTGGGCAAGGACATCGAGTGGAACATCCGCTACACTCTTGTGCCCGACATCTATATCGTGAAGATGGACATAGAGCAAAAAGGCGTGTCGGCCGTGATACCGCCCAGCTGCACCACCGTCAATTTTGACTGGCGACAGAAGATGGGACGCAACGAAATGGGACGCACCTTTGAGGAGCGCTACAGCTCGATTTTCTACAAATTCACCGACGAGACTCCCGAAGAAATGAGCTCGAGCAAGGACGTGACCGAAAAGCTCAACGGCCGCATCAAGTGGGTGGCATTCAAAAACCAGTTCTTCTCGTCGGTGGTGATTCCTCGCACCTATTTCTCGCAGGCCGACCTCGCTTCGGTGCAGCTGAAGAACAATCCCGACTTCGTGAAGAACATGCGCATGTCGGGCATCATGCCCTACAACACCGCCGATGGCACGCCTTTCGCATTCGACTTCTATTTCGGGCCTAACGACTATCCGCTGCTGTCGTCGATCGACAAGAAGATTGATGCGCCTGAGAATCTCGACCTCAACCGACTGGTGCCCCTGGGCTGGAGCCTCTTCCGCTGGATCAACCAGCTGATTGTGATTCCGGTGTTCACCTATCTGAGCCATTTCACTCACAACTATGGCATCATCATCTTGCTCCTCACCATCTTCATCAAGATTATTCTTTTCCCGTTCACATACAAGAGCTACAAGTCGCAAGCCAAGATGCGCCTTCTCGCTCCCGAAATCAAGGAAATCAACGAAAAATACCCCGGCCAGGAAAATGCCATGAAGCGCCAGCAAGAGACGATGGCGCTCTACAGCCGCGCAGGCGCGTCGCCCTTCTCAGGCTGCCTGCCCCTGCTGTTGCAGATGCCCGTGCTTATCGCCATGTTTGCATTCTTCCCCTCGGCAATTGAGCTGCGCGGACAGTCGTTCCTCTGGGCGCACGACCTCTCGGCCCCCGACTCCATACTCACCTTGCCGTTCACAATTCCATGGTACGGCAACCACGTGAGCCTATTCTGCTTGCTGATGACTGTGGTGAACATCGTGTACATGAAAATCAACATGGCCTCGCAGCCGCAGCAGAGCTCGATGCCCGGCATGAAGATGATGATGTATCTGATGCCCGTCATGTACCTCTTCTTCTTCAACGACTACGCCTCTGGCCTCAGCTACTACTATTTCCTCTCGCTGATCATCACCATCATACAGACCTACGCGTTCCGCTGGGTGATCGACGAGAAGAAAATGCGCAAGCAAATGCTCGAAAACGCCAAGAAGCCCCGCAAGAAGAGCGGACTGATGGCTCGCCTCGAAGAGGCTCAGCGCAAGCAGGAAGCCATGCTGCGCGAGCAGCAGAAGGCCGCCGGCAAGCGCCGCAGATAAAGTCCACTCACCTCCACATAAGCAAATAGGGGTGCGCCAATTGGCGCACCCCTATTTGCTTATGTGCCTTCGCTATTGCTTTAACGCGCTACCAGCAGATAGTAATTTTTCTTGCCGCGCTGCACCAGGATGTATTTGCCGTTGAGCAGCATGTCGGCGCTAACCGTCGTGTAGGGGTCGGTCACCTTCTCCTTGTTGATGCTAAGGGCGCCTTGCTGCGTCATCTTGCGCATTTCGCCCTTCGAGCCGAACACGGCAGCCTTATCGGTGAGCAAATCCACGAGCTTGAGCTCGCCTCCGGCAATGTCGGCCATGGAAATGTCGTAGGTGGGCACGCCTTCCATAACAGCAAGCAGCGTGTCTTCGTCGATTTTGTGCAAAATCTCTGAAGCCTTGTTGCTGAAGAGGATTTGCGATGCCTCCACAGCCTGCTCGTAATCTTCTGCGCTGTGCACCATGGTGGTCACCTCCTGAGCAAGGCGCTTCTGCAACGGACGCTGGCCCGGATCGGCTGCCTGCTGCGCAATCAGCTCGTCGATCTCTTCCTTGCTGAGGGTGGTGAAAATTTTGATGTATTTCTCGGCGTCGGCATCGCTGGTATTGAGCCAGAATTGATAGAACTTGTAGGGCGACGTGTAGCGCGGGTCGAGCCATACGTTGCCACTCTCGGTTTTGCCGAATTTGCCGCCGTCGGCCTTGGTGATCAGCGGGCATGTGAGCGCGTAGGCCTCGCCTCCGCAAATGCGGCGTATAAGCTCGGTGCCGGTGGTGATGTTGCCCCACTGGTCGCTGCCTCCGAGCTGCAGGCGGCATCCATATTCCTTGTAGAGGTGCAGGAAGTCGGTGCCTTGCACAAGCTGATAACTAAACTCAGTGAACGACATTCCTTCACGGCTTTCGCCCGACAGACGCTTCTTCACCGAATCCTTGGCCATCATGTAGTTGACGGTGATGTGCTTGCCAATGTCGCGAATGAATGCCAGGAAACTGAAATCCTTCATCCAATCGTAGTTGTTGACCATGACTGCCTGATTTGGCTTGCCGCTCTCAAAATCGAGGAATTTGGAAAGTTGCTTCTTGATAGCCTCCTGGTTGCGGCGAAGCGTAGCCTCATCGAGCAAGTTGCGTTCCTGGCTCTTCATCGAGGGGTCGCCGATCATGCCGGTGGCGCCGCCCACAAGGGCGATGGGCCTGTGGCCCATGCGCTGCAGGTGCTTTAGCATCATCACGCCCACCAGGTGGCCAATGTGCAGGCTGTCGGCTGTTGGGTCGATGCCCAGGTAGGCGCTTGTCATCTCTTTTCTGAGCTGTTCGTCGGTGCCGGGCATCATCTGGTGTATCATGCCGCGCCACGTGAGCTCTTCTATAAAATCGTTAGCCATTTGTCTTCGTTTTTATGTGATTTGATTGGTGAGCCGCGCCGGTACTTTCGACCGGCGCGTCCCATTGTGTATGTAATTAACTGAGTTGGGCAAGTGCCTTGTTGATGCGCGCAAAGGCCTCGCGTATGTTGTCGTCGCTTGTCGCATAGCTCAAGCGTATGTAGCCAGGCATGCAGAAAGCGTCGCCTGCCACTGTGGCAACATGAGCGTGCTCAAGCAGATACATGCACAAGTCGCCGGCATTGCTTATCGTGTTGCCATCATACTGCTTGCCAAAATAGGCCGACACCTCCGGGAAGAGGTAGAATGCTCCTTCGGGGCAATTCACCTTCCATCCGGGCACTTTGCTTGCAAGCCCCACGATTAAGTCGCGACGGCGCTCAAATGCCACGCGCATCTCCTCAACGCATTCCTGCGAACCAGTGTAGGCTGCTTCGGCAGCCTTTTGCGCAATTGAGGATGCTCCCGATGTGTATTGGCCTTGCAGCTTAGTGCAAGCCTTTGCCAGCCATAGCGGAGCAGCGCAATATCCAATGCGCCAGCCCGTCATGGCATATGCCTTCGACACGCCATTGACAATAACAACGCGGTCGGCTATCTCAGGGAATGCTCCGAGCGATTTGAATGCGCCCACATAGTTGATGTGCTCGTAGATTTCGTCGGCAAGCACAAGCACGTCGGGATAATCGACAAGCACATCTACCAAGGCTTGCAATTCCTCGGCCGTGTACACGCTTCCGGTAGGATTCGACGGCGAGCACAGCAGCAACATGCGCGTGCGCGGAGTGATGGCAGCGCGCAGCTGCTCGGGCGTCATCTTGAAATTCTGCTCAAGAGCGGCAGGCACGAGCACACACTTGCCCTCAGCAAGCTTCACCATCTCCACGTAGCTCACCCATGCCGGCACGGGGATTATCACCTCGTCGCCAGGGTTGATAGTGCACAATATTACGTTGCACAGGGCTTGCTTGGCGCCGCCCGACACCACGATTTGCTGAGCCGACGTCTTCACGCCGTTCTCGCGCTCAAGCTTGGCAGCCACGGCCTCGCGCAGGCTCATATAGCCCGGCACGGGCGTGTATCGCGTATAATTCTCATCGATGGCTCGCTTAGCAGCCTCTTTGATATGCTCCGGCGTGTTGAAATCGGGCTCGCCCACCGATAGATTGATCATGTCGACTCCCTGAGCCTTGAGCTCAGCGCTCTTTTGCGACATTGCCAATGTGGCGGAAGGCGCGAGCGACAGCACGCGCTGGCTGATATGTTCCATATATATGTATTTTATGTTTGTATTTGTTTCCTAACTGCAAAATTAGTAAAGAATTAAGAATTATTCAACTTTCACCTTGTAAAAGTCAAATCGACTCAAGCTCAAGGATGCCGCCTAGCAAATCTACGGCCGTCTCCACGGTGGCTACATTAGCCACAAGGAAGCTGCGGCGCCCGTTGCGGTCGCGTAGCTGCACACGCTTGGGATTGTGGTAGAGGAAATTGAGCAGACGGCCAAACATCGGCGATTGGTAGTAGGCCTTGTTATCCTCGCCCACGAAGAAGAGATACATGGCGCCTTGCTTTAGCACAACCTTCTCTATGCCAAGGCGATGGCCAAGGCGACGCAGTCGAGGCACGCGCAGCAGCTCGGCCGCCTGCTGCGGCACACGCCCGAATCGGTCCTCGAGGCGCGACGTGAACGCCTGCAGGTCGGTCTCTCGCTCAATGGCATCGAGCTCGCGATACAGGTTAATGCGTTCGCTCTCCTGCGGCACGTACTGCGCCGGGAACAGCAATTCAAGGTCGGTCTCTATCGTGGTGTCGGTGACATAGTCGGTCTCGCCTTGCGGCTGGGTGCCGTCATCGGCCTTAAGCACGTCGGCAAATTCTTGCGTGCGCAGCTCCATCATGGCCTCGTGGAGTATGCGCTGGTAGGCTTCGTAGCCCAGGTCGGCTATGAAGCCGCTCTGCTCGGCACCGAGCAGATTGCCGGCTCCGCGTATGTCGAGGTCCTGCATGGCTATGTGTATGCCCGAGCCTAAGTCGCTGAAGCTCTCGATTGCCTGCAAGCGTCGGCGAGCCACCGGCGAAAGCGGATTGCCTGGGGGCACGAGCAAGTAGCAAAACGCCTTGCGATTGCTTCGGCCCACGCGTCCGCGAAGCTGATGCAGCTCACTCAATCCGAAATTCTGAGCATTGTTCACAAGTATGGTGTTGACGTTGGGCATGTCGACGCCGCTCTCGATTATCGTTGTCGACAGCAACACATCGTACTCGCGCGCGGCGAAGTCGACGATGAGCCGCTCGAGCTTGTCGGGGGGCATCTGTCCATGGGCCACGGCCACTCGCGCATCTGGCACGAGCCTGCGTATCATGTTCTGCAGGTCATACAATCCCTCGATTCGATGGTTGATGAAGAACACCTGGCCATTGCGCGCCAGCTCAAAATTGATGGCTTCGCTCACTATGTCGTCGCTAAGCACGTTTACTGACGTGAGTATCGGGTAGCGATTGAGCGGCGGAGTGTTGATGGTGCTAAGGTCGCGCGCGCCCATGAGCGAGAATTGCAACGTGCGAGGTATAGGCGTGGCCGACATTGTGAGGGTGTCTACGTTCACCTTTAGCTGCTTTAGCTTTTCCTTCACGCCCACTCCGAATTTCTGCTCCTCGTCCACTATAAGCAGGCCCAGGTCCTTGAACTTTACATTTTTCCCTATCAGCTTGTGGGTGCCGATGATGATGTCAATCTTGCCGGCCTCAAGGTCGGCAAGTATTTCTTTCACTTGCTTGGGCGTGCGCGCACGGCTTAGATAGTCAACTCGCACGGGGAAATCCTTGAGGCGCTCACCGAATGTGCGGAAATGCTGGTAAGCAAGCACTGTGGTGGGCACGAGCACCGCTGTCTGCTTGCCGTCGACGGCAGCCTTGAACGCAGCGCGCACGGCAATCTCCGTTTTGCCGAACCCGACGTCGCCGCATATCAGGCGATCCATGGGCTTGGCGCTCTCCATATCCTGCTTCACGGCTTGGGTGGCGGTGAGCTGGTCGGGGGTGTCTTCGTAGATAAACGAAGCCTCGAGCTCTTGCTGCAGATACGAGTCGGGCGAGAACGCAAAGCCTTTTTCCTCCTTGCGCGCAGCATATAGGCGTATCAAGTCGCGAGCTATGTCTTTGAGTTTGCTCTTGGTGCGCTCCTTCATGCGCTCCCAGCTTCCGCTGCCCAGACGGCTCACCTTGGGAGGAACGCCCTCTTTGCCACGATATTTCGACAGCTTGTGCAATGCATGGATTGGCACGAACACCAAATCGTCGTTCTGGTATATCAGCTTCACCATTTCCTGCATGCGTCCGCTCACGTTGGTGCGCAGCAGCCCTCCGAATTTGCCTATGCCGTGATCGATATGCACTATATAGTCACCCACCTCAATCGACGACAATTCGCGCAGCGACATAGCCAGTTTGCCGCTGCGAGCGCGGTCGCTCTTGAGCGTGTATTTGTGGAAACGATCGAATATCTGGTGATCGGTGAATACGCAAATCTGCGCCTGGTGGTCGACGAATCCCTCATGCACGGTGCCCTCAACCGGCACAAACTGTATGTTGTCGCCTCTGTCCTCGAATATTGCTTTCAGGCGTGCGAACTGGTTGACGCTGTCGCTAAGTATATATAGGGTGTATCCATCGGCAAGCAGTTTGGTGAACGATTCACTGATAAGGTCGAAATTTTTGTGGTATACGCCCTGGGGCGAACAGTTGAAGTCGAGCACAGCAGGCTCTTTGCCCTTGGGTGCCGTCTCCATGTTTGGGCCTCCGCCGCTTGTGAAATTTAGCATGCGGAATTGCTCGAGGCGCGAGCAAAACTCATCGGGGTCGACCACTTTATTAAGTGCATCCTTGTCACCCTCGTCGGCTATCATAGCACTGTCAGAGAATGTCTCTTGGGCTATGGCGCGCACTCGCTCTTGCAGATAGCGGGCATCGCGCGCCGCGATAAGCGTATCGTCGGATATGAACTGCAGCAACGACTCTCCGCGCACGCTATTGGCAGCAATGTCGCTTGTGATTTCCACCGCGTCGAGTTTTTGCTCCGATAGCTGGGTCTCTATGTTGAACGTTCGTATCGAATCGATGTCGTCGCCGAAGAAGTCGATGCGCAAGGGCTGCTCCAGTGAATAGCCGAATATATCGAGTATCGAGCCTCGCGCAGCGAAGTGTCCAGGCTCATACACATAATCCTGCTCAGTAAATCCATTCTGCCTCAACCACTTTTGTGTTTCCGACATGTTCACTGTATCACCTACTCGCAGGCTCAATGTATGCTCCTGCAGGCTTTCGCGCGAAGCCACCATTTCGGCCAGTGCCTCGGGATACGTCACCACGTAGCGTAGCGACGTGTCGGAGGCCCATCGGTTGAGCGTTTCGGTGCGAAGAATCTGGTTGGGAGCATCTACCTGCCCGTATTTGATGTCGCGCTTGTAGCCCGAAGGGAAGAAAGCTGTGCCCTTGTCTCCGGCAAGGCGCAAGAGGTCGTGATACAAATAACCGGCATCGTCGAGGCTGTCGCCCACAACGAGCACCGGAGATTTGCGCGCCGGCATAGTGGCCAGCAGCATTGCGGACGACGAACCGGCCAAATTAACAACCCAGCTGTTGCGATGGCGCAACAAGGATTGGAGAGCTTTGCGCCTCGTCGGCGTCATGAATCTCTCCTCTATTTTCTGCAGTCCTTGCATTATTTTACTTTGTCCTTTGACTGAGGAGCGAGCAATTTGTGGTATTCATCTATGTTTGTGAGCACCTTCACTGCCGCCTCAGCGTCGGGGTCGGTGCGTAGCGACCGCATCACGCGCTCGCCCTCAGTGTAGTACCTGCTCGATATCTCTTCGTCGATGTACACGCTCAGAGCCTCGCGATTGTGGTCGAGGTCGTGGTTTAGGTCGTGCTTGAGCATCGAGTCAAGTCGCGCGAATTCGGCCGATACAGAGTCGTTCATGTAGCCCTCCTGCTCGGCAGCCTCGCGCAGCATCTTTAGGCCGGTCTCGCACATGTGGTCGTATTGGAATTTGTCAGGGTTGATGAAGCTCTTGAATTCAGAGAAAACAGAATCATTCACCTCGAAATCCTGTGCTGATGGATGGTTGCTGCCCTGCTCAGCAGCGTAGCGGTTGGCGAAGTCGTATACCCAATAGTCGCTCACGGCATTGTATATCAGTCGGTTGATATCGGGATGCTCAACCTTCACGTCGGGTGTAATGCCTCCGCCATCGCGCACTTCGCGTCCGGCTATGGTGTGGTACACGTTGGTGAGGCTGTCAGGGATGCGAGCCACTGAGCCGTCGGGGTTGCGGTGCGAATAGTCGATGGCTTGGATCAAGCGTCCCGATGGTATGTAATATCGCGCCACAGTGAGCTTGAGCATTCCTTCGTATGGCAGCGGCCGCGATGTCTGCACCAGCCCCTTCCCGTAGGAGCGCTCGCCGAGGATGACGGCGCGGTCAAGGTCCTGCAGCGCTCCCGACACTATTTCGCTTGCCGATGCGGTGTTGCCGTTGACGAGCACGGCCAGAGGCAGCTCGGTGTCGATGGGAGTCTGCGTAGTTTTGTACTTTTTCTCGTTGCCCTCGTCGCGGTATTTTGTTAATACGATCGTTGTGCCCTTTGGAAGGAAATATCCGGCTATCTGCACGGCGCTCTCGAGCAAACCGCCTCCATTGTCGCGCAGGTCAAGCACAACGCCCTTGAGCTGGGGATTTTTCTTCAGGTCGAGAAGCGCCTCTTTCACAAGCTGGGCGCTCTTTTCGTTGAACGTGGTGAGCTTGATGTAGCCGATGCCGTCGCTAAGCATGCCGTGGTAAGGCACAGGGTTGGTGCGTATCACGCCGCGCGTGATCACGAGCTCTTGTATCGAATCGGTAACATATGGGCGCTTCACCAACAGGCGCACCTTCGTGCCGGCTTGGCCGCGAAGCAGCTTGGTGGTCTCTGTGGTGGAAAAGCCTTTGGGCAACGTGTCGCCATCGATAGCGATGATCACGTCGCCATGCTTTGCTCCGGCGTCGCGAGCGGGCGAGCCCCACTGCGGCTCGTATAGGATGACGTGGCCGTCGCGCTGCTGTATGATTGAGCCAATGCCGCTGAATTCGCCCGACGAAATCTGCATCAGTTGGTCCTGCTCTTCTATAGGATAATATTCGGTGTAAGGGTCAATCTGCATGAGCATTGCGTCGATGGCGTTGCGTATCGTCTTGTTCGCGTCAAGCGAGTCGACATAGCTGCCCTCTAACTCTTTATAAATGGCATTGAATATGGTGAGGTTCTGCTGTACCTGAGTCTTGTTGCTTTTGGCCGACGCCCCGGCCACTGCGGCCAGCACGAGCACCGCCATGGTGATAAGCGCTATTCTTTTCATTAGATATATGTTTTATCGGGGTGACTGCAAAATTACAAAAAATTTCCCATCTACAAGATATAACGCCCTACAAATCGGTTGTGTTTACGGCTTGCGGCATTTCGCCAGCGCTCTCATGCTTTCACGCGTGCCGACAGCAATTTGTGGCCGATACGGCAGAATAGGCATTTGCGCTGCTCGCAGTATTCGCGCCGCAGCTGTATCAGCGCCTGCGTGGTGAACGCGCTGTCGGCCTTGATTCCGGCACGCTCGTACACTGCCACTACCGAATTGCTCTCGGGCTTGAGGCTTTGCAGCAGCTCCACGGCCTGTTCTTGCTTGTGCAGCTCGCCAGTGGCCACGCCGTAGGCGTAGAGCACAGGCACTACCACATTGATCAATAGCACTGTCACTGACGAATGGCTGAATGCACGCGACGGCATCGATTCCGTCGACGAGAAGGTGTAGTGGTTAGTCCAGAAGCCCTGCAGATTGATTTCAAATAGGTCCCTGGCCTGCGCTTCGTTCTCCACGGCAAGCAGCTGGCTCGACAGATTGAAGCTGCGGCATATCATCGATGCAAGCGCGGCGATGCGGCGATAAGGGAAATTTGGCGGGCGCATTCGTGCCATCTTCCAGTAAATGTTGGGGCTCGGCTTCAGTCCATATTTCGTGGCGTAGAAAGCATACTCCGTCCTCAGCCGGCTCACGTATTCGTTGTCGGGAGCGCCTCCCAACAAGCCCGCCTGGCCAAAAAGCATAGCCTCAACGGCTTCAGCCGAGTCGCTGTTGCGCAACATGTATTTGAGCGGCGTGCTTGCCGCCAGCAATTCAAAAGGCTCGGCGTTGACCCCGAATCCCAGAGCGCGAGCCAATGTGACGTACATGGCCTCAGCCCAATTGCCGTCGTAGCGCTGCAGCATCCCCAGCACGCGGTCGCTCTTCACAAGCAGGCGCTCAAACGCCAAGGCCTGCAGCCAATCGTTGACATACAGCGGCGATAGCGACTGCAGGTCGCGCGAGCATGGGAGTTCGAGCAAGGGGTTGTGCACAAGCGCTTGGTAACGCTGCGCAAAATCACGCGCACACGTCATCACCATCTGCGGAATCTTGCGGCCGTCGGGTCGGTGCACCGGTGCGTCGTCGCGCTCCACCACGTGAAGCACCACGGTGTCGTATGCGCGGTCGCGGTCGTGTCCGTGCCTATGCCAGTCGCTGGCTCGCACGTGCATCTCCACATTTCCTATCCACATCTGGCCACCTATCGAAAGTTTGGCGTTGAAAAAGTCTGGTCCGGCATCACGATTCAGCGTGCCCGGATCAAGCACCTCGATCCGTTCGCCGTCAACCGTGCGCATGTCCCCTGTGGGCCATAGGCGGTATCGCCATACATATTGCATTAGCTCTTCCATCACTCGACCACAAAGATAACTAATTATTTATTGTTAATCACAAAAAAAATCACTAAATTTGCGTTATAATAGTCAATTCAACATGGATGACCACTACATAGTCTCTGCCCGCAAATACAGGCCTGCCACTTTTGCCAACGTAATAGGCCAGCATGCGCTGACTGCTGCGCTAAAGCACGCAGTGGCCACCAACCGCCTCGCGCATGCCTACCTGTTCTGCGGCTCGCGCGGCGTGGGCAAAACCTCATGCGCGCGCATCTTCGCAAAGACCATCAACTGCGAGCATCCCACCCCCAATGGCGAGGCTTGCAACCAATGCGCATCGTGCCAGATGTTCAACAACGGCACGTCGCTCAACATCGTTGAGCTTGACGCCGCCTCGCACAACGGCGTAGAGGACATCAAGTCGCTTATTGAGCAGGTGCTTGTGCCCCCTACCTTGGGACGCTACCGCGTATTCATCATCGACGAGGTGCACATGCTTTCGTCAGCTGCTTTCAATGCGTTCCTGAAGACGCTCGAAGAGCCGCCCGAGTATGTGATTTTCATCCTTGCCACCACCGAAAAGCACAAAATTATCCCCACTATACTGTCGCGATGCCAAATCTACGACTTCAACCGCATCACGATTCACGACATGGTGGACCATCTGGCCAACGTGGCCGCCAACGAGGGCATACAGGCCGAGCGAGCTGCCCTGGGCGTGATCGCGCGCAAGGCCGACGGCGCAATGCGCGACGCACTGTCGATTTTCGACCAAGTGGCAGCCTCGTCGATGGGAAATGTCACCTACCAAAGCACAATCGACAACCTCAACATCCTCGATAGCACTTACTATTCACGTCTCGTTGAGGCCTTTATGGGCGGCAACGTACAAAACGCGCTGCTCATATACAAGGATATACGTGACAAGGGCTTCGACTCGCAATTTTTCATCAACGGACTTGGCCTGTATTTGCGCGACTTAATGGTGGCAATGAGCCCATCCACGATGTCGCTGCTCGAGACTGACGATGAGGAAAAAGCTCGCCTGGCGCAGATTGCGTCGAAATGCCCGCCCCCGTTTGTGTATCGGGCCATGGATTTGTGCAACGAAGCCGATCTCAACTACCGCACGGCTTCCAACAAGCAGTTTCTGATAGAGCTGACGCTTGTGAAACTATGCCAATTATGCAGCCCCTCCCCCGGAATTGACGGCGGCGGGGAGGGGCAGTTGAAACCCATCGCCGCTTCGCCCTCGCCACAAGGCAATCAGAGTGCTCAGGCCCCTCAGAGGACTCAGAGTACTCAGAGTGATCAAAAGGCTCAGAAAGCTCAGAAAGCTCAGAGAGGGCCGATGATTTCGCTCTCAATCAAGGGGACTTCACGCCCAATGTCGTCTGAGTCAGACGTGAATCAAGATGCAACCAATCGCTCGCAACCCTATAGCGACGAGGATGTGCAACGCGTGTGGAAAAGCTACATCGATTCTCACCCCACCGAGCGCATACTCGTCAACACCATGATTGCAGCAAAGCCGCAGCTCATCGAAAAGGACAAGTATATGGTGCCTGTCGACGACTCTATTCAGGTTGACACATTCAACGAATCTCTGCACGAGCTGCAGCAATTTTTCCACGACAAGCTGAGCAACGACAGCATTTCCTTCGTTGCTAAAGTGGTGCAAGGTGAGTCTTCGCCTATAGTATGGACTCAGCGTGAGGTGCTTCAGTATATGAAGCAGAGTCGGCCGCAGCTTGCTGACTTAATCGACGAGCTTCGCCTTACTCTGCAGTAGCGCTTGATGATGCACCCAATCCCATGCCAAGGATAGCCTCTTTTATTTCCTCGGGGCTTCCCATCACCACGTCGGGGTCGCGCTTGAGCCACGTCATCTGCTTCTTGGCGTATACGCGCGTGTTTTTGCCAATGCGCAATATAGCGGTGTCCCTATCCATCACTCCGTCGAAATACGCAAACATTTCCTTATAGCCAACGGTATTGAGCGAATTGAGGTGCCTTAGAGGATACACACGGCGCGCCTCTTCTTCAAGCCCGTCGCTGATCATATGGTCGACTCTGCGGTTGATGCGCTCAAACAGTTCTTCTCGCGGCATGTCTATTCCGAATTTCAATATGCGGAAATCACGCTCTTTCTTTCCCCCCGTAAGCAACGCGCTTGCCGGCACGCCAGCCTCCAGGCAAATCTCCACAGCATGGATGTTGCGGCGCGGATTGTTGGGGTCGACACGCTCAAAGCTTGCATGGTCGAGCTGTCGCAGCATGTCGCGTACTGCTTGCAGACCTCCCCGCTCGTACATCTTTGCCACATGCTCTCTCACCTCCGGGCTGATTGTGGGCAGCGCGTCTATGCCGCGCGTAACTGCGTCGATGTACATCATCGAGCCGCCGCACATCACCTGCACGGACGACTTTTGCCACAGTTCGGGCAACAACCGCAGCACGTCGTCCTCGTATTGTGCTGCGCTGTAATAATCAGCCAAGCCGAGCGTGCCTATGAAATGATGCCGCGCCTGCGCAAGTTCGGCTTGCGTAGGCGCGGCTGTTCCTATTTCAATGCCGCGATACATCTGGCGCGAATCGGCCGATATGATGTCGCAGCCCAGGCGTTGGCTCACCTCAATAGAGAGGCTCGTCTTGCCCGACGCTGTGGGGCCGGTGATTACAACCAGGGTGTTTTGTAGCGGCGATGCTTGCATTCGGCTTATGCCTTGTTCTCGGCCACCAGGCGCGCTATCTCCACAATCACGCCCGTTGCTTTCTCCATCGATTGCACAGGCACGAATTCATAGCGTCCGTGGAAGTTAAGGCCTCCGGCGAAAATATTGGGGCAGGGAAGGCCCTTGAATGACAATTGGGCGCCGTCGGTGCCTCCGCGTATCGGCTGCACCTTGGGCACGATATCGAGATTGCGCATGGCTTGCTCAGCCACCTTCACGATGTGCATCACCGGCTCAATCTTCTCGCGCATGTTGTAGTATTGATCCCTTATTTCGATTGAGCAACAGTCGGGATACTCATGGTTGATCTTGCGCGCAAGGTGCTCGAGCTCTTTCTTGCGGCGTCCGAAACGGTCGTGGTCATGGTCGCGGATGATGTATGTAAGCGTAGTTTTCTCCACAGTTCCTTCCATGCTCACAAGGTGGTAAAAGCCTTCATAGCCCTCAGTATGCTCCGGGGTCTCCCATCGCGGCAGCATGATTACAAACTGATTGGCAATTCTCATCGAATTAATCATTTTGTGCTTCGCGCTTCCTGGGTGCACATTGCGCCCCTGGAAGGTGACATGAGCCACCGCTGCATTGAAATTTTCGTATTCAAGCTCGCCATGCTCGCCGCCATCCATAGTATAGGCCCAGTCGGCACCAAAAAGTTCAACATCGAATTTGTGCGCGCCCTGGCCAATTTCCTCGTCAGGATTGAATGCGATGCGTATCTTGCCATGCTTGATTTCGGGATGCTCCTTCAGATATTCAACAGCTGTGACAATCTCAGCGATGCCTGCCTTGTCGTCGGCGCCAAGCAAAGTGGTGCCGTCGGTCACTATCAAGTCCTCGCCGACGTGGTGCAACAACTCCGGGAATTCCTTTGGCGAAAGCACAATTTTCTGTTCAGCATTGAGCGTGATGTCACTGCCGTCGTAATTATTCACGAAACGAGGGTTCACGTGCTTGCCGCTCATGTCGGGCGATGTATCAAGATGCGCTATGAAGCCAATTGTAGGCACGCCATCCGTATTAGCCGGCAGTGTAGCCATCAGATAACCATTGTCGTCGAGAGAAATCTCGCTAAGGCCAAGCTGTCGGAGCTCGCCTTCGAGGTACTGCGCAAACACCATCTGTCCGGGCGTAGAGGGGGTCAAATTTGTCAATTCATCGCTTTGAGTGTCAAAGCTAACGTACTTGAGAAAGCGGTCTATCAAATTTTTATTCATATGATTGGTATTAGTCGCTGTGTAATTTTTTTGGCAAAAATACTAAGAATAGTCGAAAATACAAAAAAATCGCCTCGCGGTGTATTCCGAAAGGCGATCTGATGTGATGTGATAATGATTTACAGGTGTGAGCGCTTCAAGATGGACTCGAACCAACGACCCTCTGATTAACAGTCAGAT
>CAZORI010000035.1:0-19211 GCA_964582335.1 uncultured Bacteroides sp.
CGCTCGGGACTTCCACCCGTTAGATTATGCCCATGTCGGGCGAACCAAAATAGGCTGCGCCATCGCTGACGCAGCCTATTTTCTTATGAACGTATGCAAGAATTTCTCAGGGAATGAGGTTGTGTGCGCGGAACACCTTCTGTATCTTGTCGAGGGCTGTCTGCACCTGCTCCTTGGTGTGCGTTGCCATCAAGCTGAACCTAATCAACGTGTCGTTAGGCGCAACGGCCGGCGACACCACCGGGTTGACGAACACACCCTCCTCAAGCAAGTCGCGCGTGATCTGGAATGTCTTGAAGTTGTCGCGGATGAAGAGGGGTATGATGGGCGTGGATGTGTTGCCTATCTCACAGCCCATGTTGCGGAAGCCGTCGAGCGCGAAATGCGTGAGCTCCCAGAGATGCTCCTGACGCTCGGGCTCGGCAATCATGATGTCGATCGCTTTAAGGACAGCGGCTGTCGACGCCGGCGTGATGCTGGCGGTGAATATGTATGAGCGAGAATGGTGACGCAGGAAGTTGGTGACTTCCTTGTCGGTGGCGATGAAGCCGCCAAGCGAAGCAAACGACTTCGAGAATGTGCCCATGATGAGGTCAACATCATCAGTAAGCCCGAAATGGTTGACTGTGCCGCGTCCGCCCTCGCCAAATACGCCGATGCCATGTGCCTCGTCCACCATCACAGATGCATTGTATTTCTTGGCCAAGCGCACAATTTCGGGTATGTTAGCCACATCGCCCTCCATCGAGAACACGCCGTCGGTAACGATAAGCTTCACCTTGTCGGGCTCGCAGCGCTTCAGCTGATTCTCCAGCGACTCCATGTCGTTGTGCTTGTATTTCAGTTGATTTGAGAACGAAAGGCGACGGCCTTCGATAATCGAAGCATGATCCTGCTCATCCCAAAGAATGTAATCCTCACGGCCAGTGAGCGTGGACACGACACCAAGGTTGACACCGAACCCCGTGCTGTATATCATCACATCCTCCTTGCCAATGTACTCGGCGATGCGCGCCTCAAGCTGCTTGTGCAGGTCGAGCGTGCCGTTGAGAAACGGCGAACCGGCACATCCGGTGCCGTACTTCTTCGTTGCCTCGATTGCCGCCTCCTTGATGCGAGGGTCATTCACCAGTCCGGAATAGCAGTTGCTCCCGAACATAAACACCTTCTTGCCATTGATCATAACCTCGGGGTCCTGCTCCGAAGATATGGCGCGGAAATAAGGATATATGCCGGCGGCCTTTGCCTCCTGCGGAGCAGTGTATTTTGCAAGCTTTGCCTGTAGTAATTTCATATTTCTTAGAATTTAAAAAACAAAGTTACAAAAAAAATGCAAAACTTTCACCTCTATTAACATTATTTCACTCAATGTGAGCTGTTTTTGGTGCCTTTTGTGCCTTTTACGCCGCCTCCGAGCGCAAAAATGTTTTGGTCGTAGCTCACTGTCTTCAATTTAAGGGCGCGGCTGCGCCTCAATGCCAGCGACACAAGAGTGTCCATCAACTTGTCGAACGGCAGCCCCGTAGCCTCCCATAGGTAGAACGAGAGTGAGCCCGGAATGGTGTTGATTTCATTGACGTAAATCTGGCCTTTGTCGCGGTCGACAATCACGTCGACGCGGCTCACGCCATGGCACGACAGCACTCTGAACGTCTCTCCGGCCAGGTACTGTATGCGCTCGGTCATGTCTTTGGGCAAATCGGCCGGTATGCGCTTCTGCGAAGCCTGCATTCCCTTTGCGCCCTTGGTGCCTCCCATGTATTTGTCCTGGTATGAGAGTATCTCTCCGCTCTTGATAGGCTCCTCGAGCACCGATGGCTTGTATTCGTCGCAGTCGCCGAGCACCGAACAGTTGATTTCTTGCAGATTCTCCACCATGTGCTCAACGATGATGCGGGTGCTGTAGCGTTCGGCATCGTCAACCTTCTCAATCAGTTGCTCGCGATTGGCGGCGCGCCCAATGCCCACGCTCGAGCCCAAATTGGCCGGCTTCACGATCACGGGATATCCAAGCTTTTCCTCAATCTGCGCTATTTTCTCATCGCGCTTGGCCCACCATTCCTTGTCGGTGAACCATACGTAGTCGACCACAGGGATATCAGAAGCCTGGAGTATCATCTTCATGGTGATTTTGTCCATGCCGTTGGCCGAAGCAAGCGTGTTGCAGCCTGCATATGGTATGCCTATGGTGTCGAGGATGCCCTCAAATGTTCCGTCTTCGCCGTTCGAGCCGTGCAGCACGGGTATCACCACGTCGAGCTTTGTAAGCACAGGCGATTTGAACATCTTTTTCTTCTTGGTGTACACGTTGTAGTCGCCGTAAGTTGGCTCCATGTACACCTCCTCGCATTGCTCGAGCAGCGCAGGCAGATTGCGGTAGTTTGATATTTCAAACAGCGCGTCGCCCGTGTACCACCGGCCTTGCTTGGTGATGTAGATAGGCGTCACGTCATATTTCTCACGATTGATGGCATGCATGGCCTGCGATGCCGAAATCACTGATATCTCATGCTCGGTGGATCTGCCGCCGAAAAAAACGCCAATGTTCGTCTTCATTTTGATGTTTCTTTTTTACCGTTTCTCCTTATAAATTATTTGAACGTGTCGGGAAGATCGTTTTCGTACAGCACAGTGTCGCCAGGCGCGGCCATCGACAGCATCAACTGCTGCGCCTCGGCAAAGGTGTCGGTGGTGCGCACACGCTCGTCGGGCATGCCTCCCAGGCGTATGCCCTCAGTGATAGCGTCGCGGTTGTATTTGCCCACCACTATGGCTATGTCGGCGCATTCGGCGATGTGCATGCCAAATTTCTTGTTTAGCTCGTATTGGTCGGTGCCAAGCTCTACCATTCCGGGAGTTATGATTATGCGCTTGCCCTCGGTCATGCCCGAAAGCACGTCGAGTGCCATCTTCGAGCCTACGGGATTGCTGTTGTATGCGTCGTCGATGATGGTGATTCCGCCGGGAGTGCGCTTCATGTTGAGGCGGTGCTCCACCTGCTCTATTTGGCCCACGGCGTATTTTATCTTTTCGTCAGGCACTTCCATCTGTAGAGCTATGATCACAGCCGCTACCAGATTCGATACATTGCATTCGCCCACAAGCCTGGTGTGCAGGTCGATGCTCCAGCCATCGGGGCCTGCCACTGTGAAATCGGTGCCCTTTGGCCCATACGTGATGTTGGTGGCCTTGTAATGAGCGCCACCGCCATCGTTCACGGTATAGCGCAGGCAGTGTGTATTGGTCACCGGGCGATTGGCTATCATGTCGAAGTCGTTGTTTATCACTACCAGCCCATCGGCGGGAAGCGAGTCAGAGAGTTCAAACTTCGTGGCCTGCACATTCTCGATGGCGCCGAACGACTCAAGGTGCTGTGGCCCTACGGCGGTAATCACGCCCATATGCGGATGCACCAGGTCGCAAATCTCACGAATGTCGCCTTTCTGCTTTGCGCCCATCTCCACGACGAACACCTCGTTGTAGGGCTGCATGTTTTCGTTGATTGTGCGCACCACGCCAAGCGTAGTGTTGAAGTTGCCTGGCGTTATCAGCACATCGTATTTCTCCGATAGTATGCGCTGCAGGTAGTGCTTTGTGCTCGTTTTGCCGTAGCTGCCGGTCACGCCTATCACCTTTAATTTGTCCATCGACGATAGTCTCTTTTGCGCGCGGCGATAGTATTTGCGGTTGATTTCGCTCTCCACTGGCTTAAGCAGCCAATTGGCGAAAATCATCACAGTCTCGGATGCGCAATAGCACAGCAACAGCACGATAGCGCCGTAATATATGGCTATTTCCAACTCGGGACGCTCGTAGAATAGGTACACAAACACGTACAAGGCCGCTATCACCAACAGCGCCACCGTATATATGCGTATGGCTCGCGCCGTCCACACCAGAGGCTTTTTGTATTTGGCCTTTAGCAGTCGGTAGATGTTGCCTATGTCAAATATCAGCATAAGGCCAAGGCACAGCGCCATATGGCGCGATGCCCATAGTGTGAAGAACAGTATGAGCCAGCCTATTAGCCTGTCGTATGTCGTGCTCTCCCTCGTATTCCGAATCCAATGCGAATAGCGGTCGTTGCGGTACGTGTTTTGCTGAAGCATCATCAGCTCGCGCTTCAACTGGAGCAATATCGTGAAAACCGAGACTAAAACGGTAACAATAACAAAAATCAACATAAGCTCTGGTTATTTTTCCAAAAGCAAAGTTACGCATTTTTTCCGTAACTATTGACACTACACCTCTAATAACAATCTTCCCCCAAAATATTTTCACCCCACCCACAAAATTTCCCCAATTTATGTGATTCACGCAACCACGGAGGCATCCCCCATGCGCTCATCTGCGGTTAGGATCAGAGGGGGAAGAGGGAGGCGGCGTTGGCGGTGGTGTGGCTGGCCGCCTCATCGAAGGGGATGCCAAGATGCTGAGCTATATGGGCAGCCACGTCGGCGACGTAGGCCGACTCATTGCGCTTGCCGCGATGGGGCACAGGCGCCAGATAGGGCGAGTCTGTCTCGAGCACTATGCGGTCAAGGCCTATCTCCGGGAGCACATCCCGAAGCTTGCTGTTCTTGAACGTGACGATGCCATTGATGCCAAAATAATAGTCGCCCACACGGCGTATCTTCTCCACATCTTGCGCCGAGCCTCCAAAGCTGTGCATCACAGCCCTTGCCTGCGGGTGGCCGCCAAGCACCTCCAACGTCTGGCCGAGACCATCGCGGCAATGTATAATCACAGGCAAATCACGACGCACAGCCTCAGCCACCTGCATGTCGAAAGCCTGCATCTGCTCATCGGCCCAAGATTTGTCCCAATACAGGTCAATGCCAATCTCCCCTACCGCTACATACGCGGCATAGTCCAATTCATCCATCATAGCCCGGCACTGCGCGCGCCAGTCATCGCGCACCTCAGTGGGATGCAACCCCACGGCCATGCGCACATTGTCGGGAAAACGCGCCGCCAACGCCTTCATCGGCGCCAGCGTAGTAGCATCCACATTTGGAAAAACCATCATGTCCACCCCGGCCGCAATGGCGCGACGCACAGCGTCGGCTCCGTTGTCGTCAGTCTCAAATTCAGGCAAATACAGATGTGTATGCGTATCTATTAAGCTCATTTCTTGCGGCCAACCAATTTGTGTGCGAAATCGATAAGCCATTCCTTGCCGGCATCGCTCATGCTCGTGCCGCGCACAAACTCGATGGCATCGTCGGTGTACGTCGACACAAGCGTCTCGCCCTGTGCGCGCAAGCCGAACTTGTCGTAATATTCTGTCACGGCCTTAATCTTTTCTTCGCCCTTCAGCTCAGTAAGGGCCGCAAACTCCCCATCCTTGTCCTTGTCGGTGGCGATGATCCACAGCCACGTCTTCTTATCGTTGAGTATATCGCCCCCTATAGCTTTGCCAAATGTGGCCGGGTCGCCGTATACATCAAGGCAATCATCCTGCATCTGGAACGCGATGCCCAGCGACACGCCATAATTGAACACCGCTTCGACGTCCTGCGGCGAAGCCCCGGCTATAAGCGCGCCGATAGCGCACGGATACGCAATAAGCGCCGATGTCTTGCCCATCACCATCTGCAGATACTGCTCAAAGGTCACGCGGTCGGTAGTCTCGAAGTCGGCATCGATTTGCTGTCCCTCGTACACGTTCATCGTCATCATGCCAAAGCGGTCGATAACCTCCGGCAAGAACATGGGCGGGCAGCCGGCCATGCACTTGAATGCCATGCTCACCATAGCGTCGCCCGAGAGGATGGCAGTGTTCACATCCCACTTCTTGTGCACGGTGAGGCGACCGCGCCGCATGTCGGCATCGTCCATCACATCGTCGTGCACGAGCGTGAAATTGTGAAAAATCTCAATGCCTACTGCAGGCCACACGCATTGGTCGATCTCGCCACCGAACGCATCGTTGACAGCCAAAAGCAACGTAGGCCTTATGCGCTTGCCTCCACCCTCCATGGCGTATTTGATGGGCTCGTATAGGCCTGGGAGCCACGATGGATATTCCACCTGCTGCAACTGTAGATTCACTATGTCGAGATATTGCTTGGCTGTTAGCATGGCTTATGTCGGTTTTGCGGTTTATTTCAATATAATACGGCCTCCGACTATGCAGCCGGAGGCCAGTTGGGATATTTTTATTTATCCACAGAGAATTTGAAAATTATTGTGCGGTCGTATTCCTCACCCGGACGCAGAAGTGCGCTGGGGAATCCGGGCTGGTGAGGAGCATCGGGGAAGCCTTGGCACTCTATGGCCACTGCATCGTAGTCCTCATACGAGCGACCTCCCTTGCCCATAGGCGAGCCTGCGAGGTAATTGCCGGTGTAAATCTGCACGCCGGGCTGATTGGTGCTTACGGTGAGCATGCGACCCGACTCGCTGTCCGACAGGCGGGCCATCTCCTGCACTTTGCCGGGCTCGTAATCGTCAATCACAAAGCAATGGTCATAGCCCTTGGCGTAAACGAGCGGCTGATACTGCTCCTTGATGTCGCGGCCAATCTCCTTGGGCTGAGTGAAGTCCATAGGCGTTCCGGCCACGGGAGCCTTTTCGCCGGTTGGGATGAGCGTAGAGTCGGTGGGCAAGAACCGCGATGCCTTGAGTTGGAGCAAGTGCTTCAGCACTGAGCCTGAGCTTTCGCCGGCGAGATTGAAGTAGGCATGGTTGGTGAGGTTGACAACGGTAGCCTTGTCGGTGGTGGCATGCAAAGTCAGCGTCAGCTGGTTGTCCTCGCTCCATGCGTATGTGGCTGTGGCGGTGAGGTTGCCGGGATAGTGCTCCTCGCCGTCCTTGGCATGGTAGGTGAATTCCACAGTGCCGTCGCCCACCTTAGTCTCCCATATATGGTTCTGGAAGCCGGAAGGACCTCCATGAAGGGCATTGGGGCCGTTGTTGATGGCGAGCTGGTACTTCACGCCGTCGATCTGCAAGTCACCTTTGGCGATGCGGTTGGCGAAGCGTCCGGGCACTTTGCCGGCGCATGGGCCGTCGGCGAAATACGATTCAGCCTCGGGATAGCCAATCACCACGTCGGCAAGCTTGCCGTGCTTGTCGGGCACGCAGATGGCTGCTATGGCAGCGCCTACGCTGCAAAGCGTCACCGACGCGCCGCTTTTATTTATTAATGTGACAAATGTGGCCACCCCTTTCGAGGTGGGCACATTCTTTATTTCCGACTTCATGACTCAAAGATTAATCTTCAATTTTGTGAGCGCCGTCTGAAAGGACAACGTCGTAGATTTTGGGCTCGTGGCCGTATTTCTCGTTGAATTTCTTCTTTGCTGTCTCGATGAACTCATCGTGCACGTCGTCTTTCACCAGGTTGATGGTGCAGCCGCCGAAGCCGCCGCCCATGATGCGCGAACCGGTGACACCGCATTCCTTGGCTATATCGTTGAGGAAGTCGAGCTCTTCGCATGATACCTCGTACTCCTTCGACAGACCTTCGTGTGTCTGGTACATGCGCTCGCCCACTGTGGCAAGGTCGCCCTTTACGAGTGCGTCGCACACGTCGAGCACGCGCTGCTTTTCGCCAATCACGAAATGAGCGCGCATATAGTCCTCAGCTGAGATTTCACCCTTGATGCGCTCCAAGTCCTCGAATGTGGCATCGCGAAGTGTCTCGATGCCAAGCTTCTTGGCTACACGCTCGCACGATTCGCGACGCTTGTTGTAGGGCGAGTCAACGAGCTCGTGCTTTACGCGCGAGTCAACGAGCACGAGGCTGTAGCCGTCGAGCTTCATGGGGAAGTACTCGTATTCCATCGAGCGGCAGTCGAGGCGAATGAGCTGGTCCTTCTTGCCCATGCAGGATGCAAACTGGTCCATGATGCCGCAGTTAACGCCGCAGTAGTTATGCTCGGTCGACTGGCCGATGCGGGCGAGCTCAGGACGATCGAACTTATTGTCGTTGAAGAGGTCGTTGATGGCGAATGCGAAGCAGCTTTCAAGAGCAGCCGACGACGACAGGCCTGCGCCAAGAGGCACATTGCCGGCAAAGGCAGCGTCAAAGCCTTCTACCTTGCCACCGCGCTTGATTACCTCGCGGCATACGCCGAATATGTAGCGTGCCCATTGCTGCTTGGGCGCGTCCTCCTCGTTGAGGCCGAATTCGCAGTATTCGTCAATGTCTATTGAGAACACGCGCACTTTGCCCAGTCCGTTAGGCTTGATTTCTGCCATGATGCATTTGTCGATGGCGCCGGGGAACACGAAGCCGCCGTTGTAGTCGGTGTGCTCTCCAATGAGATTGATGCGGCCCGACGATGCGTACATGGTGCCGGGAAAGTGCTTGCTGAATGCTTCTTTGATTTTGTCTTCCATTTTAGGTATTTGTTTGGGGTAATTTTTTCGATTCACAAAATTAATTATTATTCCTTTCAACTCCAAAAAAATCTCAAATTTTACGTATTTTCACCACATTCCACGAAAGAACTCATAACCTTATGCCATCAAAATGGGGTGAATGTGCCGAATCATAATATTATTATGTCATTTTTCTGTAATTTTGTAATTTTTTGTTCCAAAAAGTAATTTTTTTCAAAAATAAATTTGTAATTTTGCACCAAGGTCCGATATTTGTTAATTTCCGTTCGCCTCATCAGCGGACATTTATCTTAGGTATGCATAGAAAATACATGAAACAGGAGGGCATGTACGACCCTCGCTATGAACACGATGCCTGCGGCGTTGGCCTGCTCGTCAACGTGCGCGGCGTCAAGTCGCACACCCTGGTGGAAAAAGGCCTCCAGGTGCTTGAGCACATGGTGCATCGCGGCGCGGAAGGCGCCGATCCAAAGACTAGCGACGGCGCCGGCATCATGGTGCAAATTCCCCACGAATTCATCCTGCTCCAAGGAATTGCCGTGCCCGAAAAGGGCAGATACGGCACCGGCCTCGTGTTCTTGCCTCGCGACGAAGAAGCACAGCAAGCCATTATTGGCATATTCGAACGCGAAGCGGTGGCGCTACGCCTTAAAGTAATCGCCCTTCGCGAAGTGCCCACCAACAATTCCCAGCTCGGTGAAGTGGCTCGCAGCGCCGAACCCGCCATAAAGCAGATATTCGCGGCCGACACCGAGACGGAAGAGCCTATCGACCTGCGCCTATACATGCTGCGCCGCGCAGTGGAGCAAAAAGTGGCGGCCTCAAACATTCCCGGCAAGGAAGACTTCTACGTGGTGTCGCTCTCTTCGCGCATCATCATATACAAAGGCATGCTATCGAGCCTGCAGCTCAGATATTATTACCCCGACTTGATGAGCCCCTACTTCACGTCGGCTATGGTGCTCGTGCACTCGCGCTTCTCCACCAACACTTTCCCAACATGGTCGCTGGCACAGCCTTTCAGAATGCTGGGCCACAACGGAGAAATCAACACCATTCAGGGCAACCGCCTTTGGATGAAGGCTCGCGAGAAGTCGCTCAATCCCGCTTGCTTCGCAGGCCGCGACATGGCGCCCATCGTGCAACCCGGCATGAGCGACTCCGCTTCGCTCGACAACGTGCTGGAATTCTTCGTGCAAGCCGGCATGAGCCTGCCCAGAGCGCTTGCTATGATGGTGCCCGAATCGTTCAACGACAAGAATCCTATTTCGGCCGACCTGAAGGCTTTCTATGAATACCACTCCATCTTGATGGAGGCTTGGGACGGCCCGGCTGCACTCCTCTTCAGCGATGGACGATATGCCGGAGGAATGCTCGACCGCAATGGCCTGCGTCCAGCCAGATACCTCATCACTAAGGACAATACCGTAGTGCTCGCTTCTGAAACCGGCGTGCTGCCCTTCGACGCCGCCGAGATTGAAAAGAAAGGCCGGCTGCGCCCGGGCAAAATGATGCTCATCGACATGGAGGCCGGACGCATATACAGCGATGCCGAAATAAAAGAGCAGCTCTCTAAAGAGAATCCTTACCGCGAATGGCTTTCGCTCAACCGCATCAGCCTCGACAACATATCGAGCGGCCGCAAGGTGCAGAACACAGTCGACGACTTCCCTCGCCTGCTGCGCTCCAACTGCTATCACCGCGAGGAAATCGAAAAGATAATAATGCCCATGGTGGAAGAAGCCAAGGAGCCCGTCAACTCAATGGGAAAGGACACACCCCTGGCAGTGTTCTCGCAAGAGCCTCAGATTCTCTACAACTACTTCCGCCAGCATTTTGCGCAAGTCACCAACCCGCCAATCGACCCCTTGCGCGAAGAACTGGTGATGAGCCTCGACAGTTATATTGGCGCAGTGAAGCTCAATCTGCTCGAAGCCTCGCCCGACCTGTGCAAGATGGTGCTTCTGAAACGCCCTATCATCACCAATCGCGAGCTCGACCTGCTGTGCAACCTCCGATACAAGGGCTTCAACACTCGCAAGCTCGACATGAAATTCCCCGTCAGTGAAGGCGCCGAAGGTATGCAGAAAGCTATCGACCGCATGTGCCAGGACGCCGAGAAGGCTGTAGACGAAGGATGCAACTACATAGTGCTGAGCGACAGAGGCGTCAACGCCGAAATGGCCGCCGTGCCCTCGCTCTTAGCCACCGCCGCTGTGCACCATCACCTGATTGATTGCCATAAGCGCACCCAGACAGCCCTGGTTGTGGAGACGGCCGACGCTCGCGAGGTGATGCACTTCGCCCTGCTCAGCGGCTACGGCGCAAGCGCCATCAACCCTTACCTGGCATTTGCCGTAATCGACGGCCTGGTGAAGCGCCACGAGGTGCAGCTCGACTTCGACACTGCATCAAAAAACTACATCAAGGCCATCGACAAGGGCTTGCTCAAAGTGATGTCGAAGATGGGCATAAGCACCCTCACCAGTTACAAAGGCGCTGAGCTCTTCGAGGCATTGGGCCTCAGCAACGAATTGTGCCACAAATACTTCGGCAACACCGAAAGCAAAATCAGCGGCATCGGCCTCGACGAAATATGCGACGATATCGCATCGGCTCACGCTGCGGCATTCGACGAAGACCTCGACTGCGAACAGCCACTGCCCTTCATTGGCCAATACGCGTTCCGCAAGGACGGCGAATCGCACGCATGGAACCCCGAGACTATATCCACGCTGCAAGTGGCCACGCGACTTGGCAGCTACAAGAAATTCAAGGAATACACCGCGCTTGTCGACAACAAGGAGCGCCCCATCTTCATCCGCGACTTCCTGGAGTTCAAGCCCGCCACCTCTATCCCGCTCGATGAAGTGGAGCCGGAGGAGAACATCATGCGCCGCTTCGTGACTGGAGCAATGTCGTTTGGCTCAATCAGCCGCGAGGCGCACGAGGCTATTGCCATAGCCATGAACAAAATAGGCGCGCGCAGCAACACCGGCGAGGGCGGCGAGGATCCCGAGCGCTTCAAGCGCCGCCCCGACGGCACGTCCGTGCGCTCAGCCATCAAGCAGGTGGCATCAGGCCGCTTTGGCGTAACCACCGAATACCTGGTAAATGCCGACGAGCTGCAAATCAAGGTGGCTCAGGGCGCAAAGCCCGGCGAGGGCGGCCAGCTGCCCGGATTCAAGGTTGACGAAATCATAGCCAAGACACGTCACTCAATACCCGGCATCTCCCTCATATCCCCGCCGCCGCACCACGACATCTATTCAATCGAAGACCTTGCTCAGCTAATCTTCGACCTTAAGAACGTTAACCCCGATGCCAAAATCAGCGTGAAGCTGGTGGCCGAAAGCGGAGTGGGAACAATCGCCGCCGGCGTGGCAAAGGCAAAAAGCGACCTTATCACCATCAGCGGCAGCGACGGAGGCACTGGCGCATCGCCAGCCAGCTCAATCCGCTATGCCGGAGCGCCTGTGGAAATCGGCCTTGCCGAAACCCAGCAAACGCTTGTAATCAACAACCTGCGCGGACAAGTGAAGCTGCAGGCCGACGGCCAGCTCAAGACTGCCCGCGACGTCGTGGTGATGGCTATGCTCGGAGCCGAGGAGTTTGGATTCGCCACAAGCGCACTCATCGTGCTTGGATGCGTGATGATGCGCAAATGCCACAAGAACACCTGCCCCGTGGGCGTTGCCACCCAGAATCCGGAGCTGCGCAAGCGCTTCATCGGACGATCGGAATATCTGGTGAACTTCTTCACATTCCTCGCCCGCGAAATCAGAGAGACTCTTGCATCATTAGGAGCAAGGAGCATGGACGAGATAATTGGCCGTGCCGACATGCTGCAGCCCCGCGCCATCGCATCAGTGCCACACTCTGCGTCAATCGATTTGTCGCGTATCCTCTACATGCCGGCCGAGGCCGACACCAATGCGCTGCGCAACGTCACAGCCCAGAAGCACGACATAGAGCATGTGCTCGACCGTGAGATAATATCGCGCTCGTTCCCGGCCATCCAGCACGAAATGCCTGTGGAGCTTGATTTCCTAATTCGCAACACCGACCGCACCACCGGCGCTATGCTCTCGGGCGTAATCACCAAGAAATTTGGCAGCGAAGGCTTGCTCGAAGACACTATCAACTGCACATTCCAGGGCTCAGCCGGACAGAGCTTCGGCGCATTCCTCACGCCCGGCGTGCAGTTCCGCCTCGAAGGCGACGCCAACGACTATGTCGGCAAGAGCCTCTCGGGCGGCCGCATCGTGATTTTGCCCCCCAAAGGCAGCACATTCGCTCCTGAAGAGAACATCATCGGCGGCAACACTATCCTCTATGGCGCAACGTCGGGCGAAATGTATATCAATGGCCGCGTAGGCGAGCGCTTCTGCGTGCGCAACTCCGGTGCCACTGCCGTGGTAGAAGGCGTGGGCGACCACTGCTGCGAATACATGACTGGCGGACGCACTGTCGTGCTCGGCACCACCGGCCGCAACTTCGCCGCCGGCATGAGCGGAGGCATTGCATACGTGTGGAACAAGGACGGCGGCTTCGACTTCTTCTGCAACATGGAGATGGTAGAGCTGTCGCTAATCGAAGAGAGCTCCGACGAACGCGAGCTCTACCGCATGATCAGCAACCACTATCGCTACACGCACAGCCCGCTGGCCGAGCGTATGCTCAATGATTGGGACCGCTACTTGCGCCAATTCATCAAAGTGACGCCCATCGAATACAAAAAAGTAATTCACGACCAACGCATGGCACGTCTGCAACGCCGCATGGCCTCTATTTCTCAAGAATAACTCAACCTACATCAAATCGAATCATCAGCTATGGGAAATCCTACCGCTTTCTTGAATATACCCCGCAAAGAGGCCGGCTACCGGCCCGTGCACGACCGCGTGCTTGACTACGGCGAAGTGGAACAAACCCTCAACAACGAGGATCGTCGCCTGCAGGCATCGCGCTGCATGGAATGCGGCGTGCCATTCTGCCATTGGAGCTGCCCTCTGGGCAATCGCCAACCTGAATGGCAGGATCGCCTCTACCACAACGACATCAAAGGCGCATACCAACTGCTGTCGATGACCAACGACTTCCCGGAATTCACCGGTCGCATCTGCCCTGCGTTGTGCGAGAAGTCGTGCGTCCTTAACAAAGAGCACGAACCTGTGACAATCCGCGAAAACGAGGTGGCAATCGTCGAGCGAGCATTTGCCGAAGGCTACATCCAGCCAAATCCGCCAAAAAAGCGCACCGGAAAGCGCGTGGCCGTGATTGGCTCTGGCCCTTCTGGCCTTGCCTGCGCCAACCAGCTCAACCGCATGGGGCACACTGTGACCGTATATGAGAAAAACGAATGGCCAGGCGGCTTGCTGCGCTTGGGCATACCCGATTTCAAGCTCAACAAAAAGATAATTGACCGGCGCCTCAATTTGATGCGCGCCGAAGGCATTGAATTCAAATGCGGAGTCAATGCCGGACGCGACATTCCGGCCAAAGAGCTCCTCGACGAATACGATGCTGTGTGCATCTGCACCGGAGCAGAGGTGCCCCGCGACCTCAAGGTGAAAGGACGCGAACTGAAAGGCGTGCATTTCGCCTTGGAACTGCTGCAACAGCAAAACCGCGTAAATGCCGGCGCAGCAGTGGATGCTGCTGACCGCATCAGCGCCAAGGGCCTCGACGTGCTGGTAATCGGCGGTGGCGACACCGGCAGCGACTGCGTGGGCACAGCCCACCGCCAGGGCGCCAAATCGGTGACTCAGATTGAAATCATGCCCAAGCCGCCCGTCGGCGAAAACCCGGCAACGCCCTGGCCGCAGTGGCCCGTGGTGCTCAAGACATCGAGCAGCCACGAGGAAGGCTGCGACAGATTCTGGCTTCTCGACACTCGCGAATTCATTTCTGACGCCGACGGCCGAGTGGCAGCTGCATTGGTGGAGGAAGTGGAATGGACACCCGATGAGGCTACCGGCCGAATGCAACTCGTGCACACCGGACGCACTCGCGAAATCAAGGCCCAGCTCGTGCTACTTGCCATGGGCTTCACCAATCCCGTAGCCGACGGCCTGCTCAACGACTTAGGCGTAGAGAAAGACAATCGCGGCAACGTGAAAGTTGACGGCAACCATCTGAGCAGCATAAGCAAAGTGTTCTCGGCAGGCGACGCCTCCACCGGCGCTTCGCTTGTTGTAAAAAGCATCGATGGCGGTCGCAAAGCTGCCATCGCCATCGATAAATACCTTAAAGACAACTAAATATTTTACCTGCGTACCAACCTAAGGGCGTTGAGGTAGGCCTGTCCGCGAACCGGATTGAAAGCCACCTCGACGCCCTTGCCATTGTGAGCGTCGACATCAACGCGCACATCGTATTTATGCTGGCTGCCCACACGCTCCTTCACGCTCAGGGCAGGAATCACCACTTTGCCGTTTACCTCAACATCAAAACAGTTGTCGTCATCGGTCAGCTCGGCCCAGCGCAGATATATTGCGTATTGCCCGTCAGGCACATCGAATTTCATCTTGTCGAGGCCCTTGCGAGCTGTTTGGTAAAGCGGATCTTCATCCGTGCCGAGAATGTCTTTTTCGAACGGTATGCCAGAGGCAGCCCAGGTAGTGGCCAGCAAAGGCTCGCCGCCAAGGTAGCCCCAGCTGCCTTCACGGTATTTTTGCTCCGGAATCCAGCAGATGCTCGTATTGGGATTTGTAAAAGTGGTCCATGCACCGAGCGACACGCTCAATTCGTCAAAATCATGCTCAAATTTGTAGGGTATGCCCTGCAAATCAATGTCCATCGACGTTGTAGCCGAATCGGTGCTTGCCACCAAATTGTTGACTCCGTTGTGCAGAATCACCTTAGTTGACGCTATGCCCCCCGATACGGGCAACAAGTGGCGTTGCGTGCCATTGACAACGAGCTCTACCCGGTTGCTGTTGGTGTACACCTTCACCTCTGTGGCATAATTTCCGTCGCTGTCGAGCTGGGCTGAGCGATGTGTCCAGTCCTGCGAGGCAAACCTCACGAAGGGCTCTTTGCTGTAATTTGCCTTGTAAAGCCAATATGTGTTTTTAGGCTGACGGTCGAGCGTCACCACGCCTTTGGCATTGACGTGAGGAAGCGCGTAGCCGCGTCCTTCGCTGTAGAATTCATTCAGGTTCCACAGCGCCATGCCGGCAATGTAGGGGCGCTCGGCAAGCGCCTTGATGTAATGCTCCTGGAACATGTCGGCGTACTCCACCGTATAGTCGAATCGGTGAGGCTCATCGGCATGTAGGCGCGTGTCGCAGTCGGCGCCGTATTCTGTGATGATTGTTGGCTTGCCGGGATGCTGCTTATGGTATTCGTCGATGAATTTTTCCATGTCGCTGAAGTTGCCGCTGTACCATCCTTGGTACACGTTCCAGCCAATCAACTGCGGCACATCGTAAAGATCCGCATCGTAATACGGCTGCATATTGTTGTGAAACGGTATCAGCGTATATCTCGATGGATCCAAGGCATGCGTCAGGCTATCTATCTTTACGGCCTGACGATGAAGCTCAGCGCAATAGGGCTTGTATTGGGGGTCGTCGCGCTTATAGGGCGGAACGAGCATCACTTCGTTCATATAGGCCCAAATCACTATCGACGGATGATTATAGTTCTGCTTAATCATCTCAGCCTGCATGTTGAGGCAATTGTTGAGGAAGTCATCGCTCTCGGTCACGCGGTCCACAATCGGAATCTCCACCATTGCTATTATGCCCAAGCGATCGCACATTTCGAGCACCATCGGGTCCTGGGGGTAGTGCGATACCCTCAAGAAATTGCCGCCCATCGCCTTGAGCAATTCCACGTCGCGCTTGTGGTATTCGTCGCCAATGGCCCAGCCCTTGCCTTTGAAATCCTGATGGCGATTGGTGCCAACCAATTTCATGGGCTTGCCGTTGAGCATGAACCCGTCATCGGAATCGAAAGAAAACCAACGCACGCCGAATTGCGTGTCTTGCGCGTCGACCTCTTCGTCAGTGTTTAGCTTCACTACCTTGGTCTGCACGCGATACAAATTAGGAGCATCAGGGCTCCACAGATTAGGATTCTGGATATGGAATCGCGTTTTCACTTCGTTCTTTCTGGTATTTGGGGCCAGCTTCATTTCCCGCGTCGTGTAACCCACCACAGCGCCTTTGTTGTCGTAGAGGGTCTGCATTATTTTCACCGGCACAGTGAGTGGCTCGAAATTGTCGAGTAGCGTAGTTACATGCACCCTTGCATCGGTTGCGCTGGGGTTCACAACGTTCACGTATATTCCTCCTGAGCCATAATCACTGTGTGAAATATGCACAGGCTCCTCTATTTCAAGATATACGTCGCGGTAAATACCCCCGAAGAAAGTGAAATCTGCTTCTTGCGGCGGTATGGCGTCGTTGTGGCTGTTGTCTACGAAAATCTCAATCTCGTTTTCGCCCGCCTTTACATATGGAGTGATGTCGATTGCAAATGCAGTGTACCCTCCCACATGGTGACGATTGATGTCCGAACCGTTGACACGAAGTTTTGTCGTCTGGTTAGCGCCCTCAAAATTCAGAATCACGCACTTGCCGAATATGCTCGACGGCAAGGTCAGAAACTTCTTGTACCTGCCAATGCCACGGAAATAGCCCGGCTCGTCATCAACAGCGTCGGCGGCATTCCACGTGTGAGGCAGGTCTACGCGCACCGCCTGATAAGGCAGCGGATTGCCGTAGAATAGCCAATTCTCATTAATTGTGTATTTCACTCCGGCAACCGACGGCAACGCCATCGCCAGCATCCCAACAACAATGCTCCAAACCTTCATCAACAACCTAAAATTCTTAATTCTTAATTCTTAATTTTTAATCTTCACTCACCCTGCCTGGATAAGCCTTAAGCGCCTTGGCCAATATTTTCATGGCACGTCCCAAGTCCTCCTTGTTGAGCACGTAGGCCATGCGCACCTCATTGCGCCCCTTGCCGGGAGTTGTGTAGAAGCCCGAAGCCGGAGCCATGAATATAGTCTCGCCATTGTCCTCGAAGTCGCTCAAGCACCATTCGCAGAATTCGTCGGCATCGTCCACCGGCAGCTTCACCACCGTATAGAACGCACCCATGGGAATCGGCGTGTAGCAGCCTGGTATTTTGTTGATTTCATCAATCAAGAATTTGCGGCGCTCTACGTATTCGTTGTATGTTTCGAGCATGTAATCTCTGCTGGCGTCGATTGAGGCCTCGGCCACAATCTGCCCCAAGAGTGGAGGGCTTAGGCGCGCTTGGCAGAATTTCATCACGTTTTTCTTTAGTTCTTCGTGCTTTGTAATCAATGCGCCTATGCGTATGCCACACTCGTTGTAGCGCTTCGACACAGAGTCGATTAGCACCACCTGGCCCTCAATGCCGGGTAAGTGGAATGCAGAGATATACGGGGCGCCCGTGTAACAGAATTCCCGGTACACTTCATCAGAGAAAAGGTACAAATCGTATTTCTTCACCAAATCGCGTATCTGCAGCATCTCTTTCATCGTGTAGAGATAGCCCGTAGGGTTGTTGGGGTTGCATATCAGTATGCCCTTTGTGCGTGGTGTAATCAGTTTCTCAAATTCCTCGACGGGAGGCAGGGCAAACCCGTGCTCTATGCTGCCGGGCACGGTAACAATCTTGGCGCCGGCCGAAATGGCAAACGCCATATAGTTGGCATATGCAGGCTCCGGCACTATTATCTCATCGCCCGGATCGAGGCATGCCATGAAGGCAAACAGCACAGCCTCAGAGCCACCGCTTGTCACGATTATGTCGTCGACATCAACCTCGATGCTGAATCTGTGGTAATATTCCTGAAGCTTTTTGCGCAGCGACATCAAGCCAGCCGAAGGGCTGTACTCAAGCACCTTTCTGTCGATTTTCTTCAGCGCATCCAATCCTTCGTGTGGAGTGGGCACGTCGGGCTGACCGATATTGAGATGATACACTTTCACGCCTCTCTCCTTGGCAGCATTTGCCAATGGAGCCAGACGTCGGATAGGTGATGCCGGCATCAATGTGCCGCGCTCAGATACACTTGGCATTTCGACTCTGTTTCTTAAAATATTATTACATGGCAAAGTTACGAAAAATAATTTAGGAATATTCAGTTAATGACGTGATTTGAGGTTTCCGAACTGGCCTTAGAATCGCATATATGGTCGTGCGGCAATCTTTGAATGCAAATTTTCGATTCTCGCGGACGTTTTTTGGCCAAAACCTTTTCTTTCTCTCTTCCCTCTCTGGCCATTTTGCGCGATCCAGAGTTGCGGCGTTGGCCATGTGTATGCCGAAGAACAGGAGCAGCGTCTCGCTGTACCGGTTGCGGGCGGCGATTCGTTCCAGATGAATCTCGGATATTTTTTGTAACTTCACGATAGAAAATTTTTTAATATTTCCCCCGAATTGACCCGTGATGGGCCTATCGGGGGTTTTGTGTAAAGTTACGAATAATCTATGAGATTGACAAATAATTAGTTAACTATTTTCTGAATATCCCTTTTTATACCGCTATCAGCATTTGTATAACAGCAGGTTTTTAAATCCACTGTTGAATACGCCGAAACGGAATAACCACCCGTTTCTTTGAATGGCATTATTCCAATACCTACGGCCACGCACATGTCCGAGTATGCCGGAATATGAATTTATGGTAGCCTGGAGCCTCATAGGATCAACCTCAGCCTCGGTCGCGATACGGGATATTCCTTGGTTGATTCTTTTCTTCGAGTGATTTGATATATACCTGCGATATGGCAGGACGAATTGTCCGAGAAATTCGGGGGCAGTTGCAAATTTCTGTGTTTGATGTAGACTAACAATGGGTACATTCA
>CAZORI010000036.1:0-17867 GCA_964582335.1 uncultured Bacteroides sp.
GGGGGGGGGGGCAGGCTTTAATCGTAGCCGCCGTTGAGGCCCGTGCGGCGATAGCCGTGGATCCACAGGTAGTCCCAGTAGCCTTCGTCGATATAGGGGTCGTCCTCAAACTTAACCATGAAGCTGATGCTATCGGCGGTGTAGCCAGCCTGTGACTTAGCACCGTCCTTCACAATCTTGCCGTTCAAGATGTCAACACTGATGCCGTAGTATTCGTCAATGGCGCCAGTTGCGCTGAAGGTCATGGCATTGTAATCCACGTTGGCAATCACTTTGAATGCCCATATACTACCTTCATCATCAATGTACATCTGGTTAGGATTGTTGTCGTTAGTGTTGAATGTGTACAGAGTGACGTAGCTCATGCCAAACGGATTCTCAAATACGACGTTGCCATCAGCATCGACACCATCCACCATCACATACCACTCGCCGGCCATTTCCTGCACAGCGGTGCCCCCGATTTCCTCCTTCTCGCAGGCGCTCATCGCAGCAATTAAGAGGCAAAGGGAAAAGTATTTCAATATATTCTTCATATCTAATTTTCTTTTATTCAGCGTTAGCATTTGTCATATCGATGTAAAATCCCAACAAATAATCCGCATACCATACCTCATATGTGATGGTCTGAGTTTCTTCGTCATAATAGCCGTCCCACATTCCATCGAGGCCATCTCCCCATGCAGTGATATAGCTTGAGAGCAATGTGATTGTGTTGTCAGAATTCAGCGAGATGTAGCCAGTCATATTATAATAGCCAGGATAGGATTCTCCATATCCACGCACCTGGTCGTACCATCCACCCAAAAGGTCGCTCACTGAGAAGAATCCCGGAAGAACCTGGCTGATTGTGATAGTGCATGTGGTGAGATCGCCATTATCATCCTTATAATATTCGGCACATTGTGCAAATGTCCAATCCCAATATTCGTAGATTGTCTTATCCATGTTGACATTATACGAGCCGGAGATATCCGTTTCGATTGTAGGATCGTACACGTACACGTCCACTTGTTTGTAAACAGGATAGTCCGACGACGGCTGCACCTCGCTGGCTTTGCTGGTGTAGTATATGTTGAACATTCCCGGGGAATCAGTGGACACAGCATCTACGTATTCACCTGCAATGACATCGTAGATTGACACAGACACCGCCGAGGTTGCATCTTCACCTGTCATGGTGTTGACAGCAGAGTATACCGGCATAGTGAACGAGGAACCCAACTCTAATTGATATTCCGACGGCCCTTCAACAGTCACCACTGGATACCACTGGATGTGTGGCTCCTCCTGTGTGTCATCGCAGGATGTGAATCCAATAAGGGCGACAGCCGACAAAAGTGAAAATATGTATTTATTCATTTCAATTCTATTCTAACGTTAGAAATTATTTTGCCCAGAAAATAGGCTCGAGATAACCGGGAAATTCAGGAGTATTCTCATTCACATTACTTGATGCCGTAGAATACTGGAAGCGCTGTACTATATTATTCTCACCCACCAAATCATAAACCTGATAGGGGGTATACAGATAACCAGGCGTCAAGATAGAAACATCCACCTCACAGTTGGTAGTACCGGGGAACATGTCTGCGCCAGTAACAGACTCATCGAAGCTGGGATATTTCAGACGGCGAAGCTCGCACCAGCCTTCAAATGTCTCCACGCCGCTAAGGTGAAGCCACTTCTGCACGCCAAGCGATCTCTTCCAGTTGGCGCTGTCGAAGGGATATGCAGCGATTGCTGCGTCTGCGCCCGACACGCCAGCGCTTGCAAATGAAGCCTCGACGGCTGCCTTGTAGTGGGCTGCGCCAGGGTCCATTTGATTGTTCTCGGCATAATATTCGGCCAGGAAGAATTCAACCTCGGCAAGGGAGATGAACGAAACCGGCGAATCATACGACATGTTGGGGCGGCTCCAGTAAGCTGTAGTTGAGTAAGGAGTAGCAGCACCAGACATATTAGTTCCTGACACTGAACCATGCACGTCGCCATCATAGGATGAGCGTGTGAAGTAAACCGGCATGCGATTGTCGCCGTAGGCCCTCATCGCAACCTCGACTGCGCAGTTGAGAATGGCATTCTTCTGAGCGCCGTAGTCAGCAAATTCCTCGCCATAGAAGGGGTTAGCCTTTCCGGAAGCGTTTGACCAGCAGCCTGCCCACTGCACATCAGAAGTGATGAAATTATTCTCGCTAATGAGTGATGAGAGCTGTGACGATACGTTGACTACGCCATGCTCACGCATCAGTATTCTGAGCTTCAAAGAGTTAGCCACCTTAATCCAATCAGCTGCCGTGCCGTTGGGGATAAGGAACGAAGTCGCTGTAGACTGATTCGTGTTGTTAGAAGCCTTGGAGATTGCCTCGTCGAGCTGGCTGAGGATGCCGGCGTACACATCTGCGCCGCTGTCATATTTCGGCATTGCATTGCTTGCGTCCAAAGCCTCGGTGTAGGGTGTCTCGCCATACATGTCGATGAGATCCTGGAAGGAGGCAGCCATCATCACAGTGGCAGCCAGGTAAGTAGCCCAGTCGCCATCAGCCTCAGCCTTTCTCATCACAATATTAGCGTTGCTATTCACACGCAGGTTGAACTGTGAATAGAATGTGGATGTACGAGACACGGGAGCTTCGAACTGCGAGAACGCCGTGTAGTTTGACGTACCGAAATTCTGTGCGTAGTACTGAGCGAGGTAGCCGGCGCACGAACGCAGATAGTTGCCGACATTGGCTGCATAAGCCATCTCCACAGCCGGATAGATGAGGTCTGTGCCCAAATCCGACTCCGTAGGATAGTTGGGATTGCTATTGATGTCGAGATAATCGTTGCAGGATGTGAGGGCAAGTGCAGCGACCATCATCGAAGATATAATTGTTTTTTTCATCTGAGTCAAGCTATTAAAGAGTTATTTTCAGATTCACACCGATAGAGCGGTTGCTCGGGTTGGTGTACATTTCACCAAATTGGGTGGCGATATCACCATAACCGCTGGCAGAGATAGTAGATGTTTCAGGATCGATGTAGTAGTTGTCCTTTGCAGTCCACATGAAGAGGTTGTTGCCGTACACTGTCAGCTCAAGACCTGTGAGGTAGCAAGCCTTCACCCAGTTCTGAGGCAAAGCCCATGTAAGCGAGATATTGCGCAGCTTGGTGAATGAACGGTCGATAAGATATGAAAGGCCGGCACTTCCTGCACCACTGTCATCATAATAGCTCTGCAAGCCACCGTCTGAAATGAGGATAGGCACAGTGTTGGGAGCGTAGCCATCGCTGGTAGCCACTACAGAATTGGGAATGACGAAGGGGTGACGATTGTTGTAAGAAGTGACGATGCCGTTACCGGTGAATTGCATCAAGTTCTTTGTGCGTGAGAACATATAGCCGCCTGAGCGAATATCAAGTGCTGCGCTCAAAGTGAGACATTTCCAAGTGAATGACGTGGTGACACCACCTGTCCAATCGTACTGCATGTTAAGGCCGGTGTCTTGGATTCCGGCAGCTGTATTTACTATAGGCTGACCGTATTTGTCGACAACAAGGTTGCCATAGTAGGGGCTATCAGGATCCTCAACACGCGTGGGGAGGAAGGTGTAGAACTGACCGATAGGCTTGCCTACCTCGGCATAGGCATACACTTGGTCGCTGCCTGCTGTGTAGCCATAGATTGAAGTCTTGCCGCCCATACCATCGGGGAGCGAAAGCACCTCGTTATTGTTCTTTGCCCAGTTGAAGCCGATTTCCCATGAGAAGTCTTTTGTCTGGACAGGGGTGAAGTTGGCCATCAATTCCACGCCACGGTTTCTTACCTTACCGAAGTTGACAACATTGCCGCTGAATCCGGATGCGGGGTCAACCGACAGCGAGAAAATTTGATCCTTGGTGACACGGTTGTAGTACGATGCATCGATGTCGATGCGGCCATTGAAGAACTTCAGGTTGGCGCCGACTTCGAATTCGTCAGTCATCTCAGGACGCAACTCAGTAGCGCCGGCTGTTGAGGATGCCATGAAGGCGTTAACGCTGTTGAGCGGGAATGTGATACCCGTTGCATAAAATCCACCAGCGTAGGCCTGGATCATATTTGTTACTGTCTGGTATACGCTTGCGTCGCTACCGGTGCGTCCGTAGGCGAGGCGAACTTTACCGAAGGTGAGGATGTCGTTCTTCGGGATGTACTTGGTGAATATGCCCGACAGGGTAACACCGGGATAGAAGAACGAGTTCTCTCCGATGGGAAGGGTCGATGACCAGTCGTTGCGGCCCGACAACTCAAGATAAAGGAAATCATCCCAGCCAATGGATATGTCGCCGAAGAGGCCTACTATGCGGCGCTTCCAAGAGTATTCGCTCAGTTCGCTCCAGGTGGAGCCATTGCTCAGATGCCAGAATCCGGTGTAAATGCCGAGGTTGTCGGCTTCGCCATACATAAGTGTGTTGCCACGCTCGTTGATGTTAAGACCGATGGTTGCGCTGAGGTCGAGCTTGTTGTCCATAAATTTTCTCACGTAGTTAGCGAGGAAGTCATGGTTGAGCTCATATCCACGGCTGTAGCGCGTGTATACGTAACCTTCCTGGTTCATTGATGAGGGTGCATAACCGAAGTTCTGGTCGACCAACTCGTCGGTGAGAGTAATCTGTGGATATCCTTGCTTCCAGTTGTAGTCAGTGTAGTCGAAGCCGAAGCGATAGCTAAGCGTTAGGCCGGTGGTTGGGAAAATATCCATCTGAAGTTTTCCGTACACTTGCTTACCAGTATTTTCCAACACGTTGTTCTCCAATGCCCAGTAGGGATTGGTGATTCCGTAAGGGGTGAAGTAGGCTTCAGGGTTATTGAACGGAATGCTGAGATCCTTCATATAGGATGTAGAGATATTGCGAGGCAACTCATAGATACCATCAATCACAGATGTACCCTGATATGAACCTACCGCTTTAGTGTTGTAGGTGGCAAAATTCATTACCGACGACAATTTAACCCATTTCTGCGGCTGGTAAGAACCGCGCAATGCGATTGTGTTACGCTTGTATGTGTCATTGTCGGAAGGCATCACGCCGTCGTTGCTGGTAAATGAATACGATGCGTAGTATGTCATCGAGCGATCCTTGGATGTGCCGGAGAGGGCTACGTTGTGGCTCTGCGACCAGCCTGTGTCGAAGAAGTCGCGCACGTTGCTCTTAACGGGAGAGAAATTACCAACAAGCTGCTGGCCGTTGTAAACGGGACCGTAAGGCTGCAAAGAACCATTGAGGACGGGACCCCACGAGCCGTTCTCGATATAAGTCTGCTTGCCTTTCCATCCTTGGCCCCAGCTGTTCTGCATCTTAGGCAGATAGCCTACGCGGCTGCCTTCAACGTTGCCGCTGTATGTGATTTGATAGTTCTTGGCTCCACTTTGGCCGCCGCTCTTAGTAGTTATAAGGATAACGCCGTTAGAAGCACGTGAGCCGTAGAGTGCAGTTGCGGCTGCGCCCTTAAGCACTGTGAGTGATTCGATGTCGTCGGGGGATACGTTTGTGATACCGCCTGTTGAGAGGTTCTGTCCAAAGCCACCGAGATTCTTTGTCTCCAGAGGCACACCGTCAACAATGTACAGGGGCTGGTTGTCGCCAGTTACAGATCCGATACCGCGAATCTGCACGTTGCTGGCCGAACCGGGAGCCGAGCCCATGTTCATAATCTGGAGGCCGGCAACCTTGCCCTGCAGGGCGCTCATGACGTTGGTGGTCTGTGCACGCTCGATTTCGGCGGAGCTCACCGACGTGGCCGAGTAGCCGAGTGATTTTTCAGAACGGGAAATGCCGAGTGCGGTAACCACTACCTCGTCGAGCATCTGGGCGTCGAGGCCCAAAGCAACCTTGATGTTTCCATCGTGGATAGGCACTTCCTGAGTAGTCATTCCGACGAATGACACGGTAAGGGTTTTTGCACTCAGTGGCACGCCCGGGATGGAGAAGTTACCATCGATGTCGGTAATCGCTGCCAACTCAGTGCCGGTAACTTTCACGGAAGCGCCGATCACTGGCTCATTGTCGCTGGCGTTGTACACAGAGCCCGTAACGGTGCGAGTCTGTGCAAGCGCTGCTCCTGTCATAGCCATGATGACGAAAAGTAATAAAAACAGTCTTTTCATACTCTTTTTTTGGGTGAAATTCAATTTACACTATGTTTTAGTTCTTGAAGCCGATGTTTGTTTAAACGTGGTCGTCGATCTCGTCATAACGACATTTCGACGATATTTTAATTCTTAATTTTGAATTTTATGTATTGTGCAACCTAAAATATTGTTATTTTTTTTGTGGTTTTGTTATTTAATGTCGCAAAAGTATGAATAATTCTTAAAAATTGTTATGCCTCTCCTAATTTTAACACTTGTTAATCGAAAATTTTAGCATAAACGGCATGAATTCATGCTAAATGTTACAAAATTGTAGGCCCCAGCCCCCAAAGGGGGATAAGCCCCCCAGCCCCCAAAGGGGGGCAATGACGTTAGTTTTTCATGGGAATCATGGGAGTACATCCCACCTGACGGTGGGCTATCTCTTCATCGCGGCAGCGGCACCCCCTTTAGGGGGTTGGGGGTCCGCTTTATTGTTCGGAGGGGTGCTTTAGGTAGTATTGCTCGAGGATGGGCTGCAGGTTGAAGTAGTAGGCCTCGGGAGCCTTGTCGGTTTTTCTGTTAACCGCCACCTTCTCGTAATAGGGCGGCTCAAACTCAGTGTTGAGCACAGTGATGCCCGTGATGTTGAGAAAGTCGAACTCGTGGCGGGGATACACCACCACCCATGCGTTGTCTTGGTCGACGCCCGTGCCCGACATGGCAATCGTCTCAAGCAAATGGTTGAGCTTGTTTTTCCAAATCCTGGCCAGATGCACCTTCTTGTTCTGCTCGTACACGAAAATCAGGTTCTTGAGCTGGATGAGGTCGAGGGGATTGTCGGCGATGGCCGCCTGGGCGTATTGCAGCATCAGGTCGCGCTCGGCGCGCGTGTGCGACTGCTGGTAATAGAGCGGCTCAATCGCCTTGAACTCGTCCTCGTTGTAGGCCGGGCGGTAAGGGTCGTAGTCCTCCTGGAAGAGCGTGCCGTAGTAGAAATGCTCGAAGTCGGCGGCATCCATCAGCGTGTCGTTGCTGAGGAAGCGGCGCAGAAGGTCGGGGTAGTAGAATTTGCTCGACGCGTCGGCCACGGCCTGCTGAATTGCGGGCAGGTCGGGAGCATGCGGCGTGGGCTTGTCGGCAGCCCGGGCGGCGCCCACGGCGAGGGCAGCTGAGGCAAAGGCAACAAGCATAAAACGGTATATCGTGGTAAGCATCTTATACAAATATATAACCATATGATGATGAATGAGTGGCAAGGTTTAATCGCCGCATAGGTGAAAAAATGTGAAAAAGCCCGGAAACGCACATTCCCGGGCCTATATATTTTTATATATATTAATGTGTGGCTAAGCTGACGCGGCTTACTTTGCCTCTACCTCGAGCACCTCAACCTCGTAGACCACCGTCTCATTGGGGCCAAGGTTGTAGCGGCCATTTATGTTCACGCCGTAAGCCTCGCTGCCGGGGATGTATACCACAGCCTTAGCGCCGGGCTGGAGCTTCTCCACGGCCTCCTGCAGGCCGGGGATGCGGGTTGAGAGCGCCTGCATGCGTGCGTTTTCAGCGGTAGCGGAGTCGAATGTGCGTCCGTCGAGCGTCTTGGCAGTGTAGGCAAGCTTCACGCGGTCGGATTTCTTCACGTTTTCGCCTTGGCCGGCCTCAGTCACCTTGTATGCAACGCCCGAAGCGGTGGACTGGTAGCCGTCGTGGTTGATGAGCGAGTCGACCACCTGGCGGCCCTTGGCGATGTTGTCCTTGCTCTCAGCGCTTTGCTCGAGCTTAGCGGTTTCATAGATTTGCTCAGCCTGAGAGAGTTTGCGTGAAAGCTTGTTGGCAGCATCCTGGGCGAGGGTGCGGCGCATTTGGTCGACGGAGTCGGCCATGAAATATTTGGTGAAGCAGGCTATGAATGCTTGCCTGTCGACGCGCAGGCCTTTGCTGGCAAACGAGTTGAGCTGGTATTTGATCTGCATGCCGCTCTGCATGCCGTAGCCGAATGCGGTGGCGGTGTCGGCAGCCATAGCGTAGCGCAGGCCCTTGATGAATGCTTCGCGCGAGAGCGAGGGGTTTTGCTGCTGTACGTTGGTGAATTGTTCGCCGAGCTGGATGCCCGAAGCGGTGGCGATTGCCATCATGAGCGAGTCGGCCTGTGATTGAGAGAAGAGGGAGTCGAAGCCATCGTGGTTGGCGTCGGCGGCTCCATGTTTGTCGCAGGCAGCGAAGGCGAGAGCCAGGGCTGCGACTGCCAAGAGCATAATTTTTTTCATTTCGTTAAAAAATATGATATTTGTGATTTATTATTAGCGTGGCGCAAAGATACGGAAAAATTAAGAATTAAAAATTAAGAATTAAAAATTATCGGGATTATTCGATGTCGAGGAGCTCGACATCGAAGATCAGCGTTTCGTTGGGGCCGATGTCGCTTCCGGCTCCGCGTTCGCCGTAGGCGAGGTTAGCGGGGATGAAGAGGCGATATTTCGAGCCTCGCGGCATCAGCTGCAGGCCCTCGGTCCAACCGCGAATCACCTGTCGCAGCGAGAAGGTGATGGGCTCGCCGCGCTGCACGCTCGAGTCGAACACAGTGCCGTCGATGAGCTTGCCCGTGTAGTGCACTGTCACCGACTGGTCGGCTGTGGGCTTCGGGCCCGTGCCCTCTTCGAGCACTTCGTACTGCAGGCCGCTGGGGGTGGTGGTCACCTCGGGGCGTTTGCCGTTCTCCTCAAGGAATTCTTGTCCAATCTGCAAGTTGCGCTCAGCGGGCGATAGGATTGCCACATTGGCCTCGGCCTGTGCGGCAGCGATTTCTTTTTGGGCGTCTTGCTTTTTGCAAGAGTCAAAGGCTACGGTCAGCATGGCTGCCGCAGCAAGAGTGATGTATTTATTCATTGGTTGTCGGTTGTTGGCTGTTGGTTGTTGGTTGTTTTCATGATTAATCATGGGATTTTTGGGGCCGGGGGCTTCGCTTTATTTGCCGATTACCTCGAGGAGCTCGACGTCGAAGATCAGCGTCTGGTTGGGGCCGATGGGGCCGGCGCCCTGGGGGCCGTATGCCAATGCCGACGGGATGAAGAGCTTCCACTTCGAGCCGGCTTTCATCAGCTGCAAGGCCTCAACCCATCCGGGGATCACCTGCGTTACGCCGAAGGTGGCTGGCTGTCCGCGGTCGATGCTCGAGTCGAACACCGTGCCGTCGATGAGCTTGCCTTCGTAGTGCACCACCACCTGGTCGGTGGCCTTAGGCTGCGGGCCGTCGCCCTCCTTCACCACTTCGTACTGCAAGCCGCTGGGGAGCGTCTTCACCTCGGCGCGCTTGCCGTTGGCGGCCAAGAACTCCTGTCCGGCCTTAGAGTTAACCTCTGCCATCTTAGCGGCCTCGGCCTCCTGCTTAGCCTGGAGCTCGGTGAAGAATTTCTGGATTTCAGCCTTGGCCGCGTCGTAAGTCATCTTGGGCTGTGCGCCGTAGAACACGGCAGCCACGCCGTCGGCGAAGTCCTGCACATTGATTTCTTGGATGCCCGAGCTGCGGAAATTGTTTCCCATGCTGAGCCCGAGGGCATAGCTCAATTTGTCTAATTCTTTTTCTGCCATGACAGTATATATTATTACTTTGTATTTGCACTTATGATATAACAAAGGTGCGTGGGCGAGCGTTCACGCGGGGCTGCCGCGTCAGAGCGATTTGACGAGCATGTCGAGGCCGTAGGAGAAGGCGGCGAACACGAGCAGCAGCACGCACGAGGCTATGATTGCCGTGATGGCGACGTCGCGCCACAGGCCGCGGCGCGTCATGAAGCAACCCACAATTGCCATCACCAAGGCGGCGATGGCCAGGGCCGCGCTGGCACCTTCGTTGTAGACCATGGCTATCCACGCCCCTATGCACACGATGAGCGAGAGCGTAGCCACAGTGTTGCCCAGGATACGGGGCTTTTCTTGCCGGGGCGCCTCCACGGAAGGGCCGGGAGCCGGCGCTGTGCTGATGTCTTTGTCCACGATAGTTTTGTTTTTGATGTATTTGCAAAGTTAGTAAATAAAAGTTGACGAAAAGACCGCACGATGATGAAATTTTCACTAATTTTGTCGGAAATGAACCCAACGGCACAGTAGGCCGCCAAAACAGCCCGCGACAATGAACTTCAACGAACTATTCACAGTAGACTACAGCAACCAGCAGATAGCCCTGATGAACGATGCACGCAACCTGCGCTTCGACACCAGCTGCGAGCACTATCAGGACATAGCCACGCTGATATTTGTGCGTCGCGGGGAGATGCGCATAGCCATCGACGACGCATTTCACCGGGTGAGCGCCATGCAGGTGCTGATAGCGCGCCCGGGCCGCGTGCTGAGGAATCCGACCTTCAGCGACGACTTCGACGGGCAGGCCGTGTTTCTCACCGTGCGCTTCAGCCAGCACCTGCTGATGGTGGTGGGCAACGTGTGGCAATCTCTGCTCAGCATCGACGGCAAGCCAATATTCGACCTGCCCTATGAGATACGCAGCACGCTGCGCGCCTACCACGAACTGCTGCTGATAGAGATCGCCAACACCGCCAACCAATTTTACCACGAAGTGGTGACGGGGCTGCTGCGGTGCATGCTGAGCTCGCTCATCAGCGCGGTGAGGAGCACCTTAGGCGCCAGGCATCCCGGGCTGGGATTGGCGGCGGCCGGCGAGGGCGAGTCGAAGCATATGCACGTGATATTCTCAAAATTCATCGACATGCTCACGTCGCCGCAGCAGACGCAGCGCAAGCTCGACTACTACGCACGGCAGCTGTGCATCACGCCCAAATACCTGTCGGCGGTGTGCAAGCGCGTGAGCGGACGCACGGCCCACCAGTGGATAAGCGAAACCATATCCAACAACATATACCTGTGCCTGCGCTACACGGGCATGAGCATCAAGGAGATATCCTTCAAGTTCGGATTCTCCAACTTGGGCTTCTTCAGCCGCTACGTAAAGGAAAACCTGGGGAAAACGCCCTCGGAGCTGCGCCGCGAGCAGCCGAGGGAGACCAATGCCAATCAACATTTGTCGGCTTACGAGCGTTAGATATGTAGAATATCTACTATTATTTTGATCACACATCAACTATGAAGGAAATATACCTATATATCTGCTTCTGCATGGGAACACTCTCTGCGCTCGCCTCCGAGCCTACGGCTGCCGGGCAGGTGAAGCCCATACCCTACGGCAATTTCGACCAATGGGTTACGCGAGAAATCAAGGAGTCGAAGATGCTTGGCGGCAACACCAAGAACGTATACGCCATAGGCCCCACGCAGACGATAGTGGGAGCCAAGCCCTACACCAACCTCGGCGGCTCGCCCTGGGCCACAAGCAACGTGCTGGCCTGCCCCATGGGCATAGTGAAGACAAGCAATGCCGTGTACCCCGAGGACAGGCCGGGGCACGGCAAATGCGCCAAGCTCACCACGGGATTTGAGGAGTGCAAGGTGCTGGGCATAATCAACATGGAGGTGATGGTGGCCGGCTCGATATTCCTTGGCGAGATGATGGAGCCGATAAAGTCGACCAAGAATCCGTACAGCAAGATGGAATACGGCATACCCTTCACCGAGAGGCCTGCCGCGCTGCAATTCGACTACAAGGTGGTGGTTCCGACCGACGGCAAGCGCGTCTACTCGTCGGGCTTCGGCAGCAAGCGCACCTACGACGGCACCGACCAGGCCGAGGTGATAGTGATGCTGCAGCGCCGCTGGGAGGATGCCGGCGGCAACCTCTATGCCAAGCGCGTGGGCACGGCCCGCGAGCGCTACGGCAAGTCGACGGCCGGCTGGGTTGAGGGCCACAAGGTGCCCATCATCTACGGCAACCCCAAGGGCAAGCCGGGCTACAACCCAAGCATGGACCTTCTGCCAGAGAACCACAGCTATTACGCGCGCAACAGCAAGGGCAAGCTGGTGCCGGTGCACGAGGTGGACTGGGACACGGCCGACGCCACGCCCACGCACGCCATAGTGATGTTCTCGTCGGGCAGCGGCGACGCCTACATGGGCACCCCCGGGCTCACGCTGTGGGTCGACGAGGTGGCTTGGGCGTATTGATTCGATTGGCCAAGTCTTTTTTTCGTGTGCATACGCATGCCACGGAAAGAGGCACCACACCGACATGAAAGGTAAAAATATATACTTGAATTTTGGTTATGAGGGAGGTGCGTTGCTGTGAAGCAATGCACTTTCATTTTTTATATTTTGTATATATGGGAAATTTGTGTAAATTTGCAATCCATGAATGCATGGCGCCGAGGAGGCCATAGCCTCAAGGGCAGCCACCGCATATTTCGTATAACTAACAATTTGAGTTTTGGATACAGATCCCTTGCCGGCCGCATGTCAACCGGCCATAATCATCCTCGCCATTGCCACTAATTTTGGCATGACGCAAATCGTAGCCCTGGCCATTGCCGTCCTCGCCCTGATAGTGTCGGGCTTCGTGTCGGGCAGCGAAATCGCCTATTTCTCGCTAACCTCGGCCCAGCTTGAGGACATGGACGAAGACGACAAGACGTCGGGCACCATCAACCGCCTGCTGTCGGTGCCTGAGCGGCTGCTCGCCACAATATTGGTGGCCAACAACCTCGTGAACGTAACCATAGTGGTGCTAACCAATTTCGCGCTCGGCCCGGTGTTCCAGGGCATGAGCCCGGTGCTCAGCTTCATCCTGCAGACGATTATCCTCACGTTCCTTATCCTGCTCTTCGGCGAGATTTTGCCCAAGCTCTACGCCACGGGCAACCCCTTGCGCTGGGCGCGCTTCGCCGCCGGGGGCATCAATTTCTTCATGAAGCTCTTCATGCCGGTGTCGGCTGTGCTTGTGCGCTCGTCGGCATTCGTCAACAAGGTGGTTACCAAGAAAGAGACCATATCGGCCGACGAACTGTCGACCGCCCTCGACATCACCGACGTGAAGGCCAAGGACGACAAGCAGATGCTCGAAGGCATACTGAAATTCGGCGACACAACGGCCTCGGAAATCATGACGCCGCGTGTGTCGATCGTGGGCATCGACTACGACGCAACATTCGACGAGGTGATGAGCACCGTGATAAGCCAAGGATTCTCGCGAATGCCCATCTACAACGAGACGATGGACAACATAGCCGGCATACTGTATTCGCGCGACCTGCTGCCCTACATAGGCAAGGACGTCCCCGAATTTGACTGGCACACGCTGCTGCGCGAGCCCTACTACGTGCCCGAATCGCGCCAAATCGACGACCTGCTCGAGGACTTCCGCAAGCTGAAGCAGCACATAGCCATCGTAATCGACGAATACGGCGGCACGCAGGGCGTGGTCACCCTCGAGGACGTGCTCGAGGAGATTGTGGGCGACATCAACGACGAATACGACGAAGAGGAGAAATACTACACGCGGCTAAGCCCCGACACATACAACTTCGACGGACGCACCCCACTCACCGACTTTTTCCGCATCACCGGCCTCGACGAGGGCGATTTCGCCGACGTGGCCGAGGACGCAGAGACCCTGGCCGGAATGCTCCTGGCCATCAAGGGCGACTTCCCCAAGGACAAAGAGCCGCTCGCCTACGGTCGCTGCCGCTTCCTGGTGCTGAAGGTGGCCGAGCACCGCATAATGGCCGTGAGGGTGAACATCAGGCCCGACGCCGAAACAGCACAAGCCAACTGATGAAGGCGCGCGAGGTGACAGCACTCCTGGCCCTGGCAATGGCGTGCGCCGCGTGCAGCCATGCCGACAAGCCCGTGCCGCGCCGCGAGGCATATGCGCGTATCGAGCCTTACGCACACGAATACACCGCAATCGGCGCCGACTCGGTGCCTGTGGCGCTGCGCGCCGCCAAGGGCGCCGCTGCCACCGTGAGCCGTGGCGGCAAGGGCGCGTGGTGGGTGACGATAGCATATCCGCGCTATCGCGCAGGCATATACGCCACCATATTGCCGGCCAGCGCCGAGCAGATGCCTCAGCTCTTGGCCGACCGCATGGAGCGCCTTGCCCTCGACATGGGCTCGGCCATGCCTCAGCTCGAAGAATGGACACGCGGCCGATTCACCGGCATCACGGCCATTGCGCCCTGGAATCTGGCTACTCCGGCAAAGCTCATCGCACATGACGGCACGCACATCGTGTCGGCCACTGTGGTGTGCGACGGCTACGCCGATGCCGATGAGCTGGCCCCAGTAGTCAGCGAATTAATCTGCGACCTCGAACAACTCTTGCCCGACGATGGAGACTAAGCGAATAGGCGACACGCTGCTGGCATGGATGCCAATAGCCGACCATGAGCCGGGCCGGCGGCGCGCCGCTGAGCAGCAGGCCGTGGCGCAGCTTCTGCGCGAGCTCGGCCATGACAGCGCGGCGCTGGGCCATACGCCCGAGGGCGCGCCCACCTTGCCGGGATGCCACATATCCATCAGCCACAGCCGAAGGCTGGCAATAGCGGCGCTCAACGCAGAGCGCGCCATAGGCATCGACGCCGAGGAAGAGCGCGCCACGCTGCGGAAAGTGAAGCAAAAATTCGTGAGCGCAGCCGAAGAGAAGTGGGCTGCCGATGCCGACTTGCTGCGCCTGTGGACGGTGAAAGAGGCCGTGTACAAAGCCGCAGCCACCCGCGGGCTGGCCTTCACAGCCATCGACACGAGCCCTACGTGGGCCACGGCGAGCGCAAACGGCCTGACCTACGATTTGATCTTTTTGCAATTGGGCGAAACAATGGTTTGCTTATCGACAAAAACAGGGTGACAGATATTCGACATTTTTGTTAATATTGGCAAATTTCGCCTTGTTGTCGCTTTTATTACATTAAATATCCTTACACGTTTGGATGGGAAAAACATATCATATAATTTTGCAGCATGAAAAAGATTGTTTTTGCCATCCTATTCGTACTGCTGGGTGGAAGCTGCGCCCTGGCGTACACAGTCAAGGGCACCGTATTAGACGAGACGCAGCAGCCCTTGCCCAAAGCCACCGTGCGTATTCTCAACGCTAAGGACAGCACTGCTGTAAAGGCCGTGCTCACCGACGACGACGGAAAGTTCAGCCTGAGCAACATCTCGAAAGGCAACTATCTGCTCGAATCGTCGTATGTAGGATACGCTCCAGTGTTTCAGACCATTAACGTAAAGGACAACGTAGACGTAGGCAAGGTGCCGATGGCGGAAAACGCCATAGCGCTGAAGGACCTCACCGTAACTGGCATCAAGACACCCATCAAGGTGATGCAGGACACCGTGGAATTCAACGCCGACAGCTACAAGACGCAGCCCAACGCCGTGGTGGAGGACCTTCTGAAACGCCTGCCAGGCGTAGAAGTTGACTCCGACGGCAAAATCACCCACAATGGCAAAGAAATCACGAAAATCCTGGTCGACGGCAAGGAATTCTTCAGCGACGACCCAAAGGTGGCATCGAAGAACCTGCCCGTGGACATGGTGGACAAGCTGCAGGTGATCGACCGCAAGAGCGACCTGGCACGCCTAACGGGCGTTGACGACGGCGAGGAAGAAACCGTAATCAACCTGTCGATAAAGGAAGACAGGCGCAACGGCTGGTTTGGCACCATCGTGGGCGGCTACGGCACCGACGAGCGCTATTCAGGCCAATTCAACGTGAACCGCTTCTGGAACGGCAACCAAATCACCCTCCTCGGCAACTTCAACAATGTCAACAACATGGGCTTCAGCGACGGCGGCGGCCGATTCCAGCGCTTCGGATTCGGAGGCGGCGGCATCACCGAGTCGCAGACCATCGGCGTGAACTTCAACGTCGGCAACGAAGACATATTCCGCATAGGCGGCAACGTGATGTACTCGCACAGCAAGACCACGTCGCACTCATCCACCGAGCGCCAGTACCTATTCAACGACTCCACTTCGTTCTACGACTCGAAGAGCAACGCCGTGAACAGCGGCAAAAACATACGCGCCGACTTCCGCATGGAGTGGAAGCCCGACTCCTTCAACGTGCTGGATGTGCGACCCAACGTGGCACTTAACTACAACGACTCGGAGAGCGACACCGAATCGAACACCTGGGCCGGCATAGGCAACACCGGCGAGCGCGGCAACCAAGTGAACAAGAGCGTGAACCGCAGCCTCAGCTCGGGACACTCGTTCGACCTGGGCACGCGCATCATATACACGCACAACTTCAAGCGCCATCGCGGACGCTCGTTCTCGATCATGGTCAACTACTCCACATCGAACCAGCGCGAGACACCCGACACCTACAGCTGGAACCAATTCTACCTCTTCAACGACTCGATCGACCTCTACGACCAGGTAGCCAACAACCACACCTGGAACAACAACTTCTCCACTCGCGTATCGTGGACCGAGCCTATCGGCGACACGCGCAAGGGCAACTTCCTCACCTTCGCCTACCAATTCTCGGCTCGCTGGAACAATTCCGACAAGCTGGTGTATGACCACCCCGTGGTATGGCCCGACGGCTGGGAGGGCACGCCGGTAATTGGCGAAGACCTGGTGTGGAACGAAGACCTCAGCAACCAATTCCGCAACACATACATCAACCAAGACATACGCTTCGGCTTCAAGCACGTGTCGCGCACCCACAACCTCGACGCCGGCATCAGCCTCGTGCCTCAGATGTCAAAATCGACCGACCTGATCAACGACGCGAAAAGCATCCCCAAGCGCAACGTGCTCAACTATGCCCCCTACACGCGCTACCGCTGGAAGATGTCGAACACGCGCTCGATGCGACTCGACTACAACGGACGCAGCTCGCAGCCCTCGATGACCCAACTGCAGCCCGTGGCCGACATGAGCGACCCCTTGAACATTGTGCAAGGTAATCCCGACCTGGATCCGTCGTTCTCGCACAACCTGCGCTTCTCGTACAACGACTTCAACCCCGACGCCCAGCGCGCAGTGATGGCAATGGTGTCGGCCAGCATGACGCAGAACTCAATCGTGTCGAAGACAACCACCAACCAAGAGACCGGCGGACGCTTCACCACATACGAGAACGTGAACGGCGTGTGGAATGTAAACGCATTCAACATGATTTCATTCCCGTTCCGCAACAAGGCCTTCACATTCAACAACCACATAGGAATAAGCTACAACCACTCGGTGGGCTACACCAACGGCGAGAAGTACAACTCGGGCAACCTTGGATTCAATGAAAGCTTAGGCATCGCCTTCCGCCCCGACAACCTTGAGATAGAGTTGCGCCCGACCTATCGCCTGTCGAATGCCACCAACAGCGTGCAGAGCAACCAGAACCGCACCACCCACAGCTACGGCGGCCGATTCAACTTCAGCTACTACACCCCATTTGGCCTTGTGCTCAACACCGACCTTAACTACACTGCCAACCGAGGCTACGGCGAAGGCTTCAACACCAACGAGACAATGTGGAACGCTACGATATCCTACCAGATGCTCAAGGGCAAGAACCTGACGCTGTCGGCGAGCGCGCACGACATCCTGGCGCAGCAGAGCAACCTCAGCCGCACGGTGAACGCCACATACATCGAGGATGCCATCCGCAACACGCTCACGCGCTACGTGATGTTCTCAGTGTCGTACCGCTTCAACACATTCGGCAAGGGCAATGAGCCTGAAGACCGCAACAGACCGCGCTGGGGAGGGCCCGGCGGTCCCGGCGGAGGTCCCGGCGGAGGCGGACCCGGCCGCAGGTGAAAAAATTATTTTCGGTAAGCCAATGAACAAACTACTGTAATGTATCATTGTAATTAGCTATTAATTTCGGGATACAGTGACTTCAGTTTG
>CAZORI010000037.1:0-17664 GCA_964582335.1 uncultured Bacteroides sp.
GGGCATATGAGTCTGTTTTATATAGTCTAATTCACTTGCAAAGATAGCAATAATTAGACTATAAAACAAATTTTTTGGCAAGAAAATTTCATTGTTTTCAAAGAAATTTTCAGCCGTTTTTAGCTCATATGTCATGGACAGACTCATAATATGTCAATATCAATACCCTGAAGGCTCAATCATTGCCCTTGGACAATTTTTATACAGTCTCACACATTGTGAACGTTTTATTCAATTTTATTCATAATCATAATACGTTGCTTGTAAATGACCATTTATTATATACTGCAAAAATAATAAAATTATAGACATATAAAGAACAACCAAATGCAATTATTCATTCATTTATATTATTTTAACAGAACAGTTGCACCGACGTAACTAGCGGACACACCGAGTCTGCTCGACCTTAGAATAGGGCAAGAATAGCGTCGTATGGCGAGTTGCCATGTTTTTTCGTTGTTTCCACTATTGAGTGGAGGTCCATGAACGCATCGGCACCGAGGTCAGGCCGGAAGCATCCCGATATCGACCTAAGCTCAACCGCCGTGAGATTGCGAAATTCTGTGCAAAGATAAAACTTTCGCACAAATTTTTGCCAAAAATTTTGTGGGTAAGAAAAATAATCGTACCTTTGCACACGAAATAAAGACACATGGCGGGATAGCTCAGTCGGTTAGAGCGTCGGATTCATAACCCGGAGGTCCTGAGTTCAATTCTCAGTCCCGCTACCAGCAAGAAGGATGGCAATTGCCACCCTTCTTTTTTTCATGTAATCTCATACTACAATCGGTAAGAGCAGTCGGGCAGGTGCGACCAGGGGAATATTATCGACGGGCCGTTTGACACATGGAATTTCATGCCACGGAAGTCGTTTTTGCGCTGGCTACTTTCGGCATACACCACCCATCCCTCGTCGAGAAGCCGCTTTATGTCGTCGGTAGAGGCCTCCTCGCCGGCCACAGCCAGCCGCGTGGCGTCCTCCACGGTCCACACCGGCGCTTTGCGCGCCTTAGGCGGACACGCCATAACAGCCGGGGCGGCGTTGCCGCCTACCACCTCCACAATCTCGCTTGGCTGCAAAAACACCGCCACGCGATACAGCAGCCGTTGCCAGCGATTGCACAACCGAGGATAGCCGTAATACATGTCGCCGTCGGAATTCACCACATCCACGACGAATCGGTAGGCGAATGGCGAATGGATGCCGAATCCTCGGCGGCGCATCATCCTATTTCTCCACATAGCTGCCAGTGTAACGCCATCTCATCACCGCCGCGAATATGCCAATACATAGCCACAAATATATCATCGTGACGCAGGCATATGCAATGCCTCCCGTGACGTGGAGCGACTGCGGGTCGAATGTCATGGCCAGTTCGTGGTCGCCAGCTGGCACGCGCATGGCGCGGAGCACGTAGTCGACGCGCCCGAGCTGCGCCTCGTTGCCGTCGATGGTGGCATGCCATCCCCAAGGGAAATATATCTCGGAGAACACGGCCAAGCCGCCGTTGGCGGTGCGCGCTCGGTAGGCGAGCCTGTTGGGCGTGTACGAGGTGAGGTATATCGTGTCGCTTGCCGCAGGCATCGCGTCGATTTCGCCTAAGATGTCCCTGAACTTTTTGTCGGCCACGGCGCTCGAGCCTGGGTGGAGGGTAGAAAGCGCCGACATTTCGCTGTCGGCATTGTCGACGTATTTTATGTCGCTAACGAGCCAGGCGTTGCCCAGGGCGTCGCTGTTGAGCATCACGGGCTGCTCCTTGTCGCCGGTGATGATGTAGCGTGCGTTGAGCATGTCGAGCACCCGCATGTCGGCCGACAGCTCCTTTGCCAGCTCGCGCAGCTGTGCGGGCGAGTCGGCAAGAGCCGAGTCGGGGAGCGCTGTGAGGTCGATTACGTCATTGACAGAGCCGGCGCCTAAGGCAGCTGCCAGACGAGGCAGGTTGGTGGAATACTGCATGCGGCGCTGTATCAGGTCCTCATAGCGGTTGAGCTTTGCGGCATGGTAGCCGCCTATCATGTGGTGGTGGTAAGAGCGCGTGGCCGAGCCGAAGCCGGGCACGTCCATCACGCGATAGTGCATTGTGGTGTCGGCCGAAATCAGGTTGTCTATTGCGTCCGGTGCAAGCGGGTCGAGATGTCCCGAGCCGATGGCGCTGTTGGCGGCAAAGCTGTCGCTGCTCACATAGCGCTTGTCAACGTTGTATAGGTCGAGCAGCACAACGGCAAACAATGCCGCAGTGGCTACGAAGCGGCTGACCTTGCCGGCCGAATAAGCCCAAAGCAGGGCCGCGCCTATCGCGAGCAGCAATAGCGAGCGGCCGGCGTCGGCGCTGAGCATTCCGTAGCGCAGATGCCTCACTGTCTCCATCAGCGTATTGGGATTGACGTAGTCGCTGTAGTTCTCGCCAATCGCCGACAGCGTCTCGAAATCGTGCGAGGTGAACGCGCTGCCAAACTTCGACGGGGCCAGCCAGCCGGCAAGGCAGATGAGCGCGCATATGCCGAACACGATGAACATCGCTTCGCGCTGGCGTAGGCGCTGCGCCTTGTCGTCGGCATTGAAGTATTGCGCCAAGCCAAGCACTGCCAGCAGGGGCATCGTGAATTCTGCCACCACCAAGATGCTCTCCACCGCGCGGAATTTGCTGTACATCGGGAAGTGGTAGATCATCAGGTCGGTGAGCCATTCAAGGTTGCGCCCAAGCGCAAGCAGTATCGACAGCACGGTGAGCGCGAGGAGCGCCCATTTTAGCGGACCGCGCACTATGACGCATCCCAAGAGGAAAAGGGCGAATATCACGGCGCCCACGTACACAGGGCCGTTGGTGCCTTCCGAGTCGTTGAAATATTGGTAGAAATAGGGCAGGAAAGCCTGCACTTCCCTCGACGAAGAGCGCGCCCGGTCGAGGCGGTCGAGCGTCATGGGCGACATCTGCCCCTTTTCGGGGCGGACGGTGGCACCGCCCTTGATGTTTGGAATGAGCAGCGACACCATCTCTTGGCGGCCATAACTCCAGTTCACGATTTCCCACTTGCTGAGGCCTCCCGTGGGGCGCTCTGCCGGCGCTCCGCTGTCGGCCGACGCCGGCTCGGTAAGCTCGCTCTGCGCGCGCTTGGTTTCTTTGCTGTATTCGTATGTGTTGTAGAGGTTGGGGAGGTTGGCCCCTACGGCGAGGCATCCCGCCAAGAGCAGGATAGCCGAGCCCTTCAGCCAGTCGCCTACGGCATGTCTGCGCACTGCGTCAACCAAAAAGGCGATTACGAACCCAACCATGACGAATGCGAAGTAGTACGTCATCTGCGGATGGTTGGCGTTGAGCTGCAGCATCGCAAACAAGGCAGCAAGCGCGCCGCCCAACACCCATCGGCGACGATAGCACAGCACCAAGCCGCCAATCGTGGGCGGTATGTAGCTGAGAGTTATGAATTTCCATAGGTGTCCTGCCCCGATGATGATTACGAAGTAGGTGGACAGACCCCATGCCACAGCTCCAAGCAGTGCCACGGGCCAGCGCATGCGCATGCAAAAGAGCATGATCAGGAAGCCAAACATCATCATGAAGAGCAGATTCGACGGCTCAGGCAGCCAAAGGCCGTACACAGCGTTGATCCACGTGAACAGGGAATTCGACGGGTAGCTTGGCGAAATCTGGAACGTGGGCATGCCCGACATCAGCGCGTTGGTCCACAGTGCCTTTTCGCCGGTGGCTGCGGCGTATTCCTGCGCCTCGTGGCCGTTGGCGGCTCCTTGCTGCATGTCGGCCTGCATCAGCGAGTTGCCCTCAAAATTGTCGGGGTAGAAAAACGCGACAGATATCACTGCCAGCACGGCTACCGACGCGAAAAATCCCCACACTTGGGGCTGCTTTATCCAATTCTTTATTTTGTTCATCTTGTCTTCATATAGTTGAATGTGCAAAGGTAACATTTTTTGCCCAACATTCCCAAATCAAAGTATGCCCCCAACACCATACAGCGGGATATTGGTGAGCCATTCTTCCTTTCTGTAAGGTGACATTGACTTACGATATGCCTGCTCGGAATTGTTGTCTGCGACAAATTGGCGCAAACTCTTGGCTTTTAAATTCTCTTCGGCTTTTACCTCAATTGGGACAATCTTTCCGGAATCCTCAATCAAGAAGTCGATTTCTTGCTGAGAATTGGCTTTGGCGTAATAGTAGGGAGTGTGCTTGAGCATCAATTGCTGTAATACGTACTGCTCGGTCATTGCTCCCTTTAACTCTGTAAATATTCTGTTGCCATCAGTCACCGTTCTGGAATCAAGAGCTGCCATTGCGCCAAGCAGGCCTACGTCAACGACAAAGAGTTTGAAAGCGCCTTTGTCTACGTAGGCCCTCAACGGTAATCGCGGAGCTGTCACATTAGATACTTTGTGAACCAGACCACCGTCGATAAGCCATTGCATTGCAATCTCATCAAGGAAAATAAGCGTCTCGCCAGGAATGCATTGCTCATGTGTTGTTGCGCTGATAGCCTCTATTATTCTATTCACATTGTAATCATGTGCAAAAAGCCCACGCAAGAACACCTGCTCCTCAAAATTTACGTATGCAATGTTTTTGTATTGGGATTTGGCAAATTCCACTACCAACCATGTTTTGCCCACCTGGCGAGTTCCTTCTATGATAAGGGGTTTTCGTCGGGGGGACTCTTTCCACCTTAACAGCTCTTTTATCGACTCTCTGTACATAATTCACTCAACATTGGATTAACGGATATCTCATGTATCGAGTGTAAATCTACACAAAAATTTGACTAAAAACAACACTTCATTCACATTATTCGTATGAAAAATGTGATTATACACATATTTTTCACTCGAATAATGTGAAAAAACACTCACAATTTGAAAGTGAAGCGCCCACAAATTTGGGAATGATGATAAATTTTCCTAATTTATACCTTATAAATAAGGGTTTAGATGCTGATTTGATTACGTACATCTATTTGAAGGTGTAGGTGATGTAGGCGGTGGCGCTTTCCGGGGCGTCGTCGGGATTGCTGCGCGTGAAGCGGCGCGCCCGCACCTCGGCGGCGCATGCGTTGCGCGCAGCAGCATTCGTTGCCGCAGGAGGGTCGCCGCCGTCAAAACGCAGGCTCGTTACAGCCCCCGTGCGGTCGATAGTAACCACCATCTTCACGCTGCCGGTTACCGTGCTTCGCACCGACCCATACTTTGGTATGGCCCAACCACCCCCCGCCTTGCCTGTGCCATGGCCGGTGAGCGTGCCCTGCGGCGCTTTGCCGTCGCTCACGCCATTGTTGCCCTTGTCGGCGGCGCCGGCCGAGTTGTTGTGCTTGCCCTGCGATTTATTGAATGCATTGGCCACCTCGTTCTCGGCCTTGCGCTTAATCGCCTCCTCCTCTTTCTTCTTCTTGTCCACGGCCGGGCCATTCGGCTTTGGCTTCTCCTCAGCCTTGGGCTTTTTCTGCTTCACCGACGATTCCTGCTTAGCAGTGGTGACAGGGGGTGGGTCGCCAGCGTTGCCTTGGTCATCGACATCGGTGCCAGATATGGGAGTAGGTTGCGATTCGAGCTGCTCATCGGCCTGGGCGCGGCTATCATGCTGCCCATCCATGTCGGGAGCGGCCGGCATATCCACCACGTCGATGAATTCCTCCGCCACAAGCACTATATCCTGCTTGTCGGAAACGACAATGCCATATTTTGTCACCGAAAGGTAGGTGCATGCCATCAGCGCCGCCGCCGCCACCACAATCACAGTAGTCAGCAACGCGGCCAGCCAGCGTGCCTTGCGCTCGCTGTCGGAGCTCCCATTATGCAGATGATTAGCCATCAGCCTCACTTATTTTGCGCCAGCCTTGTTAGAGCCGGCCTTGGTGGCAAGCACCATCTTGATGCCATTCTCGGCGCCTATGTTTAGCACATCTACTATGCGGCCATATCGCACAGCCTCGTCGGCATATATAGCCACGGCAGTCTGAGTGGTGTCCTGCGCGAGCGATGTCTGCAGCCACAGCGACAGCTCTTCGAGCTGCAGCGGCTGCATCTCGCCGTCGGCATACGCCGCGCCCACATTGCCTATGGAATCGATGTAGACACGCGTCGCCGGCTTGAGCGGCGTCTGCTCCACGCCCTGGGGCAGATTTATCTCCATAGCCGTAGGGAACACAAACGTGCTTGTGGCCATGAAGAAGACGAGCAAGAGGAAAATCACATCGGTCATCGACGCCATGGAAAATGCCGCCTGTATGTCGTTGGTTCGCTTCAGTGACATGGCAGTTATTTCACAGGCTCGTTGAGCAGGTCCATGAATTCCATGGTCTTTGCCTCCATCAGATTCATCACCTTGTTGATGCGGGCCACAAGATAGTTGTAGGCGAAAAGCGCGCCTATGCCCACAATCAGGCCGGCCACGGTGGTGACCAATGCCGTGTAGATGCCTCCGGCAAAATCGCCTATCGAAGCAGCATTGCCGGCCGAGGCTATCGAGTAGAAAGCTTTCACCATGCCAACCACTGTGCCAAGGAAGCCGAGCATCGGCGCGCCGGCCGCCGTTGTGGCCAGCCAGGCCAGCCCACGGCTTAGCTTGGCAATTTCCAGATTGCCGGTGTTTTCGATCGCCATCATCACATCGTTCATGGGGCGGCCTATGCGGGTGATGCCCTTCAGAATGAGGCGCGCATAGGGAGTGGCCGAATTCTTGCACAAGCGCACTGCGCTCTCTATTTCGCCCATGTGTATGTAGTCGCGTATGCGCGTCATGAACGTGTCGTCGAGGCGGCTTGCCTTGTGAATCACTATGGCGCGCTCAATGAGTATGTACACGCTGATTATAGCCAAGATGGCCAGCGGCACCATAATCCAGCCGCCTTCGAGGCACAAGTCCCATATCGACAGCGAGGCGGCCGCCTGCGCTGCAGTGGCAGTAGTCTCCATATTACTTCAGGCAGCTTTTATATCGCGCGATAGCCTCGCGCAGGCCCAGGTAGAGAGCGTCGCTAATCAGCGCGTGCCCTATCGACACCTCGTTGAGGTAAGGCAGATGCTGCTTGAAATAGGCCAGGTTGTCGAGGTTGAGGTCGTGCCCGGCATTCACTCCAAGCCCGCATTTGTGCGCTGCCACGCAGGCCTCGGCATAGGGAGCCACGGCCTGCTCGGGGCTCTGCTGATACATGTCGGCATAAGGCTTGGTGTATAGCTCCACGCGGTCGGCTCCCGTGCGGGCTGCCATCTTTATCTGCGCGAGGTCGGGGGCAACGAATATCGACGTGCGTATGCCGGCTTCCTTCAATCGGTCGACTATGCCGGTGAGGAACTCGAGGTTGGCCTCAACATCCCATCCGGCCGACGAGGTGAGCGCATCGGGGGCGTCGGGCACGAGAGTCACCTGCTCGGGGCGCACCTTAAGCACCAAGCTGATGAAATCGTCGCTTGGGTAACCTTCGATGTTGAACTCCGTCTTCACCAAGGGGCGCAGGCTGAATACGTCGTCGTGGCGTATATGCCTTTCATCAGGACGAGGATGCACCGTGATGCCGTCGGCGCCCATCGCCTCGCAATCCATTGCGAACTGCTGCACGTTGGGCACGTTCTCGCCGCGAGCGTTGCGAAGGGTAGCTACCTTGTTTATGTTTACGCTTAGATGAGTCATTTCGTATTAGTTATTGAGCTATGGGAAACTTTTTAAAAGTTTATAGCGTTCTTTATATATATAAATTAAATACTTTTGATTAATTTTGTATCCGCAAAATTAATGAGAATTTATTACAAAACGAAAGAAATGACTCCAAAAGATGCCCAATTGATAGATTTTGGCCTGCTTTTTCCTCCTGCCGAGGACGAAAGCTGCTTGCTGGTGGGGTGTCGACGCCGCGACTTCAGCGCCTCTCGCATTTCGCGCGCAGTGGAGGACTGCAACGCTCAGCTCATCAACCTCAACGTGACGGGCATGTCGAGCGACATGGCCGAGCTCGTGGTGGCGCTTCGCGTCAACCACCGCAACTCCGAAGCCATCTCGCGCTCGCTTTCGCGCTACGGATACGATGTGCTTGACGCGCACTCAAGCAGCGAGACTGAAGACGAACACCTGCGCAGCCGCGCCAACGAGCTGCTGCGCTATCTGGAGGTATGATTCATCACCCTCCAGCTACAACGCATATTCCAACGCCTATGAAATTAGCCGTATACGGCAGCCGTCGACAAGACGAATTTGCCCCCATGCTCTCCTCTTTCTTCGACACCCTGGCGCAAGCCGGAGTGGAAATAGTGATGCATCGCAAAATTTACGATGTGCTTGTGCATCTGATGCCTAAGCACCTGAGCTGCGTAAGAAAAGTAGTGAGCACCCCCGACTTCACTGCCGACGTCGCCATCAGCATAGGCGGCGACGGCACTTTCCTGCGCACCGCCATGTGGGTAGGCAGCAAGCAAATACCCATACTCGGCGTAAATGCCGGCCACCTCGGCTACCTTTCCGGCGCCGGCGTCGACGAACTTCCGCAGGTGGCCCGCGAGCTAATCTCGGGCGACTTCCGCTGCGAAAAGCGGTCGCTGCTGCAGGTGACGTCGCCCGTGGTGCCCATATGGCCGTATGCGCTCAACGAAGCGGCCCTCACCAAGGAAGACACCTCCTCGATGGTGATCGCTGAGGCCTACATCAACAAGGACAAGCTCGCCTCCTATCGCTCCGACGGCCTGATCATAGCCACCCCTACTGGCAGCACAGCCTACAACCTCTCTGTGGGCGGCCCCATCGTCGCCCCCAGCGCACCCGTGTGGGTGCTTTCTCCGATAGCAGCCCATTCGCTAGGCATGCGCCCGCTTGTGGTGGGCGACAACTCCGAAATCGGCGTCACCGTACAGGGCCGCGCCGCCAATTTCCGCCTGTCGCTCGACGGCCGCGCATGCACGCTGCCCATTGGCACAAAGGTGACGCTGCACAAGGCGCCGTTCGGCATCAACGTAGTGGTGCGCCCCGGCCATAACTTCACAAAGGCGCTGCGCGAAAAACTACACTGGAACGAATGAGCAAGATGGCTATAAACCTACCCCATACTCCGCTACCATGGGCTATGTGGTGAAATCCGGCAAATACAATGTGCCCGACATTGGCGTGGTGCACCTCTGCGTCAAGGCCAATGCACGCTCTGTGCGCGCTCGCTGGCGCGGAGGCATGATTTATGCCACTGTGCCACTCAACATCGAATTTGGCCGCCTGTGCGACATTCTGCGCAACATGCAGCCTCACCTTGAGCAGGCCAAGCCCAACGAACTGTACCAAATAGGCCAGACGATACAGCTGCCCGAATTTTCTGTGAGCATAGTGTCGCAGACATTCGCGCCCGACAAGCTGATGCTGCGGGGCGCATTTCCAGAGCACCAAATTCTCGTGGGTGAGAAGTGGGACATGCAGTCGCACGACACGATGGTAACCATAAGCCGATTTCTCGACCGCATAGGCCAGAGCATAGCGCCAAGCATCCTGATTCCGCTCGCAAAATCAATATCGCACCGCGTAGGCAAGCAGCCACTGATGTGGACCATCAGCAACGGTCACCGCACGCTGGGCCACTGCAACGCCCAAGGCGTGATAGCGCTGTCGCATGCGCTCGTCTACTACCCCGTGCCCCTGCGCGAATACGTGATTTGCCACGAGCTGGCGCATCTCACCGAGATGAACCATTCACCCCGATTCCACGAGATTTGCGATGAATACTGCCAAGGCCGTGAAAAAGAGCTCATGGCGCAGCTGCGCGCATTCCGCGCGCCGTTTGTGAAGTGATGCGGCTGCCCTGGCCTGTCACGACAACACCTTTGGAAGCACGTATTGCCCCCAGCTGCTGCGGTCGAGGTTGCGGTAGCCGGCAGCTTCGCGCACATGCTCGGGCAGCACATTGGGCGCGCCGTCAAGGTCGGCAATAGTGCGCGCCACCTTCAGTATGCGGTCGTAGGCGCGTGCGCTCATGTCGTATTTCACCATCATCTTTTCCAGGATTTGCCGGCTTGCGTCGTCGAGTTGCACCCACTGCTGTATCAGACGCGAATTCATCTGCGCGTTGCAGTGCACATGCGGCTCGTCGCGGAATCGGCTCTCTTGTATCGCACGCGCAGCCATCACGCGCCGCCTTATAGAATCGCTGCGCTCTCCGGTGCCCCTGTTGTTGAGTTGCTCGAATGGCACAGGCAAAATCTCCACCTGTATGTCGATGCGGTCGAGCAGCGGGCCGCTGATGCGATTCATGTATTTGCTCACTGCTCCGGGAGGGCAGGTGCACGCTTTGGTGGGATGGTTGTAGTATCCGCACGGGCATGGGTTCATGCTGGCCACCAGCATGAACCCGGCAGGGTAGTCGACGCTGTATTTTGCGCGTGATATGCTTATGGTGCGGTCCTCAAGAGGCTGGCGTAGCACCTCGAGCACGCCGCGCGAAAATTCGGGAAATTCGTCAAGGAAGAGGATGCCGTTGTGGGCCAGCGAAATCTCGCCGGGCTTGGGATTGTTGCCTCCTCCCACGAGCGCCACGGGCGAAATTGTGTGGTGGGGCGAGCGGAAAGGACGCACTGCCATCAGCGACGTGCCTGAGCGCAGGGTGCCGGCCACGGAGTGTATCTTGGTGGTCTCAAGCGCCTCGCGCAGCGTCAGCGGCGGCATTATCGTGGGCAGCCGCTTTGCCATCATCGACTTGCCCGACCCAGGAGGACCCACAAGCAGTATGTTATGGCCGCCGGCGCATGCCACCTCAAAGGCGCGCTTCACGTTTTCCTGGCCGCATACGTCGCTGAAGTCGTCATCGAACGCCAAGCTTGCCTTGGCGAATTCCTCGCGCGTGTTAACTACCGTCGGCTTCATCGGCTCGCTGCCGGTGAGGTGATTCACCACTTGCAGCAGGCTCTCTGCGCCGTACACGTCAAGATTGTTGACGGTGGCAGCCTCCACAGCGTTGGCAGCCGGCACAATCATGCTTTCGTATCCCAACTCGCGCGCCTTGATGGCCATTGGCAGCACGCCTTGGATGGGGAGCAGGCTGCCGTCGAGCGACAACTCGCCCATGATCATGCACGTGCCCAGCTGGGGGCATCCGCTAATCTGGCCGTTGGCGGCCAGGATGCCTATGGCTATGGGCAAATCGTAGGCTGCGCCCTCTTTGCGCACGTCGGCGGGCGAGAGGTTGACAACAATGGCCATATGAGGGAATCTAAGCCCTGACTCTTTCATGGCCGAGCGCACGCGCTCGGCGCTCTCCTTGACGGCAGCATCGGGCAAGCCCACAATGGCGAAGGAAGCCCCACGATCTACGGCCACCTCCACAGTCACCACAATAGCATCTATGCCTTGCACTGCTGCACCCTGTATCTTGACAAGCATATGAAATTAGTAAGATTGATGTTCCCAACAAATTTACGCAATTTTACCATACCATCAAAATTTTGCGCGTTTTTTCGTGATATTTCAATCATTAATCCCCATGAGACACCCTGTCACATATCTTCGAGTGTGAATAATCGCGTCGCAACGTCATATTTCGATGACACATTTCCCTACATCTGTTGATGGTGAATTAAAGATGCACAATGTGGCCGATGAACAGGATGGCGCCTGTGCTGCGCTCAGTGATGTAGTATACAAACGGCTCGTCGAGAGTTATCTCCAATTGCTCTCAAGTGCCTGTTCTTCGCCTGGGAAAAAGTAAATGCGAGATACAGATTGACCTATTGCTCCAAATACGCCAACCCCATTGTCTATATTCGACGAAAGGGATGCCGGTTCGGAAAAGTATGAGGGTGTAAAACTACGTATGCGGTAAAGCGTAGAAAGATAATTAGCCAGAGAGGTAGATATGGGTTGAAGTGTTATCTTTATGGCACGATAGCCGCTCGTAGAATATCGAAAAAATCTTGACTGAACAATAAGATCATACTCACCAGAAACAAACGTCGAATTAGTGAAAACGTCTGTAGTATAAGCTTGCCACGGACCGAATGAGCCCGTAATTGCCGAATCATACAGTAGTGGGTCGCTTGAAAAGAAAGCGTCACACCATCTTATATATTCAGTAACTGTATTGTTTTCGTATGGAATGTCCATGTATGAAATGCCTTGCACCTTAATTCTGTAGCAATGGATATCGGTAGAACGGTCAATAATTTTGATTTTGAATTCCACAACAGAATCAGCTGTTACTTCTTCTATGCCCAAATCGTCTCGCATAAGGCTCTGTTTGTAAATTTTGTTGGCTGAGATAATTTCAAATTCGGGTTGCCAATCTGGAACGACCACGGATGCATAGCATTCGTTTGTCAACTGAGACGATGTAGTATCTTCATTGCTGCGACACTTGGCCTTAACTGAAAGTTTTTCTCCAGGCAATGGCCTATAATCGCATTCGTAGTTTAACGTAGTGTCATTATATATCATGGGTATTTCGCCTGAAGACGTAATAAGATATACATCACTCTTGCGTGAAACAAGGGTTTCCTTATATTTCTGCATGAGTTGTTTGTCCTCCGGGTAGTAGTAATACGTTGTATCGGGAAACATTAGCACACGCCAAAGCATTTCCGTGTTGTCGTACACTTCATATCTATCTTCGTTGATTGATTCGGTACGCGCCAGTCTTAGATTGACATTTTCTCCAACGGATACCAACGATGTTATGATATAGCTTGCATCGCCCGATGCTTGGTTATCGGATATTGGCAGATCCACTTCACATGCACACAGCAGATACGCTATCAGAGGGAGTATGATTGCTATTTTCTTCATATTGTTATCTCAAAAAATGTAAGCATATGATAAAAGGGGCATAATGGGAAAGTCGCACACACCCTTTAAATATGATTGGCCCAGACTGTTCACTGCAAGATATACGTTGGATATATTCTTATGATTTAATACGTTAGTAACTCCAATCGTAAATCTACTTTCACCGACATTGTGACAAATAGTTAAAGCCATAGTTATGTCAAGAGAGCTATCATTTGGCAGTTTATAGTTGTTGCGATGCGAATAGCCCTCGAATCTCATGTATTGATCCACTCTCTCTGCCGGCAGGGTGACTGTATCTAATATTCCCGTTGCTGTGCTAAAATGCGGATCATAGAAGCTCGAGCCTCCCAACGGCCTTGCATAGTGGTCTGCCATCAAAAGCATGCCCGCATAAGATACATTGTCTGGGATTGTGACTTTTCTACCTGACATTAGGCTAAATTTTCCCGACAATTCTATGTGATTGCCAGGATACTGAGTAATATTGAATCGACGAGCGACGTAAACCGAGAGATTGTGGGGGCGGTCGGCTTTGCTTGAAAAAAATCGGCCGCTTTCAATGGCTCGTCCGGGTGCATCATATTTCTCAAACGATCGTGACCAAGTATAAGAAACCCATCCTGTGGTAAGCCCGTAGTACTTTTGTAATAGTACTTCCATACCATACGATTTAGCTCTGCCAATCGTAATCTGTTGCTCCCACGATGACACTATGTCAGAGAAATCCGTGCCGTCGATGTACTCAATGTTTCCAGTTGAGATTTTATAGTATCCCTCGACTGATAAGTCAATCCCCCATGGAAATTGATGATTAAATGATAGGGCATACTGGGTTGATTTCATTGGAGGCACAGAGTCTGTTATAGGAACCCAAATATCATTGGGTGACACGATTGATGTAGAAGATAACAAACGTTCTCCCTGTGTTATGCGACAAGCCGATGCCTTGAATGATGAATTATGATCTAACTCATAACATAACGAAATACGAGGCTCTATCGAAAAATACTTTTTCCCTGTCGAAGTATATGCTGCAACGTTTAGTCCTAAGTTGGCATGAAGGTGCCAATAGTTGAGCTCGTCGCCGATAAAGGCATTTGCTGTCTTCATTTCACGCTTGTCCCCAACAATAGAACTGATATCTGTTATTGTAAGTTTGTCGCGGTTGTCAACCACAATCTGCCCTGCGCTATTCATCGAACACCAGTTTTCATAATCTTCTACATATTTTTTGATATTGCGATTAGGATTGAATCTACTGTATTGAATTTCAAGACCGTAAAAGAGGTTGTTGTGGCTTCCAAGTGGCAAATTCATCTCTGCAGACATTCGTAAGTTAAGAATTTCCGAATTATGGATAATCTGTGATCTTTCGTTATAGCTATTGACTATGCTGTCTTGTCGTGGATAGTTTGGCAAGTATATGATTTCCTTGCTGTTTTGATTGGTTCCTCGCAATGTGCGGTGATATCGATATTTTGTTGCCGAAGCACTAAGGCGCAAGTCTTTGCCCGCGTCATCGAATCGGTGTAGCCAGTTAATTACGCCAAGAGTGTTACCCCACTTGGTGTAGTCCATGTTCTGCTGACTTAATGATACTGTATGCAAGTATCCGATCTGTTCGGCACATGTATAATCGGAAGACAGGGACGAGCCCTCTTGCTCATATTTGTTGTCGATAAGGTAATAAGGCGTCGTTTTTTCCACATTGCTCGGATCGCGCTCGGGTACTTTTTGCTTGTCTTGATCCATTACAAACGTCAGCGTAACACGGTCGTGTTTGCCTATTTTATGAACAATTTTTGCGTTTATATCCCAAAAACTAAGATCTGCATATGGATTTGTCTGAAGTATTTTTTCGTAGTGACGTTGTACGATAGGTTGATAGATAAGGTTGAAGTACGATATTCTGCCAGCCACCATAAAAGATGTACGTCCTTTTACAATTGGCCCTGATATGTTGACACGACCCATGCAAAGTCCCGCCGAAAGTTCGGCATGGTATTTTTCAAAATCGCCCTCGGTAGCCGATATTTCGATAATGCTTGACAGTCTCCCAGAATAACGCGCTGGAAACGCTCCACGATAAAAAGCGAGTGTCGAGACCATATCGGGATTCACAGCAGACACAAATCCACGCATATGCTCGGTGGAATATAATGTGGCACCATCGATCATCACATTATTTTGGTCATAATTGCCGCCACGAACCATAAGCCCTGCATTTCCGGTTTTGCCGGATTGTACGCCAGGAGTAGCCTGTAAAGTTTTGAGAACGTCAGGTTCGCCGAACACCGTGGGCATTTGCCGTATTTGAACGTTAGAAATAGCCAAAGCGGCCATTTGAGGACTTTTCATACCAAAGGCATATTTTTGACCGTTAACTACAACTTCATTGAGTAGCTTTTGGTCAGGCTCCAGCACGATGCCATGTCGCATGATCGTTGTCGTTTCGATTGTATCCTGTTTCACACTGTCAGTAGGCAAAATGTTGGTAGCACTGTACGCATTGGCATGTGTGGGAATAGATGAATGGGCTGTAATAGATAAAGCATTTGCTGACAGCAAAGTTGCTGCCAGCAATTTGAGGAAAGAAGTTTTTATCATAAAAATGATTTTATCATAATGCATAGATTCTTATGCCTGCAAGCAGATTGCCTTGGTTACCAAATCCACCTTCGACAAATACTCCAACTAATCTGCTTGGCTTGTATTCAAAACCGACTACAGACACCTGCCATGCGACATCTTCTGATGGTCCGCGTGTTGCAAGTATCTTCACATTATCTGACGTCGCATTCATAAAATCGCCCAAACTTAATTTCGCCCCTGAAGTAAACCCCACACCGATTCCAGCTCTAGAATACAAACGTATACCACCATACTTAAGCCATTCGTATTTACAATTGAATAGCAGGTAATTAGTTTTGTATGCAGCCTTAATTTCTGTCAATTTTTCTGGATTGTCATTTGACCACTCTGTAAATTTTCCGCCTGTAGTCCATGACAATCCCAAGAACAGACCTCCGGTCAAGCAATAGTCTACACCCAATGTGGCAGCCGATTTGCCGTGGCTGTTGTCGTTTAATATGCTAGTATAACCGGGTCCACTGAAATATGCTTCAGTTACAGTATTCGATCCAACTTCTGAGACCCCCTTGCCCAATGAATACGATCCCCAAATCGAAAGTCTGGAATCTCCAGCATACGTATTAAGGCAAAGCATAACTGCTAAAAATGTTAGAATTAATTTTTTCATATTGAGATGATTTTTATTGTACATATATTTCTTCAGAAGTATAAGACGCTTGCAACTGTCCGGTAGCAATGTGGTATACACGGAAGCAAACATAATAGATTCCTTGCTTGTTAAAGGTAACCGACATACTGTTATTCGAACGGCTAACTATAGCATAGCATGTCGTATCATCTAACGGTTCATCTGGATCTTTGGCCTTCCCCACGTAGGATTCAGTTCTAAAAAAATCAGGATCCCAAGTATTGTCAATCCAAAAGTCCTCCGTTGTTCCTATTGGTGTTGGGTCTGGAAAGGAATCCCAATAAACAGTGGAATAAATTATTCCACCTGAATAGCCAGGATCAATTTTAGGTTGAGAGGTGAAATACTTACGTGAGGAACCATAAGGACAATAGTCAGGAGCATGTCTGACGACCTGGTAACTACCCCATTTAGATTCGTATAGGTTCTCGGTTATAACTATTGCTGAATGATCACCTTTTTTTGTGGTTTCATCGTATGCGTAGAATACTCTTTCCGCCTCTGATTGAGTACAAGATCTATAGGTCCCATCCTGCCAAAACTTGCTTACGTTAGTTGGTGATGTTAAGCTTGAACCACAGTTAATCCAACAATCTTCACCACCTGCCGACATATACCAAGCATATGCGTGGCAGTTGTATGTACAAGATGCTTCTTTGACAATTGTTGCATTTGGATAAGTATTATTGATATAGTCTAATCCATTGGAATTTTCCTGTGAATTGTCAGTGCATACACGTTTAATTGCATCAACTGCCCAACCATTAACAGTATATATTGTTATGGCATATTCAAAACTACTTGTTCTTGAAATCTGTTGACCGTATAAACTTGTGCGAAGCAGATTGTGAGCTGTTTCACATAGACTACCACTAAGAACTGACAATCGATTTATAAGGCCTTCACTTATGTCAAATAAACTATTAATTTGAGTGTCTTGAGAAATATCTCCAAATTTTCCACACGACAATACTAATTCAACAAAAGCGTATTCCAAAGAATTTATTTGATCAGGAGAGTGCAATTCAAGACTTTCTATATTATTTAGATAATCATTGTAATAAAATACGAGCTCTTGTACGGCATCATCACGCGATTCAAGTTCTTGGAAGCCATTGAAATTAGCCATTACAGATTCCAATCCTTGATTGATGTCGTTAAAAGCAAAGCAGTCAAATGCCATTGGATAAGTTAGGCATTCGTACACAAGGTTCGCCGTAGTATATTCTCGTAGTGATTCTTTGTCTATTTGTAAGGCTTCAACCATTTCATCATGGGTTTGGTATTGAGCCCAGTTGTCGAGAATACCTCGACTCTTTGGGGTTTGAATGGTTGATTTGGTATACAATGTTTCGTAATCATAAACTTTGATTATTTCTTTATCCTGCTGACAGGATGACAGTGAAAGAAAGCCCATCATTAGCGTAAATGTGATAAGGTGGTTGCAAACTTTCATAATTTTGTCGCTTTAAGTTTCATTTTCACAAAGATACGATACGATATTCATTTCCCCAAAAAATTCACAAACAAATTTTTGGTTTTTGCAATTTTTGCATATGACCCCACTGTAGCGAAATCGAGTAGGAGGTAAACACTAATCGTAGGTGCTTATCTCCTACTTTCGTGTTT
>CAZORI010000038.1:0-17379 GCA_964582335.1 uncultured Bacteroides sp.
GCGCGCTCGGGACTTCCACCCGTTAGATTATGCCCATGTCGGGCGAACCAAAATATTAGAGGCTGGCGCATATGCGCCAGCCTCTAATATTTTGCAGCGTGTGGGGAGGTGCTTTAATCCTCAGTCTTAACCTTGATACCTACGATGCGCAGATTGTTGCCGCGAATGAAGTTAAGGATGTTGCGGCGAATCTCTGTGTCGTCGATGTCGGCCTCGATGCGCTTGAGTGCGTTGAACACTGAGGTTTGCGTCTGATATATGTGGCGGTATGCCTTGGCAGCATCGTCAATTTGGCTGTCGCTGAATCCTTTCTTGCGCATAATCACAGCGTTGACGCCATAGTACGTCGACGGATTGTGGGCAATGATAGAGTATGGAGGCACATTGGAACCGATGCGGCAGCCGCCTTTAATCAGTGTCCACTGTCCGATATGAGCGCGCTCGTGCACTACAGCGTTGCTCGAAAACACCGAACATTTCTCAATCACAACGTCGCCGGCAATAGTTACGCCGTTGCCGAGCACCGTTGGCCCCTCAATCACGGTGTCGTGGCCAATATGCACGCCGGCCATGATGAAGGTGCCGTCGCCGATGCGAGTGCCTTTGTCGGCAGTGATGCCGCGATTGATGATTACCTGCTCGCGTATCACATTGTTGTCACCGATATAGCAGTAGGTGTCCTGGCCATCCCAGCGAAAATCCTGCGGACGAGCGCTGATGATTGCACCTTGGTACACATGGTTGTTTTTGCCCATGCGAGTGCCTGAGAGAATCGACGCGAAGGGCATAATCTCGCAGTTGTCGCCTATCTCCACATTGTCGTCGATGTAAGCGAAAGCATGGATCGTAACGTTTTGTCCTATTTTTGCGCTTGGCGCTACATAAGCTTTTTCACTAATCATGATAGTAACAATTTAAGGTTTGTATCAGCGACCACCACCCATCGATTGATAGAGGTTGATGATGCTTTGTATGCGGGTTAGCTCGGTAGTAAGCTTCGACATCTGCGCGCTCAGCAAGCTTTGCTGCGCGGTGAGCACTTCGAGGTATGTGCCTGTGCTGTAGATAAGCAAGTCGTTGGTATATTCCACCGATTTCTCGAGATTAGCCACCTGATCGTTGAGCAGGGCTGATTTCTCAACGGCCTTGTCATAAGTGATGAGTCCGTTGTTTACTTCACTTGCTGCGCTGAGCAGGGCGTATTCAAAATTGTTGAGTGCCTGCTGCTGGCGCTGCTTGGCTGCCTTCAGGTTGGCAATGTTGCTGCCTCGCGAGAAGATGGGAGCAGTCATGGAAGCGGCCAGATTGTAGAACCATTCGCCCGGATTCTGAATGAACGAGCCAAGCAGATTGGTGAATCCGCCCGAAGCGGATATGTTGAAGCTCGGGTAGAATGCGGCACGTGCTGAGTTGGTGCTGTAGAATGCGCTTGCAAGGCTTTGCTCGGCAGCCTCAACGTCGGGGCGGAATGCGAGCACCGACATCGGCACGCCGTCCTGCAGAGCCACTGGCATGGTGAGATTGGCGTCGGAGGGCACATTCCACTCTTGCGGCGGCACATTGAGCAGCAGCGACATAGTGTTGTTGAGCGAGCGCAGCGACACTTGCAGATCGGTGAGTCCGGCAAGCACGTTGTAGTAGTTGGCCGTCGACTGCACAACGGCAGCCTCGGTGGTGCGTCCGCTTTCCTTGAGGTCCTTCATCGTCTGCACCGACTCTTTCCACAATTGGGCAGTGTTGGTGTAGAGCTCGATTTGCTTCTCCACGATGGCGATTCCGTAGTAGCAATTAGCCACTGCTGCTATAATCTGCGAGCGCACGGCCTGGGCGTATGCTTCGCTTTGGTACAGGGCCGCTTGCGCTGTGCGCTTGGAGTTGCGCAGTTTGCCGAATATGTCAACCTCCCAGCTTGCCTGAGCGGGAATGGTGTAGGTCCAGGATATGTCGCTGCCGGCATATGAGGCGCCGGCCCCATTGGGGGCAAGCGCTATGCTGGGCAGGTAGTTGAGCTTCGCGCCCTGCAGCTGTGCCTGGGCAATCTCAACGTTCGACTGGGCGTTGCGCAACGATGTGTTGTTGGCAAGGGCTTGGTTGATCAAGCCTGCGAGCGTGGGGTCGGTGAAAACTTGCTCCCACATGAGCGACCCTAATTGGCCTGATTCGGGGCCTTGGCTGCGCGCCTCGGCGTAGGCCTGCGTGAGCGGAGTATTGTCGGGGGTGTGGTATTTGGTGTAGATGCCGCAGCTGCTCATAGTGGCAGCAGAGGCTATGGCCATGGCGACAATCAATATATTGTGAAATTTCATGATCAGTAATTATTGACGTGTGTATTATTTGACATACTGCTCGATTTCGTTCTCGATGTTGCCGCCTTCTTCTTCGTCCTCCCACTTGATGGGCGATATCTTCTCGTGGATAATCTGGAAGGTGACGAACAAAGCCGGCACGAAGAAAATCTGCAGCAACATACCTATGAGCATGCCGCCTACCGAGCCTGCGCCGAGTGCGCGGTTGCCGTTGGCGCCCACGCCGTGTGCGAACAGCAATGGCAACAGTCCGATGATCATGGCCAGAGAGGTCATGAGGATAGGACGCAAACGAGCCGATGCACCAGCAATAGCGGCGTTGAAGATTGACATGCCCGTGCGACGGCGTTCAAGCGCGAACTCTACGATAAGGATAGCATTCTTGGCCAGAAGTCCGATAAGCATAATCAGCGCAATCTGCAGGTAGATGTTGTTGTCAATGCCGAATATCTTGGCGAAGATGAACGAACCCATGAGGCCGAACGGAACCGAGAGGATAACGGCCAAGGGCAGGATATAGCTTTCATACTGCGCCGAAAGCAACAGGTATACGAATAGCAAGCAGAGGCCGAAGATGATAGCCGTTGAACTCGAGTCTTGATTGGCTTCCTCACGCGTCATGCCCGAGAATTCGTAACCGTAGCCCTGAGGCAGTGTCTGATTGGCCACGCGGCGGATGGCCGCAATGGCGTCGCCCGACGAGTAGCCCGAATTAGGCTGGCCATTCACCTTGATCGACGTGAACATGTTGAAACGGTTGAGCAAGTCGGGGCCGTACACCTTTACAAGGCTAACGAAATTGGTGATGGGAGCCATCTCGCTGCCGTTGCGCACCTTGATAGAGTTGAGGGTTTCCGGCGAAACGCGCGATTCGGGATTGGCTTGCATCATTACGCGGTAAATCTTGCCGAAGCGGTTGAAGTTGCTGATGTACATACCTCCGTAATAGCCTTGAAGCGCGGAGAGCAGCGTGGAGGGGCTGATGCCTGCTTGCTTGGCCTTGGCAGCGTCAATGTCGACGCGGTACATCGGGAACGTGGGGTTGAACGTGGTGTATGCAACCTGGATCTCAGGCTGCTGGTTGAGCTCGGCCAAGAAGCCTTGCACAACGGAATAGAACGCATTGACGTCGCCGCCAGTCTTGTCTTGCATTTTAATTTCAAAGCCATTGGTGATAGAGTAACCAGAAATCATAGGGGGCGCAAAAGCAACCACAGTGCCGTCCTTAATTTGCTGGCTGGTCATGCCCATGATTTGCGCGATTAGATTGTCGCTGCTCTCTGCGGTCGTGCGCTCGCTCCAATCCTTGAGCTTGACAATGAACGTGCCATAGGTGGGACCTTGCCCGGCCACGAAGCTATAGCCATTGACCATCTGCACCATGTTGACGGCAGGCATCGACATCAGCATGGCGTTGATTTTGTCAAGCTCCTGGCCTGTGCGCTCTTGCGATGTGCCCGGAGGCATGTTGAGCATCACAAAGAATGCGCCTGTGTCCTCGTTAGGCACAAGCGAAGTGGCCGTGCTGGTCATGAGCAACACCAATCCGACAATCGAAGCGCCCACTACTCCGAACGACGTCACTTTGTGGCGCGCGAAGAATGATGTAATCTTGTTGTAGCGCTTGAGCACTTTTTCGTATCCGCTATTGAAGCCGGCATGGAAGCGCGCACTGAATATGCCCATTATAGCAATGAGCGCGCACACGCAGGCCACGATGAGCTTCCAGATTGATTCGGTGCTGTACCATCCAAGAATCATGAATGTGATGGTGGCAGCCACGAAGATGAGGGTGATAGCGGGATGTATGTCGAGCGTGAATTTGCGCTTGTAGCGCGAGGCCATAGCCTCGCCGGCTGCTTTGTAGGCATCGCCCATGCGCTGCTTGAGCGATGGCTCTTCTTCGCCTTCTTGCTTGTGCGGCTTCAGAAACACGGCGCAAAGCGCAGGCGAAAGCGTGAGCGCGTTGACGGCCGAGAAGCCCACGGCTATGGCGATGGTGAGACCGAATTGGCGGTAGAATACGCCCGAGGTGCCGCTCATGAACGATACGGGGATGAACACAAGCATCATTACCAAGGTGATGGACACCAGTGCGCCTGCGATTTCGCCCATCGCGTCGATAGATGCGCGGCGAGCGCTGGTGTAGCCCACGTCGAGCTTGGCATGCACTGCTTCCACAACCACAATGGCATCGTCGACCACAATAGCAATGGCAAGCACAAGAGCCGACAGGGTGATAAGGTTGACCGAGAAGCCGATCAGGTTGAGCACGAAGAATGTACCAATCAAGGCCACAGGGATGGCGATGGCCGGGATGATAGTTGAGCGCATGTCCTGCAGGAATATATATACTACGAAGAACACCAGGATGAATGCCTCGATAAGCGTCTTGATCACATGGTTGATAGAGGCATATAGGAAGTCGTTGTTGTTCATCGGCACTGCTATTGCAAGGCCGCCGGGGAGCTCTGCCTCCATCTGGTCCACCAGCTCCAAGCAGTTGTTGATGATGGCTGTGGCGTTGGAGCCTGCTGTCTGGAACACGATGGCAAGAGTAGACTTTTTTCCATTAAGATTGCCGTGGTAGCCGTATGTGACGCGACCGAGCTCGATGTCGGCAACGTCTTTGAGCAGCAGCACATCGCCGTTGGTATTGGCGCGCACTACGATGTCGCCAAATTCCTCCGGCTTGGTAAGGCGTCCCTTGTAGGTGAGAGTGTATTGGAATGTCTGGTTGCCCTGCTCGCCGAATGCACCGGGCGAAGCCTCGACGTTCTGCTCAGCCAAGGCGGCCGATATGTCGGACGGCATCAGGTTGTATTGCGCCATCACTTCGGGCTTTAGCCATATTCGCATCGAATAGTCGGCGCCCATCACCATCACATCGCCCACGCCCGACACACGCTGCAGCTGTGGCACGATGTTGATTTTCAAGTAGTTTTCGATGAATTCCTCGCTGTAGGTGCCGTCGGCGTCGTACACTGCCACGCCAAGCAGCATTGAGCTTTGGCGCTTCTGCGTGAGCACGCCCACCTGAGTTACTTCGGCAGGCAGCAGGTTCTGTGCCTTAGCCACGCGGTTCTGCACGTCGACGGCAGCCATGTCGGGGTCGAAGCCCTGTTCGAAGTATACGTTGATTGTGGCCGAACCGGTGTTGGTGGCGGTTGACTCCATGTATGTCATGCCTTCAGCGCCGTTGATCGACTCTTCAAGAGGAGCGATAACGGAGTTGAGCACAGCTTGCGCGTTAGCACCGGTGTAAGTGGTGGTCACGCTGATTGTAGGAGGCGCAATGTCGGGAAATTGGGTTACAGGCAGAGAGACAAGGCCGAGGATGCCGAGCAGCACGATGAAGATGGAAATCACCGTGGAAAGCACCGGCCTATTGATAAATCTATCAAGTTTCATAGGTTAAAATCTTATATGTAACATGATTATAGCAAGAAGGCGCAAGTGCCGTTACTGTTGAGCCTGGGCTGCGTCGGCAGCATCAGCTGCAGCGTTTGCTTGCTTGGGATTGATCACCATGTCGTCGCGCACCTTTGTGCCCACGCCTTCAATCACAACCTTGTCGCCGGGGTTCAGGCCTGATGTCACCACGAAATTGGCGCCGTCGTTGTTGGCAAGAACGGTGATGAGCTGCGAATGCACCTTGTTAGAGTCGTTCACTACATATACGTAGCGGCGATCCTGCAGTTCGTATGTGGCTTTCTGGGGCACTAAGATCGCATTGTCGTTGTTCTGCGGAATGAGAATTTGTCCGGTAGAGCCTGAACGGAGCAGGCCGTTCTCGTTGTTGAAGAGCGCGCGCACCGATGCCGCGCCAGTAGTATTGTTGATTACGCCCGACACGGTGGCAATCTTGCCTTCGAGCGGATACATCTGTCCGTTGGGGAGCAGCAGCTTCACGGCTGGCATCTTGTCGATTTGCGAGTCAAGCGAATATTTGCCATTGTCGGTGAGCGAGAGCAGGTCCTTCTCGTTGAGCGAGAAATATGCGTATACCTGTTTGTTGTCGCTGACAGTGGTGAGAGGCTGTGCCGACGATGGCGAAGCCAATGAGCCTTCGCGATTGGGGATTGAGCCCACAACGCCGTCGCTGGGCGATGTCACAACGGTGAAGGCCAGGTTTTTCTTGGCGCTTGTGAGGGCGGCCCGTGCCTGTTCAAGCGATGCTTTGGCTTGCGACAGCTGGTTGGCCGATGTGGTGTATTGCGATTCGCTGATGATGTTCTTGTCATAAAGGCGCCTTTGGTTGTCGGCTTGTATCTGTGCGTTCTGCACGGCCACATTGGCCGAATTGACTGCTGCTTGAGCCTGATCCACGGCAGCCTGGTATTGCACTTGGTCGAGGGTGAAGAGTGTCTGGCCTTTGCGCACGTAGTCGCCTTCGTCAACGTGCACTATGGTTATGAAGCCGGTCACTTGCGGGCGTATGTCGATGTCGGTTTTGCCCTTGATGATGGCCGGATAGGTTTCGTCGAGATGGGATGTTGTGGGCTCCACTGTGATTACTGCGATTTCGGGAGCTTGCTGCTGCATTTGGCCTTGTTGCTTGCCTGAGCATGAAGATAGAAGGCCGACTGATACAATACTTACCGCTAATGCGTTGAGCGTCAAATAGTTGAATTTCATATTAAATTATTGCGTGTTAATATTATTCTTTGGGTGCAAAATTACAAAAAAAATCAGGTGACAAATTTACCGAATTGGCAAAAAAAATGGTGTAAAAGTAGAATGGGGCGACAAACGCGAGATTAAAACAGCATGCATACACAAATAATGTTGGCTGCCTCAGCACAGCCCACACTTTTAGGAAGTGATATGCAACTATGATGCGTATGATACATTAGCATTGCGCTAACAGTAGTTATTTTGCATATAGGATGTAAGTGGTGAGGGGTGCCATCGTGCCCGACAGCGTGCCGTCCTCCACGCGGAATTCGTGATTGTGCACAGCGTCGGCATATGTGCCGTTGGCAAGAGTGGTGGGAAGCTGCACAGCCTGCTGCGCGTTGCTGAAGTTGATCAGCGATGTGCCTTTGCTGCCGCGAGCCACCTCAGCCACTGCGCCGTTGTCGCTGTAGTAGATGGTTTCGGGCTGACCCGACATGGCTTTGCGGAATTTGTTGGCGGCCACAACCTCGGGGTGCATGAATTCGTCGTTGCCTTTAGCGCCTATGCGGTTGTTGCCCCAGTAATTGTCACGCGTGCTGCCGGCCGGGCGGCTGAAGAAGAGCGGCGTGCCGTTTTGGCGAGCGGTGAGGAACACCCATCCCGTGCGGATTTGGTCGTCGGTGAGGTCGGCCGATTCGTGCTCGTTGCAGTAAGTGTCGTGGCTCTCAACCCAAGTGATCAACTGCTCGGGAGCAGCGGGGTGGTGCCATGAGTTGAGGCTGTCGGCATGGGTGTTGCCTGCCTCGAGCACGTTGCGAAGCACGTGTCCGTAGCTGCTGGCCACCAGGCCCATGTATTCAGCGTATTCGGTCTCCTTGGTGTTGCGGTCCTGAAGCACTTCGCCATAGATGAAGAGCGAGTCGGCAGGCATGGCCAAGCGCACGCCGTCGACGGCTTCGCAGCCAAGTGCCACATCCCAGAAGTTGTTGCGCTCAACAAGCGTGTCGGTGGGGTCGCTCGGCAAGCCGATGTGCTTGGCCGTGTCGTAGCGGAAGCCGCGCACGCCAAGAGCCAGCAGGTCGTTGACGTATTGCATGTAGTATTTCTGGAAGAGTGGATTCTCGGTGTTCACGTCGGGCAGCGCGCCGGATGCCCACAGCGTGCATTGCAAGCGGTCGTTGTAATCCTGTACGGTCTGCAAGCCGTTGCTATGGTAGAGCTTGTCGTGGCCGCCGACGGCTATGTTGAGGTTTTGCGTCACGGCAGTTGTGTCGAAGGCTGTGTGGTTGGGGAGCACATCGACAATCACCTTTATGCCGTATTTGGCGGCGCTGTCGCAAAGGGCGGCCAGCGACTCCTTGCTGCCCAGCATATAGTTGCCTATTTGCCAATCGGTGGGCTGATAGTAGTAGTACCATTTGCCTGTCACTTCGTCGCCGGGCTGACTGTATAGCGCCATGCCCCCGTTTTCGCCCACATAGCATGTTTGGGCCGGTGACGTCTGCACATAGTCGTAGCCGGCGGCTGCTATATCTTTCATGTTGGCTGCGATAGTGTCGAACGACCATGACCAGGCATGGAGTATCACGTCATCCTGGGTGTCGACGGGCTCCACGGCCTTTTGTTTTTGGCAGCTGGCCACAGCGAGAGCGGCTATTGCCATAATTCCGAGTTGGGAATACTTCATAATGTTTAATCAAGAGGTTGAAATATTAGTTATGAGTAATATACTTTTCTACTATGCAAATTTAGAGTTTTTTCCTCACGAAGACATCGCATAAATTATTAATAATTCATAAAACGAAGCATTATTCACTCAAGATTCAAGCGAAGGGTGGCGCCGAACGATATGGGGCGCGCATGCTGCACGAAGGCATTGCCTATCGACACGAAATAAAAGGTGTTATACCGTGTATTGGTTAGGTTTTCCCCCCATAGCGTAAGCGACCCGAGGCGATGGTTGAGCACGACCGAGGCGCCGAGCGTTGCGTAGAAGTTTTGGCTCACGGTGTTAGCGTCGTCCCAATATATATTGCCTGCTCCTCGCGTGAATATGTTCACTACCGGGCTCGCAGAGCCAATTTTGGGCAGAGAATAACTTGCCGAGGCAAATAGCGTATTTGCAGGCGCGTAAGGAAGGCGGCAACCTTTGAGGTCTTCGTTGCCATTATTGTAGCGAGTGAACACGGCATGGGTGAAGCCGTAGGCTGCAGTCAGGGAAAGAGCGCTCGACGGATTCCACCGAGCCGACAACTCAACGCCCGTGCTGCGCGTGCGGCCGGCATTTGTCATGGCTCGGCCAGTGGTGTTCCCGTCGGGAAAGACGGTGAGCTGTTGGTCGCGCACCTGCATCAAGAAAGCCACTGCCTCAAGCGACAGGCGTCCGTCCGCGTCGGCATATTTGCCGGTGAGCTCGTAGGTCCAGGCCTTTTCCGGGCGGTAGGTCAGCATCTTCTCGATGTCGTAGGTTGCCTGCACGCCGGCCGACTCCATCAATCGCTGCTGCAGGATGTCGCTGAACATCTGCGTGTTGTAACCTCCGGCTTTGTAGCCCTTGGCAACACGCAGCGACACCTGCCAAGAGCCATCTTCGTAGCCGGCTGCCAGCTGTGGCAGGAAATCGTTGTACGTTTTCGACAAGTGCCCCGTATCGTGCACAGCGAGCGATTGGGTGGCAAGCGGCACTGTCACGCCGTCGGATATGATGCGATACATCGTCATCGACGCGTCGGCGTCGCTGTTGTAGTCGAGGGATATGTGCTCGATGTCCCACCGCAGTCCTGCCTGGAAGATGAATTTTCCGAGGGAATATGAGCTTTGGTGATATACGGCAAAGCCGCCGTTGCGCGTTCTGAAATTGTTGCCTAAAAGCAGCGTGCGGTCGTCAAACGCGAGGGTCATGCCTTCGGGTATGTTCTGGTTGATGTTGTCTTCGATGAGGCGCCCCAAGCCGGTGTCCTTGAATGTGACGGGAGCTTCCATTCGTCCGCTTTTGTAGAATCCGAACGCTCCCATCAGCCAGCTGTAGTGCCGACGCGTGCCCTTGGCGTAGATATCCTGGGTCCATGACCATTCGCGCCGTTTCTGCGTAAGGGTGAAGTAATCCTGCGGCAGGAAGTCCTGGTCGAGCGTCATGTTGTCGTCGCTGTATTGCACTGAGGTCACTGATGTGGCTATCATGCGCTTCCCCGTGTAGGATACGGTGAGGCCGTCGGAAACCATGGTGCGACGGTAGAATGTGGAGTCGTTGTAGGCAATGCTGCCGGTGGCGAGCGATTCGTATGGGTAGCCGTTCTGCCGCCCTGCGCTCAGAGCGGCCACATTCATAAGGCTCCAGCGCGATTCGGGGTGCCACGACAGCTTCCATCGCGCTCCGCCGGCATTTTCCGAGCCAACCTTCTCGCCGTTGTAGGCGTTGCGGTAAAATCCGTCGGTGTGGGTGTAATAGGCCGAAACTGACGATGCCAAGCGCTCGCTGAGCCTTGCGTAGTAGCCGCCCCCGACGCGCATGGTGTTGGCTTTGCCGTATTCGGCAAGGAGGCGAAGCCCCGACACGTTCCACGGCGAAAGGGTGTACAGGTTGATTTGTCCGCCCAGCGCGTTTCGGCCGCCAAGCACGCCCACCGAGCCTCTAATCACTTCGATGTGATCAAGGTCGATAAGGTCGAAGTCGTAATTGTCCTTATTCATATAGGGCACGTTGTCGACGTTGAGCCCCACCACGGGTTGGTCGATGCGCGCTCCCAGGCCACGCACGTAGATCGACGACGTCATGCGCGAGCCGTAATCCGGCATGTATATATTGGGCGTGATCGTTCCCAAGTCTTTTATGGCCGTCACGTCGAGACGCTCAATTTCCGTTAAGGAAAGGCGTGTCACCGGCTCGATGGGACTGGTTGCCATGCGCTTAACGCTCACTATTTCAACATCGCGCAGTTGCACTGTTGCCGTGTCAGGCTCAGCCTCGGCATAGCCTGAGCCTTCGGCGTCATTTGTCCGGGAGTCGAGTGTTTGGCCGGCGCCTGACAGAGGAAAGGCAACCAAGGCAAGCATGAGCACTGACAAGGGCAAGGCGTTATTCTTCATCGGGAAAAATTTTTGCCGCAAATTTACCACCATTTTCTCGATTATACAATAGAGCGCGGCAATTATAGCGTGAGCAGCGCGCTCCGGAGTCAAATCCTGATTTTTCAACCCTGCCGGATAATCTATTTCAAATATATTGTATAATTTTGCACCTGTAGGAATAATCCGCGTTCAATTTTTTTTACATTTACCTAAGCCAGATATGATATTGACTATAGCAACGCTCGCAATCGCGGCAATTTTCTTCGCAATAGGCAAACTCCGCTCCGACATTGTGGCTCTCATCGCGCTGATGGTGCTCGTGTGCGGCGGCGTATTGAATCCGACGGAAGCCTTTTCCGGATTTTCTAATTCGATTGTGATCATGATGGCCGGCCTTTTTGTGGTGGGAGCGGCTGTGTTCAATTCGGGACTTGCCAAGATGATAGGCGCAAAGCTGTCGAGCCTCGGCGGCAACAGCCCTACGCGCTTGTTTCTTGTAGTGGTGATTGCCACAGGCCTCATCGGCGGCTTTGTGAGCAACACGGGCACAGTGGCGCTGATGTTGCCGATAGTGGTTTCGATGTCCGCCTCTTCTTCCATGTCGGTTTCTCGCTTGTTGATGCCCATCGCCTTCGCATCGAGCATAGGCGGCATGCTCACGCTCATCGGCACCCCGCCCAACCTGGTGATAGCCGAAGCGTGGGAAGAAAGCGGGGGCGCGCCGCTCACTATGTTCTCATTCCTTCCCACCGGCGCAATCTGCCTTGTGGCAGGCACCCTCATTTTGGTGCCTCTTAGCCGCTGGCTCGTCAACAAGGATGCAACTGAGAAGAAGGACGTGTCGAAGCCGCGCACCCTTGGCAAATTGGTTGAGGAATATCGCCTGAACGAAGACTTGTGGCGCATTGAGGTGCCAAAGTCATCGCCCATCAACGGCCTGACGCTTGGCACGCTATCTCTTCGCTCGAATTATGGGCTCGATGTGCTGGAATTGCGCGAAAGCAAGGGCTCGGGCATCCTGAAAAATGTGGTGCAGGAAGCGCCCACGGCCAATTCGCGCGTTGATTCGGGCGACGTTATATTCGTGAGGGGCGCGTTCGAGGGCGTTGAGCGTTTTGTCAAGGATTATGGCCTCCATATCGACGATTCGCCCGAACGCACACGCAAGAATTTGCGATTCTACGATATCGGCCTAGCCGAAATAATACCGTTGCCGGGGTCGTCGCTCCTAAAGGACACAATAGCCAATCTTGATTTCCGCAACAGATTCAACCTCAATATATTAGGCGTGCATCGCGGCAAGGATTTCCTCACCAAGGACATAAAGAACTTGACGCTGCGCAAAAACGACGTGCTGCTGGTGCAAGGCACGTGGCACGACATCGAGCGCCTGAGCACATACACCTCCCAATGGGTGGTGCTCGGGCAGCCTGAAAGCATGGCGTCGAAGGTTACTCTCGACTACAAGGCTCCGTTGGTGGCAGTGATCATGCTGGCCATGATTGCCGGCCTGATTATCGATTCCATACCGTCGGTGGTGGCCGTGACGATTGCAGCATTGCTGATGGTGCTCAGCGGATGCTTCCGGTCGGTGGCCGATGCCTACAAGACTATAAATTGGGAGTCGCTTGTGCTCATAGCTGCAATGATGCCTATGAGCCTCGCCCTTGAGAAAACCGGTGTCGACAAGGTGTTCTCTGCCACTATAATCAATGTCTTTGGATCGATGGGCCCTCATATACTGATGGGAGTTATTTATCTCACCACATCCGTGATGACGCTCTTCATATCCAACACGGCTACGGCCGTGCTGATGGCGCCGATAGCGCTGCAGAGTGCCATCGGATATGGGGTAAGCCCTTTGCCCTTCCTGTTCGCCGTTAGCTTCGGAGCGTCGCTGTGCTTTGCGTCTCCATTCTCCACGCCGCCCAACGCTCTGGTGATGACCGCCGGAGGATACGCATTCCGCGATTACTTCAAGGTGGGTGGCGTGCTGCAGCTCGTCATGGGCATAATCATGATTCTCGTGATTCCGCTCATATTCCCTTTCTGAAAAATGTGGGCGAATGTTGAATGCGACGTAATTATTTTCTAACTTTGCATTTGTGAAGATTATTAACCTAAATACACTACAATATGAAATTTGAAGAGTTGGCGAGGAATCGCTATTCGTGCAAAAAATTCAGCGACCGGAAGGTGGACGACTCGATAGTGACAGCAATCCTGGAATGCGGGCGCCTGGCCCCTACGGCAAAGAACCTGCAAGAGCAGCACATATATGTGGCTGCTTCTGAGGCAGCTCTCGCTAAAATCGACGAGTGCACGCCCTGCCGATATGGCGCACCTGTGGCGCTCGTGGTGGCTTTCGACAAAACTAACGTGTACACATATCCCGGCGGCAAGAGAGACTCGGGCATCGAGGACGCATCAATCGTGGCCACCCACCTTATGTTGGCTGCAGCGGCAGCCGGAGTGAACTCGTGCTGGGTCAACTGCTTCGACCCCGACAAGCTGCACGCCGCGCTCAGGCTGCCCGACAACGAAGAAATACTGATGATACTCGACTTGGGCTATGCTGCCGCCGACGCCAAGCCGCTGCCCAACCACGACTTGCGCAAGCCCCTCTCCGACACCGTTAGCTACATCTGACGCCTGCGAGCGCATGCTTGTAGCGACCTCTGCGATCTCGCGTGCCACCTGCATGTGATGCCTGCGGTGACGCCTGCGCGCATAATTTTCCCACAAAATCAAAAAAAATATTTGTACAGTTAAAAAAAAGTGTCTAACTTTGCACAGTCAAAAGAAAAAACGGTCCTATAGCTCAGTTGGTCAGAGCACCTGACTCATAATCAGGGAGTCCTAGGTTCAAGCCCTAGTGGGACCACTCCTTAATAGTCAAGCACTTACATTCAGGTAGGTGCTTTTCTTTTCTTGAACACAATTTTGAACACGATCGTCCTATTGTCCGCGAAGGCTCAACCAAAGCCGGACGCTGGGTCGTAAAGGTTTGGCATGCTTCAAGCTATGAGCAATTACACCCCATAGGGTATATAAATCATATTTTAAATAGATATTATACCCTTTATGGCGTAAACTGAATCAAATTTACTATCTTTGCACCCAAAAGGGTATATACTATGACTCGATTGGCTCAATATATAAAAGCGAAGCGTAAGGAATTTGGACTTACGCAAGTTGATCTATCTCAGAAGTCGGGGGTAGGTCTGCGATTTGTACGTGAAATGGAGCAGGGAAAGGAATCCTTGCGTCTTGACAAAGTGAATCAGGTGCTTGCTCTCTTTGGAGCAGAAATGGTGCCTGCAAAAGCGACTGAATCATGAAAAGGGCGAAAGTATTTGTAGGAGAAGCGTTTGCCGGAGTTTTGACAGAAGATGATATAGGCTATGGATTTCAATACGTCCCCGAATATCTTTCTTCTGATGAAGCCCGTGCAATAAGTCTGACTTTGCCGCTGACAGATAAACCGTATAAAAGCAATGTATTGTTTCCATTCTTCGACGGACTTATCCCCGAAGGATGGCTGCTTGATATAGCCGAACAAAGTTGGAAGATTTCTGCCAGAGACCGGTTTTCGTTATTGCTTGCCTGTTGCAAGGATTGCATCGGCAACGTTTCGGTGATTCCAGATGGAAAGGAGAATGAAGATGTGTAAGTGTTTATACTGCTATAAGCCATTGGACGATTGCGAGGTGGATTATCATAAGAGTTGTGCTCGCAAGATATTTGAATCCACCGTTGTCCCGGCTCTCCCATATACCCGTAATAATATCAAGGAATTGGCTCGTGAGATTGTGACAGCGAGCACTACCGTAACAGGAGTTCAGGCTAAACTATCGCTCGACATTGCCAGAGGCGGGAAAAATGAGCCGCGACGTTTCACCATCGTAGGGCTGTGGGGGCGATTCATTCTGAAGCCTCAAACCGACAGATTTGCCAATCTGCCCGAAAATGAAGACCTGACAATGCACTTGGCAGAAGCTGCGGGCATAAAAACCGTTCCCCATTCTCTAATAAGATTTGCCGATGGAGAGCTGTGCTATATCACCCGAAGAATTGACCGAACAAAGAAGGGCGGCAAAATCGCTATGGAGGATATGTGCCAGTTGTCAGAACGACTGACAGAAGATAAATACAAGGGCTCGTATGAACGTATTGCCAAACTAATACGGGAATACTCATCGGCTCCATTGTTGGATATCGTCAATTTTTGGGAGGTGGTAGTTTTCTCATGGTTGACCGGCAATGCCGACATGCACCTGAAAAACTTCTCGCTGTTCAACCCCAAGGAGGCATATATGCTGACACCGGCGTACGATTTGCTGTCCACGGCTATCGTAATGCCGGAAGATGAGGAGGAATTGGCGCTAACGCTCAATGGCAAAAAGAAAAAGATAAAGCGTGAGGACTTTGAGAAAGCCATGCGAAACAACGGCATGGATGACAAGGCAATCACAAACCTTTTCAATAAGTTTGAGAAAACGCTGCCGAAGTGGCACTCAATTATCAAAGAATCCTTCCTCCCTACCGAACAGCAAACTAAATATAGGGAGCTTATTGAGCGAATGTCCGCAAGATTATTTGTTCATTTTAAGGATTCCTAAGGAGAGGACTATTGAAATAGCGAAGGAAGATTCGCCTCTTAATTATGATGCTTTCCCGCAGGCGGCGGCTTTATGAGCCTTTAGGCAGGGTGAAGATGAATTCAAGCCCGCCGGCATCTGCGTTCCTGGCAAAGATTGTGCCGCCCATCGCTGTGATAATTTTGTTGACCAATGGCAATCCGAGACCAGAACCGCCTTTCTTGCGTGATCGACCGCTGTCCACCCGGTAGAACATGTCGAACAGCCTTTCAAGGTGTTCTTCCGCCACACCGGTGCCGTTGTCGGAGAATGAGAACACCTCGAATCCGTTTTCTTCCCTTAGCCGGTTCAAGGCTATCCGTGTGCCTTCGGAATGCCGTGCCGCATTGTATGTCAGATTTAGCAGGGCATTCATGAGTAACGACTCATGTCCTGTCACCACGCAGTTGTCTGGCACATTATAATCGAAAGTCATGCCTTCGGCTATGCCGTCCTGGTTTATGTATTCCGACAACTTTTCCGCTATCTCGCGGAATCTGATTGTCTCGCACTCCAAGACTATTCCCGTCTCTTGCAGGCGCATCATAATGTTGACATCCTTTATCAGCCGGATAAGTCTGTCGGCGCTTTGCTGGGCGCGGACAAGAAAATTTATTCTCATGTCCTCTGGCATATCCGGATCGGTCAGTATTGTGTCAAGATAGCCTTTGACGATGCTTATGGGGGTGTTCAGTTCGTGGCTTATATTCATGCTTATCTGCCGCTCATGATGGGTTTTCTCATGCTCGGCGTGTAACTTTTCACGGTATAACAGCAGCAACTTTCTGGACACATCCCCAAGTTCGTCATTTGAAAAATCCCATGAATCGACATTATCCGGAATATGGTTGGACGAAATCGCATCCGCAAAGTCACGCAAGGCGTAAACATTACGGCAGACGGCTTTCGTCCCTAAATAGACAATCACCGTTGACAATATTCCAAAGCCGAATACTATCACCCATACCATGGGGTCAATGCCGAAAAACCGGAGCACTCCCTCATTATATGGCAGTGCGGCGAATGAATGTATCTTCCCGTCTGGGCTTGACTTTGAGCAGACCATGAACTTGTCATGCTCCAAGGCCATGTCATGGACATAAACTCCGCCCAGATTCTCCCACAGGCTTTTGAACCCGGGAATCATATTCCCGTTTTTGTCAAATACGCGGATGGTCGTTTCAATATTGTCGGCTATCATTTCTCCGTTGTCGGCATAAACGGTTATGCGCAGAGGATCAAGTGTGGTACGTCCGGTGAACAGTTTTATGAAGTCCACTGTCTTTTGCAAATCTGCGCCGCCTTCGTATGCCTCGATTACAGTGCTGTTAACGTTGAGCAACCTGTTCTCAAGATTGTCTTTGAGCCGTTGTTGTTCATGTGAAACGAAGTAGTATATTGTTATTCCGATAATAAGCCATAACAAACCGATGAGAGGGAAAAACAGCTTCCAGTGAAGCCTCATAACTTTTCGGGTAGCCATAGATGACGTGTTTGTGTTCTGTGAATAATCCGTTGGAAGCCAATTAGGATTATATGAATAATTTATGCACAAAATTAGTTAATATTTGTGATTCTTTCATAATGCCAGGCATGAAAAAAGATTCTCAATCTTGTTTCGCGCTGCTATGTCACCCAGGAAGATTTTCTGATAAAGTTTTTTTTCTCGTTTCCATCGTCTTCCGCGAAAATTTTTGTACCTTTGCAGACGTAAATAAAGGAACAACGAGTAGTGTCTTATCACG
>CAZORI010000039.1:0-17187 GCA_964582335.1 uncultured Bacteroides sp.
AACATCCGGTTGCCCCATTCAACCCAATCTGACAGGTTCATGAATCTTGCGATTGTCCTCATATTCGGTGTGGGCAGCCCTGAAAAAAGTTGACTCATAAAAGAGTCAAGATATGATAAAATTTCAGAGTTTACCAAGACAAAAACGACAGGCAATCCGCGAAGATGTGCTTCGCCTATACGCGGAAACGGATCTCAGTTATGGCGAGATTGCGGAGGAAAATGGCGTTCAAGTTCGCACGGTTGAATATATTGTGCGTAACTTTGCGTCAGAACTTCCAAATGTGCCGACAATGAGAAAGAAAAAGAGTGAAGCCAGCACAGAGGATTATGACAAGCTGCGAGCCGAGGTTACTCGCTTACGCAAAGAGCTGCGACAAGAGAAGATGCGAGCCGAAGCACTTGATACCATGATAGATGTCGCAGAGGAGATGTTCAATATCCCGGTGCGAAAAAAAGCTGGCACCAAACAGTGAAACGCCTGTACGCACAAGATTCCGGCAGCTATACGGTGTCGGAGCTGTGCGGACTGTTTGGTAAGAGCAAACAGGCTTATTACAAGCATGATGAGGATGTTGAGCTTAGACGGGTGGCATTAGAGGATTTTGCCATTCAATATATGCGTCAGGTAAAGGTTAAAGATCCCGGCATAGGAGGTCTCAAGATATGGATAATGTATCATCGGGAATTTGGCGAGGGTGCATCAATCGGCAGAGACCGTTTCTGTGATATCTTTGACCGTCTTGGGCTTAAGACACGCCGCCGTAAGCGCACTATAAGGACGACAGATTCCAACCATGGCAACCCTTTGTACCCGAACCTTGTCAAAGCTCTTATCCCACTTAGATTCTGCGAGCTAATAGTTGGAGACATAACTTATATCCCGATGATTGACAGTGTTACAGGCGAGCGCACGTTCTGCTATGCCAGTCTCTTGCTTTACTCATACAGCAAGGTGCTTTTAGGGTATAGCGTCGGGGAGACATTATCCGCCGTTTATCCAATAGAGGCTCTGGAAATGGCTATAGAGGTAATGGTGTGCTACAATGTAGACATGTCGCATACAATCCATCACAGTGACCGCGGGACACAATACACGAGTGTCGAGTACATACGCATACTCAAGGGAAATCAAATTAAAATAAGCATGACGGAAACAGGCAATCCGAAGGACAATCCCGAAGCCGAACGAATAAACAACACGCTAAAAAACGAACTGTTCAAAGATGTTATATTCAATAATATAGGTCAAGTCCGCGAGGCTATGAGCAATGCAGTGCCATTCTACAACTATGAGCGTCCCCATCGTAGCATCGAGATGCGCACACCAATGGAAGCGATAGGCTGCACAGGGCGCTTCAAGCGTGCATGGACAAGCTATCGTGAAAACGCTATTGATAAAATGCAGCAAGGCGACGTGCCGCCTTAAAAATTTTTTGTAACTTTGCCCTTATCCCTGGGCTACGTTGCCTTCGGGCTACGCCCTCAGTCAACTCCGCCCAGGGATAAGACCCGGTTAGTCAACCCCTCCCAGAGAAAGAGTCAACCAACATCAGTAAATGTACCAAACCGAGTCAACCTTTTTCAGGAACCGACAAAATATCCGAGATTCAACCGACTTTGCCTCTGACAGAGTTCGATTTTATGACTATCTCATCAAAATTTTGTACTTTTGCAGTCGGATAGGCTTAGTCTGTCCACGACATTTTGAAAACAAGAGGCGTTATGTCTTCTGCTTGTACGGATAAAGCGTAGGAAACTTACATCCAGTATATGCAAGAGAAGGTCATAGCAGTCTTCATGCCACAAGGCGTGGAGCTGTTATTTCTACATCTTCATATACAGTATTCCTACCACCTATCCGTAAAGGCGTGGCATAACAGCCCACGCCTCTTTTATTTTATTTCCAAGTTGGGTTTCTTGGATGTTTAAGACAATGATTACAGCAGAAGCTTTTGAAACACTTACTGACCACCAATTGATACGCCAATTAAAAGGCAATTAAACAATAAATATTCTGAAATATTATGAATCGTGTGTTGATAGCAATCGTCTTAGTATTCATGAGCATATTGAGTATGTCGGCTCATGAGATTAATCGGTACAAATATTTCTGTTTGGACATTGAAGAAAACCCCTACGGAATAGAAAAAAGATTTATCGAGGAGTTCCTAAAAATGGGATTCCAAACATTAGACCAAGATTCCTATGACATTCTTAATTCTAAAGAAAAATCTCAAACATTGTTTGCTGAATATGACTATTTCTTGAATCATAATGGCGATAGTTGGTTGAAAATAATTCTTAAGAATGCTTCTGGTGCAATTGTATGGCAAAATACAGGATATGGATGTACATTTCTTTCGGCATCAGGCGACTTCAAAAAATGTACCAAACAGATTATGTCTGCTTTTAAACGATTGAAATATAAATTTGATGAATCACTTGCTTCTGAACAAACGGTTCTACACCCTTATTCTGAATGGACAGAAGATAGTGTAAAAACATATTTGAGGGAAAAAAGAATTTCGCCCATAGAAGGTATCTATAAGAACTATTCTAATGATGGAAATGCCTACAGCATAGCTATTTTAAAGCATAATGATAAATATTATGGAATAATAGTTGAGTCTGATAATGACCTTTGGGAAGAAGGTGATACTAAGATAGTCCTAAGTCATATTGAGGGGTCTGCTTATGATGCAGAATATTATGATTTAAACCATCAAAAATTGAATGCAATTGCAGGGATAAAAGATAATCGTCTATTGGAATTCTCCGCAACATATCGAGGAAATATAATGAATTTTTCTTTCCTTAAGGTATTCCCTTCGAGTGGAGAAAAATCTGTCGCAGGAGCATCTTCAAATGGGCAGTGCAAAGCTACTGGAAGCGGCGTTCTAATTTCGGACAATATTGTAATAACTAATTACCACGTTGTGGAAGACGCTAAAAAGGTAGAGGCAATCGTTAACATTGATGGTATGCCTGAAACATTTTCAGCACGTGTGCTATGCACGGATAAGACAAATGACTTGGCTATCGTATGTATAAAGGATGAAAAATTCCAAAGTCAAGGCAGTGCTCCATTTCATATTTTACCCAACACCGTAGATGTTGGAACTTCTGTGTTTGCTATGGGATTCCCATTAACAAGTTTTTTAGGAGATGAAGTAAAAATTACAGATGGTATTATTAGTTCAAAATCCGGATATGAGGGTGATATTGTAACATACCAAATATCAGTGCCCATTCAACCAGGGAATAGTGGTGGTGCTTTATTTGATAAAAATGGCAATCTCGTGGGTATAACAAGTTCTGGAATTGATATAAAAATGGCTGAGAATGTAGGATATGCGATTAAATCGCCTTATGTCTTAAACATAATAGATTCTGCCCCAATCAATATTACATTGCCAAGGGGAAATGATTTGAGCGGAGCCAACTTACCTGAACTTGTGAAGGCTCTGAAGCCGTATGTTGTATATGTGAAGATCTATTAACGTACTTTTTGTAAGAATCTATGAAGGTTTTAGGAGTTCTATTTATTTTTATTTTTAATATTTCCCCCGAATTGACCCGTGATGGGCCTATCGGGGGTTTTGTGTAAAGTTACGAATAATTTATGAGATTGACAAATAATTAGTTAACCATTTTCTGAATATCCCTAATATAGACGTTTCCTTTAATTTTACCCCATTTTTTGTCCCACTCGTTTGTAAGTGGTTGATATTCAGTATGGATGGTGGAGCTGGAGGGAATTGAACCCTCGTCCAAACGTGGAATCAATATGCTTTCTACGTGCGTAGTCGTCCAGTTGGTTTTCGAGCCGAGGCAGGCTGGGACGACCAACCACGGCCTTATCCTCTAAAGCTTCAGGGCGGAGTCGAGGCCCCTCCTCCCCTATTTCCGATTTAGTTACACCGCTTGTCGATTAGTCTCGGAACCATGACAATCGGGCGATGTCTCGTCCGCCGCAACTGTTGCGGGGATTAAGCCAATCTACTATGCTTCAATTAGGCAGCGAGAGCGAAGTTGTTTTCGCCGTTTAAATTTTTTGATGTCGAGATTAAAGAGCGAGCCATCATTGCTCTGCACGCTTACACACCGCTTCTGCACGCTGTCAAAGCCAGTCAGCCCCAGTGGTATAATCATGCAAAGTTACAAAAATTTTCTTTACTACAGCACGCGGCACCCGCATCATTAACATTATTTAGCATTCGACCGAATATGGCTTTTCGGTTGGATTTTGATATTTGGTGGATTATTTGTACTTTTGCGCGTAAAATCGCAAAACAAAGAAAATGTCAGACACTCACAATAAAGCAGGCTTCCCAATAGACAAAAGGCGCAGCCGCAACAAAAAGATTATCAGATGGCTGTGGATTTTATTCGGCGTTTGCATAGCTTTCGTGGCAGTGCTTCTGGCACTCATTTACAATGGCATCATCGGCTATATGCCCGAAATCGACCAGTTGAAAAACCCGCAAGACAAATTCGCCACCACCATATACAGCGCCGACGGTGTGGAGATGGGCCGATATTTCCGCAACACCGGCAATCGCGTCTACGCTGACTACGACGAAATATCGCAGCACGTGATCGACGCTCTGATTTCCACTGAGGACTCGCGTTTCATGGAGCATTCGGGCATCGACGGCAAGGCTCTATTCAGAGTGCTGTTCAAAACCCTGCTCATGCAGAACAAAAACGCCGGAGGCGGCTCTACCATCACACAGCAGCTGGCCAAGCAGCTCTACAGCCCTGAAAGCCAGGGCCTGCTGTCGCGTGCGCTGCAAAAGCCTATCGAATGGATGATTGCCGTGAAGCTCGAGCGACAATACTCCAAGGAAGAGATACTGAAGATGTACCTCAACCAATTCGACTTCCTCTACAACGCAGTGGGCATCAAGAGCGCCGCGCAGGTGTATTTCGGCAAGGACGCCTCCGACCTGACGGTGGAAGAGGCTGCTTTGCTCATAGGCATGGTGAAGAACCCATCATACTACAATCCGCGCCGTCACCCTGAGCGCACTACGGCACGACGCAATGTTGTGCTCGAGCAGATGTATAAGAACGACAAGCTAACAAAGGCTCAGTACGACTCGCTGTGCGCCCTGCCGCTTAAGCTCGACTACCACCCCGCCGACCACAAGGACGGCCTTGCCCCGTATTTCCGCGAAGAGCTGCGCCGATTCCTGCTGGCCAAGAAGCCCGACATAAACAAATACCCAAGCTGGGACAAGCAAAAATTTGTCGACGACTCTATATTGTGGGAAAACAACACGCTATACGGCTGGGTAGAGAAAAATCCTAAGCCAGATGGCTCGAAATGGGACATATACAACGACGGGCTGAAGATATACACCACCATCGACTCGCGCATGCAGCAATACGCCGAAGAAGCAGTGACCGAGCACATGGCCGACCTGCAGAAGCGTTTCTTCAACGAAAAGAAAAACTCTGCCAACGCCCCCTACAGCAGCACACTCGACGCCAAGACGCACGAGACGCTGATCAACAACGCAATACGCCAGAGCGAACGCCGACGCGTGGCCAAGGCCAATGGCAAAACCGACGAGGGAATCATAGCCGAATTCAACACGCCCTATGAAATGACAGTGTTCAGCTACGACGGGCCCATCGACACCGTGATGACACCGCGCGACTCGATACTCTACACCAAGCATTTCCTTCGCACGGGATTCCTCTCGATGGATCCTCGCAACGGCTACGTTAAGGCATACGTGGGAGGCCCCAATTTCAAGTTCTTCCAATACGACATGGTATCGACCGGACGCCGCCAGGTGGGCTCGACCATCAAGCCGTTCCTCTACACGCTGGCCATGGAAGAGGGGCTCACGCCATGCACAAAGTTCCTCAACACGCAGCCCACGCTGCTCGACCAGAATGGGCGTCCGTGGTCGCCGCGCAATGCCGGCACAGCCCGCATAGGCGAAATGGTGGACTTGCGCTGGGCGCTTACCAATTCGAACAACTGGATATCAGCGCGCGTGATGGATGTGGTGAAGCCCCACAACCTGGTGCGCTTGATGCACAACATGGGTATCACCAACCAGCTTCCATCTGTAATATCGCTTTGCCTTGGGCCGGCCGAAATATCAATCAAAGAGATGGTGACAGCCTACTCAGCCTACGCCAACTATGGCATGAAGACCAATCCGCTCTTCGTCACCTCGATTGCCGACAGCAACGGCACAGTGATTTCCACATTCAGCGAGCCGTCGGAGGAAGTGATCAGCGAGACAGCCTACTATCGCATGCTGTCGATGCTGCTCAACGTGGTTGACGGAGGCACCGGCAACCGCTTGCGCCGCGCGCCGTTCAACATTACGGCTCAAATGGGCGGCAAGACAGGCACCACCAACGACAACAGCGACGGATGGTTCATGGGCTTTACGCCTGAGCTTGTGTCGGGCGTGTGGGTAGGCGGCGAGGAGCGCCCAATCCACTTCAACACCATGGCCAACGGCCAAGGCGCTTCGATGGCACTCCCTATCTACGGCAAATACATGACAAGCGTATATGCCGACCCAACGCTCAACTATTCACAAGACACAAGATTCACATTCCCCGACAATTTGGACTTGTGTGGGGGCGGCGTCGACCTTGGCATAGTGGAGAACACCGAGGTGGAAGAAAGCATCGAGGGCGCATTCGATTGATTGCCGATAGAAATAATGTGACAGAAACATATTTTATTATCTAAGTCTCATAGATATGCAAATGTTGAATTTACTAAAGCGAAGCGCAATCGTCATGCTGGCGACAGCCTTAGCCGTCATTCAGGCAAATGGCGACATTGTGCATGTAGCCTCAAAAGGCGAAACCATATACGGCATTGCCAACATGTATCACATTAGCCCCGATGCAATCCTACAGGCTAATCCACAACTACGCACAGGCGTGAAAAAAGGAATGTCGATAGTGATTCCCAACGGGAAATCGCAATCAACTCCCGATGTCGCTGCGCCCTCACAAACCACCAGCGCCAGCGCGTCAGCCAAATCAGAACCCACACCGAAAGATGCCGCCACGCATGCTGCATCAGTCCCTTCCGACACACACACTGTCTCACTAACATATTTGTCGTCGGCCGGCGACAATTTCGAAATCATTTCGCGAAAAACAGGCGTTGACCCAAGCGAATTGATGGAGCTGAATCCATTTCTCGACCCCAACAATGTGCCTTCGGGAGTGCTGGTGCGCCTCAGCGCCGACGCGCCGTTGTTTGACGAAAGCGACCCAATACTGAAGTCGGCATCCCCCAACGAAGTGCCTGATCCCGTGAATGCCGACCTGCCGTCGCAGAACTATGAGCTTGTTGGCGATACGATATATGAAGTGCAGCGTGAGCAGGATGTGCAGCCTATCAACCACGACAACATACTGATATTGCTCCCATTCATGTCGGAGAGCGAAGAGCAGCCAAAGAAAGCGCAGCTCTACACCGACTTCTACCGTGGATTCCTATTGGCGGCCGAAGACAAAGCCACCACAGGCCACAAGGACATCGATGTGATAGTGGCCGACACCAACAACGATTTCAACACTCTGCAGCAAGAATTTTCGTCGCTGATCAGCCACGATGTGGCAGTGATAATAGCACCGGAGGACAACGCCCAGATACGCATGCTTGCCGACTCGGCCGCAGCGCGCAGCGTGTACCTGCTCAACATGTTCAATTTCTCAGACGACACTTACCTATCCAACCCATGGGTGATACAGGGCAACATCAACCAGACTTTGATGTACGACAAAGCCATCGAAGCAGTGATGTCGGAATATCCCGGATTCGTGCCCGTGATACTCGCCGCCGACAACTCGCGCGAAGAGAAGGCAGCCTTCACCGATGCCCTGAAGAATAAATACCGATCACGCGGCTTGGAGGTGAAAGAGATAAGTTTTGAGGATGCGCTCGAAGAGAAGGACCTTGCCTCGCTCGACAGCGACACTCGCTACGTATTCATCCCTCGCAGCGGCTCGCAGATGGTGTTCAACCGCATTGCTCCCGCCGTGCTCGACCTCAAGGAGCAAGACGGCGGCTCAGAGCAATACAAACTGTTTGGATACCCCGATTGGACAGCCTATAGAGGCGAATCTCTTGAACTGCTCCAGCGTCTTGGCGCACAAGTGTATTCGCGTTTTGCCTGCGACGAAAAAAAACTTGACAATCAGCAATTGCAAGAATCATTCATCAATTGGTACGGCGTACCCATGCTTGAAGCCGTACCCAGCCAAGCCATTCTGGGATACGACGTGGCCAACTACCTGATACAAGCGCTTCGCAGCGGCGACTTCGACAGTTACCTATCCAATTCGATGCCCTATCGCGGAGTGCAGTCGACCTTCAAATTCGGAAAATCGAATCCCGAGGGAGGCTACGTCAACGAAGCACTGTATCTGATTGAGTTCATGCCTGGCGACCTCTATAACGTAAAGGCTCTATGAGACAGACACTATTCATACTTGCCGCGCTGATATCACTGCTGCCTGCCGCAGCCGAAACCCACTACAAGCCGCACATTTCTGTGGGAGGACATGCCGGCGCCACCATGTCGCAGGTGTCATTCTCGCCTTCGGTGAAGCAGTCGTGGACCAACGGCCTTGAATGCGGCGCGCAGATACGATATGCCGAAGAGCGCTTGGTGGGCATTCTGGCCGAGCTTAACATAGTGCAGCGGGGTTGGAAAGAGAATTTCGAGGAAGGGCCTCTTCACTATTCCCGCACGTCTACCTACGTGTCATTGCCCGTGATGACGCATATATATTTCGGGCCATCGAGATTCAAATGCTTTTTCAATCTTGGCCCCGAATTCTCCTATCTGCTGGGGGAAAGCACATCGGCCAACTTCGACTATCACAATCCCCTCGAGGCCGAAGGATGGCCTGCCAAGAGCCGAATGACCGAGCAGATGGTAACTGAAATCTCCAAGAAATTCGATTATGGCATATGCCTCGGATTTGGATGCGAATTCTGGGTGAAGCCCCGACATTCAGTGTATGTGGAAGGCCGATTCTACTATGGACTCGGCAACATCTTCCCTGCCACCAAGGCCGACACGTTCGATGCCTCGCGCAACATGACGCTGGCTATAACGATGGGGTACAATTTCCGCCTGAGATAACACACTGCGCATTTGCGCACGGCCACGTCAATACGCACCCACAATTGAGAAAACTGAAATTTGTGCATAATTATAGTTTTTTGTAATTTTGCACCGTAATCAAAGAAAAAAAGCACTTTTACCAAATAGAGGCATGCAGAAAATCAGAAACATCGCCATAATCGCACACGTCGACCACGGCAAAACCACGGTGGTTGACAAGATGCTAATGGCTGGCCACCTATTCCGCGACAACCAAGCCACCGGAGAGCTCATTCTCGACAACAACGACCTTGAACGAGAGCGCGGAATCACAATCCTCTCAAAAAACGTATCAATCGACTACAAAGGATATAAAATCAACATCATCGACACGCCGGGACACGCCGATTTCGGAGGCGAGGTGGAGCGCGTGCTCAACATGGCCGACGGTTGCCTGCTCCTCGTCGATGCTTTCGAGGGACCTATGCCGCAGACACGCTTCGTGCTGCAGAAAGCCATCCAGATTGGCCTTAAGCCCGTGGTGGTGATTAACAAGGTGGACAAGCCTAATTGCCGCCCCGACGAAGTGCAGGAGATGGTGTTCGACCTTATGTTCAGCCTCGACGCCACCGAAGAGCAACTCGACTTCCCCACCATCTTCGGCTCGGCCAAGGAAGGCTGGATGAGCACCGACTGGAAAAACCGCACCGACAGCATCCTGCCCCTGCTCGATGCCATCATAGAATACATACCCGAACCAAAGACATACGAGGGCGATGCCCAGATGCTAATCACCTCGCTCGACTATTCGAGCTACGTAGGCCGCATCGCCATAGGGCGCGTGCATCGAGGCACCCTGCGCGAAGGCATGGAGATTGCGCTGTGCAAGAAGGACGGCTCGATAAGCAAACAGAAAATCAAAGAGCTGCACACATTCGAGGGAATGGACCGCAAGCGCGTGGACAACGTTAGCAGCGGCGACATTTGCGCGCTCGTGGGAATCGAAGGCTTTGAAATCGGCGACACCGTGGCCGACATAAACAATCCTGAAGCGCTCCCCCGCATTGCCATCGACGAGCCCACCATGTCGATGACGTTCACAATCAACGACAGCCCCTTCTTCGGCCGCGACGGCAAATACGTGACGTCGCGCCACATAGGCGATCGTCTTGCTCGCGAGCTCGACCGCAACTTGGCCTTGCACGTGACGAAAGCTGACCACGAAGATGTGTGGACAGTGAGCGGACGTGGCGTGCTGCACCTTTCTGTGCTCATCGAAACCATGCGCCGCGAAGGCTACGAGCTGCAAGTGGGTCAGCCACAGGTGATCATCAAGGAAATCGACGGCCAGCAGTGTGAGCCTATCGAACTCCTCACCATCAACACCACCGAGGAATACGCGTCGAAAATCATCGACATGGTCACTCGCCGCAAGGGCGAGATGCTGTCGATGGCCGCCCAGAACGACGGACGCGTGCACATGGAATTCCAAATCCCGAGCCGTGGCATAATCGGACTGCGCAACAACGTGCTCACAGCATCGGCCGGCGAAGCAATCATGGCGCACCGCTTCCTTGAGTACCAGCCGTGGAAAGGCGAAATCGAGCGCCGCAGCAACGGCTCGCTGATTGCCATGGAAAGCGGCACAGCCTACGCCTATGCCATCGACAAGCTTCAGGACCGAGGCCGATTCTTCATATTCCCGCAAGAGGAAGTGTACGCAGGCCAAGTGGTAGGCGAAAACGCCAAAGACAACGACATAGTGGTGAACGTGACCAAATCAAAAAAGCTCACCAACATGCGCGCTTCCGGCGCCGACGACAAGGCGCGAATAGTGCCTCCGGTCGTATTCAGCCTTGAGGAGGCTTTGGAATACATCAAAGAGGACGAATACGTAGAGGTAACCCCTCACCACATACGCCTTCGCAAAATAATACTCGACGAATTGGAGCGCAAGCGCGCTAATAGATAACAACTCCATCATCCCAATCGCAATGTCACCTTTCTCGCTAAATATCAAAGGACGCCTCCTGGAGTTCAACACCCCGGCTGTAATGGCAATACTGAACGTTACGCCCGACTCGTTCTACGCCGGCTCGCGTGCCACCGACTATGACACGGTGTGCGAACGCGTGCGCCAGCTTGTCGATGAAGGCGCCGACTTCATCGACATCGGCGCTTATTCCACTCGCCCCGGATGCGAGCCCATAAGCGAAGCCGAAGAGCTACGCCGTCTGGAAATGGGCATGAAGGCGCTTCGCGACGTCGCTCCTGACATTCCTGTTTCGGTCGACACTTTCCGCTCAAAGGTGGCCGAGGAAGCTGTGCGCAGCCTCGACGTCGACATTGTCAACGACATTTCGGGTGGCAATCTCGACGACGACATGGTGAGCACCGTTGCCGCCCTGCACGTGCCCTACGTAGTGATGCATATGCGCGGCACACCTCAGAATATGGGAGAATTCACCGAATACGACAATTTTCTCATCGACGTGCTCAGCGAGCTTTCCAAGTGCATCGACCGACTTCACCTCGCCGGCGTGGCCGACATAATAATCGACCCCGGATTCGGATTCAGCAAAACGCTTGAGCAAAACTATATGCTGCTCAAGCACATGGATTTGTTCGAGCTGTTTCATTGCCCCATACTCGTGGGCGTGTCGCGAAAATCAATGCTCACAAAATTGCTCAACATATCGGCCGAGGAAGCGCTTGAAGCCACTACTGCCCTCAACATGAGCGCCATGCACCGTGGAGCCTCGATACTGCGCGTGCACGACGTGAAGGCAGCCAAGCAGGCCGTGAAGATATACAACGCACTGCAGGAAAGCTAATCAACACCATACACCACTCAATCTCTTTTTTTTCAATGCTCGATTTCAGCGTCAAGGACATTATAGACATTCTCGTCTTCGCCACGCTCCTATTCTACATCTACAAATTGATGAAGGAGTCGGGCACCATCAATATTTTTTATGGTGTCATGGCGTTCATTGTGGTGTGGGTGCTTGCCTCTGAGATATTCAGCCTTAGGCTAATCGGCAGCATGCTCGACAAATTCATGAGCATTGGCCTTCTTATACTTGTAATCCTGTTTCAAGATCAGATCAAGAGATTTCTCGTGGACCTCGGCTCACAGAAACGCTGGCGTTTCCTCAGAAAAATATTCATCCACCACAAGGAAGAAATCAACCAGCAAAACATGCGAGCCTCGGTGCTTCCCATAGTGTATGCTTGCATGAGCATGTCGAAAAGCAAGACGGGCGCGCTGATTGTGATACAGCAGCAATTGCCGCTCGACCTCTATGCCAAGACGGGCGATGTCATTGATGCCAAAATCAACACGCGCCTTATCGAGAACATATTCTTCAAGAACTCCCCTTTGCACGACGGGGCCATGATCATAGCCAACGGCAAAATAGAAGCGGCCGGCTGCATATTGCCAGTAAGCCACGACCAAAACATACCTCGAGCGCTCGGCCTACGCCATCGCTCAGCCCTTGGCATTGCCCAAGCCACCGACGCACTGGCCATAATTGTGTCGGAAGAGACGGGCAACATATCCATCGCGTATCGCGGGGAATTGCACACCAAAGTCACATCCACCGACCTGGAGCATCGCCTAAGCGCCCTCGAGGTGCCTGTAAGCGGCTCGTGAAGACAAGCCCCTAAAGAATTTATCGACGAAATGTCGATTGTTTGTAGATAACTATTCTTGTAGGATTCCTTTTTTTGGAGTACATTTGCAGTGTGAAAAATTTAATACGCCATATCGATTATCTGATGTCGCGCAACGACTGCGTGATCATACCTGGAGTAGGCGCTGTCCTGGCCAGATATGTGAGCGCTCGTGTTGACGCCGCTAATGGCGTAGCTTATCCCCCGCACCGCGAATTTTCTTTCAACAGCGCTCTTGTATACAACGACGGAACGATTGCTCATTCCTACGTAAGGGCTATGGAAATCTCCTACGACAGCGCACTTGCAAAGGTGAACGACGCAGCAGCAAAGCTGAATGCCGAATTAGCGGCAACCGGCAGCGTACAGCTCGGCCGGATAGGCAGCCTTGAGTATAACGATGGCTCGCTCGATTTCATGCCCGCTCCCGATGCATTCACGTTGTCGCATTTGCCAATATTAGACAACACGCGCATCGAGCCTCAGCTAACGCCCGCCCCAGAAGAAATTGCAGCAGAGATGAGCCCAAGGCTGCGCTGGAGCCAACGCTTCGGGCAAGCAATGCGCATAGCAGCCTCTTTAGCACTGCTCATAGGCATTTGCTTTATTGCCTCCACCCCTATCAAGGTTGACGATGCCGCTCTTGCATCTCTGTCGCCCGAATTCAAACAAGCGACTATTGAAGACATCATTGCCGTTGACGAGATTCCTGCCGATGAATCTTACTGCGTAGATGTAATCGGCGCCAACGGAGATTACCTCTCAATGAAGGCAACAGCACGGCCAGTGAAAGCATCCGCCGCAGGGAAAAAATACTATATAATTGTTGGTTCGTTCAACTTATTGAGCGAAGCCAACAAATTCGTAGAAATGCACCCCGGCCACAATCTGGGCATACTCGACGCAGATAAGCGCTTCCGCATATTCGACGGCGAATACGATACATCATCTGAAGCCATCTCGGCGCTTGGTGCGTCAAACTTCCGTGCCACCGGGGCCTGGATATGCCATCAATAAATTCTATAATACTTCGTCATGGACAACGCATTCAATGGCATGCTTTTCAAGCGCCACAGCATACGCAAATACACCGGCGAGCCCGTATCGCCTAATGCCGTAAAACAAATACTTGAGGCTGGCCTGCTCGCGCCCTCATCAAAGAGCGCGCGCCCATGGCAATTCGTAGTGGTGGAAGACAAGGGCATGCTAGCGCGTCTGGCTGCTTGCAAAAACTTTGGCAGCAAGCCTATTGCCAACGCAGCCTTCGCCATAGCAATTTGCGTTGACCCTGAGCGCAGCGACGTATGGATTGAAGACGCGGCCGTTGCGGCCACATTGATGCATTTGCAGTCGACAGCCATCGGCATTGGCTCTTGCTGGATACAAGTGCGCCTGCGCGACAACAGCGACGGCGAGCCCGCACAAAACGTAGTGAAAGAATTGCTCAGCATCCCCGACCGCCTGCAAGTGCCCATCATCCTTTCGTTCGGTGTCAGCGATGAGAACCGCAAGCCCGTCGACCCCGAAAAGCTGATGTGGGAAAAAGTGCACATCGGCCAATACAGCGAGCCTGCTACCGGCGAGACAAATGAATAATCGCCCGCGCGTTGTAGTTGTAGGCGCCGGCAACGTAGCAAATCATCTGGCACCTGCTCTGAGCAAAACATTTTGCATCGCACAAGTGTGCGCCACCTCCCTCTCGCACGCGCAAGCATTGTGCGAGAAAATGGGCCAAGGCCAGCCTGTCGACAATGTGAGCGCACTCACCCCCAATGCCGACATTTACTTAATATGCGTAAAGGACGCAGAGATAGCCAACGTGGCCAAAACTATGCCACAAGTCGACGGCGTGGTAATCCACACCTCAGGCTCAGTTGCCTCCGACGTGCTCAGCCAAGCCTCGGATCATTACGGAGCGATGTACCCACTGCAGACGTTCTCTCGTGATGTTGAGCTCAATGTCACCGACATCCCTTTTTTCACCGAGGCATCAGATGACACAACGCTTGGCATAATCGACACCCTGGCATCGAGCATATCATCGCGCAAGGTTACTCATCTCGACAGCCCCAACCGAGCGCTTATGCATCTGGCAGCCGTCTTCGGCTGCAACTTCACAAATCTTCTTTGGGGCGCAGCCGACAATATCATGCGCGACATAGATTGTTCGCTCAACGAGCTCGAGCCCCTTATAAAGGCTACATTAGCAAAAGCTCTGGCCAACAACCCCGCCGACGTGCAGACAGGCCCGGCTTCGCGCCGCGACACCGCAATACTTCACAAGCAAGAAAGCCTCCTGGCATCGCCATGGAACCAAATATACGCATCACTGTCCCAAGCAATTATGGACAAGTGCCTCAACCAGCCAATACTCAAACAAGATGAGCAGAGTGAATTATGACCTAACGCAGGTGCGCGGCATAGCTTTCGACGTCGACGGCGTGCTGTCGCCTACCGTAGTGCCAATGGACGCCAACGGCATCCCTCAGCGAATGGCCAATCTTAAGGATGGCTACGCAATAAAGCAGGCCGTGGAAAAAGGGGTGCACATTGCCATTATCACAGGCGCCGACACTGAGGCCGTGCGCCGTCGTTTCGAAATTATAGGCGTGAAGGACATATACATAAAAACTGGCCAAAAAGCTGAGATACTTGCACATTGGATGCAAAAGCACGGATTAACGCCCAGCCAGACAGCATTCGTAGGCGACGACATTCCCGATGCCGAGGCCATGCGCATGGTTGGATTGCCTGTCGCACCGTCCGACGCGTGCTCCGACATCAAAGAGTTGGCGCTATTCATCACCAAGGCTGCCGGAGGCTACGGCGTGGCGCGCGAGCTCCTGGAAGAGGTGCTCAAAGCAAAAGGCTTGTGGGCGATGCAAGCGGCAGCATTTGGCGACTAACCATAGGCAAAACGACGACACCAATAATCCGCACAAAAATCCATCATGATGCATAATCCATCGAAATATCGACTGCTGCTCGCAAGCAACTCGCCAAGGCGCCGCGAACTGCTCGCGCTGTTGACATCGGAATTTGGCATCGCGGCTTCAAAAGACGCCGACGAAAGCTATCCGTCCGAAATGCCCTTGCACGAGGTGTCGCCCTACATATCACAGAAAAAAGCTGAGGCGTATCGCGAGTGTATGGAGGCCGGTGAAATCATAATCACCGCCGACACCACTGTTATCAACAACGGCAAGATACTGGGCAAGCCAAAGTCGCCAGACGAAGCCGTAGACATGCTGCTATCGCTTATGAACCACACTCACGAGGTGGTGACAGGAGTTACGCTCTCTGCCCCGGATCGCCAAATTACGTTTTCTGAGACCACACAGGTGACGTTCGGAGATATCTCGCGTGAAGAGATTGAGGAATACGTAGCACAATACCGTCCATTTGATAAGGCCGGCGCTTACGGAATACAAGAATGGATTGGATGCGTGGGAATTACCGGCATAAAGGGCTGCTTCTACAATGTGATGGGCCTGCCGCTGCATGCCCTTTACGAGCATCTTAGGGATTTTTGACCATTTAAGGTTGATAAAAAGGCTATAAAATGTGGCTTCATCCAACTTTTTCATTGATAGTCACCTGCTAATTCACAAAAAATTACTAATTTTGCACTCAGAAACAATCAAACGAAATCAGTCAGAATATGATTAACGCTCAAGACATCAAGAACGGCACTTGCATCCGCATGGACGGCCGTCTCTATTTCTGCGTGGAGTTTCTCCATGTAAAGCCCGGCAAAGGCAACACATTCATGCGCACAAAGCTCAAAGACGTTGTCGACGGACGCGTAATCGAGCGCCGCTTCAACATCGGTGAAAAGCTCGAGGACGTGCGCGTTGAGCATCGCCCCTACCAATACCTCTATGCTGAGGGCGGCGACGACATCTTCATGAACAACGAGACATTCGAGCAAATTCCCATCAACAAAGCTCTCGTCACCGGCGCCCCCTACATGAAGGAAGGCGACACCGTTGACGTAGTGTTCGATGCTTCCACCGAATCGGTGCTCTACGCAGAAATGCCTATGAAAGCCGTACTGAAAATCACCTACACTGAGCCTGGCATCAAGGGCGACACCGCCACCAACACACTCAAGCCCGCCACTGTAGAGACAGGAGCTGAGGTGCGCGTGCCCCTCTTTGTAAACGAAGGCGACATGATCGAAGTTGACACTCGCGAAGGCAGCTACGTTCGCCGCGTTTGATCATACATCCAACCACATTAAGAGCCTCATTGCTTTTGCAGTGGGGCTCTTTTCTTTTATACAGTATGTCGTCTTCTTTTATACAGTATGTCGTTCTCTTTTTTGCCTTCTCCTTGCAATTATATCCGAGTTTTGAATTAGTTTGTACTATCAACCCTTGGGCTCAGCCACAGGCCTG
>CAZORI010000040.1:0-16219 GCA_964582335.1 uncultured Bacteroides sp.
GAAAATAATCACAGGAATCATCATAAGAAATCATTATCAAATTTCAAATGGAAAAACAATATCTAAAAAAATCAAGCAGAGTGCTTGGACTACTCCTTTTGATGAGCGTGCTGCCTGCATTTGGGGCATACGCACAGTCAAAGATTAGCGGTACGGTCTACGAGGTAGACGGCGCGAAGCGAGTGCCACTCAGCGGCGCAGCTATTGCACTTCCCGAAGTGGCCATAGGCACAATCAGTGGGATAGATGGAGACTACTCCCTGTCAAATGTGCCCGATGGCAAGATGCGTCTGAAAATTAGTTTTATCGGTAAGGTGCCGGTGGATACGATAATCAATGTGAAAGGTAATATGCATCTCGATTTCACATTGCTTAATGAGGACTTCCACCTCAAAGAAGTGACTGTGACTGCGACATCGAGCAAGGTGGGACAATCCACGGCTTCGCAAATCTCTCGTTCGGCCATGGATCACCTTCAGGCAACGAGCCTCTACGATGTGATGTCGCTAATTCCCGGCGGAAGTGCGCACAACCAGAATCTGAATTCATCACAGACATTGACAATAAGGCAGGTAGGCTCGCGCCTTGAAGCTGATGACAATAGCAGGTCCAGCGCGGCTGACGCTATGAACGCCATGGGCACTGCTATCATCCGCGATGGCGCGCCCATATCCAATGAGTCAAACCTTTCGGCGGCTCACGTCACTGCAATCAACGGAAGCTCGGGCTCCGTTCCTGTAGCAATTGGTGGTGGCTCAGCCCCCGGCAACGGCGTAGATATCCGCACAGTCTCTACCGATAATATAGAGTCGGTGCAAGTGATTCGCGGTATCCCCTCGGTAGAATACGGAGATCTCACATCTGGTGCGGTGATTATCAACACCAAGGCTGGCCGAGAGCCTCTGCGCGTGACAGCAAAGGCAAACCCCAACGTGTATCAGGCAGGGTTTGGCACAGGATTCGAGTTGGGTGGAAACCGCGGAGCCATGAATATCAATGGCGACTACGCTTACAACACTAATAATCCGGTGTCAAAATACGCGCATTACCAGCGCGGCACGGCCAGACTCATGTATTCCAACACTATAGGTAATGTTAGGTCCAACACCTCACTTGATTTCTATTATGGCAAGGACTCGCGTGATGCCAATCCTGATGACGAGCGCTCGCAGACAGCGTCATCCGGCAGAGACATTGGCTTGACTTTTAACACTAACGGAACCTGGAATATCAATCGCGGATGGCTGAAGTCGATTCGCTACGTGTTGTCGGGCACCTACACCGATAAGCAGAGTTGGTATGAGGATATAGCAAGCAATGCCTCTGGACCTTATTCCATGACCACCACCAACGGCGCTGTGCTCGGTGGAGTGGCTGGGCAGCACATCTATGACGCAGATGGCAATGCCATCACTAATTTTGGGCCAGAAGATGCCAACCACTATGCAGCATTTTTGCCTGCGTCGTACTTCTATCACTATGATATTGACAGCCGCGAGGTGAACGTGTTTGGTAAACTTACGGCATCGTTCTTCAAGTCGAGCGGCTATCTACACAATGGTATTCTGCTCGGTGCCGATTTTCGCAGCAATGGCAATGTGGGAGAGGGCAAGACTTTTGATCCATCAGCGCCGCCCTTCTTGTCCAAGGGATTGAGCAACAATTCTACCTATCGCCCGCGCGCCTACAAAGATGTGCCTTTCATACATAATATAGGCGCATACATCGAGGACAACTTCCGATATTCCATCGGCGGCATGAACGACCTCACAATCACTGCCGGCGTGCGTTACGACCACGCATCAGTTGTGGGAGGCATTGCCACGCCGCGTATCAACGCGTCGCTTTACATCGTGCCCGACCGACTCAGCATTCACGGTGGCTATGGCGTGGCAGCCAAGATGCCGTCGCTCATCTATCTTTACCCGGAAAACGCATATTTTGACTATGTGAATATGAATGAGTTGTCGGACGATAATCGCGCGGAGGAGGACCGCATGTTTATCACCACTACCGAGGTGCATAAGGTGGACAACTCCGATCTGAAAATTGCGCGAAACCATAAATCGGAGGTCGGCTTCTCGTGGCAGTTTGGTAAAAGCTACCTCAATGTTACCGGCTATCATGAGCGTCTGAAGAACGGCTACATGCTCGAGCAGACCTTCGAGACATTCAATACATTCGAGTGGAATAAGTACACTCGCGATGAAAATGACAACATTGTGCTCGACTATAGTGCGCCGGTGTTGTCGACATACGCCAAGCCCACCAACAATCTTAATGTAGAAAACAAGGGCGTCGAGCTTGAATTCAATCTCGGGCGCATCGATGCCATCAATACAGCATTCCAGCTCAGCGGGGCCTGGATGAAGACAAAGCGATGGGTTGACGGATACACGTTCTATGATAATTCGAGCGGCGAGCCATCCGCACGTAAGCCTATTGCAGTGTACGAGCGCAAGGGCGATGAGGAGCATTTCCGGGAAGTGTCTACCACACTGCGTGTCATCCATAATATTCCCAGCATAGGATTTGTAGTGTCGCTCACCGGTCAGGTGACGTGGAACAGCGCCGACTGGAGCAAGTTCGGACAGGACTCCATCCCCGTAGGATACATCAATCCTTCCGATGCCAAATTCGTGAAATTTGACACACCGTTTACCACGACTCAGGAGGTGAAGGATGCCGGCTACGGATATATGTTGCAGTCGAAGAGCCATAGCAAAGCCATACGAGAGTCGTACGGCCCATATTATGTAATCAACATGAATCTTACCAAGGAAGTGGGCGACATATTGCGAGTATCTTTCTTCGCCAACAATATGTTCCGTAGCTACCCGCGCGCAGAATCCAAGCGTAGTAAGGGCACCTATCATGTGTTTGACAATCGATTCTATTTTGGCGTGGAGCTATCACTCACTATATAACCACAATCGTTATGAAACTAAAGAATTCAATATACATGCTTGCGCCGCTTGCAGTGGGGCTGTGCGCATGCGACTCATTCAAAGAGATGTCCAATCTGGAAGAAATCCAATTGATTGAGCAGGTCAACGTCGACCTTGATTTAGCAGTAGACGGGCTGAGCGAGGTGCTCGAATTGACGGTCAAATTCGACAACTACACCGAGGATTTGCATTACGCCAAGAGTGTAATCGCTTCCAATTCGGAGGGATTGGATGCATTCAAAAAGGTAGACGTGTCGGATATCGTGCCGGGCATATATACTGTGACTGTGACAGGCCGCGCACTTGATAATGAAGACAACGAGTACTATATATCCGGCACATCGGTCAACGTAGCGATATCTGCCGAAGATTCTACGCTCGACATCACAGTGCAAGGCCTGAAAGTGAGCCCGCTCGTTTTCAAAGAGATATATTACTGCGGAAGCCGTCCGCCGGCAGGAGGCGTGTATTTCCGTGACCAATTCTACGAGATATACAACAATTCAGCCCAGGTGCAATACCTCGATGGCGTGTATTTTGCTAATCTGACTCCGAGCACTGCCACCACCTCGCTGCCTGTATGGCCGGAAGAGGACGGCAACGACTATTGCTACGGCGAACGCGTGTGGAAATTCCCTGGAAACGGAGCTGACTACCCGTTGCAGCCGGGCGAGTCGTGCATAATCTCGCAGTTTGCCGCTAATCATCAATTGGAAATTTACAATCCGGCAAGCCCTATCAACGGTTACTCATCTGAGTTCGAGTTTTGCATGTTTAATCCCAGTTTCCCTGACCAGCCGGCATTCAATATGGACCACGTGTTCTATAATGGCAAATCAGAAATGGGAACGATACCGCAATACCTGACGTCAGTATTCGGCGGCGCCTTCGTCATTTTCCGTCCCGACCCTGCCGACAATTGGGATCCGGTGAACGATGCCAATATGAGCACAACAGACCTCAGCAAGCCTAACAGCACAACGCTATACGCCAAAATCCCAATCAAATATGTGCTGGATGCCGTGGAGTGCATCGATAATGAGACAAAGGTAAATGCCAAGCGCGTGCCCGGCGTGCTGGATGCCGGCATGACATGGGTTGGCGCCACCTACTGCGGCCTTGGCGTGGCACGATACATCATGAAAGATGATGCCGGCAACGACGTCAAGCGTGAGGAATACGATTGCTACATTTATCAGGACACGAACAATTCGACAGATGACTTTGAGCGTTGCGTAATTCCCGAGCTGCGTCGCAATGGAGCTAAGATGCCTTCGTGGAATCATACTTTGCAATAACCAGATGTTACCGTAATTATCAAGTAGAAAGATGAAAATCAACAACAAATATATTGTCGCCATGGTGCTTATGGGCATGGCTGCGGCAGCGACACCTCTTATGGCGCAGGACTACACTCCGGCAGCCTTGGAGCAAATCAAGCAAATACGCATCTGGACGCAGACACAGAATGCGGCAGGCATGGCTTTTGACAACACGGAGGACTACTCTACGGTGTCGTTCGTTTATGACCGTGCTTCAGGCAATTTCCATGCCCCTACATCAGGCAAAGTGGAAAAGAACGTCGGTGTGGACTGCGAAGGATACGTCAATCTCGGCACAGCACTTGTGTGGGGCGAATTCAACTTCCGCCAGATTAATAAGGACGAAGCAGGCTATAATGCATCAATAGCCGATCCTAACCGTGGAATGCCCTACTATGTTGCCGATGACTTGCTAAGTGATTGGAACAATCAGAACTATAATCTGCGATTTCGTGCGGCTACGCCCGTAGTGGGTAAGCACTGGACATTTGGTGTGGAGGGCACATACAAAGCACAACTTGCAGCCAAGCAGCGCGATCCGCGCGTCGATACGCGATTTTATACGCTCGAGGTAATGCCGGGCATTGGATTCCAGGCAAGTAAGAACCATCGCTTTGGAGCCAACTTCCGCTATACGTCAGTTAAAGAGGACTCGCGCATGAGCAGCGCTTCGAGTTCGTATGACCCTACATATTACCAAATGTTCGGTCTTGGCGTGGCTGAGATGCATATAGGCAGCGGCTTTACCACTAATTATATAGGCGACCGTCTGGGCGGAGCTGTTCAGTACAGTTTGGTTAGTGGTGACTTCAGTGTGGTGGTGGAAGGCTCGTATGATCGTTACTCTGAGGTAGTGCAACGCTCTTACTCTGCGCCCCGCAACATAGCAGGCGTCAATGAGCATCACACTTGCGTGATGCTGACCGCCGTTAACTTTGGAAACGATTTCACCAACTATTTCAACGCCAGCTTCAGCAATCGCGATATGGACGGCGTGCAATACGTGACGCAGCAATATACCACCTCCGATGGAGAGACAGGCTGGCAAGAGATATTCAAAAACATTCGCTCCACCTACAAAACCAAGGTGGCCGGCGCTCAATATTTCCTGAGCCGTAACCGAGGCATCGAGTATAGTTGGAAGGTGGGAGCGTCGTTGCGCTACGTTGATCGCGACGATATATACTTGCAGCCGCAATCGACGATGGATTCTAAGAATCTAACGGTGAAAATCGACTGGAAAAAGAATTTCTTCATCAACGAGATACGTAATGCCAGGTTGCTTCTCGAGACATCATTTACATACAACAATAACCTCAGCGGAGGATATGTGTACGGTGGGTCGCATGCCGATTATCCTACGGTGACATTATTGATGAATGGTGAGTCGAACTATGCCAACAGCGACTATCAGTCGTACCATGCCGGGCTGACATATTCGCAACTCGTGCGCCAGGGCTCGAAAGTGAATATCTTTGCCGGAGCATCATACACCTATCAGCATACTAAGGATTGGGAGTATGACGAAAGGGCATATCTAAGCATCAAATTGGGATGTAATTTTTAATAGTGGCAAGCAGATGGTAAATATGATTAAGATAAAGCATGTCATGGCGCTGGGACTCCTTATGGGGAGTGCCGGTGCCATGGCACAATCTTATATAAGACCATCAGGGAAGGTAACCACTACGTCGTATGCTGTGATTACCGACCCTGCCACATACAAGGAGTGTGCCGATGTCTTGCGGGAGTATCAAACAGTGCTGGGCAGCGAAGGCTTGCCCACAACTATTGTGTATCACGACTGGAAAAATCCGGAACAAGTGAAAGGCGTGATAAAGAAGCTGCATAAGAAAGAGCATCTGGAGGGAGTGATGTTGCTGGGCGACGTGCCGATGCCCATGATTAGGAAGGCTCAGCACATGACATCTGCATTCAAGATGGATGAGAGCGCCTACCCTATGCGCGACTCGTCGGTGCCGAGCGATCGATTTTACGATGACTTCCATTTGAAATTCGATTTTATAAAGCAAGACAGCGCTGAGACGCAATTCTACTATTACAACCTTGCTGCGGATTCACCACAGCTCATACAGTGCGACATCTATTCGGCGAGAGTAAAAGCCATAGACAACGGCGAAGACCCATCTACCCAATATCATAGGTTCTTTTTGAAGGCCATTGCCGAGCACAAGGCTGACAACCGCCTGGATCAGTTTTTCTCATATACCGGTCACGGATCTTACAGCAACTCGCTTACGGCTTGGACGCCTGAGAGCTTTACTCTGAGAGAACAGATGCCCGGAGTATTCGATACCACAGGGCGAGCGAGATTCATTCGCTACAATTTCTGTGATTATCCGAAGGACGATGTCATAAACATGATTAAGAGAGACGACCTGGATCTCACCATCTTTCACGAGCATGGCGTGCCCGAACGCCAGTATCTGAGTGGCAGCCCGGGTGGCACCCGGTGGAATGATCATGTGGATAAGCTCAAATATTCACTCCGTGAGCAAGCTCGCCGACAAGTTGACAATCCTGCGGGCCTGGCAAGCCTTAAGACTCGTATTGCTGACCGATATGGCATGGATAGCACATGGATTGATGGATACGACGACCCGGTGCAGATTGCCTCGGATTCGCTGCTCGACGCTCAGACTGGCATTGTGCTGGCAGAGGTTACTCAAATCAAGCCCAACTCGCGCATGGTGATATTTGACGCATGCTACAATGGCGATTTCCGAGAGAAGGACTATATTGCCGCCCGATATATTATGGCAGAAGGCAAGACGGTAACCACATTTGCCAACACTGTGAATGTGCTGCAGGATAAAATGGCCAATGAATTGCTCGGGCTTCTTGGCATGGGCGCGCGCGTTGGCCAATGGGCCAAGCTTACCAATATTCTTGAATCGCACATTACGGGCGACCCCACATTGCGCTTCAAGTCGATGTGCGAAGTAGATGCCTCCCAATTGCTGAATATGCCTTACGACGAGTCGGAGGTAATGGCGTGGCTGCAGTCGGAATATCCTGATGTCAGGTCATTGGCACTTCACACTCTTTATCGGAATAAATATCCCGGTATATCCGACTTGCTGTACGACACCTATATGCAGTCGCCCTATATGATGGTAAGATACGCTTGCGTGGAATTGTTGGAAAAGTTGAATGATGCTAATTTCCGCAAGGTGCTTTTGTCGTCGATCAATGACTCTTACGAATTCATCCGACGCACCACTGTGCGCATGATGATGCATGTTGGCATGCCTGAATACGCATATCCTATGGTAAACGCTTATATCAATGACAATCTGTCGGAGCGAGTAGCCTTTAATGTGGTGTTGGGCATACACACGCTCGACGGGGCTGCCGTGGTGCAAGCGATCGACAAAGTGCTAAGCAATAGCTTTGTGCAAAACGCAGGCGATATGAAGAAGCGGCTGCTCGATGCTTCGTCAAAGCGATCCCAACCTGGTGAGATACTAAGCAAGGAAACCTCGATTCGTTGGCGCAAACTGTATTGCAATTCGATGCGCAATCAGATGTCGCATCCGCATATCGGTGAATTTGTGTCTTTGCTCAATGATGAAAGTGAGCCTGAGGATCTGAAGATTTCTTTGTTGCAAGCATTGTCGTGGTTCAACTACTCGTATAAAAAAGCTGAATTGATACATCAATGCGACCTAATGCGCAAAGACAAAAAATTGTCAAAAGAACTGAGAAGTGAGGCCGAGCGCACATATTATCGCCTAAATTCATGAAAAGAATGAAAACATCCACATCAATATTGGTGGCTGCAATTATGCCTATGTTGGCTAATGCATCCACCCCGGTTATAACAGCGCCTACACAGCAGTGCCCGTCGTCGTTTGCCATAATTGTCGACGACGTTACATATAACCACTGTATGCAGGAAATTAATGCATATCGTGATGCAGTGCAGAGTGATGGGCTGTCAACCTGGATCGTGAGAAGCCTTTGGGAGGACCCGATGGACGTGCGCATGGCAATCAAGAAATTGCGTGAGGCAGATCCACGGCTTGAGGGTATGGTGTTGGTGGGTGATATCCCAGTTGCCATGATACGTAATGCCCAGCATATGACTACGGCGTTCAAGATGGACGAGAAAGCATTTCCTTGGCCCGAATCATCGGTGCCGTCGGATCGCTTTTACGATGACTTGCATCTTGAATTTGAGTATCTGAGAGCCGACTCCACCCAGGCGCATCTGTTCTATTACAAATTGTCGGAGTCTTCGCCGCAAAATCTTGCGCCTGACATGTATTCAGCGCGCATCAGATATCCGGAAGCGATGGGAGGCAATAAATACAGTGAGATTTCAGCCTACCTAAAAAAAGCCGCAAATGCTAAGCAGGAAAATAAAAGCAACCGAGTGGACCAAGTGTTTGCCTACAATGGCGATTCTTACAATTCGGACTGTCAGATTGTATGGCTCGATGATGAAAAGGCATACAGAGAGAATTTCCCTCTTGCATTTGGTCGCGAGCTTGGATTCAAGCACTGGAATTTCCGCATGCGTCATCCCATGAAATACCATCTTTTCGACGAATTGCGAAGAGATGACGTTGACGTGTTTATGTTTCATGAACATGGCTTGCCGACAGGGCAGCTAATCAACGGCGAGGAAATCTGCGAAGTCTTCGATGATCGTTATCGTATGCTCAAAAGCACGCTCTACAACACGTTGGTTGCTCATTCGGTGCGCCATGATAGAGACACCATGCGCATGCAGATGCAAGAGAAGTACAATCTTACCGACAAATTTCTCGGCGACTTGGATTCTGAGGATTTTTGGCTTAATGATTCGATACACTATGCCGATGAGCGTATTACTACTGAGGACTTCCGTCTGATGCAGCGTATATCGAATCCTCGGTTCGTGATGTTCGACGCTTGCTACAATGGCTCATTCCAAGAAGACGACTATATGGCTGCCCCATACATATTTAACCCGGGCAAGACAATAGTGGCGCAAGGCAATACGCGCAATGTGCTGCAGGACCGATGGACCATCGAGATGCTCGGACTTCTGTCGCACGGCGTAAGAGTTGGCCAATACAATCGTCTGATTGCTTCACTTGAGGGGCACCTCTTAGGTGATCCTACCATGCATTTCGCGCCAATTGAAGACAATTCCATAAATACCGACATCACACTAAAGCGTGCCGACCGTGAACACTGGATGAAGATGCTTGATTCTCGATATGCCGATGTGCAAGCGCTGTCGCTTAGGATGCTCGCTGATGCCGACGAGGCGGGAACAATGAGCGATATGTTGCTCGATGTAATGAAAAATTCAAGGTTCAATGTCGTGCGCATGGAAGCACTGAAGCTGCTGTCGCGTTACGGCGGCGACAACTTTGTTGAGGGCATACGCATTGGCCTCAGCGACCCATATGAGATGGTGGCCCGACAAAGCGCTATATATGCCGGCAATAATGGCGATGAAGCGCTTTTGGGAACGTTGGTCAAGGTTTTGATTGACGACAACGAGCGACTTCGCGTGCAGATGAGCTGCAATAGGGCATTGCAGCTCTACCCAAGCCAAAAAGTGGAAAAGGCTGTGGAGGACTACTACGCTTCATCCAATCGCCAGGCCGCCGATGAGGAAAAGGGCCGGCTACTGCGCAGTCTTCAACGCACATTTGATTCTGATGCGAAAAGTCATGCCGTGCTGATGGACAAATCGGCTCCGGAAGCCAAGCGCATTGCAGCTATCCGCACAGTGCGCAACTATCCGTTCCATTTCCATGTGTCTGACTATCTGAGCGTGGTCGCTGATGATGAGAATCCGGCAGAAGTGCGCACTGTGATGGCGGAGGCTCTCGGATGGTTCGGCCAATCGCATAGACAAGCCGAGATATTGGACGCCATCAAAAATATCCCGACTGACAGCATGGATGACGACCTGAAAGATGAAATTGCACAGACAATCAATAGATTAGAGAAAATATGAAAAATAATGTAAGGATATCAGCTATAGTTGGCGCCGTAATGCTCCTTTTTGCGCACAACGCGAGTGCCGACATCATATCCCGGCCCTCGGTGAAGACGCCCACCACATTCGCCATAATAATCGACCAAGAAAGTTATGACCAAGCGGCGAGCGAAGTGATGGCGTATCGCGATGCAGTGGAGGCTGATGGCTTAGGAGTATACATCATAGTGGATACTTGGCATAATCCACAGCCAATCAGAGATATGCTGCAAGAGCTGCATGGCCAGTCAAAGAGCCCTCTGGAGGGATGCGTGCTGATTGGTGATATACCAATTCCTATGGTGCGCGACGCGCATCATCTTACATCGGCATTCAAAATGAGCCCCAAATATGATTGGAAGAGGTCAAGTGTGCCGTCTGACAGATACTATGACGACTTTGGATTGAAGTTCGACTATCTCAAGCAGGACAGCATTGTGCCTGCCTACCATTATATGTCGCTTCGGGGCGATGGCAATCAGTATATTAGCCCTGATATCTATTCTGCTCGCATACGTCCGCTTAATGTGGATGGAATGAATAAGTATGACCAACTGCGTAGCTACTTGCGCAAGGCGACAGCAGAGAAGCAGGAGAAAAATGCGCTGGATCATTTGACTATGGCACGCGGCCATGGCTACAACAGCGAGGACCCTGTGGCGTGGGCCGGCGAGCAGATTGCCCTGCGCGAGCAGGTGCCTCAAGCTTTCGCCGTAGGTGGAGAGGTGAAATTCTATGATTTCGGCATGCGCGACTATGTGAAGAGCGATTACCTCAATGAGGTAGCTCGCGAGGCATTGGATGTGATGCTGTTTCATCATCATGGAGCCACCGACATGCAGTATCTGAGCGGCACGCCTGCCACATCCGGGATAAATCAGAGCATAGATAATATCAAGCAATTCCTGCGCGGAAAAGTTAGCAGCAAGGCTGCCAAGGTGGGACGTGAGGCAGCCGTGGCTGATTACATGCAGCGCTATGACGTGCCGGAGTCGTGGTGCCTGGAGGCGTTTGACTCGGTAAAATTGGCACAGGACTCTGTTGTCAATGTCGGAATGGATATTTACACCGACGATATCCGCCGGGCTAAGCCTTCGGCGAGATTTGTGCTTCTCGACGCATGCTACAATGGTTCGTTCCACGTGGATGACTATGTGGCCGGAGCATATATATTCAGCGATGGAAAGACGATTGCGGCGATGGGGTGCACTGTAAATACTGTTCAAGACAAGTGGCCCGACGAATTTTTGGGACTCCTGGCACAAGGAATGCGCATAGGGCAGTTCACGAGATTCACTTGTTTCCTGGAGAATCATCTAATAGGCGACCCCACGATGCATTTTTCAAGTGACAAGGCATCGGAGGTGAATCAGGCGATAGTGCTTCGCGAGGGCGATGTGAAATTCTGGAAAAAACAGTTGAAGGAGGGTGAGCCTGATATGCAGGCTATGGCATTGCGTCAGCTTGAAATGGCTAACGCCGATGGCATGGCACAGCTGCTTGGCGACGTATATCGTCAATCGCCGTATTTCGTGGTGAGGCTGGAGGCTCTCTTGCTGCTTGCTCGAAATCATCCGTCGGAAGCATCCGAGACGATAGCGCTTGCTCTTCATGACAGCTACGAGCTTACTCGCCGATTTGCGTCGGAATACGCTGAGCTGAATTCTGATCCGAGCCTTATTGAGCCTTTGGCACAGCTTTTCGTATGGCGCAACCATGAAAGCCGTATGCGTTTCCGCCTTTCCAGCGCAGTGAATGCATATGACCATGAAGCTCTGTCGGATGCTGTCAAGTCGGTTGCCGCCCAACACCGTTTATACGATACTCAATATGTGGATAAGGTGTTGAGCAACATTGAGGATCAAGCATCTACCTTGGCCGATATGATAGACGCTATCACTCCCGCAGAGGGTAAGAGCTCAAAATCGTTGGCAAATGGCGTAAGTAGGTTCCGCAATAAGCCCGTGTCGAAGGCTATTGCTCCGCTGTGCGCACTTGTTGAGGACACAGGCCAAGACAAGGATGTGCGTAAGGCTGCCGCTGAGGCCTTAGGATGGTACAATATGTATCACGATAGGCAATCCATTGCCAATAGGCTTTCTGACATCAAAATTGACGATGCAGGTGTGCAGTCCGAGGTTTTGAAGACCATAGCCCGGCTGACAGGCAAGAGCCGGTGAGAAAATTAAGGCCGTCCTTTGTGGGCGGCTTTGCTTTTAAGGGATATTAACTACGGTGAAAGGGATATTATCTGAGTTTTGAATTAGTTTGTACTATCAACCCCTTGGCTCAGTCACAGGCTTGTTCTTCTTAGGTCTGCCGACTTTCTTCTCTCTTGTCTTCTTCGGTTTGTACTTGGCGTCACATCCTTCGGGGACCTCAAACCCGGTTAGCCCCCTCCCACGGACTTTTGCGAGTGTCCCAAAAAAATCACCTGATTTAAAACAAAATATCCTCTCGCAGGAGGATATCAGTATATTCAAATGAAAAATTCAGATCCAATGCACGAAAGGGGAAATCTCCTCCGCGACCTTCGCACCTCTGCGTGCAACGCCCCCACGCCAAGCAGCAAAGTACGCAAAGCTAAATTCCCCCTCCGCGACCTTCGCGCCTCTGCGTGAAAAATTACTCCCCCCCTTTAGGGGGTCGGGGGCTTACACGAAAGAGCCGGCGTGCGTCACCGCACGTCGGCCCTTATCCAAGATACTAATCCTTGCTTATGTCATGCCCTCAGGCATCGCAAATGTTAGAATTTAAAGCCTATCTTGACTGTGGGAGCAGCAAGTATCGAGAAAGAATGCGCATCGGCTTCGAGCGGCTTCAGTCCGGCTTGCGGCTTGTAGGTAGTCATGCCATAGGTATACGCGAACGGGTAGATGGAAGCGCCCACATACAAGGCCGGGAGCACAAAATAGTCAGCGCCCATTGCGATGGCGGCGTTGAGATTCCAGCTCTCGCCCACCGACTTGCCCATCGCAGTCCATTCATCGTAGTTCTGCTCGTTCAGGGAATATGCGAAACCAACGCGCAGACCGGTGTACCAGTAAAGGTTCTTAGCCTTCGTGGCGAAGTAGCGGTCGAGCCCTGCCATCACATTGTAAGTGCAGGAATACTGGCTAGCCACAGCGCGGTAATTGGGTATTTCGCCTACAAGGTCACTCATGTCGGTGTATTCGTCGATCGTGCCAGGCACATCGGCATAACCAGGATTGTGAGTGAAATTCAGTCCTCCTCCCAAGTTTAGTTTCCATTTGTCACTCACGAAGTAGCCCACTTCGAATCCCACCATCATCTTTTTGTCGATCCACGAGTTCATGATCGCAGAAGCCTCATATGTGGTAAGGTCGCCAGGCTGGGCGGTGACGTTTGTGTAACTGTTGTATCCTAAGGTGGCGGCGACGGTGAAGTCTCCCTTAGCGGGAGCGTTGTCGTCCTGGGCAGCCACGGAAAGAGACAGCATGGGTAGAACGGCTGAGATTAAAAGTTTTTTGATGTTCATGTTCAATACTTTTATTTTTTGCCGTTACAATAGGAGTTAATTATTCAGCGGATTCGTCAGCTGTCAGCTGAGAGATAGCGTTGCTAAGAGCCTCAACAACTTTCTTCTGGTTGTCAACCTTGAGCTGAGCGTCCTCAACATCCTCGGTAAGTTCTTGTCTCATCTCATCCTCGGTCTTGCCACAATCTGACTCGTATGCACCGTTCTCAATTTCCTCAAGTTCATCCTGAAGGTCAGCAAGCTGGGCGGCAAGAGTGGTCTGGTTATCTTTGAGTATGTCTATTGCTTGAGAAACGTTGACACTAACATACTCCCGACTTCCGTCCTCATTGTATTGCAATACACCACAATTACCAGCATCGATGATATAGTTAAGTGTTGATATTTCGGTTTGATTCGTGTTATAAGCATTATCTGCCTTCACATAAGCAACGTATGTTTCAGCTTCACTTTTTGAGGCTTCGTTATAATTAGCAATGTAACCTTCGTATGTCGACTGCTGAGCAGAAAGAGTCTTGTATTCTGTTTCAAATGAAGTTACCACAGCCTGTGCATTTGCAAGCGCCTCCTTAGCAGCGTCAAGAGCATCACTAAATTCTTTTGTTTTAGAAGTTACATTAGCCTCACTGTAATTTCCATAAGCAGTGTTATATGCATTTTCTGCATTGGTTACAGCAGTTTGTGCATTTTGGACAGCTGTCTGAGCATTTGCGAGAACGGTAATTTGTGCAGCTGTAGCAGCCGTACCAGCATCGGTAACTACCTTTTGTGCAGCAGTTTCAGCTTCTTGTGCTGAATTCAATGTTGCTTGAGCAGTAGCAACGTTATTAGCGGCTGTCAAGTAATTATTGTATGCTGTCTGAGCAGCAGTAACACCAGCCTCTTGATTCTCCTTAATATAATTGTTGAGTTTAGCCACTGCATTCTTGTAAAGGCTTTCAGTCAACACATTAATAGTATCAGCATACTGTGTATAGTTGTTTGTGTATTGACGCTGACCGTCTTCATATGAGTAAACAATTTCCTCTTGGGTTGATGCATATGGATTGTAGAGAGGTATAAATCTATCATTTGAGTAAGCCCAGTTTTCCAATATAGAGAGGCCTCTATATCCCATACCAATAATGTAGGTCACAACTTGATAATTACCATAATTCAAATCACTCCATGCAATACCCTTGAAAATGTTATCGTCCATTATTTGCATGTAACGAGAATCATTTATCTTGGTATTAGCTGAATTCAAATCAGAACTTGCCTTTTTCCAATCTGAATACGCCGCAGTTTTTGCATTTAATAATTCTGTAGCTTCAGCAGCAAGTTGAGTTCTTTGCTCTTTAGCTGCAGCTATGTTACCATAATACTGTTCAATAGCAGCAAGCCCTGCATCGTTGTCTGCGATTTCCTGAGCCTTATCTACGATTTCCTGCTCTTTTGCAGCAATGCGCTGGGGACGCAATTCTTCCCATGACACGAGGTTAGCCTCCCAAGCAGCGAGGTTGTTCTGGGCAACAACGAGATCGCGCTGGTAAGTTACAAGCTGGGTTGACGCGTTGCTGTACTGACCGAGCAAGGAGTTGAGCTCGCTGATTTGCGTTGATTGGTTGGCGAGGTTTTGCGCTTCTGCCTCAGCCTTGAGTATCTCAGCCTCAGCGTTGGTTTTGGCGATGGCGGCTTCCAGTTCGGCCTGCAGGCGCTGGATTTCAGCGGCAGCCTTTTCCTGGTCGATTTGGGTCTGGGCGAGCTGAGCTGCCTCTTGAGCGGCGATTAGTTTGGCCTGGGCAGCCTGCACTGCGGCGTAAGCGCTTGCAGCGGTAGCCTCAGCCTCGGCCTGTATTTTGGCGGCTTCGCCGATAGCCTTCAGCTGTTCGGCTTTCGCTTCGCGAATAGCGGTTACAGAAGCGGACTCCTTGTCGTCGACGCAACTGTTGAGAGTGAATACTCCCAGAACCAGTGCTCCTAGAATAAGTTTCTTGTTCATAGAATTGGTTGTAATAAAATTGTTGTTAATAATTTAGGGATGTTCAGAAAGTAGTTAACTAACTATTTGTCAATTTTCTAAAAAACGCATTAAAGAAGTCCGCATGTTGTTGCTCTTTGGTGGCATTCAGCATTGCTTTTTGAGACTTGCAACCCTGTCCACTAGAGAAGCCATTAAATATCACTCCGTGGATAGCACATTTTTTGACCAAATCCATACTCACCTGGCTCTTCTTGTCCGCATAGGCAGTTACTTCAACAAGATAAAATCCTTGTTGACCAGTACCAGCGCACTTGGTTTCATAGGACAGGTCTTGATTGTCCTTTTCCTTTCCATACATAGAGGGAATCCCACTCAGTATTGTTAGGCAGCAGATTAAAAATGAAAACAGTTTCCTATTCATATTCTTGTGATGTATCGGTTTATTATTGTTTGTATTTAGGTATCTCTTAGCAAGAGTTACCT
>CAZORI010000041.1:0-16098 GCA_964582335.1 uncultured Bacteroides sp.
CAGATTTTCCTTATATATTGGTATTACTACCTTTACCTTATCCATACTATTAACTTTGTAAATTTCGTATTCTTATCTTCTACGATTCATTTGCAAAAATAATCATTTGTCACAGTATCCACAATATTATTACTCAAATTAAACCTATTATGACACTTTTTTGGTTTTGTAAGATGGATAATTATTGCTACTTTTGTGTCATTATAGACCATCTTTCCATTTCAACTGTTTTCCAATGAAAAAATTCTTATTATCTTTGGCCATAGTGGCTGCCTCTACGCCTACAACTGTGGCCGAAACCGTAACAGCGACATCGCCCGACGGACTGATGCAAGTGCAGGTCACCGACAAAGACGGCGAGCTGACTTACGACATCACTTACGACGGCAAGCCCATGCTCGTGAATTCGCGCCTTGGCATCAACACCAACATAGCCGACTATTCTCGTAATCTCACGCTTAATTCTCACAAAACTACACCCGTAAGCAAGACTTACGAGATGCGAGGCACTAAGGCCAACAGCGCAACATACAACGCCAACGTGCTGCAACTCGAATACACTACGCCCGAATCGGAAGTGCCACTGCTCATCGAATTCAGCGTTGGCAACAATGACGTTGGCTTCCGCTACGGTTTCCCGAAAAACGGTGAGCCGGCTTGCCTTGTGGTAGAATCAGAAGCAAGCTCATTCAATATGCCCGAGTATACCACTACATTTATATGTCCACAATCCGACCCGATGATTGGCTGGATGCGCACAAAGCCAAGCTATGAGGAAGAATACGTGCTCGACGGCTCGATGAGCCTCAAATCATCTTATGGCCAAGGCTATACATTCCCATGTCTGTTCCATGTAGGCGACGACGGATGGGTGCTAATAAGCGAGACTGGCACCGACGGTGGCTATGTTGGTTGCCACCTCAGCGACTATGACCCAGCCACCGGATATACTGTCGCTTTCCCTATGCCCGGAGAGGCCAACGGCATCGGCACCACATCGGCCGGAATGTCCCTGCCAGGATGGACGCCATGGCGCACCATAACCATTGGCAGCGACCTCGCCCCTATTGTTGAGACAACGGTTAGCTACGACCTCGTGGAGCCTCAGTACGAACCAGCACATGAATTCCCTGCCGGAAGATACACTTGGAGTTGGCTTATATGGCAAGACAACTCCGTAAACGAAGAAGACTCTAAAAAATTCATCGACCTGGCCTCTGCCATGGGATTTGAATATTGCCTAATCGACGGATTCTGGGACACCCAAATTGGCCGCGACAAAATGCCCGAGCTTAGCAAATACGCACAAGACAAGAGCGTGAACCTATTGCTTTGGTACAATTCAAACGGCTACGAAAACGATGCGCCTCAGACGCCCAAAGGGCGCATGGACCGCTCGCACGAACGTCGCCAAGAAATGGCTTGGCTGCAGAGCATTGGGGTTAAGGGCATAAAAGTCGACTTCTTCGGCGGCGACAAGCAACACACAATGCAACTCTACGAAGACATCCTCAGCGATGCCAACGATTACGGCCTGCAAGTGGTGTTCCACGGATGCACGCTGCCTCGCGGTTGGGAAAAGATGTTCCCCAATTTCGTAGCAAGCGAGGCTGTGCTTGCGTCGGAAAATGTACTTTTCTCTGATTACCACGCCAAACGCCAAGCTCAGGACCTCACTTTGCACCCCTTCTGCCGCAATTCCACCGCTTCGATGGATTGGGGAGGAGTGATTATGAACCGCTACATGTCGCCCGACAACAAAAGCCGACACCGCCGCTTCACCACCGACACATTTGAGATGGCTTCGGGAATAGTAATGCAGACACCCGTGCAATGCGTGGCAATACAGCCCAACAACCTGGACGAACTGTCGGAAGTGCAACTCGATTTCCTACGCCAGCTCCCCACCGAATGGGAGGAAACGAAATTCATCGACGGATACCCGGCAAAATACATTGTGATAGCACGCCGCAACGGTGACAATTGGTATGTTGCAGGCCTCAACGCCGGCGAATCCCCTCTCGACCTCACGCTCGACCTGCCCATGCTGGCCGACAACATGGACTACTACACCGACAAACCCGTGAAAGGCTCGGAGTTTCCCGACACACAGCTGTCGCAAATCAAAAAGGACAAGAAAGGCAAAGTGAAGGTTACGATTCAGCCTAAAGGCGGAATCATTCTGAAATAACAAGTCTTACACAAGAACTTTAGTTTTAAGGTAATGCTCGCGGAATGCTTTCGGCGAGCATCCTTTTTTTGTCTTGAATGCGCGGTTGAAGTTGCTTATATTGTTGAAGCCGCATTCATAGCATATCTCTGCAATGGTCATGGTAGTGTCGACCAGACGTCGTGCAGCATGTCCGAGGCGAATATCAATGATATAGTCTGAAACCGTGCGGCCTGTGCGCTGCTTGAAGAATCTGCTAAACGCAGTCGGCGTCATGCCAGCCAGCGAAGCCAACTCGTCGAGAGATATTTGACGCTGAAAATTCTTGTTGATGCAATCTTCCACCTTGCTTACTCGGCGCGAGTCTGATGATATTTTAGCGTTAGCAAACGAATTCGATGCCAAAACCCTCACATCCGACGCGAGCGACAGGTGGTAAAGAATTTCAAGGAGCCGGAGCAATCGCAGGAAATCACTCGGCAGACGCACCATCTCGTCGAGCATAGTGGACACTCGCATAATAGTGTCGCTGCCAAATGACAATCCTTTGCTCGCCTTTTGCAGCAATTGATGGATCGTGTACATCTGATTTTTCTTGAGCAATTCCGTGCCAAGCAAGTCGGGCGAGAATTGAATCGTGATTTCTCGCTTGTCGCTATTGTCGCAGGCTCCCTGTTCCCAGCAATGCTCCAAATTAGGACCTATAAGTGCCAGGTCGAAATCGCCCAATTCTACTATCGAATCACCTACAATGCGACGAGTTCCTCGACAATTGCTCACAAAATTCAACTCAAATTCGTTGTGGCGATGAATCGGGAAATCGAATTGCGTCTTGTGTCGGTCTACTAAATAGAAGCAGTCGCGTTCGGAGAGCGGTGATATCTCCGTTATTACCTTATTCATGTTATTATCGTTTAGGTGATATAGTTGAAATGGTTATTGTCTTGACAAAGGTATGCAATTTTTGTCTACCTTACAAATATTATGATACTTTTTTAGCAGTTTGCATAAAATATATATTATATGTTTGTCCAATAAGGCATTTTATGTACTTTTGTATAAAATAACCAATCACTCTTTAACGCCAATGAAACACTTTTTACCTCTGTTTTTAGCTCTACCTCTGTTTGCTCAGGCCGAGCTTGTGGAGATTACAACGCCCAACACCACGATGGTGCTGAATGCAGAGGCTGGCAAGCCTCTCAAATTTGTATATTACGGCGACGCGCTTTCCCAAGCCGATGCCTCTGCGCTTCTAAGCACCGGCACTCAGCAACTCAACGCCTATCCTGTGTATGGACTCACTCCCGGCAAGGAAACAGCCATGAGCGTGACATTTCCCGACGGAAACATGACTCTCGACATGCGCGTGCAGGATGTCATTAAAAGCAAAAGCGCCGACGGAGGGGAAATCACCACCATAAAATTGAAAGACACGGCTTATCCCTTCTCAATCGATGTCAACTACCGCGTATATCCCGGCGAAGACGTGATAGAGACATGGGCTGAGGCTACTAACGGATACAAAAAAGGTGACGTACTGCTCCGTGAATTCGCCTCTGGCTATCTCCCTATCAGATACGGCGACGTGCATTTGTCGCAATTCTACGGAAGCTGGGCCAATGAAACGAAGCTTGAAGAAGCGCGCCTGCCTCATGGAATGAAGGTTATCAAAAATACCGACGGCACGCGAAATTCTCACACTGCCCATTCCGAAGTAATGTTTTCTCTCGACGGCATCCCGCAAGAGAACCATGGCCGCACCATTGGAGCAGCCTTAGAATACTCAGGCAATTACGAACTGCGAATCGACACCGACGACAGCAACTATCACCATTTCTTCGCAGGAATAAATCCCGCCAATTCTTCCTACACGCTTGCGCCCGGAGAAACTTTCGTTACGCCTCCCCTCGCCCTGTCGTACAGCAACGATGGCAAGGGCGGCGTTAGTCGCAATTTCCACTCTTGGGGCCGCAATCACAGATTGGCGCACGGCAATCAGCCGCGAAAAGTGTTGCTCAATAGCTGGGAGGGTGTTTACTTCGACATCAACGAAGCAGGCATGGAGCAAATGATGGCCGACATTGCCGACATGGGCGGCGAACTTTTCGTGATGGACGACGGATGGTTTGGTAACAAGTATCCGCGCAACAACGACTCTACGTCGCTTGGCGACTGGATAGTGGACACTACAAAGCTTCCTAATGGCATAAATGGGCTATGCGAGGCTGCCAAAAACAACGGTATCAAATTCGGCATCTGGATTGAGCCGGAAATGTCGAACACTATAAGCGAATTGTTTGAAAAGCATCCTGAATACGCTTTGAAGCCTGCCAAACGCGACATCAATCTCGACGGTGCGCGAGGAGGCACGCAAGTGGTGCTCGACATGACCAATCCTAAAGTGCAGGATTTAGTGTTTGAAATCGTAGACACGCTGCTCACTAAATATCCTGAAATCGACTACATAAAGTGGGATGCTAATGCACCTGTGATGAATCATGGCAGCCAATACCTGCCTGCCGACAAGCAGAGCCACCTCTACATCGACTACCATAAGGGATTAGCCAAAACGCTCGACCGCATACGCGCAAAATATCCCGACGTCACCATCCAAGCCTGCGCAAGCGGCGGCGGTCGCGCCAACTGGGGTGTGCTTCCCTGGTTTGATGAGTTCTGGGTAAGCGACAACACCGACGCTCTGCAACGCGTGTACATGCAATGGGGCACGAGCCATTTCTTCCCGGCAATTGCCATGGGCTCGCACATCAGCAACGCTCCCAACCATCAGACGTTCCGCACCATACCTCTTAAATACAGAATCGACGTGGCCATGAGCGGACGCCTTGGAATGGAAATACAGCCTAAGAACATGACTGACGCGGAGAAAGCAATGTGCCGCAATGCAATAGCCGAATATAAGCAAGTGCGCGACGTTGTGCAGCTGGGCGACCTGTATCGCCTGCTTTCGCCCTACGACGGCCTCGGCGCCGCATCTTTGATGTATGTCGCGCCCGACAAAGACGAAGCTGTGTATTATTGGTGGAAGACCGAGACCTTCGTCAACCAGCAATTGCCTCGCGTGAAAATGCAAGGCCTCGATCCCAACAAGGAATACGTAGTGACAGAGCTTAATCGCATCGACAATGAGCCCCTGCCCTACGAAGGCAAATCATTCTCTGGAAAATTCTTGATGAGCAACGGCCTGGAGATGCCGCTCGATCACAATGTCGACTACCACAAGCGCAACGACTACGCATCGCGTGTGCTTCGCCTCACTGCTAAGTAACGCTTATCCCTAACCAATTCACATGGTCGGCATCAAGGCTTAAGAGTGTTGATGTCGACCAAATTGTTTATTACTGCGTAGATTGCCAAGCCTGCCGGGGAATGAATCTGCAGTTTTTGGGCAAGATTGCGACGATGAGTGGTGACTGTATTGATAGATATGCACAAATGGTCGGCTATCTCTTTGTTAGACATGCCTTGAGCCACACATGCTATGATTTCCTTCTCACGAGTGCTGAGCAGGCCCAGGTCGGTAGCATTGTCTTCTTCCTCTTCCGGCTTGAGACGAGGCATCTCTTCAATAGAAGCCTCCAATTTTTTCACAACCGGCACAAAGAGTTTATCCTCAACTTGGCAATGCGCCACCAAGTCTTGTTCGCAGTTGATGATGTCGAAGAGCACAGCATTGAGCAAGTTATTTTCTCTCTGAGGCAGATAGCGCACAATGATGTTCTTAAGTTCGAGAAGCTTGCTGTGTATGCTGTGGTGGCCTGATGCGAACACGCGTATATTGTAATCTTCGTCGGCAGTGCCTTCGAGCAGCTTTTGCACATATTTGAACACTTGGTCGTTTTCATGCTCCATATGTCGATGCACTTCCTCGACGTATTCATCATAAAACTTTAGGATCATCATCGCCACCTTGTCGCGCCCCGAGCAGTCGATGGCCTCAATGAGCTTGCGGCGTATCAGCGGCAGACAAAAATCAAGGAAGTATGAGTGAGCGTGCTTGAGATATTGCATCAAAGAATCCACCGAAACATCAGTGAGGTCAACTTCTCCGTACGATATATAGTTGGCCACCGAAAGGAAGGTAGTGCAGTCAACATTCTGGTCCTCGCACGCTTGCGCCACTGTTTTGTCGCCAAAGCCAAGACTGATTCCGAATCGGCTCATGGCCATCAGCAGCAAAGGGTTGTCGTTGATCAGAAAGCTCATCTGGTCGGAAGGCAAATATCTCTTTTTTTCGTCGTCCATAAAATGTGAATTTTCCGCAAATATAGCATTTTTTTGTCACAAATGAAATACTCACAAATGGTGGTTTAGGCTGTCGAGCAACGCAAAATCGTGTTGCTTTAGCCCGCTTTCATTTAGACTCACGCATTCATTGTAGTCGTTGAGATATATGCGCTCGTGCGGACAGTAATCCGCGCTGACTACCGATTTTTCGCTGTCGAAATATGGCGTGGCAATCCCCGCAAGATCGAGCAACGTGTGGAAGGCTGCCTCGCTCGAGTCGACGTCATGCTGCAAGTTGGCCTTGCCATGCTCATATTTGTCATGGTAATTGCGCACGTATTCGTCAGACATCCAAGCCACAAATGGCACATGGAGCTGGTAATATGTTGGCGTAGGCGATGCGTGCAGAAAACGCTCTCGGCTGTCATCAAATATATCCTCGCCGTGGTCAGAAAGATACACCACAGCGGCCGGTCGCCCTTCGGCCGATACCATTGAGAATATTTTGTCGAGGAAGGAATCGGTATAGCGTATGGTGTTGTCGTAGGCATTAATCAGCTGTTCACGATATTTCTTTTCTGCGCTCAGATAGCCCGATGGCGCAAACACCTCTTCACTGGCAGGATACCTGTCATTGTAGCTGAAATGCGAACCGTAGCTATGAAGCACAACGAATATCTTGTTGCTCCGCACAGTGTCGAGCACGCATTGCAAGTGAGGCAGCAGATTCACATCCATCTGGTCTTCCCCATCTTCCACTATGAATTCGCAAATATCAGCCTCGTTGCCAAAGAAGTCGATGAACGAGTGATTGCGCCTCTGTGCCGATATGAATGCCGTGGCATAGCCAGCCTCGGCAAACGCTGATATAATGCTTTTGGAGCAATATATTGAATCGCCGAAATTGCGAGCATCGAGGTGCGACATGATCATCGGCACGCTTTTGTGGGTGGTGTTCGACTCTGATATGGCCTTTGGATACGCCAATAAATGCTCGCGCTGCGACAAGCATGGATTTGTAGGGCGGCCGTAACCCATAAGTTGCCAATCATCAGCCCTCGATGTCTCACCCACTACCAGCACATATATCTCCTTTGCATCAGCCGGATGAGTGTCTATTGCATGATGCGAAAAGTGCCGGGAAGTCAAGGCATAGCTCTCTGTGCGCTCAGTGCGATGCACCGCCTCCACTGTATTGCTAATGACGCACAGCGGGAACGTGTGCTTTGCAATGCTATAGCCTGGATATGCCAAATAGCAAATGCCTACAAGCAACGCGCCCGCTGGCAAAAGCGTCCATCCTGCAATTCTTGGCTTGGCAAGCGCTTTTTGGTCGGCTCGTCGGCGTTTCACAAGCGCCCACACTGCCCACACCAATGGCGGCAGATACAATACGAACACAGTGAGCATAGCCAGCTTAAGGTTGCCCAAAAGCTCTGACACTTCCTGTGAATTTGTCGTCACCACATTAAGGAACATGTCAACTGCTATGATGCCGCTGCCGTAGAGATATATTAGCACTATCTGAAATGCAGCGTAGATCATCAGTGGCAAGCATAGCAATATAATGAGTTCTGTATTGCGCGTCAGTGTCACAATCAGCAGATACAAGCCCAGCATAAGGCATATGTCGGCTATGCTGTAAAGCACCGGCCAATCCTCTGTGAATGCCAACACTGCGTTGGGCACCACAAGCAGGAGTGGAAAAATCCACAATGCGATGTTTGCAAGCCTATTTCTATTTCTTTCGTCCTTCATATGTAATTTGCTAATCTGTGGAAACTTTGACATTATTTATACATAACAATCATGCTCGCGCATGTGTTTGCATGCCGTAAGTGCGCTAAAAGGCTTCGTTGATGCTGAACACTATTCCCGAAGAGTGCTTGCCTATGCCGTAATCGACGCGCACGTTCACTCTTTTCTTGAATTCCCACCGATAGCCTATGCCAGCCTCGGGGAGCACTCTGCGCATTTGCAAATGCTCGAAATTGGGGAATACCGTGCCCGCTCCCACCCACACCACCATGCCTATGCGATGGTAGATGCGCTGGCGCAGCTCTATGCATCCTATCATTGAATTCCTGTCGCAATATCTCCCCTCGTAGTATGCGCGCATGAATTCGCTGCCCCCAAACGTAGGCAGCATTCCCCAAGGGGTATTGCCATACGTAAACTGTCCGCGACAAATGAATGCGACAACGCCCGAGCTCCAGAACTGATGGTAGTACCTAAGCCATACGTCGGTCTCTGAATAGGCATACGTGTTGCCAATGAACGAAGGGTTGAAGCGCTGGTCGACTGCTATGTACACTCCGCTGTATGGATTGGGCGTGAAGTCTCTTGTATCGTACCTAAGCGTGAATCCGGCCCCTAATGTTATTGTGCGTTTGTCCTCGCCAAGCCATAGCTCGGGACGCTGCATCTTGCGCCCTTTCACGAAATCCACCGCAGCCAACGGACCTACGTAGAAATACTTTGCCAGCTGCCAAGTGAACGCCCCCGTGGCGTGCAGCTTCAGGTAATTGTATTTCGACTCGTTTGTGTTGTCCGACTCCGAATCATATCCAATGCCCCAGAATTTGGTGTCGAACGACTGCATCCTCACCTCGGCCTCCAGGCGCTTCCTGTCATGCTTGAATATGGTGGTGTTTGTAAGCGCCACCGAGAAGTATTTGTTGGTTGTAGCGTCGAAGGTGAGCGCCACATTCGACGGCTGAAGCAGTGTGTCGGAGCGATCGGTGCTGTATAGCCCGGCTGCTACGAGGCCAACCCCAAATCCACGGTCGGAGGAATAATGCGGCCCACCTATGATGCTGAAGTCAAATGCTTTGTCTGACTTTGGCTTGTTGCTTTCTGCAAGATAGTCCTTGAACCTTGCAATCAGTCCTTTTTTCTTAGCCGGAGCGATTGTGCCGATAGTGGCGGAATATGCCGACGAGTCAGCGCTTGCAATGGCCGATTCGCTCGCATAAGTCTGCGTGCATATGCCGAAGCATGCCGCAAACCATATCACTATTATTGTGCTTATCTTTCGTCTCATAAATAAAATGTTGCCGTGTATCTCAAAATCTGATTTTCACTTACAAAATTACAACAAAAAAAGACCGGACTTCTCCGGTCTTTTGGTGTATTTTCTTAATATTTTAGCAAATTTGGCAAATAAATTATCTTGCAACCATCATTTTATCAAATACTGTGAAGATATTGATTCATTTTCATGCACTCGGCGTATCGTGTCGGCAAACAAGCGAGCCACTGATATGATGGTGCATTTCTTGCAGTCCTTATTGTAAGGAATCGAATTGGTGAAGATTATCTCGGCAAGGCCGCTCTCGTTCACTCGGTCGGTAGCCGGGCCGCTCATGATGGCGTGGCTGCATAGCGCTCTTACGCTCTTAGCCCCGCTCGATAGCATCAAGTCGGCTGCCTTAGTGATGGTGCCGGCGGTGTCCACCATGTCGTCGATGAGAATTACGTTCTTGCCCTTAACGTCGCCAATCACGGTCATCGACTCCACCACGTTGGCCTTGGCGCGCTGCTTGTGGCACAATACCAATGGCACATCGAGATATTTGGCATAGCTGTTGGCGCGCTTTGCGCCGCCCACGTCGGGGGTGGCAACCACCAGATTGGACAGTTTTAGCGATTGGATGTAGGGGATGAACACCGACGATGCATACAGATGGTCGACCGGAACATCGAAGAAACCCTGAATTTGGTCGGCATGAAGGTCCATCGTTATCACGCGATCTACGCCGGCTGCCGTAAGCAAATCCGAAACGAGCTTTGCAGCAATCGACACGCGCGGCTTGTCTTTGCGGTCTTGGCGTGCCCATCCGAAATAAGGCATCACTGCAATTATTGACTTAGCCGATGCGCGCTTCGCTGCGTCTATCATCAGCAGCAGTTCCATCAAGTTGTCGCTGTTGGGGAATGTTGACTGCACCAAGTACACCTCGTGTCCGCGTATCGACTCTTCGAAGGAAACTTCAAACTCGCCATCAGCGAAATGCTGGATGTTCATTTGTCCCAGAGGGACGCCAAGCTCTTTGCAAATCTCCTCCGCGATGTAACGCGAATTTGTTCCGGAGAACACTTTGAGCGGTGGTAGACAATTACTCATATCTATTATGAAAAGTTGCTTAAAAGACTTTCCGCAAATTTACGGATTTTTCAGTAACCATACACACTGATTCCTCACTTTTTTTCTTGCTCTTCTATTTTTTTGTATTTTATGCTCCAGATTACTGCGCCATGCCCCGACAGCGTGAGCGTAAACGGCTCGCTCGGATCCAAGTTCTTTGTAGCAGCCTGGCCGCTAAGCAGCTCTGTGGCCCGGTATTTCCCCGGCATGATTCCATACATGTCGAATGCAAGGCGCGGTATGTTGATTGCCAGGTTCTCTGTGTCAAACGAATAGTTGACCGCTATCACAAGCAGAGTGTTGTCGTAATGCCGCATAAAAGCATACTGGCGGTGTGGATTGAAGTTGGGGTTGGTGTAATTTACGTACATCAAATCGAAGAAGTCGCCGTCGGAGATGGCCTTCTCTTTGTTGCACATGCGCATAAGCGTGACATAGAAGTTGCGCAGTTGCTCTTGGCGCTCGGTGAGCTTGCCGGCGCAGTCGCCCTCGTGAAGCCATTGCTGCAGCGTGGGCACTACCCAATAGTCAAATATGGTGGTGCGCCCGTCATCGCCGCTGTAGCCGGCCACGCCGGCTGCGTCTTCGCCAAGTTCCTGCCCTGCATATATCATGAGCGGGCCTTTGTTTATGAGTGCGCTCACCACAAGCGACGGCACAATTCTACGCGGATCGCCTCCAAAGAAGCGCGAAGCGTAACGCACCTCATCGTGATTCTCCATGAAATTGAGCATGCGGTCGCCTATCCCCTCCACAGTCTGCCAGCACGATGTAATCTTTGCTGCCGACACCCGTTGGCGGTCGATGCCATATAGGGTGTCGTAGAGATTCACCTTGTCGTATAGGTAGTCGAATCCAGCCTCGATATACGGGCGATATAGGCTCACATCATATATTTCGGCTATGAATATTATGTTTGGGTATTTGTCATGCAGATTTTCGAAAGCCCACTTCCAGAATTCTACAGGCACCATGTGAGCCATGTCGCACCGGAAGCCATCCACTCCGCGTGCAGCCCAGTAGCGCAATATGTGCAGCATCTTGAACCATGTGCTGGGTATGGGGTCGAAACAGCGGTTGCCGTTCCAGGGGTCGATGCCGTAGTTGAGCTTGGCTGTGTCATACCAATCGGTCTTGCTCGGAAACGCTGTGAAGCAGTCGTTGCCCGATGCTTTGGCCGGGAATTCTTCGTATGCGCCGGCGCCATGGCCCAAATCCACACCCACTGGGCTGAATTGCTGGCGCGTGATGTAGTAGAAATTGTTGGAGGGCGAAAAGAACATGTCAGTATTGTCGTTCTCACCCAAATCGCGTATGCCGCGTGGCTTGGCGTCGCTGCGGTATTGGCGAGCCACATGGTTGGGCACGAAATCAATGATTACTTTCATTCCCGTGTCGTGCGTGCGCTTCACCAAAGCGTCGAACTCAGCCAGGCGGTCGGGTACGCTTTCAGCCAGGTCTGGGTCGATGTCGTAATAATCAGTGATTGCATATGGGCTGCCGGCATGTCCTTTCTCCACGTGAGGGTTGTCGCGAGGAATGCCGTAGGCTGTGTAGTCGGCATCGTGAGCATGCTCAATCACGCCTGTGTACCACACATGTGTCACGCCCATCTTCCGAATCTCTTTCAAGATGGTCTTGTTGATGGCATTCAGCTTGCCGCTGCCGTTTTGGGCGAGTGTCCCGTTCACGATGGGGTCTTCGCAGTAATTAGTGAAGAGCCTTGGTATCAATTGATATATGATCGGTTTCATTAAATGATATTAGAATGTATGTAATATGATGAAGTTGATTTATTATTTGTTGTTATCTACTCGTCTTCGTCATGCTCCATCACCCCGGGATGCCACCATCCGGCATCACGCAGCGTCTTGCGCATGTTGAGGTAGCCCGACGTGTATATCTTCCGAGCCTCCTTCAGGTCGAACACGTTGAGATGCGTCAGCTCCTTGGTCACAACCACCAAATCACACATTTTCATGTCGGGCAGTTGATTCGACTTGGCCAGAAGCGTGTATGTGCGCATGGCTATGTCGAACACCGATGTGGCATGCGACTTCATCACTGTCACCGGACTAACGTTCACGCCAATCAGCTTCTCACATTTGTCGCGAATGGTCCATGCCGGCAGATTGCGCACTACGCCTCCGTCGACATAAGTTGTGCCTTGAATCTCCACGGGAGGGAAAGCCACCGGGATGCTGCACGATGCTTGCATGATGGGCCCAATCTCGCCCTCATGGAATTCCTCGGCAAGGCCGGTGTCGAAATTCGTCACGCCTATGTGGCACGGAATGCGCAAATCCTGCAGAGTCTTCTTGTCGCCCAGCGCGCGAGTGATGTACTTGACGAAGGGAGCCATGCTGAGAAGGCCGCCCTTGCCCCAGCCCAGCTCCACGAAATCGCGCAGCCTCGCCACCTCGAACATCTTCAGAATCAAGTCAGGCTTCACGCCAGCGGCATATAGCACAGCGGCCACTGAGCCGCTGCTGACTCCGGCGATGATGTCGGGCTTCATGCCGGCCTCCTCAATCGCCTTGAGCGCCCCGGCGTGCGCTATGCCTCGCGCTCCGCCGCCGCTAAGCGCTACGCCTAATTTGTACGGCTTCTGACCTTCCTGGTATTTCATTCGAGTCGTTTTAAGAATAGTTTGTGCAAAATTACATTTTTTTCCTTACCAATCACATATTCGGCCTATATTTTAACAAATGTGAATGCTAAAATTGTCACAAACCTGATATTCTGAAAAAAAAACACGATTTTTTTTGATACTTGGTGGGAAATTCACTAAATTTGCGAAATAATAGTTAACCTTTTTCACCCCTAACTCTAAATTACCTTAAATGAAAAGAGTCTATCTATTTGGCGATGGCAAGGCAGAAGGCGATGCTTCAATGCGCAATCTCCTTGGTGGCAAAGGAGCCAATCTCGCTGAAATGAACCTCCTGGGCATGCCTGTGCCTCCAGGTTTTACAATCACAACCGAAGTTTGTAACGAGTACACTCAATATGGCCGCGACGAAGTCGTGAAGACTATCGGCAAAGATGTTGAGAAAGCTATAGCACACGTTGAGTCTCTCACCGGAAAGAAATTCAACGACCCGTCCAACCCCCTCCTCGTGTCTGTGCGCTCTGGCGCCCGCGCATCCATGCCCGGCATGATGGACACCGTCCTCAACCTCGGCATGAACGACGCCACCGTCAACAGCCTTGCTGAGAAGAGCGGCAACCCCCGCTTCGCTTGGGACAGCTACCGCCGCTTCGTGCAGATGTACGGCGACGTGGTGCTCGGCATGAAGCCCAAATCGAAGGCCGACATCGACCCCTTTGAGGAAATCATCGACAAAGTAAAAGAGGACAAAGGCGTCAAGTTCGACACCGACCTCGACGTAAACGACCTGAAGAACCTCGTGAAGCTCTTCAAGGCTGCCGTTAAGGAGCACACCGGAAAAGACTTCCCCGACGACGCTTGGGAGCAACTTTGGGGAGGCATCTACGCTGTGTTTGACAGCTGGATGAACGAGCGCGCAATCCTCTACCGCCGCATGAACCAAATCCCCGAAGAATGGGGCACAGCCGTCAACGTGCAGGCTATGGTTTACGGCAACATGGGCAACAACTCTGCCACCGGCGTTGCTTTCAGCCGCGACGCCGCCACCGGCGAGAACATATTCAACGGCGAATACCTGATCAACGCACAAGGCGAGGACGTAGTTGCCGGCATCCGCACTCCGCAGCAAATCACTGTTGAGGGCTCGCACCGCTGGGCTGCCCTCCAGGGCATCAGCGAAGAGGTGCGCAAAGAGAAATATCCCTCGCTCGAGGAGACCATGCCCGACTGCGCCGCCGAGCTCATCGCTATCAGCCAGCGCCTCGAAGGCTACTACAAGGACATGCAGGACATGGAGTTCACAATCCAAGACGGCAAGCTCTGGATGCTCCAGACCCGCAACGGCAAGCGCACCGGCGCTGCCATGGTGAAGATTGCCATGGATTTGCTCCGCGCAGGCGTAATCGATGAGAAGACCGCCCTCATGCGCATGGAGCCCCAGAAGCTCGACGAGCTGCTCCACCCCGTATTCGACAAGACTGCCCTCAAGCGCGCCAAAGTGGTTGCGAAGGGTCTGCCCGCATCGCCCGGCGCTGCTGCCGGCAGGATCGTGTTCTCGGCCGACGATGCTGAGGCATGGGCCGAGAAGAAGAAGAAAGTTGTGCTCGTGCGCATCGAGACCTCTCCCGAGGACCTGCGCGGAATGGCCGTTGCACAAGGCATCCTCACAATGCGCGGCGGCATGACATCGCACGCTGCCGTTGTGGCTCGCGGCATGGGCAAATGCTGCGTTTCCGGCGCCGGCGAAATCAAGGTTGATTACAAAGAGAAGACCGTAGAGATGGGCGGCAAGACATACCACGAAGGCGACTGGATTTCGCTCAACGGCTCAACCGGCGACGTATACGACGGCCAAGTGCCCACCGTTGAACCGGAGCTCGACGGCGACTTCGGCGCCATCATGAATCTCGCAGCCAAATACACCAAGACTCTCGTCCGCACCAACGCTGACTCACCTCGCGACGCCAAGCAGGCTCGCCGCTTCGGCGCTCAGGGCATCGGCCTGTGCCGCACCGAGCACATGTTCTTCGAGGGCGACCGCATCAAGGCTGTGCGCGAAATGATTCTCGCAGGCGACCTTGAAGGACGCAAGCACGCTCTTGAGAAACTGCTCCCCATGCAACGTGGCGACTTCGAAGGCATCTTCGAGGCTATGGACGGATTTGGCGTAACCATACGCTTGCTCGATCCCCCATTGCACGAGTTCGTTCCCCACGATGTGAACAACCAGAAGGAAATGGCCGAGGAAATGGGCATCACCCTTGCTGAGGTTAAGGCTAAAGTCGACTCTCTCGAAGAGTTCAACCCCATGCTCGGCCACCGTGGCTGCCGCTTGGGCATCACCTTCCCGGAAATCACCGAGATGCAGACACGCGCCATCATCGAGGCTGCCCTCGCAGTGCGCGCTCGCGGCATCGACGTGCATCCCGAAATCATGATTCCTCTCGTTGGCTCTCTCAAGGAAATCCAACACCAGGCCAACGTCATCAACGAGACAGCCGCCAAGGTATTCGACGAGAAGGGCGAGTCAATCCCCTACCTCGTAGGCACAATGATTGAAGTGCCCCGTGCCGCCTTGGTTGCCGACCAAATCGCAACCGTAGCCGACTTCTTCTCGTTCGGCACCAACGACCTTACGCAGATGACATTCGGCTTCTCGCGCGACGATGCTCCCAAGTTCCTCAAATTCTACAAGGAGCACGGCATCATCAAGACCGATCCCTTCGAAGTCCTCGACCAGGAAGGCGTAGGCCAGCTCGTGAAGACGGGCGTAGAGAAAGGCCGCTCAGTTAAGCCCGAGCTCAAAGTGGGCATCTGCGGCGAACACGGCGGTGAGCCCTCGTCAGTGCAGTTCTGCGCTCGCCTTGGCATGAACTACGTAAGTTGCTCGCCCTATCGCGTGCCCATCGCTCGCGTTGCTGC
>CAZORI010000042.1:0-16015 GCA_964582335.1 uncultured Bacteroides sp.
ACACGAAAGTAGGAGATAAGCACCTACGATTAGTGTTTACCTCCTACTCGATACAATGTCGCAGAGTCAAGAGACACAGCTTTTTCACAAAAATGTGGGTGAGATTATGAAAAATAAAAATATGGAGAGGGTGCAGAATATAGAGGCGAACGTCTTATCGAAAAATGAAGTAGCGACGCGCTTGTTTACGCTTGAAGACATGTGACGTGCGGTGGCGGCGGAATAGGAGCTTGGTGTTTATAAGTTTGAAAAAGTGTATTCAAATATTAAAAACGTTAATTTTTGTTGAAATGTTTTGTCATTGCACGTAGATTTTTGTATTTTTGTGATATTATAAAATCCATTACAATGAATAAAGCTATTATTTGCGCTTTTATGCTCATAACCATCTTTTTTAGTCCTATCGGTGGAGTAGCGGGAGTGAATGAGCAGTCTGTGCAACAATTACTTGATGCCGCCATGCCGGCCAACACCGGATTTGGCATCCCCAAAGTGGAGAAAGTGGGCATCAATAATGCGGCAAAAACAATAATTGTTGACTGCAACACAGCAACATCTTACTTGCCGCTGACCTCAGCTCAGATTGATGAGCTGAAGGCATCGGTGAAAAAGTCTCTTGGCAGCAAATACTCAAAATACAAGGTGATAATCAACGCCGACGGCCATGAGCTGGCCGAACTTGCCACAGATGCGAAGCGCGCATATACATTGCCGAGCGAGAAGGAGAGATTTGTTACCCCACTTCAAGGTCCGCAGCCCACAAAGGGACTCGCCGGCGACAACATAGCCATGTGGCAAAGCCACGGATGGTACTTCGAGCCCAAGCTCAACCGATGGGAGTGGCAACGCGCCCGCATATTTGAGACGGTAGAGGACCTCTACACCCAGAGCTACGTAATGCCCTTCCTGATGCCGATGCTTGAGAACGCCGGGGCATACGTGATGAGCCCGCGCGAGCGCGACACGCGAGTGCAAGAAATCATCGTCGACAACAATGGCTCGTACAAGGGCTATGACGAGCACAACGGAAGCAAAAAATGGCATGACACCGACAAGCCCGGCTTCGCCGACAAGGGCGAATTGCTCACCGAGGGCGTGAATCCGTTCCGCAACGGCACAGCGCGCGTGGCAGAGGGCGTGCAGCCCGGCAAAAAGGCATCTAAGGCCACATGGAACGCCAACATCCCTGAGGCTGGCGACTATGCAGTGTACGTGTCGTATCAGTCGCTGCCCAACAGCGCCACCGATGCAGTGTACACGGTGAATGCAGCCAACGGCCAGCACAAATACCGCATCAACCAGAAAATGGGCGGCGGCACATGGATTTACCTCGGCCATTTCCCGCTGAACGCCGGCGAGGCTGACGAGCCAATCGTGGTGCTAACCAACGAAACCGCCGACGCTGGCGCAGTGGTCGCAGCCGACGCTGTGAAGATAGGCGGTGGCATGGGCAATGTGGCCCGCATAGTGAAGGACGGCGACCCTGACATTGAATATGAGTACGTGACGAGCGGCTATCCGCGCTTCACCGAAGGCTCCAGGTATTTCCTGCAGTGGGCCGGCGCTCCTGACAGCGTATACAACCGCAGCAATGGCACCAACGACTACACCGACGACTACACGAGCCGTCCGCACTGGGTGAACTGGCTTGCCGGCGGTTCGTCGGTGCTTCCTGGGCGCGAGGGCCTGAACATTCCCATCGACCTATCGTTTGCATTCCACTCCGATGCCGGCACCACGCCCGACGACTCAATCGTTGGCACGCTTGGTATCTACTATACCAACAAGACCGACAAATACGCCAACGGCACCGACCGCTTGGCAGCCCGCAACCTCACCAACTTGGTGATGACCAATATCGTGGACGACGTGCGCGCCTCGTTCGAGCCCAACTGGACACGCCGTGGCATGTGGGACCGCAACTACGCCGAGGCTCGCGTGCCGGAAGTGCCCACGATGCTGCTCGAGCTGCTTTCGCACCAGAATTTCGCCGACATGAAATATGGCCTCGACCCCGCCTTCCGCTTCGTGGTGTCGCGCGCCATCTACAAAGGCATGCTCCAATTCCTTGCTGAGCGCGACGGCCGCCCCTATGTGGTGCAGCCCCTGCCGGTGCGCGCCTTCTCAATCGAGGGCGGCAATGGCAGATACACCCTTTCGTGGGCCGAGACAGTGGATTCGCTTGAGGCCACTGCCACTCCCACCTACTATATCGTAGAGGAGAGAGTGGGCGACGCCGTGGGCTTCACGCCGATAGCCACGGTGAGCGTGCCCAAATACGACGTTACAGTTAAAGACAGCAAGGTGCACAGCTACCGCATCATAGCCGGCAATGACGGCGGCGTAAGTTTCCCCTCGGAAGTGCTTGCCCTTGGCTATAAGCCCGGCGCTAAGCAGGTGCTCGTGGTGAACGGCTTCACGCGAGTGAGCGCGCCTGACACGTTCGACTCGGGCGAAATCGCCGGATTCTACAACGAGCGCGACGGGGGCGTGCCATATGTGCAGGACATTTCGCTTATCGGCGCTATGTATGAGTTCCGTCGCGAGATTCCGTGGATGGACGATGACGCAGCCGGCTTCGGCGCATCGCGCAGCAACTACGAGACGCAGGTAATCGCCGGAAATACATTCGACTATGTAGCGCTCCACGGCGAGTCGATACTCGATGCCGGCTACGGATTCATTTCAAGCAGCGTGGAGTCCTTCGCCAATAGCAGTGAGGGAAGCCAACCGCAGATTGTTGACCTGATTTTGGGCAAGCAGAAGGAAATCAAGCGCGGACGCGGCGCCTTGGGCACATACTTCAAGACATTCCCCGCAAAGCTGCAGCAGAAGCTCCGCGCCTACACGCAGGGCGGCGGCAACGTGATGGTGACAGGCTCGTTCATAGCTACCGACCTTTGGGACAACCTCAACGTAGACAGCGAAATAGCCGAGGCCGACCATGACTTTGCAAAGCAGGTGCTTGGCTACAACTGGCGCACCGGCATGGCATCGCTCACCGGCGAGGCTCATGAGGTGCAAAGCCGCTACAAGCAATTCGGCCACGGCCGCTTCCAGTTCTACAACACCCTCAACCAGGACATGTACGCCATCGAGAGCCCTGATGCGCTTTTCCCTGCCGACACCGCCACCGGCGCAACCATAATGCGCTATACAGAGAATAACCTGCCGGCCGGCACAGCATACGCGCCCGGCAACTACCGCACCGTATGCCTTGGCTTCCCCTTCGAAACCATCCGCAGCCGCGATGAGCGCAACCACTTGATGAAGCAAATCCTCGAATTCTTCAACCAATAATACGTTTCAGATAAATAAACCAAAATATCATATGATTACTGCTTTTTTGCCATGCACTGATCAAGCCGACACGTTGCCTTCTGTAGTGGAAATCACCAAGTCGCCCCTGGTGAGCCGCGTGGAGGTGCTTGACACCAACTTCGAGCCATTGACATCGACGGGAATGATGAAGAAAATCGCCTCGATGGCGGGCGACAGCAAATATCTGCTGCTCTACACCAAGCAGAATACCCTTTTGCCGGGCTACTTCGCGCTTGAGCGCTTTGTGCGCATTGCCGAGGACACCGGTGCCGGGATGCTCTATTCCGACCATTACTCCGTGGCCAACGGCGAACAGAAGAATTCGCCTGTGATCGACTATCAATTCGGCTCGCTCCGCGACGACTTCGATTTCGGCTCAGTTATGTTCTTCCGCACCGACCTCTTCAAGAAGGCTGTGGCCGAGATGGACAAGGATTACAAGAGCGCCGGCCTGTATGACCTGCGCCTGCGCGTGAGCCGCATGGCGCCGATTGTGCATATCAATGAATACCTGTACCAAGACGTAGAGAGCGACAACCGCAAGAGCGGCGAGAAGATTTTCGACTACGTGGACCCTCGCAATCGCGCTTCGCAGATTGAGAAAGAAGAGGCTTGCACCGATCACCTGAAGGCCATCGGCGGCTACCTTGCCCCGGTGTTCGAGCCGATTGACTTCAACGAAGGCGATTTTGAGCTGGAAGCCTCGGTGATTATCCCCGTGCGCAACCGTGTGCGCACAATCCGCGATGCCATCGACAGCGTGCTGTCGCAGGAGGCGCCGTTCAAGTTCAATGTGATTGTCATCGACAACCATTCCACCGACGGCACAACAGAGGCTGTCGACGAGTACAAGAACGACCCGCGTGTTGTGCACATCTGCCCCGAGCGCACCGACCTTGGCATCGGCGGCTGCTGGAACATGGGAGTTGAGGACCGCCGCTGCGGCAAATTCGCCGTGCAGCTCGACAGCGATGACGTGTACTCAGGCCCCGACACGCTTAAGAAGATTGTTGACGCATTCTACGAGCAGAAATGCGGCATGGTGGTGGGCACGTACATGCTTACCGACATCGACAAGAACCCCATACCCCCGGGCGTAATCGACCACAAAGAGTGGACACCCGACAATGGCCGCAACAACGCCATGCGCATCAATGGCCTGGGCGCGCCTCGCGCCTTCTACACGCCGCTCCTCCGCAAGATACACGTGCCCAACACGTCGTATGGCGAAGATTACGCCCTTGGCCTGGCCATATCGCGCAATTATCAGATAGGCCGCATCTACGATGTGCTGTATCTATGCCGCCGCTGGGAGGACAATTCTGATGCAGCCCTCGACATAAACAAGACCAATCGCAACAATCTGTACAAAGACCGCATACGCACATGGGAGCTTGAGGCCCGCGTGGCGATGAACAAGAGAAAGAAATGATAGACGTATCAAAATTGTTCGACCAGCAGTTGGCTGTTTGGTCGCAGGCTGCCGACAATTACAATGCGTTGAGCAATGTCAAAACCAAGGTAGTGAGCATGCCCTCGGCGGGGCAAGCCGCTGAGCCTTGGCGCATAAAGGTGCAGTTCAATCCGGCACGAATCGTGTCGACCGGCGCGAAGATGGACGCAGCCACAATCAAGAAGCGTCCCTGCTTTTTGTGTGAGGCCAACCGCCCGGCTGTGCAGGAGGGATTGCCTTGGGGAGACTACACGATTCTCATCAACCCGTTCCCCATATTTCCGCGCCACCTCACCATTCCGGCCAATGCTCATGTTGACCAGACCATCATGGGGCGCGTGGCCGACATGGCGCGCTTGGCCGTGGAACTGCCCGACTACGTGATTTTCTACAACGGCAAGCGCTGCGGAGCGTCGGCTCCCGACCACATGCATTTCCAGGCCGGAAACCGTGACTTCCTTCCCCTTATAAGCCAAATCGGCAAGATCGACTATCTCATGCCCGGCATTGGCGTGCCCGCTCGCGAAGACGCCACTCCCGGCGTGATTGTAATCGACGCCGCCACTCCCGAGCAAGCGGCAGAGCGCTTCGACAGCGTGATTAAGCTGCTGCCCGTGCCCGACGGCGACGACGAGCCTATGGTGAATGTGCTGGCATATCTGCGCGACCCTGACGCCCATGACGGCACTGTGCGCATAGTGATCATTCCCCGCAAAAAGCATCGCCCCGACTGCTATGGGCATGGCGAAGGCCAGATGCTGGTGTCGCCGGCCTCGGTCGACTTGTCGGGCGTGCTGATTACGCCGCTTGAGAAGGATTTCGACGCTATGGATGCCGCTACGATAAGCAAGCTCATGCAAGAGCTGTGCTACACTCCTGAAGAGGTGAGAGCGATTCTCGCCAATGCTTGATTTTTACCCAAATTTTTATCATGAATACCCAGTATCTGAAAGTAGGAATTCTTTCCGCTCCCAAAATAGAAATCTCACTGCACGGAAATTATGTGTGGGACGGTGATGTCGTTACCGGCAAAGTGCGCCTGGAGCGACGCAGCGTGGATGCGCCCATAGAGATGCTCCCTACCGATGACGAATGCCGCTGCGAGGTGTACGACGTAACCATAGGCGTGCACTTCCATTGGGAGAGGAAAGAAACTCAGCTTTTCAAGGGCGCAATCACTATTCTGCCTGACGGCGAGGACCTGGTGCTGGTGAACACGCTCGACGTGGAGGACTACTTGGCCAGCGTAATATCGTCGGAGATGAAAGCGACCTCGCATCCACAGCTTCTCCGCGCTCATGCCGTGATTAGCCGCAGCTGGGTTTTGGCTCAGATTCTGAATAAAAAGGGGGAGGAGGCCGTGTCGTCGATGGATACGCCCGGAAGGCGCATACGCTGGTACGGACACAGCGAGCACACCCTATTTGATGTGTGCGCCGACGACCATTGCCAGCGCTACCAAGGCGTGACGCGACAGACTACGCCTGAGGTGCAGGAAGCAGTGGACGCTACTCGCGGCCAGGTGCTCATGTACGACGGCAAGCTGTGCGATGCTCGATTCTCGAAATGCTGCGGCGGCGTGTTCGAGGAATTCCAATACTGCTGGGAGGATGAGAAATACCCCTACTTGGTGGCGCGACGCGACAGCGCTCAGCCTATGGACTATCCCGACCTGCGCGCAGAGGGCAATGCCGCACGCTGGATTTTGTCATCGCCCGAGGCATTCTGCAATACTCGCGACCATAGTATACTCAGCCAAGTGCTGAATGGCTACGACCAGGAAACCACCGATTTCTATCGCTGGACAGTGGAATACGACACCGACACGCTTTCTGAGCTTGTGGCGCGCAAGTCGGGCATCGACTTCGGGCGCATAAAGTCGCTTATTCCAATCGAGCGCGGCACGTCGGGCCGCATATCGCTGCTCAAGATTGTGGGAGAGAAGGCGAGCCTTGAGGTAGGCAAGGAACTGGAAATACGCCGCTTGTTGTCGGAGTCGCACTTGTATTCATCAGCCTTCGTGGTGACGAAGACTGCTACTGGATTCAAGCTTACGGGGGCAGGTTGGGGCCACGGCGTGGGACTGTGCCAAATTGGCGCGGCTGTAATGGCCAATAAAGGCTACACATACGCCCAAATCCTGCAGCACTACTTCCCCGGCAGCATACTGAAAGTGAAGCGGGGAGAGTGAATGAAAATAGATGTATATATCTCATTAATATCTGAAAGATAATGAAAAATAACGACAGAAATACGCAGCAGAAGCGCAACCCATGGGCATGGATACCTACTTTGTATTTTGCCCAGGGACTGCCCTACGTGGCTGTGATGACTATATCAGTGATCATGTACAAGCGACTTGGCATGAGCAACACCGACATTGCCATATACACCGGTTGGCTGGGCCTCCCCTGGGTGATAAAGCCATTCTGGAGCCCCTTTGTCGACCTTATACGCACCAAGCGCTGGTGGACACTGACTATGCAGTGGATTGTTGCATTTGCCTTGGCCGGCATCGCTTTCACCATTCCTACGGAGTTTTACGTTCAGTTCACGCTGGCCATTTTCATGCTCATGGGATTCGCGTCGGCCACGCACGACATCGCAGCCGACGGCTTCTACATGCTTGCGCTCACCGAGCATGAGCAGTCATTCTACGTGGGCATACGCTCCACCTTCTACCGGGTTGCCACTGTTGTTGGCCAAGGGCTGCTGGTGGTGCTTGCCGGCTTGATAGAAATGAACACGGGTCTCGACCCGGTGGAAACACAGCTCATTGTCGACCCTGACGAGCCGGCGTCGATAGCTGCATTGCCTCCTGACGACCATGCCTTAGCGGCCGGCGGCGCGGCCAAGTTCAGCATTTCGCCTATGTCGGTGCTTTCAGTAGCGGTAAGCGATTCAGTGACAGTGGACGGCGTAACGATGCCTTTCGAGGACTATGCGGCGATGATGCGCTCGCATGTGTCGGAGAGCAACGTTGCCAATGGCTTTGTGGCTCCGATTGAGCAGCAGGCAGCCTCAGCAGCCAAGAACCAAGAGTGGGGCGCATTCCGCAAATGGCTCCGCGACAAGTTCGGCGAAGACCGAGGCGAGACCGCGTCGCCTAAGAGCAACTTTGCCGTTGCCAGCGTTCGCCTCAACCAGGCTCCGGCCGACGGCGAGGACATCGTGCTGATATTCAACTTCAAGGATGGCGACCAGAGCATCAAGCTTGCCAGCGATTCGCGCTTGGTGTTCACCGGTGACAACTGGGACAAGCCTGCCTACATGCTCTACACCATCGACCCGAAGATAAAGAGCCGAGTGTCGGCTACATTCCAGGGCACGTCGGGCAATATACCTATGGCGTGGACTGTGGTGTTTGTGGTGTTGTCGGTATTCTTCTTCATTGTAGTGATATACCACAATTGGGCGCTTCCGCGTCCGGCCAGCGACCATCCTAATGGTGAGGCATCGGCCAAGGGCATCATCACCGGCTTCCTCTATGCTTTCAAGACATTCTTCACCAAATTCCCGGTGTGGCAGACGGTGGGAGCAATAGTGTTCATGCTGCTCTATCGTTTCCCGGAGGCTCAGCTCACCAAAATCATCCAGCCCTTCTTGCTCGACCCAATTGATAAGGGCGGACTTGGGCTCACCACCGGCGAGGTAGGGCTTGTGTACGGCACCATTGGCATTGTGGGCCTCACGATAGGGGGCATCATCGGCGGCATGGTGGCTGCCAAGGGCGGCCTGAAGAAATGGCTGCAGCCTATGGCATGGAGCATGTCGCTTACGTGCTTGACGTTTGTGTATCTGAGCTATTTCCAGGACCACTCGCTGCTTACGGTGAACATTTGCGTGTTCATTGAGCAATTCGGCTACGGCTTTGGCTTTACGGCCTACATGCTCTATCTCATTTACTACTCAGAAGGTCAGTTCAAGACGTCGCACTATGCCATCTGCACGGGCTTGATGGCGCTGTCGATGATGACAGGCATGATAGCCGGCTGGATACAGGAGACGATAGGCTACAAGCATTTCTTCGTGTGGACAATGATATGCTGCATAGCTACGATAGCTGTGGCGATGATAGTGAAGGTTGACCCCAATTTCGGCAAAAAGATAGAAAGCAAAAAAGAATGATGAAAAAGATTGGCTATATGCTGGCTGCCGCCGCGCTCACATGCACGGCAGCCTTCGCCCAGACGGTGAAGCCGGGCGTAGAAGTGCTTCGCGACAATGGCTTTGAGCAGCTCAAGGGCAAGCGCGTGGGCCTTATCACCAACCCCAGCGGAGTTGACAACAGCTTGAAATCGACCATCGATATCTTGCACGAGGCCGAAGGCGTTGAGCTCGTGGGCCTATATGCACCCGAGCATGGCGTGCGCGGAGATGTGCATGCCGGCGACAAGGTTGACAACTTCGTCGATCCCAAGACAGGAGTCACTGTATATTCCATGTACGGCAAGACGCTAAAGCCTACCCCTGAAATGCTAAAGGACGTAGACGTGCTGGTGTACGACATCCAGGACAACGGCTGCCGCTCGTTCACGTTCATCTCATCGATGGGCGTGGCCATGGACGCCTGCGCCGAGCTTGGCAAGGAATTCATGGTGCTCGACCGCCCCAATCCTGTCGGGGGCAACAAAATAGAGGGCAACATTGTTGAAGATTCATGCTATTCATTCGTAAGCAAATTTCCCATACCTTACCTGTACGGTCTTACTCCGGGCGAATTGGCCCAATACCTCAACGAGGAAGGCTTGCTGCCGAGCGGAAAGAAAGTGAATCTGACCGTCGTGCCTATGGAAGGCTGGACACGCGACATGTCGTTCGGCGAAACTGGCATGCCATGGGTGCTTCCGTCGCCTCACATTCCCAATCCCGAGGCTTCGCTCTACTATCCGGCATCGGGCATCATGGGCGAGATAGAGTACATGAACATTGGAGTGGGCTACACGTTGCCGTTCAAATTATTCTGCGCCCAGTGGGTCAATGCCGACGAACTGTCGGATGCAATGAACGCTCTGGAATTGCCGGGCGTAAAATTCCGCCCGATACACATCAAGCCGTTCTATTCGTTTGGACATGGCGAAAACATGCAGGGCGTGGAGGTGTACATCGCCGACAAGGACGTGGCTCCGATTACGCTGATACAATTCTACGTGATGCAGGAGCTCGCGCGCCTTTACCCCGACCACAAGGCTTTCGAGACGTGCAATCCAAAGCGATTCGACATGTTCGACAAGGTAGTGGGCAGCAAAAACATACGCCGGCTATTCGGCAAGGACTATAAAGTGGCCGACATGGAGGCATACTGGAACAAGGACGTAGAGCCGTTCCGCCAAGCATCATCAAAATATCACTTGTATGAGTAAGCTTGACACAAAATACAGGAAGTTCTATAAGGCAATCAATACATACATACCTGATGATCGCATCTACACCGATGCCTTGCGCACTCTTGCGTGGGGCACCGATGCTGGTTTTTACCGCATGGTGCCGCGCATGGTGGTGCGAGTGAAGGACGAGCGCGAGGTGAAGGCGCTCCTGCGCGCCGCCAACAAGCTTGAGGTGCCGGTTACGTTCCGCGCTGCCGGAACGAGCCTCTCAGGACAGTCGATTAGCGACTCGGTGTTGGTTGTGGCCGGTAAGAACTGGGAAGAATACACTATCGGGCCAAAGGCCGAAACCATCACATTGCAGCCAGGCATCATTGGCGCAAGGGTGAACGAGATATTGAAGCCTCACGACCGCATCTTCACGCCCGACCCGGCTTCGGTGAAATCGGCGATGGTGGGCGGCATCGTCGCCAACAATGCATCAGGCATGAATTGCGGCACCCATGCCAATAGCGACCGCATGCTCGTGTCGGCCCGCGTAGTGCTTGCCGACGGCACGCTCGTCGACACAGCCATGGAGCCCGACAGCGACACTGAAAAGGCATTGCTCGAGGGCATAGAGAAGATACGCGATGAGATACGCGCCGACGTAGAGCTCACCGAGCGCATACGCCGCAAATACTCAATCAAGAATGTGACGGGACTCAACCTGCGCCCGTTCATAGCTTACGACGACCCGCGTGAAATCTTGGCTCACCTTATGGTGGGCTCGGAGGGCACGCTGGGCTTCATTAGCAGCGTCACCATGAAGACGGCGCCGCTGATACCATGCACGGCGTCGGCAATGGTGTATTTCACCGACATAAGCGAGGCGTCAAAGGCTGTGGTGGCCATCAAGAAGCGCGCACTGCCTGTGTACAGCTGCGAAATGCTCGACAAAAAGTCGCTTGCATCGGTGCACGACACCACGGGTGAAGGCTTGACGGCGCTTCTGATAGAGACACGCGCCGAAACGCCCGACAAGCTACGCGTAAACATAGAGCTGCTGGAGCAAGCCCTGTCGAAGATGCCGCTCTACAAGCCGGCCAAATTCTGCGACAACCCTGCCGAAACAGCCAAATTGTGGCAGATGCGCTCGGGCGTGTTCCCGGCAGTGGGAGGCACCAGACCCATAGGCACGACTTCGCTTATCGAAGATATTGCATTCTGCATCGACGACCTGCCGGAGGCAACCAAGGACTTGGCGAAGCTGATTGAAGACTGCGGCTACGACGATGCCTGCATCTACGGCCATGCGTTCGAGGGCAATTACCATTTCGTGATAGCGCAGGCTTTCGATTCCGACAAGGAAGTGGAGAAATACCGACATCTGATACAGGAGATAGTGAAGCTTGTCGTCGACAAATACGACGGCTCGCTCAAGGCCGAGCATGGCACCGGCCGCAACATGGCTCCGTTCGTTGAGAAGGAGTGGGGCGAGAAAGCATTTGGCTGCATGCGCCGCGTGAAGCAACTCTTCGACCCCAAGGGACTTCTCAATCCCGGAGTGATTTTCAACGACGACCCCGAGTGCTACGTGCGCAACATGAAGCCATTGCCACAGGCCGACCCAATCATCGACAAGTGCATCGAGTGCGGATTCTGCGAAGTCAACTGCGTGAGCTGCGGCTTCACCTTGTCGGCTCGCGAGCGCATCGTGATTAATCGCGAGCTGGCACGCCTGCATAGCACAGGCGAGGACCATAAGCGCGCTCACGAATTGAAGGAGCAATATAAATACCAGGGCGACGTGACATGCGCCGGCGACGGCTTGTGCAGCATGTCGTGCCCAATGGGCATCAACACCGGCGACCTCACCCACAAGATACGCCAGGCCGAGAAGCCTGCCCACTCCGTCGACTACAAGATGGGCAAGTGGACGGCCAATCACTTCTCTACAGTGCAAAGTGCTATGCGTCCTCTGCTCTCTGTAGCTAATGTGGCGCACAAAGTGCTTGGCGACAATGCCGTAAATTCGTTGGGCAAAACCATGAACAAATTAGGCGCCCCTCTGTGGACGCCTGCTTTGCCGGGCAGCTATAAGGCTCCCAAGAAAGCGCCCAACGACGGCAAGTACGACCGCAAGGTGGTATATTTCCCCTCCTGCATCAACCAGACGATGGGCGCCTCCAAGGGAGCCGACGGCAAGAAGCTGCCCTCGCTCGTCGACACTATGGTGTCGCTGTGCAACAAGGCAGGCTTTGAGGTCATATTCCCCGAAAACATGGGCGGCCTATGCTGCGGCATGATATGGGAAAGCAAAGGCATGATGGACATCGCCGACAAAAAGACAGCCCAGCTTGAGGAGGCATTGCTCAAAGCCTCGCAAGGAGGCATCTACCCCGTGCTGTGCGATCAGAGCCCCTGCCTGCACCGCATGCGCACCCACATCAAGAGCCTGAAGCTGTACGAGCCGGTTGAGTTCATAAGCACTTACCTGATGGCACATCTCGATTTTCACCCGATCGACGAGCCGGTGACCGTGCACCCGACGTGCTCGACTCGGCTTATGGGCTTGGCCGACACTCTCGTGGCGCTGGCGCAGCGCTGCAGCCGCAATGTGCTTCTGCCTACCCAGGTGGGCTGCTGCGGCTTTGCAGGCGACAAGGGCTTCATGCATCCCGAGCTCAACGAGTGGGCTTTGCGCAAGCTGAAGAAGCAAGTGGATGAATTCGGGGCCAAGGAGGGCTTCTCCAACTCTCGCACATGCGAGATAGGGCTCGCCACCAACAGCGGCATTCCTTACCAGTCGATTGCCTATTTGGTGGACCGCGTGACTACTCCGAAAAACTCATGACCAAGCAAACCCGATCATAAACATTTCAAAAACAATCAATATTCATGACATCAACTACAGTAGCCGAAGGCCAACAACAAGCCAAAGCGAAGAAGACGAAGCAGCGATTGCTTTCGCTCGACATACTGCGAGGTCTCACAGTGGCGGGAATGATTCTTGTGAACAATCCCGGCACGTGGGGCAGCATCTACGCTCCGCTCAGGCATGCGTCGTGGCATGGCCTCACGCCCACCGACCTCGTGTTTCCGTTCTTTATGTTCATAATGGGCGTGAGCACGTATTTCTCACTGCGGAAATACGACTTCCAATTTTCATGGAGGGCCTGCGGCAAAATAGTCAAGCGCTCGGTGCTAATCCTGCTCATTGGCTGGGCCATAGCCTGGTTCGCCATTTTCCTAAGGGGGATGGCTAACCCTGAGATGACCACTATGCAGGCCATATTCAATTTCAGCCACATACGATTCTTGGGCGTTTTGCCTCGCTTGGCCTTATGCTATGGCGCGTCGTCGCTGATTGCTCTGGCTGTAAACCATAAATACATAGTGTGGATAGTGGCGCTTTTGCTTGTAATATACACGCTGATGCTCGTGTTTGGCAACGGCTTTGAGTTCAGCGACAGCAACGTGATATCGATAGTCGACCATAAGGTGCTCGGCGTGGACCACATGTATGCCGACACCATCGACGGCGTCACGCTTAAGTTCGACCCGGAAGGCTTGCTTAGCACTTTGCCCTCTATTGCCCACTGCCTTATTGGCTTCCTTTGCGGCATGATGATAATTAAAGTGAAGGACAACGAAAAGCGGTCGTACAATCTGCTTATCATCGGCGTGTTGCTCACGTTTGCAGGCTTGCTTCTTTCGTATGGCTGCCCCATCAACAAGAAAATATGGTCGCCTACCTTCGTGTTCACCACATGCGGACTCGCATCATCGCTCCTTGGCCTCTTCATCTGGATTATCGACATCAAGGGCAAGAAGCGCTGGTGCACGTTCTTCGAGGTGTTTGGCGTGAATCCGCTGTTCCTCTACGCGCTTTCATCGGTGCTGGCCATCCTTTTCGGCTTCATCAAAGTGCCGTTGTCGGCAGCCCCCGACGGCTACACGTCGATTCATACGCTGATATACAAATATTGCTTGTTGCCGGTGTGCGCCGACAACACGATGCTTGCATCGCTCTTCTACGCGATTATATTCGTATTGATTAATTGGGCTATAGGCTTGATATTGTACAAAAAGAAAATCTACATAAAATTATGATACTTATTGCAGACGGCGGAAGCAGCAAAATCGATTGGTGTCTGATAGATGCCAATGGCGAGGTGAAAAAACGTTTCAATACACCCGGCATGAATGCAGTGATGCTGTCATGCGAGGAAATGACGGTTCGCTTAGGAGAGGAGTTTGCCCCGATAATTGGCGACTTAGCCGTGTTGACCTTCGAAGTGTATTTCTATGGTGCCGGGTGCATATCGCCCAAGGTTTGCGACTCGGTGGCCGAGGCTATAGGCAAGTACCTGCCGGAAGCGAAGATTGAGGTGTACAGCGACTTGCTGGCAGCCGCTCGTGCGCTGTGCGGCCACAACCCTGGCATAGCATGCATCATGGGCACAGGTTCCAATTCATGCTACTACGATGGAGAAAAAATCGTTGACAATGTGTCGCCGCTGGGCTACATACTTGGCGATGAGGGCAGCGGCGCCGTGCTTGGGCGTAGGCTGGTGGGCGACGTGCTGAAGGAGCAGCTGCCTGCCGACTTGTGCCGCAAGTTCCTGGAGCAGTACCAGCTCGACCGCCTTGGAATCATACAGCGCGTATATCGCGAGCCGGGTGCAAACAAGTTCTTGGCCTCTCTGTCGCCCTTTTTGCTCGAGAACATTGAGTGCCCGCAGGTGCGCGCTATCGTGGAGAGCGAATTCAACGCCTTCTTCGTACGCAACATCAAGCATTATGGGCAAAAAGGGACCGTCAACTTTGTGGGCAGCATAGCGCATTATTATCGCCATATGCTTGAAGAAGCAGCCGCACGCAATGGCTTCACCGTCGGTACCGTACTGAAGGTGCCGATGGATGGCTTGATCGCTTTCCACAAAGAAGCATAAAAACAGAAATAAAATAACCAATCAATGTCATGGCATTTGTGAAGATCAGCGAACAGGATTCGCTATATAATAATCTTGAGAACAAGAGTGTGGGCGAGATACTCCACGACATCAACAACGAGGACAAGAAGGTGGCTTTGGCTGTGGAAAAGGCTATACCGCAGATTGAGAAGGTTGTGACGGGCATCGTTGAGCGCATGCGCAAGGGCGGTCGCATTTTCTACATCGGCGCCGGCACATCGGGGCGCCTTGGCGTGCTCGACGCTTCGGAGATTCCTCCTACGTTTGGCATGGACCCCTCGTGGGTAATCGGCATAGTAGCCGGCGGCGACTATGCTCTGCGCCATGCTGTGGAGAATGCTGAGGACAACACCAACCAGGGCTGGGAGGACTTGAAGAAATTCAACATCAACGACAAAGACACTGTGATAGGAATTGCCGCATCTGGCACTACGCCCTATGTGATTGGCGCGCTCAAGGAGGCGCGGAAGCACGGCATCCTCACAGCTGCCATCACGTCCAATCCTGATGCTCCGGTATCGGAGGCTGCCGAGATACCCATCGAGATGATCGTGGGCCCGGAGTATGTAACGGGCAGCTCGCGCATGAAGTCGGGCACTGGCCAAAAGATGATCTGCAATATGATCACTACGTCGGTGATGATTAGGATGGGCCGCGTAAAGGGCAATAAGATGGTGAACATGCAGCTTACCAATGCCAAACTCGTGGATCGCGGCACGCGCATGATTCTTGAGGAATTGGGCGACAAGGTGTCGTACGACGAGGCAAAGCGCTTGTTGCTGTTCCACGGCTCGGTGAAGAACGTGCTTGACTCCTTCACTGCGGAATAGCGCGTCAGCACTATCTTCTTTTGCTAAGCAACGCAGCCGAGAGCATTCGCTCTCGGCTGCGTTGCTTTTTAGTTCGCCCGACATGGGCATAATCTAACGGGTGGAAGTCCCGAGCGCGCCCTGATA
>CAZORI010000043.1:0-15685 GCA_964582335.1 uncultured Bacteroides sp.
ACGTTGGTATATACGTTGACACCTCGGCCCCAAGTCGTTGGTTACGAGCTTCAACAACGACCTCATTCAGTTGATGAGTTTGAACAGTGTCTATATTTTGTTGAGCCATTGATGAAATGGCTACAGGACTTAGAAGTACTATTAAACAATAGTTCGTTAAAAATTTGACTTTTGGAAATATGCTGTAAAACATGTATAATTCTTTGAGATTCAGCAAAATAAGTGCTTGAAAAATTTGGCCAAGTCACAGATTTTTCGTAACTTTATAGGTGATAATCAAAGAGTTATGAATAAAATCAAGCCGCTTGACCAAGTAAGTTCGATTGTCGCCTCTGCGCTCAATCACACCGCAAAAGTACGAAATTATTCGTATTTTCCAAATAATCAAGATTTTTAATCATCTGAATATTTACTGTCTCAGTTTCAAGGTCAATTCCAAAGGCATTTTTTAGTATCAGGTAGTCGAAGCAAGTCCATAATTGTGATTTTGTATTATATAACATCTTGATAATCATATGTTGATTTTGAAAGAAAACCGACGAAACCGACTTTTTCAAGTGGACTCAATCATTTCGTAAATTATGCCATATCTATGAGGACGTGTGATATGATAGGGAGCGCCGTAGTTTCTGATTTTATGCAGATGGGGCATTGCAATAAAAAGGGGCGCGAGGTGTCGCGCCCTTTTTATTGAGTTGTCATTATAGTCCTCAACTTTCACTGGCGAAAGTTGAATTACCAGTCGTCATCGTCGTTGGTGGTGGTAGACGATGCGGAGGATGTGGCGGAGGATGCGGCGCTTGAGCTGTCGGTGCCGAAGTCGACCTTGGGTGCGTGCTGTGCCTCGGCGTCGGCCTTGAACATCTCGCGCTTGCTGAATCCCCATGCTACGAGCGAGGCCGGAAACTTCATGATTTTGATGTTGTACTGCTCAACGGTATCGTTGTAGCGAGTGCGTTCGGTGGCAATCCTATTCTCGGTGCCGGCCAATTCGTCCTGCAGGTTCATGAATAGCGTGTTGGCCTTCAAGTCGGGATAAGCTTCATGCACAGCGTTAACATATATGGCGAGCTGGCGATTGAGGGCGTTCTGCGCCTCCTGGAATTTGCTCAGGTCATCAGGCGTGTCGGTGGTGGTGAGCGCCTTTGCGTCGTTGTAGGCCGACTTCAGCCCCGCGCGCGCCTCAGTCACTTTCTCGTAGGTGCTCGACTCGTGCTGAGCGTAGCCCTTTACGCTGTTCACTAAGTTAGGAATCAGGTCGAGACGACGCTGATACTGATTCTCGACATTGCCCCAAGCCTTCTCCACGGCCTGCTCGTCGACAATGATGCCATTGCGTGTGCTCACAACCCACTTTGCGCCGAGCAATACGACGGCGACAATGACAATGATAATAATCAATCCTTTTTTCATGTTTATTTTAAAATTGAGATGTTTGCTTGTTACCGGGACGCACTGCCTGTGCGCCCCTCAAATTGATCACCAATGGCCGCTTGCGCCGCCTCCTCCCGTGCTTCCTCCGCCGAAGGAGCCGCCTCCGAAGCCGCCGCCAAAGCCTCCGCCCCGGCCGAGCATCGAGCCCAAGATGGCTCCTGCAGCTGCGGCAGCTGCCGGGTCAGCCTCGCAAGGTATGCTGTAGCGCTGCTGGAAGCGGTATTTGCAGTGTTCGCATTGTATCGTCTTCACGCCTACGCCCTCTCGCGTAGTGGTGGGCGCCTGCACACGCTGCATCGATACCACATGACATGCCTTCGCGCCGCATTTCGGGCATTTTGTGTACTCCGACTGCGGATTGTCGAAGGGGATTATGTCAACTTCATTGCAATTCGGGCATACCCACACGTCATAGTCCACTGAGTTGAGTCGCTCTTCCATGTCCTGCGCGGTGTTGAGATAGGCATTGTCGGCATCCTCATCCATCTTCACCATCTGATGATGGCAATGCGGGCATTCCCTCTTCGAGTCGCGAAGACTGTTGAGCATGTGCCGCAATGGCAAATACGCCACCAAGGGCACGCCCAAGCCCACAAACGAAAGCAAGAGCAGTGGCATGCGCCACGCCTCAAGTCGGCGATATGCGCCCTGCACGTCGCCGCTCTTTTTACCTCCGGAATATATACTGTAAGTAACGACAAGGAAAATAAGCGAAATCACCAGAAACGTCCCAATCCACGTCAGAAGCCACGACCCCAAATCATCCTCCTCGCCATCGACCCGGGCATTGTTGCGCTGCGAAGAATGCAGTTCGTCGTATGAGTCGGGATTTTCGAGCACTGCAGCTATCTGCGCCACGCCGGCCTGAACGCCGCCGTCGTAGTCGCCTTCACTGAATCGGGGAAACATCTCGTTGCGCAGAATTCTGCCGCACTTGCCATCGGGAAGCACGCCTTCGATTCCATAGCCGGGACGAATCACCGCCCCACGCTGATCCTTCACCACCAGCAAGAGCACGCCATTGTCCTTGTCGTCCTTGCCTATCCCCCATTTCGTGAATAGGTCGGTGGCAAAGCCGTCAATGTCGTCAGTGTCGATGTCATTGACAACGACAACCACAGGCTCAGTCGATGTCTTCAGCCACACCTGGTGCAACTGGGCATTGAGCCGATTGACCATAGCTTGCGAGAGAATGCCGTCGGGATTCGACACGAATTGCGTGCTGTCGGCCCGATGCACATTGGGAATCTCGTCAACGCTGTAGCCGGCAGCCAACGACACCATCGTTGCCATCACAGCGGCAATCATCGAAATCAGTATTCGCTTCATAATAAGAACATATGGAATATGTCGCGCCGACGCGACATCTCCTTGTGAATAAATGTCTGGCGTGTAAGAATAGCTCACCGGAGATTGATGTTATTGCAAAAAAAGCCGCACGACTGCCGGCTTGTTTCACCAACGGTCGATGCGGCTCTTCGTTTCGTTATGGAGTAAGCAATCTTAATTAGCCTGCTTGAGCACCTGATCCTCATTGAGGTCGTCAACGACAATGTCGGTGTTGACATTCTTCGAGCCGACCACAGCGTAGTAAAGGATGTATGCTACCATGGCAAATACGAGCCAATAGCTGTTGACGTAACCGCAATTGCGAGCAATCCAGTCCTGGATGAAGGGCATGATACCACCGCCCACAACCATGGTCATAAACAGGCCTGATGCCTTGGCGGTGTATTTGCCAAGTCCCTCGGTGGCAAGGTTAAAGATGCCGCCCCACATAACCGATGTGCAGATGCCGCAGAGGAAGAGGAAGAGACACTTCAAGGGCACCTCGCCGCTGGTGATATTCAGCGCCTCAAAGCTCGGCGACTGGAATTTCACGCTTTCGGGAAGCAATATTGCCGTAAGCAGGAATGCCAAGGCCACTGATGAGCATACCATAAGCTGCAGACGAGTGGACACCTTGCCGCTGATGATGGAGCTCAAGAAGCGACCCACCAGCATGAGCAACCAGTAGATAGCTGCCAACGAACCGGCCACGGCAGCAGCGCCTTCGAAGCTTTCGCGGCTTATCCAAGCATTCATTTCGCCAGGAATGCCGATTTCAACGCCTACGTAGAAGAAGATGGCGATTACGCCAAGGGTGCAGTGGCGGAATGCCAACGGTGAGTGCTCATATTTAGCTTTGCTGAGGTTCTTCTGGGGCTCTACGATCTTAACGAATGAAATCACGATGAAAGCAGCCACAAAGATGATGATGCCGGTTACAACGAGCGGAGCCACGGCTGCCATGGTTGTCTCCTTGGTGAGCGTGCCCACAAGCACGCCTACAAGCATAGGCGTGAGGGTGCCCGAGAGCGAGTTGAGCGAGCCGCCAGTCTGAATCAGCTGGTTGCCACGGTTGCCGCCGCCGCCCAGAAGGTTGAGCATGGGGTTAACCACTGTGTTGAGCATGCACACGCACACGCCGCACACCAGGGCGCCTGCCAGATACACGAAGAGAGCGGGCTCGCCGGTGCCTACCCAACTCGACACAAGCTGTATGAATAGGCCGATAGCGCCAATCGCCAAGGCGATGAGAGCTGTTTTCTTGTAGCCGTACTTGATGAGCATATTGCCGGCAGGGATACCCATGAAGAGGTATGCCGTGAAGTTCATCAAGTTGCCGGCCATGCCTGCCCATTCATATCTGAATCCCCAGATATTGCCGAATGGCGCGGCCATATTAGTCACAAACGAAATCATCGCGAAGATAAAGAACATCGTGATGATAGCAACTGTGCGTCCCTTTTGGGGTGTTGCTGCTTCTGAAGTTTTACTCATTGCGAAAATGGATATTGATTGATTAGTAAAAATTTCTTAGTATTCTCTTTCGCCAAATATCGCCGTGCCTATGCGCACGAGGTTGGCTCCGCATTCTATGGCCAATTGGTAATCGTGGCTCATGCCCATCGACAATGTGTCGAATCCTCGCAGGTCGGGCGCCAGGCTTTCGATGTCGCGCTTGCATTTGGCTATGGCCATGAAATCATCGCGAACCCGGTCCATGTCGTCGGTGTTGCTGGCCATGCCCATTATGCCGCAAATGTGGGTAGCCTTCAGCGCCTCAAACCTGCGGTCGGCGAAAAACCTTAGCAATTCATCGGGGTAAAAGCCGAATTTTGTTTCTTCCCTGGCCACATGCACCTGCATCAGCACGCGAGTCACCACTCCGGCACGAGCGCTTTCATCGTCGATCACCTTCAACAAGCGCTCAGTGTCTACGCTCTCAATCATGGCCACCTTGCCCACGAGGCCGCGCACTTTGTTGGTCTGCAGATGCCCTATGAAATGCCATTGCACGTCGGAAGGCATCTCCCCTATCTTGCTCAGCAGTTCCTGTTGGCGGCTCTCGCCAAATAGGCGCTGGCCGGCACGGTATGCCTCGAGCAGCTTATCCACGGGGTGAAACTTCGACACAGCCACCATCCTCACTCCTTGCGGGATAGTGGCCTCTACTTCGGCCAATCGTAAGGCAATGCTGTCCATGGCTCGTTATTCCTCGCTCTTTGATTTCACAGGATACACGTCGAGAAGCTGCGTCTCATTGATTTGGGCTATCTCGAAGTCGGACAAGGTGTTTTTCATGCCTTCCATGAACTCATCGAGAGCGCCGCGAAAATTCGAGGCCTGCACCAGCGTGAGCACCGACACCTTCTTTTCCACCGGCGGCTTGCCTATGGCAGCCGGCTTCTCATCGATAGTGGTGATCAGCCATTTCACCATATAATACTTATCGCCTAAGTCATTGAAAAATATCTCTGAGACCTTTGTGCGCTTCACAGCCGTCACCGTGAAATCGCCCGATATGTATGGCTTGCGTTCTTCGATTATACGAGCTTCGGCCTCGGTGAACGACAATGCGTCGACAAGGAAGCTCTCTGTCACTTTCTTCACCGACGTGCCATTCTCCTGCAATTTGTCGTATCTTACCTTACATTCAAACCAATTTGCCATGGTATAAATTATGTATTCTGTTCTTCTATTACATGTATTTAGGCATCATTGCGCCTATTTTATCTTCTTTGAGATAATTGTTAGGCAAAGTTAACAAAAAAAGATTTAACAATGTATTTTTGCCAAATAATTTTTGCGCACTCTGCCGTCATAGCATAATATAATCCTTTGGCGCGAGGGGAGCGCCGTTGTGCCAAAGCTCAAACAAAAACAGATACTGGTCCTCGCGAGCCACGCCGAGCCTCTGCCCGGGCTCCACCTTGTCGCCTCTCGACACAAACACGTCAGACAGCCCCGAATACACGCTCACGAAATCGTTGGGATGCTGCACCGTGAGCGTCACGCCCTTTCCAGTGGAAAAGCTCGAGCCAATCACCGTGCCGCGATATATGGCAGAGATGGGCGACGACTTGGCCGGCTGTGCATATACATACGGAATGCCCGATTCGTTGACGCGCTCCACTGTCTCAAGAGCCAAGATTGGCGGATAGAAGGTCATGCCCTCGGCGGCTATTGGCGCAAGCACCGACACGTTGAAGCGCTCGGCATTCTCAAAGCGCATCGAGAAGCTGCGCTCGGCATGCGATGTCTCGAGCAGAGAGTCGAGCGGCAACGGCGTTATGGTCTTGTCCGACGTGTCCTCAGCAGGCTTGGGCCGAGAGTCGTCGATTATAGCCAACACGTCGTTGATGTATTGCTGGTTGATCCTCGCCGCCTCGTTGGCCGAATCTACTCGAGCCGACAAGTCGGTGTACTCCCTACGCAAGTCGCTCTGCATCCTCATCGGCAGGATGTTGCGGAGCGGGGTGTATATGAAAATCGTCATCCACCAAGCGCCAATCACCAAAAATAGCGCTATCGCTGCCAGAATCAAGCTTGAGCGCTTGCCCCGGATCAATACGCTGTCTTCAAGGCTGGCCATGTTGGTGAGAGTAAGCTGGTAGCGGCGCGTGCGCACATAGTCGCCCGTCCGCTTTCTGCGCACAGGCTTGCAGCGAGCAATCAACGATTTCAGGGCGTTTATGGGTAGCGGCATATTGGCAGTTTGTTTTCTTCTCTTGCAAAAATAACGATTATTATTGTATTCTAATCAATCTAAGCCAATTTTATGTTTTTGCAACAAAAAAAATTGATTGTCGTCTCGACAACCAATCTTAGTTAACCTTAAATCTAATACCATGAAAAACACTTTGCAAAGTTAGTGACAATCTATCAATCCACCAAATAAAATATTTATAAATTCTCACATTTTAACTAATTTTTGTACATAAATGTAAGATGTTAGTAAATTTGTCGAAATTTATGCCATTCTACCACTACGCACTTGCATTTTGCCACAATACACCCCTCGCGAATACATTTGCACCGCATTTGAACATAGAATCATACCTATAACTTGTTTATGCTTCATTCACATTAGTTTGCATAAAGTTGCGCTCATATTTCTACATTGTCGAAAATTTTTGTGTAACTTAGCATGTGGATTTTTACTCTAATCATTTCATATTTCAGCCATGGTATCATTCAAGAAATGCATTATAGCAGCCATTACATTTTCATGCGCGATTTCGCCCTCCCAGGCCGAAATCGTAACAATTTTGCACACCAACGACACTCACTCGGCCATTGAGCCCTACGACAACGGACTCGGAGGCATACTGCGCCGCAAAGTCGTCATCGACAGCGTGCGCGCCGAAAACCCAGCTACGCTGGTCATCGATCTGGGCGATGTAGTGCAAGGCTCTTTATATTATAATGTATACAAGGGAGAGGTGGAAGAAAAAATGATGAATGCCCTTGGCTACGACATGCGCATTCTCGGCAACCATGAATTTGACAACGGCATGGAGATGCTTGCTAACAACCTGGCAATGTCGGAAGCAGAGCTGCTTTGCAGCAACTATAAAATACAGGGCACCGACCTCGCCGGACTGTTCAAGCCCTACAGCATCCACAAAATCGGCGGAAAGCGCATAGCATTCATGCCTATCAACCTGAAGCCACATGGCATGATTTCCGACCTCAACACCGTGGGCATGGAATACGTCGACCAATTTGCCACTGCGCAAAATTTGGCTTGGTACCTCAAGAACATCGAAGAGTGCGATTACGTGATTGCACTTACTCATATTGGCTATGATGAAGACGTGCAGCTTTTGCAGCAGTCAACCGACATCGATATGCTTCTCGGCGGCCATAGCCACACACTCGTCGACCCGGCCGACCCAAGCACGCCCCCGCATATAGTGAAAAACGCAGATGGCCGAGACATACTCATAGCTCAGCTCGACAAAGGTGGCCAGCACATTGGGCAAATCACCTTCGACACCGACAATCTCGACCAACTTCCCACATCGAAAGTCATCACTGTCGACGCTAGGCTCGACAGCCGCATCGACCCCGCCTTGGAGCAAATGCTGCAGCCCTACCGAAATGGCGTGGACGCACTCGACACCAACATAATTGGCCGAAGCGTCAACGGCATGGACCAGAAGAGCCCCGAGCTGCTCAACTTCATGAGCGACCGCGCAATGCAGCGAGGCCAGCAGCTCGCCGAAAGAGTGCAGCTTGCCATTATCAACAGAGGCGGCCTGCGCACCAGCATGCCCAAGGGAAATGTGGCTGAAGGCAACATCATGACAATCGCCCCCTTCCAGAACAGATACGTAGTGATTGACATCGCCGGAGACAAACTGCTGGAGACCTTCGACATAATTGCACGCCAGGGAGGCCAGGGCGTAAGCGACAACGTCGACGCCTTGATCGACCCGGAAACACAAAAATGCACAACGCTCACCATCTCGGGCAAGACGATTGACCCTAAGGCCACCTATCGACTCGTCACCCTCGACTATTTGGCGCAAGGAGGCGACTACATGGAGCCGCTGCGCTCGGGCGTTGTCGTCGCATCAAGCCCCAATTGTGTCTACGACGACGTTATTGCATTGATAAAAGCCGACAAAAAACTTAGTCAACATATAGATGGATCAAAGACTAAACGAATGAGAACAAAATGACATTGATTGTTTTACTTATGTTATTGTCTCTGGTATCGACACTTTCAGAGCCCGGGACAAGCCAGCTCGGCAATGCTACAGAATCGCCCCAGTGCAAGCAGTGGGTCGACTCTGTGTACAACAGCCTTGACGAGCGCCAGCGAGTGGCCCAGCTGATGATTCCAGTGGTTAATCCGGCTCAAGGAAAAGCCACCGAGGCTACAATATCGAAGCTTGTAGGCGACTACCAAGTGGGAGGACTGCTCTTTTCGGAAGGCTCGCTCGACCAATATGCCAAAATGGCAAACTATGCGCAAAGCAAAGCCCGCGTGCCGCTGATGATGACACTCGACGGCGAATGGGGGCTGTCGATGCGCGTGCCCGAAGCGCCACGCTTCCCTTACAACATGGGGTTGGGAGCTATCCAAAACGAAGACCTTCTCTATGAATACGGCAAGGAAATGGCTCGCGAATGCCGCGCCATGGGCATCCAAGTGAACTTCGCTCCGGTTTTGGACGTGAATTCAAATCCTGCCAATCCGGTGATCGGCTACCGCTCGTTCGGCGAAGACCCTGAGCGCGTGTCGAGGCTCGGACTAGCCTACTCGCTCGGACTCGAGGACGGAGGCGTGATGGCGGTGGCGAAGCATTTCCCCGGACATGGCGACACAAACGTCGACTCGCACAAAGCGCTACCGGTGGTCAACCACAGCGCCGAGACTCTCAAAGACCTCGATATGGTGCCTTTCCAAAACTTCTCCGACGCCAGTCTGAGCGGTGTTATGGTTGGCCACATAGCTGTGCCGGCTCTCGACCCCTCCGGCGCCCCTGCTTCGCTTTCACAGAAAATCACAACGGGCGTGCTCCGCGACCAGATTGGATTCAAGGGCCTTGTCTTCACCGACGGGCTGGGCATGAAGGGAGCTGACCTGGCCGATGGCAAAAACATATGCGTGGCTGCTCTGAAGGCAGGCGCAGATGTGCTGCTTTGCCCCCGCAACACTGGCAAGGATATCGACGCTGTGCTGAAAGCAGTTAACGACGGCCAGCTATCGGGCACCCTTATCGAAGACCGCTGCAAGCGCATGCTTGCATACAAATATGCATTGGGGCTCAGCACAAAACCCATGGTGGATGTGGCTAAAGCCGACTCTGTGCTCAACAACATCGAATCGGCCGACATCAACCAGCGCCTTGCCGATGCCTCAATCACTGTGCTGCGCAATTCCGACGAACTGCTGCCCCTGGGCAATCTGGGCACGACAAGCATCGCAGTGGTGCGCATCGGTGCCGATAAGCCCACGGAATTTGAGCAGATGGTGCTCCGATACGCCAAAGCCGACATTTACGACGGCAACAATATCACTGCCAACGAACTAAAACAGATTTCGGCTCACGACGTAGTGATAGCCGGCGTGTACAGCGACAACAGCAGTGCCCGACAGTCGCTGAGCAAGCTCGACAATGTGCCATCACTCGTCACAGCTTTCTTCATGAATCCTTACAAAATGGCAAAGTTCCGCCAAAGCCTCGACGATGCCAAGGCACTCGTGCTCGCCTACGACAACACGCTCTACACCCAGCAGGCTGCCGCTAAGGCTATATTCAGTGGCATCAAGGTTGACGGGCGCCTTCCGGTCAATCTGAAGGGAATTGCGCCCATGGGCACCGGCGTTACGCTGAAAAAGACTCGCCTCGGATTCGCATCGCTGAAGCAGGCCGGCCTAAACGAGAACCTGCAAGCGCAAATCGATTCGCTCGTGTACCTCGCGCTTGAAGACGGCGCCTTCCCTGGTTGCCAAGTGCTCGTGGCTAAAGGTGGCGACATCGTAATCAACAGCAGCTACGGCAACATCACCAAGGGTGGACCCAAGGTGACAGAAAACACCCTTTACGACCTCGCTTCGGTGTCGAAAACTGTGGGCACGCTTCCTGGCGTGATGAAAGCTTACGACCTGAAGCTGCTTGAAATGGATGAGCCCGCATCAAAAATAATACCTGGCATGCGCACTCCTTCAAAGGAAGATGTGACGCCACGAATGATGCTGTATCACGAGACAGGAATCGCTCCATCACTGAATCTCTACGACATCATGATGGACACCAACACTTACAAGGGCAAGCTGCTCTCGCCACGCCGCGACCGTCTGCACCCAGTAAAAATCTACAACAACCTATACGGTCAGCGCGGGGCAAAAATACGACGCGACATTACTTCGCCTATCCGCACCGACGTCGACACGATTGAGGCCGCTGAAGGCATATGGATTGGCCAGGCCTGCATCGACACAATAATGCATCGCATCTATAACAGCGAACCTCGCAAAAACCGCGACTATGCGTATTCATGCCTCAACTTCTCGCTCTTGATGGACCTCGAGCAACGCGTCACCGGACAAAAGCACGACAAATGGGTCACCGACAGCGTTTGGGGCCCGATTGGCGCTTACGGCTTCAGGTACCAGCCCACGCGCCATGACGACGGACGCGAGATAGCATACACAGAAAATGACACATACCTGCGCAAGCAACACATTCATGGCTACGTGCACGACGAGCTCGCAGCATTCTCCGGCGGACTGCAAGGCAATGCCGGCGTGTTCGGCTCGGCTCTCGACGTGGCCAAGCTATGCCAGCTGTGGCTCAACAACGGCAAATATGGCGACGCTCGCATTTATTCGCCAGAAACTTCGCTCCTATTCACCACCTCGAAGAGCGAAAATTCTCGTCGTGGACTCGGATTCGACAAGCCCGACGTCAACAATCTGGAGAATTCTCCTTGCTGCGACGAAGCGGGAGCCAACGTCTACGGACACACAGGCTTCACCGGCACAGTGTTCTGGATCGACCCCGATGAGGACCTCATATATGTGTTCCTCAGCAATAGAGTCGACCCCACGCGCAACAATTCGAGCCCTGTGCGCGCACGCGTAAATAGCCTCATATACAAAGCCATCGAGAAGTAATCGATGCTGAAGACAACCAAAAAATCAGCCCGGCCTTGATGGTCGGGCTGATTTTTCACGCCCTCGGCTTTGGCCAAGGATATCGAATGCCTTAGTTTACGTGATAGTACTTCAGTTGCTCGGGAGTAACGCGTGCTATGAAGTCGGCATGCTTGTCGATGTCGGCCTGAGCCATGTTGACAAACACGTGCAGCGTGCGCTCAAACGACTCGTTGCGGTTGGCATCGGCCAAGAGCAGATAGCCCATGATAGTGTAGCCGGCCATCTCCACAAGGCGGCGTGCCATGAAGTCGATGTAAGCCTGGTCCTTGGTTTCGCTCACGGCAGCAGTTGCAGCAAGGTATTTCTCAGCCATCTCAGCGAGCGTCTGCTTGATTGTTTGCAGCTCGGGGCGAACCTCTTCAGCAGCGTATTGCTCAATTTGAGCCTTGTAAGTGCCGCTGAGGACGTGGCGAATGGCTGCCACTACCTGCAGCTGGGTGGTGCCTTCGTAGATTGAAGTGATGCGGGCATCGCGGTATACGCGCTCGCAAGCATAGTCCTTCATGAAGCCCGAACCGCCATGAATCTGAATGCAATCGTATGCATTCTGGTTGCAGAATTCGCTGCTCAAGCCCTTAGCAAGAGGAGTGAGAGCATCGGCAATCTTCTTGTATGCCTTCATCAGCTTGCGCTCCTCCATGTCGAGCGAACGCTCACGGGCAATGTCCTCGTAAAGCTTGTACATATCCACGTAGCGAGCTGTCTCGTAGAGAAGCGAACGGCTTGCATCGAGCTTAGCTTTCATAATTGAAAGCATTTCGCTCACTGCAGGGAAGCCGATGATAGCCTTGCCAAACTGTTTGCGGTCCAAAGCATACGCCAAAGCCTCACGATATGCGATTTCGCTCACGCCCACTGCCTGAGCGGCTATGCCCAGACGTGCGCCGTTCATAAGAGCCATCACATATTTAATAAGGCCCATGCGTGTTTCACCCACCAATTCAGCGGGAGCATTCTTGTATGTGAGCTCGCAGGTGGGCGAGCCCTTGATGCCCATCTTGTTCTCGATTCGGCGAACGTTAACACCGCCGTTGCGCTTGTCGTAGATGAACATCGACAAGCCGCGGCCGTCGCGCGTGCCTTCCTCCGAGCGGGCAAGCACCAAGTGGATGTCGCTGTCGCCGTTGGTGATGAAGCGCTTCACGCCGTTGAGCACCCATGAGCCGTCTTCCTTCTTAGTGGCCTTAAGCATTACCGACTGCAAGTCGCTGCCGGCATCGGGCTCAGTGAGGTCCATCGACATGGTCTCGCCCTGGCATACGCGGGGTATGTAACGCTCGCGCTGGTCGTCGTCGCCAAATTCATAGAGTGTCTCGGCGCAGTCCTGCAGGCCCCAAAGGTTTTCAAAACCAGTGTCGGCACGGCTTACGATGTCGGCTGCCATGATATAAGGAGTGATGGGGAAATTGAGTCCGCCAAGGCGGCGAGGCATTGCCATGCCCATGAGGCCGGCCTTTCGGCATGCCTCAAGGTTGGCCTGAGTGCCGGCTGCATAGGTGACACGGCCGTCTTTCACTGTCGGGCCTTCGTGGTCAACGCTCTCAGCATTCTCAGAGATAATGCCGCCGCAGAGGTCGCCTACTATTTCGAGCACGCGCTCATAGTTGTCCATGGCGTCCTCGAAATCGAGGGGCGCATAGTCATATTTTTCTGCCTCGGAAAAGTTGCGTTCCTTCAGCTCCACGATCTTGCGCATCATGGGGTGATGCAAGTGGTGCTTAAGATCAGGATTGTCTGTATAGTAATTAGCCATGATGCGTAAATTTACTTGGAATTTTTCTTGTAATACTTGATGAGCTTGGGCACTACGTCCTCAACATTGCCGGTAATCACATAGTCGGCGATGCTGTTGATGGGTGCGTTGGGGTCATTGTTGATCGAGATTATTATCGAGCTCTCCTGCATTCCGGCGATGTGCTGAATCTGCCCGCTAATGCCGCAAGCGATGTAGAGCTTCGGGCGCACTGTCACGCCTGTCTGGCCAATCTGGCGCTCATGCTCCGAGAAGCCGGCATCTACAGCAGCGCGGCTTGCGCCCACCTCTGCGCCCAACGTCTCTGCAAGCTTGTAGAGCAGGTCGAATCCTTCCTTGCTGCCCATGCCGTAGCCGCCAGCCACAATGATGGGAGAATTCTTGATATTCACCTTCGACTTTTCGATGTGACGGTCAATGATCTCAACCACGAAGTCGGTGTCGCTGACGTATTTCGCCGGATCGAGGTTGACCACTTCGCCTTTGTAGTTGGCATCTTTGATTTCTTTCTTCATCACGCCCTCGCGCACGGTAGCCATCTGCGGACGGCACTCCGGGTTGACGATGGTGGCGACGATGTTGCCGCCGAATGCCGGACGTATCTGGTACAGCAGGTCGGTGTATTCCTTGCCTGTCTTCAAATCCTTGTGGTCGCCGATTTCAAGCGCAGTGCAGTCGGCAGTGAGGCCACTGTGCAGGCAGCTCGACACGCGAGGGCCCAAGTCGCGGCCAATGCAGGTGGCGCCCATGAGGCACACCTGAGGCTTGATTTCGCGGAAGAGGTTGATGAGCACTGCTGCGTGCGGATTGCTGGTGTAGGGATAGAGGCGCTTGTCCTCTACCTTGTAGAGCACGTCTACTCCGTAGGGAAACACTTGCTCCTCGATGCCATCGAGCTTGTCGCCAATCACTACGGCTTCGAGCTTGACGCCCAGTTTGTCGGCCAAAACGCGGCCCTTCGTTAATAGTTCGAGACTGACATCGGCCACTTTGCCTTCGTCATATTCGCAATATACTATAAGGTTGTTATTGTCTGCCATGATTGTATATTTGTTAGTGCACCGACGTTTAGCCTATGGTGTGGTTGGCAATGAGGTCCTTAATTAAGTTTTCGATCTGCTCGTCGTTGTTGTCGAGGCGCAGGTTCTCCTTGGCGGTGAACACAACGTTCACTACGGCTTTCACCTTCGTGGGCGAGCCCGGGAGACCGATCTGGTTGGGGTCGGCGTCGACATACTTGGCACCCCACTCCTGGATGTTGAGGTATGGGCGCTTGTCGAGCAGTGCGCCGCGCTCAGCGGGCAGCTGAGCCTTCTCGCTGGGCGATGCGGCATACTTGTATTTCATCACGCGCATCGCGTTGCGCGGACGGCACTCTGCTGCTGTGCCATTCACTGTCACTACGCAGGGAAGCGGAGCTTTCACAGTCTCAACTCCATGCTCGAGGCGGCGCTTCACGGTGATGCTCTTGGGGTCGAGATCAACTATCTCCTCAGCGTAAGTGACTTGGGGGATGCCGAGTTTCTCGGCAATCTGCGGGCCCACCTGCGCGGTGTCGCCGTCGATGGCCTGGCGGCCTCCGAGGATAAGATCGTAGTTTCCAAATTTTTTCACAGCTTGAGCCAGAGAATACGATGTTGCCAATGTGTCAGCGCCGCCAAACGGACGGTCGGTGAGCACGATGCCGGCATCGGCGCCTCTGTACAGAGCCTCACGCACCACCTCGGCTGCGCGGGGCAAACCCATGGTGAGCACTGTGACAGTGGTGCCGGGGTTGGCATCTTTGATGCGCAACGCCTGCTCCAAGGCATTAAGGTCTTCCGGATTGAAGATTGCGGGGAGGGCGGCACGATTGATAGTGCCGTCTTCTTTCATAGCATCTTTGCCGACATTGCGGGTATCAGGCACCTGCTTGGCCAGCACAATGATGTTTAAACTCATACGCAAATATGTTTTTTATGATAAAATTATTTCCAATTGCAAGTGAAAAAAATGCTCTTTAGAATATCTTTAATAATTTGCAAAGTTAACGATTTTAGGTGAGTAGACAAAGTTTTAGCCAAAAAAGGTGTATTTTAGTCCACTTCATTCACGAAAATTAACACATCGAAGCTTTATAGTGCAAAACATTTTCTAATTATGCAAGTTATTAATGTATCAACGTTTATCAACCTTTACAGTTAACATCATGAAACAAGCGAATACTGGGGCATGTATGGTGACAGAGGCTTATACAACCGCTTCGACGTAGCATGGAAATTCGGTGTCGGCATCAACTTCAGCCAGTACTACGTGGGCGTTAGCGGCCAGGTGGACATGGTCAACCTCTGCCAGGACAACGTAGGCGCCAACCATTTCCACATGAACACGGTACAATTCACTCTTGGATACAACTTTTAATGCATGTTTTTCATCATAAGTTAAAAATATTCCCCCAAGGTTGTCAGGGCTCTTGTGAGTCTTGGCAACCTTGACATATAAATAATCAATTCATAATT
>CAZORI010000044.1:0-15440 GCA_964582335.1 uncultured Bacteroides sp.
ATCTAAATTGTGTAACCGGCTAAATGCCGCTTAATGAACTTGCGAAACTTGAATTCATAATACAAAATACTCGCAAATGTAGCAATTATTTATGAGACTCACAAAACATCCCGTCCAATCCACACGTAATTTCACGCACAGCCGACGAGCGTGGGTAGCACCCCTCTTTGGCCCTTTTGGAGTGAATTTTGGCGTAAAATGAAAGAAATTTTGTAACATTTTAAAATTCAATGTTTTTTTATTGTCAATTGTTTGATTTTTCACTATCTTTGCTAAGAAAAAAAATTAAATCAATGTCAAATTCATCACACCATGTCATACAAAGAAATTAACTCGATGCGAAAAGAAGGCAATCTTTCGCAGGCTTTATCCATGGCTGAGTCAGAATTTGCACTTCAGCCTGACAAGCACTCAGCAACTGCCTTGTTTTGGTGCCTCAACTCTCTCAGAAAGGATATCGACACTATCAGTCAGTCACAGGAGGTAATCGACCGAATGGAATCACTGCGGGAAAAATACGCGCCCGACAATGACGTCCTGCAAAAGACAGTGCAAATAGCCCGCGCAGCCCTTTCGCCTGAAGCCTTGGCCGAGCGAAAGGCCTGGAAGGTGTTCAAGGCTGCGAAAGAAGCGCAGACGCTTGAAATGCAGAAGCGTCTGCTCCTTGACTATCTGAGGATGGACAATCCTCGTCCGTCATTGCTCCACTCCCTCGTGCTTGCCGAGGCCATTAAAATCGCAAAATCAAGGCCCGAGGAGTTTAGCATCGTGTCTTTCACCGAGCTATGGCGACTTGAGCACTTGCGCGCCGAAGACTGGGAAAAGCATGACAACAAGGCCGGATACAAATTGCCCTCCACTATCGAGAAACTGCTCTCCGTTTTGGTGAAAGAACTTGTGCTAGCGCATGTGCAGCCTCCCCACACGATTTCAATGCTGCTCGACCAAGCCTTAGAGCAATACCCCAAAAACAAGCACCTGATCCGATACAAGGCTCAATTCCTGGCGCTCAGGGGCGAAAAGGACGAAGCTATCGCCATATACAAGAATCTGCTCACGCAACAGCCCGGCACCCCCTACCTCTGGGACGAACTGTCGGATATGGTTGATGACAGCAACACTCGCACAGGAATGCTCTGCGCGGCTGTATCATGCTCCGCCGACGAAAACTTTTTGCCTAAGACGAGGATTAAGCTTGCAAATGAGCTCTTCAACCTCGGCCTTTATGGCCAAGCCAAATGCGAACTGGATAAAGCCTCAGGCACATACGCGAGAAACAATTGGTCGATTCCCACTTCGCTGACTCAGCTTTTGTCGAAGATCCCATCTACCGTTGACGCGGTCGACAGCAGGCCCGTTTACGCACGATTCAGGCCATTCGCCGACGATTACCTGTATTCTGCTGCCGAAACCGTAACGCTAATCAAACTAAAGGAGACAAGGCCTCAGAGCGGGACGGGATCCGACAAAATATGGCAGATGCGCGGACAAGACGGAATGGTATGGGTCGACCCCGCAAAGTTCCGCCTCGACCTGCGCTCACCCAAAGGCTCAATTTTCAAGGCTCGCATGGCCAATGGCGATGTAATAGCCATTGCGCCCTCTCAGCTCACACCCGACCTGACGTGGGTGCGCAGAGTAGAAGGGCCGCTTGTCATCAAGAATAGCGCCAACGGCAAGCAATTTGGCTTCGTTGAGAGCGTATTCGTCACAGGCACCATGCTTGCCGGACACGAAAACGGCGAGTACGTATCACTACTCGCCGTGCTCAACCCCGACAATCGCTGGGGCGCTATAGTCATTTACTAAGCAATTTCAAGAATTGTCCCGTGTAGCTTTGCGGACACTCCATTATTTTCTCGGGTGTGCCCGTGGCTACTATGCTGCCTCCTGCATCACCGCCCTCGGGGCCTATGTCGATCACATGGTCGGCGCATTTGATTACGTCCATGTTGTGCTCTATGATGATGATAGTATGGCCTTGAGAAATCAGCCGATTGAATGAGTCCATAAGTACATTGATGTCATACATGTGCAATCCCACTGTGGGCTCGTCAAAGATGAAAAGCGAGGGCTGTGGCTTTTCTTGCGACAGGAAGTAGGCGAGCTTCACTCGCTGGTTCTCTCCTCCCGACAGCGTCGATGACGATTGCCCGAGCTTGATGTATCCCAGGCCTACCTGCTGCAAAGGGAGAAGGCGCTTCACAATTTTCTTTGCCTGGCTTGCTTTGTCCTCTCCAAAAAATTCCATTGCCTGGCCCACAGTCATGTTCAGCACGTCATCTATGTTCATGCCGCGATACCTCACCTCAAGCACATCAGGCTTAAAGCGCTTGCCATGGCACGATTCGCACGTGAGATGTATGTCGGCCATAAACTGCATTTCAATCGTTATCTCGCCCGCGCCCTTGCATTCTTCGCATCGTCCGCCCTCAGTGTTAGTAGAGAAAAACGCCGGGGAAAAGCCCATCTGCTTGGCCGCCTGCTGGTCGGCAAACAACTTCCTTATTTCATCGTAAGCCTTTAGATAGGTGGCGGGGTTGGAGCGCGACGACGTGCCTATGGGATTCTGGTCGATAAATTCCACTGCCGAGACACAGTGCATGTCGCCGGTAAGGCCCTTGTACGCACCCGGCGCGTCGCCCGATTCGCCGATGTGCCTGCGCATGGCACGATACAATATATCGCGCACAAGTGTCGACTTGCCGCTGCCGCTCACGCCGGTAACCACTGTCATTACCTTGAGCGGGAAACGCACGTCCACGTTCTTAAGGTTATGCTCGCGAGCGCCGTTCACCTGTATGTACTGCGACCACTTGCGTCGCTGCTTAGGCACAGGCACCTCTAATTGCCCCTTTAAGTATTTTAATGTATACGACTCGTCGGCACGGTCGTTGCTAACGTGCGGCATCCCGTCGGTGACATCTGAAGCCTCTCCTGAAGGAGGGCCTTGATATACGATTTCGCCGCCAAGCCTACCGGCCTTTGGCCCGACGTCTACGATCCAGTCGGCGGCTCGCATCACTTCTTCGTCGTGCTCCACCACAATCACGGTGTTGCCAATACGCTGCAGCTGTCTTAGCACTTGAATCAATTGGTGCGTGTCGCGAGGATGCAAGCCTATCGACGGCTCATCCAGGATGTAGAGCGAGCCTACAAGGCTGCTGCCAAGCGATGTGGCAAGGTTGATGCGCTGGCTCTCGCCGCCCGAAAGCGTGTTGGACAGTCGATTGAGCGTGAGATAGCCCAGGCCCACTTGCATAAGGAAATTAAGCCTATTGTTGATTTCCGTGAGCAAACGCTTGGCTATCAAAGCCTCTTGCTCGTCGAGCGCCAGCGAACCGAACCATTTCACCAAGTCAGACACCGACATAGCTACAATATCGGAGATGCTCTTGCCGTTGATTTTCACGTATTCCGCTTCCTTGCGCAGACGGGCGCCATGGCAATCGGGGCATGTGGTTTTGCCACGGAATCGCGCCAGCATTACGCGGTATTGTATCTTTGCCTGCTGGCGCTCCACCCAGCGAAAGAATCCGTTGATGCCACACCATCGGCGATTGCCCTCCCAGAGGAGTTTTTTCTCTGCTTCTGTGAGGTCGGCATACGAGCGATGGATCGGAAAACTGATATGCGGAGCCAAGTGTATCAATTCGCGCTTCCACTCGCTCATCTTCTCGCCACGCCAGCACACCACCGCATCTTCATATACGGATAGTGAAGGGTTTGGCACCACCAGTTTCTCGTCTATGCCGATGATGCGCCCGAAGCCCTCGCATGTAGGGCACGCCCCATATGGTGTGTTGAAATTGAAAAGCTGTTCGTTGGGCTCAAGAAAGGTGATTCCGTCGGCCTCGAAGCTGTTGCTGAAATCATGCTTGTGCATTTTTCCTTTGTCGTCCCACACAAGCAATGAGCACTGCTTGCGGCCCTCATAAAAAGCCGTTTCCACCGACTCAGTGAGTTGCGACACCGCGTCTTTGTCATCACTGACAGAGAATCTGCCTATCAGCAGGCTATAGCCATTAGGCGACGCAGGCATTTTGGCTTGCTGCAGCATGTCCTCTATGCTGATTATCTCATCGCCTTTCACTACGCGCGAGTAGCCCTCTTTCATGAATATGTCGAGCTGCGACCTGAAATCTCGATCGGCCGACGACACTATTGGCGCGACGACAGCGAAGCGCGTGCCACGGTCATAGCCCAAGGCGCAGTTCACTACATCCTCTACAGTGTGCTTCTTCACTTCCTGCCCGCTTACAGGCGATATCGTGTGGCCTATACGCGAGAAGAGCAGGCGCAAGTAGTCGTATATCTCCGTGGATGTGCCCACTGTAGAGCGCGGATTTCTCGACACCACTTTCTGCTCGATAGCTATAGCCGGCGGCAAGCCTTTTATCCAATCGCATTCCGGCTTGTTGAGCTTGCCCATGAATTGCCTTGCATATGCCGAAAGGCTCTCGACGTATCGTCGCTGGCCTTCAGCATAGAGGGTGTCGAATGCAAGCGACGACTTGCCGGACCCGGAAAGGCCCGTTATCACTATGAATTTGTTGCCGGGTATCTCTACGTCAATATTTTTCAAGTTGTTGACGCGCGCCCCTTTCACCACTATGTTAGCAGCCATTAAAATCTATGCTTAGTCTCGACTCTTGTTAGTATGTGTCGTCGTCGTATTCGTCCTCTTCGTAATCATCGTAATCCTCCTCGAAGAGGTCGGCAAGCTCGCCGGTGTTCATGTAGTCTGTGAAGTCGACCCACATGTTATGCTCAGCATCGCCGTTGTATTGGCTCATATCATCGTATTCGTTCATATTGATTCGTCTTTGTTCATTATACCTATATGTCTATATAACATGCATTACACGAAAAATATTGTACAACAATGTTTTTTAACACTTTTGCGAAAATTCTCAAAATATCTTTTGACGAATAACACAATTTTAATGACGTGTGCTTTTGGTGCTCTCTCACCACTAATATGTCGATATTCTGAATCGAAAACTCGGTAATCCTTTTGATTATATCACAAAATTTTATATCTTTGCATATGAATCACAATGCTTCATTGTGCAATCCCTAAAATAGCCATTTCTTGCATCATTATAAATGGACTCAGAACAACCCCCATTGCAGCCTTTCCTTCCGTCCAACGCTCGCATACTGATGGCAGGCAGCTTCCCTCCTCCAGCCTCGAGATGGTAGAATACGTGAATGAATTTAAAATTAAGTCATCGACTTTAGTCACTTTCGCAGAAAGAATTAAAAATTAAAAATAATGACCGAACTACTCCAACAATACAACCTCCTTGGCCTATGCATAGGCATGTGCACTTTCCTTATAATTGGCTTGTTCCACCCCATCGTAATCAAATGCGAATACCGTTTTGGCACAGGATGCTGGTGGTGGTTCCTGTTGTTGGCCTTTGTATGCCTTGCCCTATCGATGCTCACAGCCGACATATTCCTGCAGAGCCTTCTGGGTGTGACTGCCTTCTCTTCGCTTTGGACAATTAAAGAACTATTCGACCAAAAGGAGCGAGTGAAGAAAGGCTGGTTTCCGGCTAACCCAAAGCGCCAATCCACAAAACTGGATATCCCGATTCAACCCTAATATATATCTGTATGAACTACCTTAAATCAATCACATCATTCGCTTTCCTCTCGCTTTGGGCGGCTGCTGCAGCCCAGCAGGCGACCGTGGATGTGTCGAAAAAAGGCAATCCAATCGACGACAGTCTCTACGGCGTATTTTTCGAGGAAATCAACCACGCCGGCGACGGAGGCATATATGCCGAACTCGTGCGCAACCGCAACTTCGAAGAGCATGTGGTGCCGTCGGGCACTACCTACCAGGACGGATTTGCCGTGGCTCCTCACAGCCTCAACTACGAGCATGGCGGCTACCGCGACTGGAAAATAAAATGGGATCTCGACTCTCTGAAGATGGACGCATGGAAAGTTATCGGCGACGCCGCCTACGACATCACCGACGAGAACCCGCTCCACCCTGCCACCCCAAACGCTATTCGCCTCGACATGAACCAGAAAAACGTAGTGCTTGAAAACCAAGGCTATTGGGGCATGCGTATAATCGGAAAGGACAAATACGACCTGCGATTCTACGTCAACCCGGTCGACTACAGCGGCCCCATTACTGTCAGCATCGTGGCTGAAAACGGCAAAGCGCTCGCCAGCGAGACTTTCAACGTGGACAAAGACGACAAATGGCAAGAATTCACCGCCGTGCTCACGCCAAAAGCCACCGACTTAAAGGCGACCCTCCAACTCGCATTCAAGAACACCGGCACCGTATACGTCGACTACGTGTCGCTCTTCCCCCAGAACACTTTCAAGGGACACAAGAACGGACTCCGCCCCGACGTGGCACAGAAAATCGCCGACCTTCATCCCGGATTCGTGCGCTGGCCCGGCGGCTGCATTGCTGAGGGCGCCACGCTGGAAAACCGCGCTAAATGGAAAGAGACCTTGGGCGACCCAATGCAACGCAAGAGCGAATGGATACTGTGGAACTACCACTGCTCATGGGGCTTCGGATTCCACGAGTTCCTGCAATTCTGCGAGGACATTGGCGCAGCCGGAATGTTTGTGGCCAATGTAGGCCTTTCGTGCTCGGTGCGCAATGGCGACTGGAGCGAAGACTATGAGCCATTCCTCCAAGACATCATCGATGCCATCGACTATGCCACCGCTCCTGTGAGCAATCCTTGGGGCGCGAAGCGCGCTGAGGCCGGACACCCCGAGCCTTTCAACCTGAAATACGTAGAGCTTGGCAACGAACAAGTGGGCGACCACTATGCACAGCGCTACAATTATTTCTACAGAATACTCAAAGAAAAATATCCCAATATCACCTTCATTTCCACGCTGCAGCTATCGCCGAGCCGCGAGAAGCTCGAAAAGGCCGACATGATCGACCCGCACTGGTATGTCAACTCTGAATTCTTCTATGAGAACGACCACCTCTTCGACAACATGGAGCGCGGCAAATACGACATATACATCGGCGAATACGCCGTGATAGCAGAGGCTAACATGAACGCTGCCTTGGCTGAAGCCGCTTTCCTCACCGGAGTTGAGCGTAATTCCGACTTGGTGAAAATGGCATCTTACGCACCTCTTTTCGAGAACAATAACCGCAAGGATTGGCCCACCAACCTGATATGGATCAACAACGAGAAGGCCATGGGACGCGCTTCTTATTATGTGCAACAGATGTACGCCAACAATCGTCCGGATTTCAACGTGGAGGTGTCAACGTCCGAACCCGCGAGAAACCTCACTGAAGGCGAAATCGGCTTCAACGGCCAAGACCTGTCTGAGATGGTGCGCAACATCACTATCAAGAGCGCCGACGGCAAGACTCTCGCTAAGGACGTTGAGGCTGCTTCGCTCGAAAAAGTGGAGCGCCAATCGGCTCAGCGGCGCCCCGGCCCCTTCGCGATGCCCAACGTGCTCAACATAGTGAACGGCGTAGTGCTTGACGGCGGCTCGGTGGAATTCGACGCACGCATGCTGGAGCGCGAAATGCCTGCTCCTCCATTCGAAATGAACCGCCGCCCGCGCCAGACGACGGTAGCACCGGCCATGGTGTTTGGCTTCAACCCTGACCAAGACGAATACTTTGTGCTCAACATTCCGCAGATTGCCAATGACAAGAAAGTGGTCACCTTGAACCGCGCCACAAGCGGCGGATCAAATGTCGACCGCAATCCCGGCGGAACCAGCCTGCCTCCCGAAGTCGACAAATGGTATCACGTAAAGGTCGACTTCGGCGCCAACAATCAAGTGACTGTTTCGATTGACGGCGACGTTGTGCTTGAGCAAACTGTAACCGCTCCTACCGGCCATTACATTGTGGCCGGATACGACGAAGCCAACGGCGAAACAGTGATAAAGGTGGTCAACGCTACCAGCGAAGTGTTTGCTCCCGAGATGAAGATTAATGCCTCGGGCATACAGAGCAAGGGCACAGCAATCACGCTTAGCGCGGACAACAAAACCGACGAAAACTCTATGGCAGAGCCAGAGAAGATAATCCCGGTGGTTAGCGAATACGACGGGTTCGGCAACAAATTCTTATATGAGTTCAAGCCCTATTCGTTCACTGTGCTCAGAATCAAGAGCAATCAATAAAAATCTATAGGAGGGTCAGATGAGAGGTCTGGCCCTTCCTTTTAATATGACCTTATTATATAATAATGTGTATGCATGAAATATTGACAGAGCGGTATCATTCACCCGACGGCATACTTATTATCGGATCTTATGAAGGCAAAATATGCCTCTGCGATTGGGAAAACGGCACGAGGCACGATAAAATCGTGGCGCGCCTTTGCCAGCGCCTTAATGCTGTTGCAGTGGAGGCGAAATCGGAAGCAACACAACTTGCCTTGAGCCAACTCGACGAATATTTCTCTGGCAAGCGCCATGCGTTCTCAATTCCCATTCTCAGCATTGGCACTGATTTTCAATGCCGCGTGTGGGAAGAACTGAGGCACATACCTTACGGCACAACTATATCATACGGCGAACTTGCCCGCCGCTTAGGAAACCCAAAGGCCGTAAGGGCTGTTGCTGCCGCTAATGCAGCGAATCCAATCTCAATTTTCGTGCCGTGCCACCGAGTGATAGGCTGCGACAACAAACTCGCCGGCTATGGAGGCGGCCTCTTTGCAAAGCAGCATATGCTGAAATTAGAGAAGAACCAACAGTGAATAGCGATTTTTTTCGTAAATTTGCAGTGATATGAAGAAAATCGATCGTGAGACAACACAGCGCATACTCGACGCAGCCGACATCGTTGATGTCGTCAGTGATTTCGTGAGCCTTAAGAAACGTGGAGCCAACTACATAGGTCTTTGTCCTTTTCACAACGAGCGCACGCCATCCTTCTCCGTATCGCGAGCCAAGGGCATTTGCAAATGCTTCAGTTGCGGCAAGGGCGGCTCGCCTGTCAACTTCATTATGGAGCATGAGCAGCTATCCTACTATGAAGCGCTAAAATATCTGGCAAAAAAATACAACATTGAGATTAAGGAGCACGAAATGACCGACAAGGAGCGCGAGGAAGCATCCGAGCGCGAATCATTGATGGCTCTCAACGATTTTGCCCTGCGACATTTCTGCCACAACCTTACTGAGACGGCCGACGGCCGCGACATAGGATTGGCATATTTCCGCGAACGTGGCATAAACGACCAGATGATAGCCAAGTTCAAGCTCGGATACGCCCTCGAGCGAAGCGACGACCTTTTCAAAGCTGCCACCGCCAAGGGTTTCACCCAAAAGGCGCTTGTCGATACGGGCCTTTGCGCCGTGTCGGAGCGCGACAAACGCGTGTACGACCGATTCCGCGGACGCGTAATCTACCCGGTGTTCTCTGTTTCGGGCCGTGTAATCGCATTCGGAGGCCGCACGCTCCGGTCGGACAAAGCCGTGGCAAAATACGTGAACTCTCCCGAATCGCTCATTTACCACAAAAGCCGTGAGCTATACGGCCTGTACCAAGCAAAAAGCGCGATTGCGAAGTCCGACAAGTGCATACTCGTTGAGGGCTACATGGACGTTATCTCTATGCATCAAGTGGGCGTGTGCAATGTGGTGGCATCCTCAGGCACTTCTCTCACTGAAGGCCAAATCAGGCTGATTCACCGCTTCACGCAAAACGTCACAGTGATATACGACAGCGACCCTGCTGGCATAAAGGCCTCGCTGCGAGGCATCGATTTGCTTCTGGCTGAAGGCCTCAACATAAAAGTGCTTTTGCTCCCCGACGGCGACGACCCCGACTCGTTTGCCCAGCATCATTCGGCAAGCGAAGTGGAAGAGTACATAGCAGCTCACGAAACCGACTTCATACGATTCAAAATGCGCATTTTGCTCAAAGATGCCGGCGACGACCCAATAAAGCGCTCGCAGGTTATCACCAGCATATTGCGCTCAATAGCCGTTATCCCCGACCCCATCACGCGCTCGGTATATCTGCAGGAATGCTCGCGGCAATTGCAAATCGACGAAAAGGTGTTGGCGCTGCAGCTTGCCGTGGAGATTGGCAAGATTGTTGACAAGGCGTCGAAACCCGCAGCTGGCACGGCCACAACTGCCGACAACACGCCTCCCACTAAGGATGAGGAATCACCCAAAGAGGATAAGGAGGCGGCTGCATGGCCGGCCGACGAGCTGCGACGCTTGCGTCCTCACGAACTCACGCTCATTAAATACATAGTGAAATACGGACTCGTGTCACTTGCGCAGGAAATCACTGACAACGACGCCGAGCTGCCCGCGTCAGTGACGGTGATTGACTTTATTGCCTCAGAGCTTGAAAGGGACGAAATGGAATTCACCGACCCCGTATGCCGCAAAATTTACAGCGAAGCCAAGGCTATTGCAGCCAACGAATGGCCGCAGGCTTGGCTCAACCATGAGTCGTCGGTAATAGAGAAAATGGAGCGATTCCGCAAGGAAGGGGAAGACGAGATTCGAGCAAAGGCATCCAATATGTCGGAAATCCAAAACATGGAGGCAGCTCTGCGCGACAAATGCGAAGCCTTGCGCAATACTGAAATGCATAATTTCGCCACCCAATATCTGGAGAACAATTTTCTGTCATCGCCCGACGACGAGGTGCGCATACTCGCTACAGCACTCGCAAGCGAAAAATACGTGCTTAGCAAGGTGCACACTAAATACGCGCATGTCGACACCGAGCTCGACCGCTTGCAAGAGCTCACCACGCGTGGCATCTTGGAGCTGAAATTCGCATGGCTCGACACACGCATAGCCTCACTCAACAAAGAGTTGAAATCGATGCTCGACATCACACGAATCGACGCCCTGATGAAAGAACTTTTCGACCTTTACCAACTGAAAAGCCAGTTCGCAAAGGTGCTTGGCGACCGCATCGTAAACCCAAAATAAGCAAAATTTGGAGGAAAAAAACACTATAAATCACTCACATCTTACATCAATTATTGTAAATTCCGAAAAAAAAAACTATCTTTGCATTCTGAAAAATTTCACACCGAACAATACTTTTTTATGAATGAAGATTTAACTTTGGATTTTGACTTTCTTTTCGAGACAAGCTGGGAAGTTTGTAACAAAGTTGGCGGCATATACACCGTGCTCTCGACCAAAGCCAAAACCCTACAAAAGTTTTACAAGGACAAGGTTGTCTTCATCGGTCCGGATGTATGGAGCGAAGAATCGCCATCGCCATACTTCATTGAATCAAACACTTTGCTTTCGAAGTGGCGCAAGCAACTTTGGCTTCCTCAAGGCATCACATTGCGCATTGGCCGCTGGGACATCCCCGGCCAGCCCATCGCCATCCTCGTGAAATTCGACGGGATGTATGAAAAAAACAACGAGCTATTCGGCAAAATGTGGCAACTCTACGGTGTTGACTCACTGCATGCTTACGGCGACTACGGCGAAGCATGCGCTTTCTCCCATGCAGCGGCCTTAGTTATCGCCGACCTTGCCCATTTCTACGGAATTGAGCAAGGAAAGCGCATGATCGCTCACTTCGACGAATGGACCACCGGCATGGGCCTCCTGCTTATTAAGAACGCTCTGCCACAAATGGCCACCGTATTCACCACTCATGCCACTTGCATCGGCCGAAGCATATGCGGCAACGGCAAGCCCCTATACGAATACCTGCACGCATACAACGGCGACCAAATGGCCCGCGAGCTCAACATGGAGGCAAAGCACTCGCTCGAAAAGACAGCAGCAATCCAAGCCGACTGCTTCACCACAGTGAGCGACGTCACCGCACATGAGTGCGAACTGCTCCTTGGCCGCAAGCCCGACGTGGTGACCCCAAATGGATTCGAGCAGAATTTCGTGCCGGCTAAAGCAAAATATCCCGCAGCACGCCAAAAGGCACGCCACACTTTGCTGAAGGCGGCTAATGCCCTCACCGGAGCCGGATACGACGACAACACTTTTATTATTGCCACCTCCGGGCGCTGCGAATACCGCAACAAGGGCATCGACCTCTTCCTCGACTCTGTGGCTCGCCTGGGCGACCTCGACCCCGGGCGCAGAATCCTCGCTTTTGTGATGGTGCCAGCATGGTCGAAGGAGCCTCGCGCCGATTTAAGCAATGCACTGCGTCTCGACCAATCCAAGCGCTTGCAAGACCCTATAGTAACGCATGCGCTCAATAATCCCTACGACGACGCCATAATCAACCGCATTCGCCAAATTGGCTTTGCTAACGACACAAAATCGCAAGTGTCAGTGATTTACGTGCCGTGCTACCTCAATGGCGCCGATGGCATATTCGACCTCACTTACTACGAATTGCTGCCTGGCCTCGATGCCACCATCTTCCCCTCATATTACGAGCCCTGGGGATACACTCCGCTTGAGAGCGTGGCATTTGGCATTCCCACTGTCACCACATCCCTTTCCGGGTTCGGACAATGGGTAATGTCAAACTTCGACAACTCATTTGCCGCTTGCGGCGTCAACGTAGTGCTAAGAGGCGACTACGACTACGACTACGTGAAAGAAAACATCGCAGTGGACATAAAGCGGCTCGTCGACTCCACCCCGAGCGAACATGCCGCTATTTTCAAAGCTGCGCAGCACACAGCCAAAACGGCTTCTTGGAAATATTTCATCAAGTTCTACGAAGAAGCATACGAGATCGCTCTCAAAAACGCAAGTTCACGCTCTGCCAAATGACTTGATGACACTAATTATATCTTTTACTAACCTATTTTCGAAAAGTACTAACTAAAAATAGTAGATTTATGAAACTCCCTGTTAGCAACACTAATGCCCCGGTATGGCGCGACATTACTGTGAAAGCAGAACTCCCCTCCGAACTCAAGCCGCTTGACGAATTAGCGCGCAACCTATGGTGGGTATGGAATAGCGAGGCCAAGAACCTCTTCCGCGAACTCAACCCCGACCTATGGCGTGCAACCGGCGAAAACCCTGTGATGCTACTGCAGCAGCTCACCAGCGAACGTCTGAAGGAAATAATGGCGTCGGACAAGCTGATGTCGAAAATTAGCAAAGCTTACTCCGATTTCAAGGAATACATGGCCAAGCCCATGCGCTCCGATATCCCCTCTGTTTCCTACTTCTCGATGGAATACGGCTTGTGCAACTGCCTGAAGATTTATTCGGGCGGCCTCGGCGTGCTTGCCGGCGACTACATCAAGGAGGCTTCGGACAGCTGCGTTGACATGACAGCTGTCGGATTCCTCTATCGCTATGGCTACTTCACTCAGTCGCTTAGCGTTGACGGCCAGCAGATCGCCAACTACGAGCCTCAGAACTTCAACCGGCTTCCTATCGAGCAAGTGCTTGACAAGAACGGCCGCCCCATGATTCTCGAGGTGCCCTACCCCGGACGCATAATTTACAGCCACATCTGGCGCGTGAACGTGGGCCGCATGAAGCTCTACCTGATGGACACCGACTTCGACATGAACAGCGAATTCGACCGCTCAATCACACACCAGCTCTATGGCGGCGACTGGGAGAACCGCATCAAGCAGGAATACCTCCTCGGAATTGGCGGCATCCTCATGCTCAACAAGCTCGGCATCAAGACTCAGCTTTACCACGCTAACGAAGGCCACGCAGCTCTGCTCAACCTGCAGCGCCTGGTGGAATACGTGCAGCAAGGCCTCGACTTCAACGTAGCGCTTGAAATCGTGCGCGCTTCTTCGCTCTACACCGTGCATACCCCTGTGCCAGCTGGCCACGACTACTTCGACGAAGGCCTCTTTGGCAAATACATGGGCGAATATCCCGCCAAGCTGGGCATTTCTTGGAACGACCTTATGAACATGGGCCGAGAAAACCCCAACACCAACGAACGCTTCTCAATGAGCGTGTTTGCGCTCAACACTTGCCAGGAAGCCAACGGCGTGAGCTGGCTCCACGGCGAGGTATCGAAGAAAATGTTTGCCGGCGTATGGAAAGGTTATTCTTGGGAAGAGAGCCACGTGGAATACGTCACCAACGGCGTGCACATGCCCACATGGACCGCTTCCGAGTGGAAGGAATTCTACTACAACCATCTTGGCCCGCAAGTGTTTGAGCATGCCGACCGTCCCGAATCGTGGAAAGGAATCTTCAAGTGCTCCGACGAGGAAATATGGGCTATGCGCAATCTGCTCAAAAACAAGTTCATCAACTTCGTTAAGCGCGACTTCAAGCAGAAATGGCTTGCCAACCAGGGCGACCCATCCGAGGTGATGAAAATCGTCGACAAGATCAACCCCAACGCTCTTATTATCGGCTTTGCTCGCCGCTTTGCCACATACAAGCGCGCTCACCTTCTCTTCACCGACCTCGACCGTCTGGCGAAAATCGTCAACAACCCGCAATTCCCCGTGCAATTCGTATTCTCGGGCAAGGCTCACCCTGCCGACGGCGCAGGCCAAGGCCTGATCAAGCGCATCGTTGAGATTAGTCGCATGCCGCAGTTCCTCGGCAAGATCATCTTCCTTGAGGACTACAACATGATTGTCGCCAAGCGCCTCGTAACTGGCGTAGACATCTGGCTCAACACTCCTACCCGTCCGCTTGAGGCATCAGGCACATCGGGCGAAAAGGCTGAGATGAATGGCGTGCTCAACTTCTCGGTGCTCGACGGCTGGTGGTATGAAGGCTACCGCTTCAACGAAAAGGCAGGTTGGGCGCTCACCGACAAGCGCACGTTCACCGACCAAAGCCAGCAAGACAAGCTCGACGCTGCCACTATCTACTCGATGCTCGAAAACGAAATCATACCCCTGTATTTCGCAAAGAACAGCAAGGGCTACTCGCCTGAGTGGATTCAATACATCAAGCGCTCTATCGGCGACATCGCTCCTCACTTCACTATGAAGCGCATGATCGAAGACTACATCGAGCGCTTCTACGCTCCCGAAGCAAAGCGCAGCCAGAAACTCAGTGCCAACGACTATGCTTTGGCCAAGGAGATTGTGGCTTGGAAAGAAAACGTAGCCGCCAAGTGGGATGGCATCAAAGTGTTTGACGTGAAGTCGCATAGCGAAATCGGCAACAGCGCCGTCACTGGCACTAAGGTTAAGATTGAAGCAGTGATTGACACCAACGGACTTGGCCGCGATCTCGGCCTCGAGCTCGTGGTCTACAAGCAGGAGAACAGCGAGGAACGCCTAAGCAAGGTGCAGGAATTCATGGTTGTCAAGGAAGAGGGCAGCGTGCTCACATACGAGCTCGTCTCCGACATCAAGGATCCGGGCGTATTCCGCTATGGCTACCGCTTGTATCCCAAGAACGCCGAGATTCCTCACCGCCAGGATTTCGCATACACTCGCTGGATTTAACTATCGCGCCGCTTGCGATAATAGCGATATTCTAATCGAGTAGGAGGTAAACACTAATCGTAGGTGCTTATCTCCTACTTTCGTGTT
>CAZORI010000045.1:0-15037 GCA_964582335.1 uncultured Bacteroides sp.
TGAATGTACCCATTGTTAGTCTACATCAAACACAGAAATTTGCAACTGCCCCAGAAATTCATCAACGTCAACCGCATCGTCATCGTGGCTTGCGGCACATCGTGGCATGCTGCCCTGATTGGGAAGCGCCTTTTCCAGGAGCTCGCCGAAATTCCCGTCACAGTAGAATACGCCAGCGAATTCCGATATGGCAAGGCTCTGCTCACGCCCAACGACATAGTGGTGGCCGTGTCGCAGTCGGGCGAGACCGCCGACACGCTCGCTGCCATAAAGATGGCTCACGAAAAGGGTGCATTCGTATACGGTATATGCAATGTAATCGGTTCGTCGATTTCTCGCGAAGCCGACACTGGCACATACATACACGTCGGCCCGGAAATCGGCGTGGCATCAACCAAGGCTTTCACCGGCCAGGTGACCGTTATGGCCATGCTGGCCACCGTGGTAGGCCAGCTGCGCGGCACAATCTCTGAATCTCGCGCTTCGGAGATAGCAGCAGCCATCGACCGCCTACCCGACCTCATCAGCGAGGCGCTGAAACTCAACGACAAGGTAGCCGAACTGTCGAATGTGTATACCTTCGTCCACAATTTCATCTACCTGGGACGCGGCTACAACTTCCCCACTGCTCTCGAAGGCGCGCTCAAACTCAAGGAAATCAGCTATGTGCACGCCGAAGGCTATCCTGCTGCCGAAATGAAGCACGGCCCAATCGCCCTTATCGACGAAAACATGCCCACAGTCGTAATCGCGCCCAACGATGAGATGCACGATAAAATCATATCCAACATACAGCAGGTGAAGGCACGCGGCGGACGCATCATCGCCATCGTCACCACTGGCGACTCCACAATCAGGGACATCGCCGACGAGGTGCTTGAGATTCCCCAGGTGCCCGACTGCCTGTCGCCTATCATCGCATCGATACCCCTGCAGCTGCTCGCCTACTACATAGCCATCCGTAAAGGCTGCAACGTCGACATGCCCCGCAACCTCGCCAAGTCAGTCACCGTGGAGTAATTCTGAGGTTGCACAACAAAAAGAAAGAGCTAAATCTCAATGATTTAGCCCTTTCTTTTTGTTGTTGCCTTGGAAGGATTCGAACCCTCACAGGCGGAACCAGAATCCGACGTGCTACCATTACACCACAAGGCAATCGGTGTCTTTGTTTTACGAGTGCAAATTTACATCTTTTATTTTTATTGACAAAATTTTTTCACGTTTTTTCGAAAAAAACTTCACTATTCAGACATTGCAAATCCTATAGCTTGCCGTGGTCGGCGTAGGAATAGAAGTTGCCGTCGGTGATGATGAGATGATCATTGACGCGGATGTCGAAGAGCTTGGCTGCATCGGTGATGCGCTTGGTGAGCCGGTCGTCCTCGATGCTTGGCCGAAGTGTGCCCGACGGATGGTTGTGGCACAGTATCATGCTCGACGCCTGGCTCAGAATAGCATGCTTCATGATGATAGTCACGTCGACAGTCGTTTGGAACGTTCCGCCCTGAGAAACTTTCTCCATGCGCACGACGTGCCCGGCGCGGTCGATGAATATCACCCAAAATTCCTCGTGAGTGAGCCACAAAAACTTGCCCTTGACAAACTCATACACGTCTTTTGATGATAGTATAGGGCGCCTCTGCGCAAGCCGCGCGGCATCCTCGCCCGCACGCTTGCCAAGCTCCAAGGCGGCGAGCAGAGTGATGGCCTTCACCGGGCCGATGCCCTTGTGCTCCTCGCAGAGTTCCTTCACGCTTTTCTTAGTGACGAGCGACAGATGGTTAAGGTTTTTTTCAAGTATCTGATGGCACAAATCCACCACCGAAACGCCCTTCACGCCAGTGGCGAAGATTATGGCCATAAGCTCAGCATCGGTCAGACTGTCAAATCCGTGCTGCATGGCTTTTTCACGCGGACGCTCGCTTGCGTCGAGCTCGCTGATCATTCTCCCTTTGCTCTCAGTATGCTGGTACATCTATGTAAATTTGTTATAGTTGAAAACACAATCACGGCATATGTCTATTTTCCTCGCCGCATTTCTATCTCTTGATTCACGTCACGGCCCCTTCTGAGCAGGATTTTCACCACGAAGGCCCGTATGAAGCCTGTGCCATACCCTATCAGCTGAATCAGGCTTGCCGGAACGGCAAGACACGCTATTCGCAGGCTTTTGGTGGATATCCACGCCGTAACAAATACCGCCAAAAGATATGCAGCCAGCGGCAGCAGCCACAGCGGCGACAGCAACACGGCGAGCGCTATCATCACAACGCATCCCACAACAAACAGCGCTGGCAGCGTGTGCACTGGCTTAAGGCTGTCGGGATACAGCAGCTTCAGCGTAATTCGGCTCATGCCAAACACATGCACCTGCCTCCAGAATTTTTTGAAATCGACGCGCCGCTTGTGCCACACGGCCGCTTCGCGAATCAAGCCTATCGAAAGGCCGGCGTTTTTGATGCGCGTGCTCATGTCTATGTCCTCGCTGAACATCTCTCGGAAGCCGCCCACGCTCTCCCACACGCGTCGCGTAAAGCCCATGTTGAACGTGCGTGGCGTAAACTTTTCAAGCTGCACCTTGCCACCTCGTATGCCACCGGTGGTAAGGAACGACGTCATGGAATAATTGATTGCTTTCTGCACGTCGCTGAACGACTCGTGCGCAGCATCCGGTCCGCCAAAGCAATCGAGCGGACGCTTTCGAAGCGCTTTGTCGATAGTTTCAAAATACTGCGGCGGTATCACACAGTCGCTGTCGAAAAATATGAAGTATTCGCCACGAGCGCGCTCCATGCCGTAATTGCGGGCTATTGAGCGTCCCTCATTGCTTTTGTAGAAATACCGAACATTAGCTGCGGGATACGAATTTGCAACCTCCTCGCACCTCAATGTGCTTCCATCCTCCACAATTATCGTCTCAAAATCGCGAAGCGTCTGCTGCGAAAGGCTTTCCAGCAAGTCGCGCACCTCATCCACGCGATTGTACACGGGCACGATAATCGAATATTTCACAGGCGATGTGTCGTTCATGGCTCGTTTTTTAATTCTGTTACGACATGCGATGCTTGTAGTCATCGTAGTCAAACCGTCGCAGCAACTCACACTCGCCGTCGGCTTTGCACAGCACTATGTCGGGGTGCTGTATGCCGTTGAACATCGTGGTTTTCACCGTAGTGTAGTGATTCATGTCCTCGAGCGTCAACTTCTCGCCAGCCTTAAGCTTGTGGTCGAACTTCCACGGACCGCAGAAGTCGCCGCTCAAGCACGAATTGCCGCCGAGTCGGTATTCATGCAGCTTCGCCCCGTCGTGCGCATCATCCTCCTTCACGCTCTCGGTGATGATAGGCTGGTAGGGCATCTCCAGAGTGTCGGGCATGTGGCAGGCAAACGACACGTCGACGATAGCCGTGCTGATGCCGTCGTTAGTTACCACATCGACAACCTCCGTCACCAGGTCGCCCGTGCGCCATGTGAATGCGCTTCCCGGCTCAAGTATGACCTGCAAGTTGGGATGCCTACGCCGAAAGTCCTTGATGAGCTTTATCAGATGCTCCGTGTCGTAGCCCTCGCGAGTCATAAGGTGGCCGCCCCCGAAATTCACCCACTTAAGAGCCGGCAACAAATGGCCAAACTGCCTTTCGAATGCCTCAAGCACACGCTCAAGGTCGTACGACGTGCTCTCGCACAAAGCGTGGAAATGCAGCCCTTCGATGCCCTGGGGCACGCCCTCGGCAAGCTGCTCGGCACCTACGCCGAACCGCGAACCAGGCAAAGCAGGATTGTATATGTCCGTCTCGATAACCGAGCATTTGGGGTTGACCCTCAGCCCTGGCGACACTTTCTTCGATGCAAGCACTTTATCCTTGTGGCTATGCCACTGATCAAGCGAGTTGAACGTGATGTGCGAGCTCCCCGCTATGAATTCGTCGATGGATGCATCGGTATATACCGGGCAATAGGCATGCGCCTCTTTTCCAAGGTATTCGCGGCCAAGCCTCAATTCATTGAGGCTGCTTGCCGTGAAGCCCACGCCGTATTCTCTGAATATGTCGAATGTGCGCCACAGGGCGTTAGCCTTGAAAGCCATGATTATGGCGGCTCCGCTGCGTCGCGACACGTCTGCTATGAGGTCGAGATTGCGGCGCAGCTTGTCCTCGTATACTATATAATATGGCGTTGTCAGCTGGTCGCGCGTCATAGGATTTTGAATTTAGCGTATTTCAGCAACAGTGTCTTCACCTCTACGTTCTCAAATTTCACGCGTATCCTCACGTCGGGTTGCGAAGCATCGATATCTATGATGCGGCCTCGGCCGAAACGGCTATGCTCGATGTCAATTCCCACCGACAATTCCGACGCGTAATGAGTGTCAGCGCCAACTGCACTCGTCGGCGCGGTGCCCGCAGGCTTTGACTCGCCCTTGGGTGACAGAGATATCGTGGATTGCACTTGAGGCCTGAACGAATGGTAGGAACTGCCAAACCGCGACACAGGGTCTTTCACCGGGATTTCAGTGCCATACCTATAATCGAGCCATTTCGAATCGATGTCTCTAAGGAAGCGGCTCGGCTTGGTCGAGGCTGTCATGCCGTTGCGGAATCGCGATGAGGCATAGCTCATCATGCAGAACCGCTTTGCGCGCGTTATGGCCACATAGAGCAATCGCCTCTCCTCCTCCACAGCCCAAGGATTGTCGAGGCTCATCGACGATGGCAGCAATTCCTCCTCCACGCCCACAATGAAAACGTTGCCGAATTCCAGGCCCTTTGCAGCGTGTATCGTCATTAGTGTCACCTTTGCCTCTGGCGTTTCATCATCGGTGTCCTGGTCGGTGGCAAGCGACACCTCTGAAAGGAAACTTTCCATGTCGACATGCTCGGTGTCACCCTCCTCAAGCTTAGTGGCGACGAATTCCTGCACGCCGTTGAGCAATTCCTGCAAGTTCTCCTGTCGTGATATGCTTTCGGGCGTATGGTCGCTCACAAGTATCGTAAGAAGATTCGTATCGGCAATGATCAATCGGGCCAACTCAGCGGCATCAAGCCCCTCGGCATGCTTCTTCCCGAATGCGGAGATTAGAGTTTGGAACGAGTTAAGCTTGCCTCTCGTGCCGGCATTGATGTCAACATTGTATGTCGCTGGATTGCAGATGACTGCCCATAGGCTCACCTTATTGTCGATGGCTGCGCGCGAAAGTTTGCGCACTGTGGTTTCGCCTATTCCGCGAGCCGGATAGTTGATGATGCGCTTCACAGCCTCGTCATCGTCGGGATTGATGGCAAGGCGGAAATACGAAAGCGCATCCTTTACCTCTTTGCGCTGGTAGAACGACAAGCCTCCATAGATGCGATAGGGTATGTTGCGCTTGCGCAGGGCCTCCTCCAGTATGCGGCTCTGTGCATTGGTGCGGTAGAGCACGGCAAATTCGTCGAACGAGTCGGACGTTGCCATTTGCACCTGCGATATGCGGTTGGCCACAAGATAAGCCTCCTCAAAGTCGCTGTAGCTCTTCACCACTTCAATCAGCGAGCCCTTATTGTTCTTCGAGAAAACCTGCTTGCGCATCTGTTCCTTATTCTTCTCAATGAGCGAATTAGCCGCATTGATGATATTCTGCGTTGATCGATAGTTCTGCTCAAGCTTGCATATGCGCAGGTCGGGATACGATTTTCTCAGATTTAGGATATTGCGTATGTTGGCCCCGCGAAACGAATAGATGCTCTGAGCATCGTCGCCCACCACGCACAGGCTGTTAGTTCCCTGCGTGAGCTGCGCCACAATCAAGTGCTGGGCGAAATTTGTGTCCTGGTACTCGTCGACGAGCACATACCTGAAATATTCCTGGTAGTGGTGCAGCACGTCGGGATTGTCGCGAAGCAGCACGTTGGTGTAGTAGAGCAAATCGTCGAAATCCATCGCTCCGGCCACATGGCATCGCGTGGCGTAGCCTTGGTACACCTCCCACATGCGGTCGCGCTTGGCGCGGCGGTCGTCCTCGCGTATGTCGCGGTCCTGTGCGTAAGCAGCAGGGCCTATGAGCGAATTTTTCGCGTTGGATATGGCGTTCATCACCACATTTGGCTTGTACACCTTGTCGTCAAGGTCCATGTCCTTGATGATCATCTTTATGAGCGACTTCGAGTCGGCCGCGTCGTAGATGGTGAAGTTGCTCTTGAAGCCAATGCGCTCGGCGTTGGCGCGCAGTATGCGCAAGAATATGGAGTGGAACGTGCCCATCCACAGGCGCGAGGCTGTCTTCTCGCCCACAAGCGCCTGGATGCGCTCGCGCATCTCCCGTGCTGCCTTGTTGGTGAACGTGAGCGCAAGTATTCGCCACGGCTCGTAGCCACGAGCCAGCAGATGCACTATCTTGTACGTCAAAACCCTCGTTTTCCCCGAGCCGGCGCCGGCAATGACAAGCTGAGGGCCGTCGCAGTACACTACGGCCTCACGCTGCTGGTCGTTGAGCTTTGACAAGTAATCCTCCATCACCAAAATTTGTTGTATTGCTCTGAATATTCAAACCCGGCTTCGGCCATGCGCCTGAGCAAAGCCTCCTTGTCGATGTGCATGTCGTGGCACAGGTCATCGAGCGACGCATACACATCGCGAAACTTTGTGTTTAGGTAACTCATGAGTATGGCGTTGTCCGATGGGAGTTCGCTTAGTTCCATATTAGCCTGCAATTGCGTCAATTGGGGTATTTGCTTAGCACTTCGCTCACCTTCTTGCGGGCAGCCTCAAGCTTCTCGGCCTGAGTGGCTTGCGTGGCATACTTCTCAAGCGGTGGAATCACGAGCCGTGTGCCCTGAGGCACGCGGTTGGGATTCTTTATCACATTTTGGTTCTCAAGGTAGATGTACACCCAGTACGAACGTTCGCCGTAATGCTTTTTGGCGAGATTGGCAAGGCTGGTGCCTGGCTTCACTGTCTCGTATGTCACATTGGATGCTTCAGTGGCTGACGGCTGCGATGCCGGCTTCTCCGGCTCTGACGCGACAGCTGGAGCAGCCACGGGCTCTCCAGCAGGCTCAAGTGCGCCCTCTTCTACCGTCATCACCTCCATTTCTGGCTCCATCATGTCGAAATCCTCTTCTTCTGCCTCAACGGCTGCCACATGCTCAGCGTCGAGCGAAGGCTCAAGCATCTTCTCTATGGGGTCGTGCATGAAAAAGCCTATGCCAACTCCTAAAAGCAAGCCCACGAGCAAGCCAATCAGTGTCCAGAAAATCGGGAATTTCGACTCTTGGTAATCTTCGTCGTATCCGCCATCTTCATAGGCGCCGTCGTATTCATCAGATTCCTCATCCTTCTGGGCAAACACTGCCGCAATCGGATCGTGCTCCGGCTCGGCAACAATCTCCGGCTCGGGCTCGGGGTCTGGCTCGGGCTCGAGTTCCGGCTCGGGCTCTGGCTCGGGCTCGGGCTCGAGTTCCGGTTCGGGCTCGGGTTCCGGCTCCGGCAGGGGCTCCGGCACGTCCACAGTTACTGTCTGCTCCACTGTCGCAGGCTCTACCATCGTTTCTGCCAACGCACCAACCTCCGTAGCCTTGGCGGCCTCAGCGGCCTCCGTAGCCTCAGCCACCGGGCGGCTTAGCTGCTCCACAGTGATGTCGGTGGCCAGCTCCTCGGGCTGGAATATGTCGAATGGGCTGTTAATGTCCTTGGCCAACTGTGCGTCGGGTCTGAAGGCTACGCGGCGTCCGGCCGCAAGCGAGAATTCGCCCACGCCGTTGATGCTCACCGACCCTCCCTCTGCGATTGTCTCGGCCACAAGCGAGGTGAATGCCTTCAGGAAACGCTCAACCTGGTCGGCCGGAATTCCCGACTGCCCGGCCATGATGTCGACCAAGCGACGCATTGTAATAATGTTGTTCATTGTCCAACTTGTTTTTTTAGCATGGCGCTCGCCACAAACTCAATTTTGATTTGCGGAGGCAAAAGCGTGCGCTTGCCGGTGGCAGGATCAGTTACAATCTTCTCGTTCTCCTTTGCGCTCACGAAATTTCCAAAGCCCGGCAATGCGATAGAGTCGAGATTGGCGGCGCGCTCGCGCAGCACGTTGGCGAATGCATTGAGCAGGCACTCAGCGTATTTAGGGTCGGCGCCAAGCTTCTCGGCCAAGCGTGATGTAAATTGCTTGTTGTCCATATGCGTCAATAATTGCGGGCTATTATCACGCGCCGGGCCGATGGCTTGCCCGTTACCATGCACTTGCCAGGCGTCGTGTCTCCATTGAGAGGTATGCATCGTATCGTGGCCTTGGTTTCGTTCTTTATGCGCTCTTCTGTTTCGGGAGTGCCGTCCCAGTGGCACAGGAAGAAGCCTCCATCCTCGATGCGATTCTTGAAGTCCTCGTAATCATCGCACACATATGTCATGTCCTCGCGTTGCTTCAGCGCCTTCAGGTATATGTTTTCCTGAATCTGGTCGAGAAGCGCGCTGATGTGCTGTGCAATGCCCTCCAGTGGCACGTTCTCCTTCTCCAGCGTGTCGCGGCGCATCAGCTCCACAGTGTCGTTGTCGATGTCGCGCTCGCCCAGCACCAGGCGCACGGGCACGCCCTTCAGCTCGTAGTCGGCAAATTTGAAGCCCGGTCGGCGATTGTCTGCGTCGTCATATTTCACAGTGATGCCCAGTGCCTTGAGCTGTGCCATGATGGGCTCTACGGTGGCCGTAATCTTGTCGAGCTGCTCCTTTTCCTTATATATAGGTATGATCACCACCTGTATCGGCGCCAGCCTGGGCGGAAGCACCAGGCCGTTGTCGTCGCTGTGCGTCATGATGAGCGCGCCCATCAGGCGTGTTGACACGCCCCATGAGTTGGCCCACACGTATTCAGGCTTGTTCTCTTTGTTGGCGAATGTCACGTCAAAGGCCTTGGCGAAGTTCTGGCCCAGGTTGTGCGACGTCCCGGCCTGCAGCGCTTTGCCATCCTGCATCATGGCCTCGATGGTGTATGTGTTGAGAGCGCCGGCAAACCTCTCCGTAGGGCTCTTCACGCCCCTAATCACCGGCATGGCCATGCACTCTTCGGCGAATCGGGCGTAAACGTTGATCATCTGCACCGTGCGGGCCTCGTTCTCCTCGGCCGTGGCGTGGGCGCAGTGCCCTTCCTGCCACAAGAATTCGCTTGTGCGCAGAAACATGCGCGTGCGCATCTCCCAGCGCATCACGTTGGCCCACTGGTTGATCAGCAGGGGCAGGTCGCGCCAGCTATGTATCCAGTTCTTGTATGTGCCCCAGATTATGGTCTCCGACGTGGGGCGTATGATCAGCTCTTCCTCAAGCCGTGCATCGGGGTCAACTACCACGCCCGTGCCGTTGGGGTCGCTCTTAAGCCTGTAGTGCGTCACCACGGCGCATTCCTTGGCGAAGCCCTCCACATGCTCGGCCTCGCGGCACAGAAACGACTTGGGGATGAGCAGAGGGAAGTATGCGTTCTGCACGCCTGTCTCTTTGAACATCTCGTCGAGCACATGCTGCATTTTTTCCCATATAGCGTATCCATAGGGCTTGATTACCATACAGCCGCGCACGGGCGACTGCTCGGCCAGATCAGCCTTTATTACAAGCTCGTTGTACCACTGCGAGTAGTTCTCGCTGCGCTTAGTGAGCCCTTTCAGTTCTATTGCCATTGTATTTTAATGTTATTTTGATTTCAATACGCAAAATTACGAAAAAAATCCTATTCTGGCTATCTTGCGTCAAATTTTGTGCCACGCCAAATTTTTCGTTGCCCTCGGTTGTGCCACGGCCCGGAACAAATCACCGCCCCTCCCCTTCACCCCATGCGCCCAAAATCACCCGCATGGAAATCACCGCCCCTCCCCCTCCATGCGCCCAAAATCACCCGCATGGAAATCACCGCCCCTCCCTCAATGCGCCCAAAATCAGGCGCATGAAGATTATCGTGTTGTGCCGTTCCACGGCACAATCCCCCCCTCCCAGCCCTTTCAGCGCAAGAATGCAAAATCTCCCTCCACAATCCTTGTCATTTCAAAAACTTTTAATAACTTTGCAATCGAAACAACGTATTTCCCCACACAAGAGAAATACCCGCATTAAGACGAATGATAATTACAAGGCCCTTAATCCAAACCCACGTTTGGGAATTCACGGCAACTTCTTGTACCAACTTTCGCACAACCGCGCCTAACTTACAGCGAATCAGCCAAATACGCATCGCTGCAAGCGTCAAGCAATTGCCTCGCCACTTGTAATCACCCCTCCCATGTCACCCGATGCCCCCTGCCAGCCCGAGGCCGAAAAGCAATGGTTCGTGCTGCGCGACTTCAAAAAATGGAACGCCAAGGCGCCCTCCTACAAGGCGCTCCCCGCGCTCGGCATTCGCATCTTTACGCCCATGCACTGGGTGGTGACCAATCGCCTCAACAAGCGCCAGCGCGAATACGTGCCCGTAATCCAGAGCCTCCTCTTCGCCTACGACACGCGCCTCACCCTCGACCCCATCGTCGAGCGCGACCGCTCGCTGCAGTATCAGTTCAGGCGCGGAGCCGGCAGCGGCGCGCCCATGACAGTGCCCGAGCACGACATGGAGCGATTCATCCGCGCCGTCAACAACGATCCCTCGCCCATCTTCTACACCCCCGAAGAACTCACACCCGACATGCTCGGCCGCGACATCATAGTCAGCGGCGGACCGCTCGACGGCTACCGAGGCACCCTGCTCAAGCTGCGCGGCTCCAAGAAAAGGCGCCTCATCGTAAAGATCGAAGGCCTCATGGCCGCCGCCGTCGAGGTCAACCCCGCCTACATCCAATTCGCCTAACCACCCCCTCACCCCCACCCTCCTCTTCACCAAATCCACCCCTCGGCCACTAATCGCGGGGCCATTATTCAATTTTCACTATCCACTATCCCTTTGCCATGGTAACAATAGCCTCCACCGCCTTCCCATCAAGCATAAAGCTCGCCGATATCCTTATCGTCAAGACCAAGGAGGCCATGACCAAAATCGCCAATCGCCTTGACCTCTACGTCAGTCCGAACACACCTTTCTCCTCATGCCCGATGAAGTCCGCGACTCACTCAGTGAAGTCGCCCTCCCTTACATTGAAATGGCAAAAGCCGGTCAGAAAGGGCCCTCCGCCAAAGAACTCCGCATGCGCTCCTTCATGACCGACCTCCTCGGCCACTCCGACTTCACCATCCAAGGCAACACGGTCATCAACCACCGTCCCAAAGACGTAGATGCCCCAAATGATTAGTACACTGCAAACCATATAAAATTCATCAATTTGCTTCTAAAACAGACAATTGGACAATTGCGACAACAGGGTTCTCATTCCCCTATATTACTTGCGTTTAGTTGGGTTAGGTGTTGTCTGTAATATTTCTTACTGTGCAGCGAACACAGTTCGCTGACCTCCGCACCCCGGCCGCCTCCCCTCACCCTCCAGAGCGGCCAACCCAACCCTCCTCCTCAAAAAATAACTTCCATGTTTTGCAGCGATTCACTCCGCAAAAAATATAATCCTCACCCAATATGCCCCTAAAACAGGCAATTGGACAGATACGCTTCAGCCGCAAGAGTGAAAAAATTGAACTTTGGGCAAAACCATTTTGTTATTTTCAAATAAATAACTAAATTTGCATTATGAAGTTAATAGAGGTCAATATGGATAAGATTATAGCCTTATGTAAAAAATATAAGGTTGCCAAACTGTGGGTCTTTGGATCCATACTGACCGACCGATTCAATGACAACAGCGATGTGGATTTTTCTGTTAAATTCGATAAAGAAAAACTTCCTCTGCTTGATTATGCCGACAACTATCTGGACTTCCATAAGGCTTTAAGGTCATTGTTTTCAAGAGAGATAGATCTTGTGACCGAAGACTCTCTCACAAATCCATACTTCATCAAGGAACTGAACGCCACCAAACAGCTTGTGTATGGATAAGATATCGAAATATCTTTTTGATGTCTTTCAGGCATGCCAGGAAATCGAAGAAGAAACAAACCTCCGAGGCCGCAACTTCGAGATATTCTGCAACGACAGGGTTTTCCGTAAGTTTATAGAAAGGGACTTCGAAATTATCGGGGAAGCAATGAACTGCATTCTAAAAATAAACCCTGAGATTCCAATAACCTCAGCGAGAAAAATTGTAAACACAAGAAATCTTGTGATTCACAGTTACGACAGTCTGGATAAAGAAATCCTGTGGGGAATTGTCATCAGATATCTTCCAATACTGAAAGCAGAAATTGAGCAGGTCCTAAAAAATTCCTGACCATATTGCAGCTCCTCTCCTCCCTACTCCAAACTTCATACTTGCGGCACAGCCGCTTCGATATCTTGTGTAACTGTCCAATTGCCTATTTTTGATGATTAATAAGGTGTTTGTAATTTTGCAGCACACCAAAATCATCAGAATATGAAACTAACAAACACTCAGATGGAACCCAAGGACGTTGACCCGACAATGGAGATAATCAGTCTCCTCCGCAAGCGTGACGCCCTGTGCGACGAGTGGTTCAAAAAGGTCATATCCCGGATAAAGTCCGGAGAACTTCCATACGAGGAGGGCATGGAGCAGATTCGGAAAATCAATGCGGAAATGGACAAGACCAGGGATGCAATCATCCGCCTTGAGGACTATCTCAAAAACGTAAGAATAACCGGGAACTCCTGCCCAACCATGTTTCCCTCCCTGAAAAGGAGCCCAAAACTGCCGCCGCATAACCATCTACTACCACAAATCACCCTTAAAACATCGTCAACTCATATCAGTCGGCCACAAACCGGCTGAAACACTGACATATGTAAAATAAGTGGCTTACCATATTCCGCAATGCTGCTGTGAAGCAGTTTCCAAGCACAGCGAAAGTAAGCCGCCCGGAACCATACCAAATTCAAACTGCACACTATGAGAAAGTTTGAACTCAACCACGAAGGATATTACAGAGACTGCAATCGAAAAAATCTTCCCTCCGTACCGGGAATCTACGTTGTGTACAAATGTATTCCTAATACGGTCAACAATACGATTGACATAAAATAATATGAAAGAGTTGCTTTGTAGATTATGTTTGGGTAACATAATCCATAAAATTGGTCGAAAAGTTGTGAACGGTTATATTCTTTTTAACTCTTGGATTAAGAAAATTAAAAGTAAAAGATTAATTATACCGAATACCTCCATACTATATCCTAAGACTAAAATTAAAACAGCCCATGATACAAGAATTGTTATTGGTAAAAGATGTAGAATAGGCAGTTTGCCATCTCGCTACGCTGTCGGAGCTTGGTCGAAAACGCGTTTGATATGTTGGAAACCTGGAGGTATCATTCAAATTGGGAATGATACAGTTATAAACGGAGCTAATATTTGCACAATCAATAATATAACTATTGGTGAAAGATGCCTTATAGCATGTGGTGTAAATATTATGGACTACAACGCTCATATATCGCTATCTTACAATAGATTATCTGGGGGGGGGGATATCCCAAAGGCTATTAAAATTGGAGATAATGTTTGGATTGGTCTTAATGCTATTATTCTAAAAGGAACTGAAATTGGTAGCAATTCAATAGTCGCTGCAGGTTCTGTTGTAAAAGGTATTTTCCCTCAGTTCTCACTTATTGCTGGGAATCCAGCAATACTCGTCAAATTACTTGATAAAGCTGAATTTGTAGAATGAAGAAAGTAATAACATACGGGACATACGATTTATTACACCAAGGTCACATCAATCTTTTAAGACGAGCAAAAGAGCTTGGCGATTATCTCATAGTTGGTGTAACAAGTGACAGCTACGACCGTGAGCGAGGTAAGCTTAATGTCCGCAATAATGTTCTTGAGCGAGTTGAGGCGGTAAAGGCTACTGGATATGCTGATGAAGTCATCATCGAAGATTATGTAGGTCAAAAAATCGATGATATACAGAAATATAATGTAGACATATTTGCTATCGGAAGTGATTGGGAAGGCAAATTTGACTACCTCAATGAGTTCTGCAAAGTTGTATATCTTCCGCGGACTGAAGGTATCAGTTCGACACAGTTAAGAGCAGAATCGACAGTTGATATAAAAGTTGGCATCATTGGTTGTGGCCGTGTTGCTAACAGGTTTCCAGATGAGGCGTCTGTTGTAAGCGGTATAGATGTTTGTGCTGCGTATGATATTGATTTCAATAAGTCTTGTGAGTTTGTTTCAAACCACAATCTAAAATCGTGTAGTCGAGACTTAGAAGATTTTTACAATCTCGTCGATGCCGTCTATATCGCGGCTCCTCATTTATCCCATTATCAACTAATCAAAGAATCTCTCACAAGGGGTAAACATGTGCTCTGTGAAACGCCTATGGTGTTACAAGAGGACGAAGCTAAAGTGCTTTTCAAATTAGCTGAGTCTAAAGGACTCATTCTTATGGAAGCTAATAAGACTGCTCATTGTCCAGCCTTTAATCATCTTATGGTTATGATTAAAAGCGGAGTAATAGGAGAGGTGGTGGATATTGATGCATCTTTATCCAAGTTATGGGATGACAATATGACTCTTCGTGAATTTGATCCACAACAGGCTGGAGGCTCAATGTATGAACTCGGTAGTTATCCGTTACTTCCCATCTTCAAATTAATGGGAACTGAATATGAAAATCTTAATTTCTATTCTCGTATTCAGAATGATGTGGATATGTACACTAAAGGAGTGTTCCGTTATCCTAAATCCGTATGTACATTCAAGGTAGGCTTAGGCGTAAAAACAGAAGGCAATCTTGTTATATCCGGAACGAAAGGTTATGCTTACGTTCCTGCGCCATGGTGGAAGACAGACTATTTTGAACTTCGTTACGAAGATCAAAATGAGAACAAGAGGTTTTTTTATAAATGGGATGGCACAGGTCTGAGATACGAGATACAAGAATTCATATCATGTGTCACCAACAAGCGCTTCTCCACCTCTCGACTTCGCAGACGCGAATCTATTGCAATGGCCGGTGTGATGGAACGATTTACGAAAAAACAAAACTTCTACGAGATATGAGGCGAATATTGATTGTCGGT
>CAZORI010000046.1:0-14581 GCA_964582335.1 uncultured Bacteroides sp.
CGAACACATGCTCAACCCGTGAGCGGACTTTGGATTTCTCGCGGTTTGATGCTTCCTGCTCATCCGTGAGTTTGTGAGGGTTGTCGAGCCACATCGAGACAATAAAGCGAAACAAATCGAATCATAAATTCTAAACATAAGTTAAGTTTAATTAAATTCTCTTTATTCAATTCGCCCAATTCTCTTATGTAATTACATACGTACATAAGGGATGTTGGGAAATTGGCAAAAGTTGAGTAACTTTGCAGTCTGAAATTTGATTGATAACAACGTTACATATATTTCTCTATGAAAGAACTTGCCACTAAGTACAACCCGGCTGAAGTCGAGGACAAATGGTATGAATATTGGGTAGACAAAGGACTTTTCCGCTCGGTGCCCGACCAGCGCCAGCCCTACACGATTGTCATCCCGCCGCCAAATGTAACCGGCATACTGCACATGGGGCACATGCTCAACAATACAATCCAGGACATACTCGTGCGCCGCGCACGCCAGCAGGGCAAGAACGCTCTGTGGGTGCCGGGCACCGACCATGCGTCAATATCCACCGAAACTAAGGTGATACAGAAACTGGCAAGCGAGGGCATAAAGAAAACCGACCTCACCCGCGAGCAATTCCTGGAGCATGCCTGGGAATGGACGCGCAAGCATGGCGGCATCATCTTGCAGCAGCTGCGCAAGCTTGGCGCGTCGTGCGACTGGGACCGCACAGCCTTCACCATGGACGAGCCACGCAGCAAGAGCGTTATAAAAGTGTTCTGCGACCTCTACGACAAGGGCTTGATATATCGCGGCCTGCGAATGGTGAACTGGGACCCCGAGAATCGCACCGCCATCAGCGACGATGAGGTGTTCTACGTCGACGAGCACAGCAAGCTCTACTACCTGAAATATTACATCGCCGACGATGACATGAGCGGCGAAACCGGCTCGGAAGAGGAAATGGTGCACCGCGATGCCGACGGTCGCCGCTATGCCGTGGTGGCAACAACGCGCCCCGAAACCATCATGGGCGACACTGCCATGTGCATCAACCCCAAGGACCCCAAGAACCAATGGCTCAAAGGCAAGAAAGTGATTGTGCCCCTTGTCGACCGAGTAATTCCCGTCATCGAGGACCGCTATGTTGAGGTTGATTTCGGCACCGGCTGCCTAAAGGTGACGCCGGCTCACGACAAGAACGACAACATGCTGGGCAAAACCCACGGCTTGGAAACCATCGACATATTCAACGACGATGCCACCGTCAACGAGGTGGCTGCCCTCGATGCTGCCGGCAACGTCAACCCCAAGACGGCTAAATACGTGGGCAAAGATCGCTTTGCCGTGCGCGAAGCCATCGCTGCCGACCTCGTTGCTGCCGGCCTGATGGAGAAAATCGAAGACTACGAGAACAAGGTGGGATGCAGCGAACGCACCAAGGTGCCTATCGAGCCCAAGCTGTCGCTGCAGTGGTTCATCAAGATGAAGCACTTCGCCGACATATCGCTACAGCCTGTGATGGACGACATCATCAAATTCGTGCCAGAGAAATACAAGAACACCTACCGCATATGGCTTGAAAACATCCAGGACTGGTGCATCAGCCGCCAACTGTGGTGGGGCCACCGCATACCCGCATATTACTACACCGACGGCGAGGGCAAGCAGCAAATAGCCGTGGCTGAAACCGCTGAGGAGGCACTGGAGAAGGCTCGCAAGCAGAGCAATATGCCGGAGCTCAAGGCCGAGGACTTGACTCAGGACCCCGACGCTCTCGACACTTGGTTCTCAAGCTGGCTGTGGCCTATTTCGCTCTTCAACGGCATACTCGATCCCGGCAACGAAGAGATCAAATACTACTATCCGACAGCCACATTGGTCACCGGCCCCGACATCATCTTCTTCTGGGTGGCCCGCATGATCATGGCCGGATACGAATACGTAGGCGACAAGCCTTTCGACAACGTGTACTTCACCGGCATCGTGCGCGACTCTATTGGCCGCAAAATGTCGAAGATGCTTGGCAATTCGCCCGACCCGCTCGAACTTATCGCCAATTACGGAGCCGACGGCGTGCGCATGGGCTTGATGCTTGCTGCCCCGGCCGGCAACGACATCATGTACGACGACAAACTTGTGGAGCAAGGCCGCAACTTCTGCAACAAGATATGGAATGCTTTCCGCCTTGTAATGGGCTGGCAAGTTGATGACACGCTGCCTCAGCCCGAAGTTTGCAAAAAAGCGATAGAGTGGTTTGGCTGCAGGCTCAACCAAACCATGGCTGAGGTGGAGGATTCGTTCGGCAAATTCCGCTTGAATGAAGCCTTGATGTCGGTTTACCGACTCTTCTGGGATGAATTCTCGAGCTGGTACCTCGAGATGGTGAAGCCGGCCTACCAAAAGCCGATCGACCGCGCCACCTACGAGGCAACCCTTGGCTACTTCGACACGCTGCTGCGCTTGCTGCATCCCTTCATGCCTTTCATCACTGAGGAATTGTGGCAACACCTGGCCCAGCGCGCCGACGGCGAAAGCATCATGTACGCGCAGCTGCCTGCCATAGGCGAGGTGAATGAGACTACGCTTGCCGACATGGAGCTTGCCAAAGAAATCGTGAACGGCGTGCGCGGCGTGCGCGCTCAAAAGAACATCCCGTCCAAAGAACCGGTGGCGCTCAACGTGGTGGGCAACATTAATCTTGCAGATGCCACAATCGTTGAGAAGCTTGCCAATCTGAGCTCACTCAACCAGGGCTGCGCCAAGGATCCGGCTTCTGCAACGTTCATGGTGGGCACCACTGAATTCAACGTGCCTCTGGCCAACAACATAGATGTTGAGGCCGAATTGGAAAAACTGCATAAGGATCTGAAATATCTGCAAGGCTTCAAGGCCTCGGTTGAGAAGAAGCTCAGCAACGAGCGCTTCGTCAACAACGCACCGGCCAAGGTAGTCGAGACAGAGCGCAACAAATTGGCAGATGCTACCGAGAAGATTGCAAGCATTGAGGCAACGATAGCCGCATTGACAAAATAACCATGCTGATTTGGCAACTATTTATTACCTTTTTTAAGATTGGCGCATTCACCTTCGGTGGTGGATGGGCCATGATTTCGATTATCGAGCGCGAAATAGTGGACAAGCGCCACTGGATTGAGCGCGAGGAATTTCTCGACCTCCTTGCCATGGCTCAGTCGCTGCCGGGCATACTTGCCGTGAACATATCGGTGGCCGTCGGTGATAAGATCAGAGGCAGGAGGGGCAGCGTGGCGGCAGCCTTGGGCACCATCATGCCTTCGTTTGTGATTATTCTGATCATAGCGATATTCCTTACGCCCGACCTCATCAACAATAATCCCACGCTATCGGCTATATTCAAGGGCATACGCCCTGCTGTGGTGGCTCTCATCATCGCACCAGTGCTCACATCAGCAAAGGCGGCCAAGCTCAGCTGGAAGACGGTGTTCATACCCGTTGTTGTAGCGTTGCTGATATGGTCGAAGCTTCCCGTAGTGTCAAACCCCATATTGTGGATTTTCGCCGGAGGCCTTGGCGGCTACCTCGTGCTGCATAAAAGCCTTTCTGTAAAAGACAAGAAGCAATGATTTACCTAAAGTTGATATGGAGCTATCTCAAGATTGGCCTCTTCGGATTCGGAGGCGGCTACGCCATGCTTGCGTTGATTGAGAACGGGATCGTAGGCCCGGGATGGATTAGCGAGAAGATGTTCACCGACATTGTGGCCATATCGCAAATGACACCGGGCCCCATAGGCATCAACTCGGCCACATACATTGGCTATGTGGTGCCTCATCAGGTGGATCCGGCTCTACACTCGCCTATATTCGGCATACTTGGGTCGATACTATGCACGCTCGTGGTGGTTCTTCCTTCTTTTTTGCTTGTAACCTACACCAGCCACTTGATACACAGACACAAAGACAGCATTGTGGTGAAAAGCATATTTGCCGGGCTTCGTCCGGTAGTCGTCGGGCTCATTGCGTCGGCTGCATTGCTGCTGATGAATTCCGACAATTTCGGCACATCGACACACGATGTGCTTTGGAGCATAGCTCTGTGCGTCGCTGCATTTTGCGGGGTGTATTTCACCAAGGTGCACCCGATCTTGGTAATCGTTTGCGCCGGAGTGGCCGGATGGCTAATATTTTGAACCGCATGGACAGATACGACCAGACCATTGATTGGCTTTTCAACCAATTGCCGGTGTTCCAGGTGTTGGGTCCGGGCGCTTATAAGCCGGGGCTCGACACGGCCTATGCGCTTGCCGCAGCATTCAGCAATCCTCAAAAGCGAATCAAGTGCGTGCATGTGGCGGGCACAAACGGCAAGGGCAGCGTGTCGCATTCGCTCGCCTCTATTCTTACAGCTGCCGGCTATAAGGTCGGACTCTACACGTCGCCCCATCTTGTGGATTTCAGGGAGCGCATACGCATCGATGGGGCTATGATGCCTAAGCAGGCCGTTGTCGACTTCGTAGACCGCTACAGGGAAATGCGCTTGGACTTAGAGCCGTCATTCTTCGAGCTCACCACAATCATGGCATTCGACTATTTCGCGGCAGAGGGCGTTGACTATGCCGTAATTGAGGTTGGACTCGGCGGCCGTCTCGACACAACTAATATCATTACTCCGGAATTGTGCGTAATCACCAACATATCGCTCGACCATATGTCGCTTTTGGGCAACACTGAGCCCGAGATAGCAGCTGAGAAAGCCGGAATTATCAAGCCTGGCGTGCCAGTAGTGATTGGTCGTGCCGTCGGTGAAGTGAAGGCAGTATTTGAAGAGGCTGCTGAGAGGATGAATTCACCTATCTGTTGGGCGCAAGATCGCGATACAAAGGTTGTATCCCGCACTCCTGCACACATCATCTATGATGATGCGCATTGGGGCAGAGTGGAAAGCGACCTCACCGGCGAATGCCAGCCTGAGAATGCCCGCACGGTATTGCAATGCGCTGATCTCTTGCCCGTTGATGCGGCGGCGGTGTGTGTGGGCATGGCAAGCGTGCAACGGCGTACGGGGCTTGCCGGACGATGGATGACCCTGCAGGAAAATCCCATGCTTATTTGCGATACCGGCCATAATGTTGGGGCATGGGCGTGGCTTGCGCCTCGGCTTTCCGAGATTGCCGCCAAGCGCCGGCTGCACGTGGTGATAGGCTTTGCCAAAGACAAGGATCGCGACAGCATCTTCAAGATGTTGCCTAAGGGTGCGCTATATTATTATGTGGCTCCTGCCGTGCATCGGGCCACTCCTGCCGATGCTTTGAAGACGTTGGGCGATGACAATGGCCTTTCAGGCGAATGCTATGCAAGCGTGGCCGACGGCTACAGGGCAGCCATGGCGAATGCTGCTGCCGAGGATGTCATTTTTGTGGGAGGGAGCAATTTCGTAGTGGCCGAGCTACTGCCATTAACGGATTGCCATGCTGGTCGTTGAAGCCGAATAGGCGAAGCTCGCCGCCGTCTTTTACCTTTAACTTTTTGCGCAGCGCGTCTGATGATATGTCAAAGTTGCGCGTTGTGACATTGATTTGCGGAAACTCCAGGCGCAGTGTCTTGATATGCTTCGACTGGTACGAAAGCACTTTCCATATCTCCAGCACTTCGCCCGGAAAGCCCTCAACAATGTCGTTGGAGGTGTAGAGATGTGTGTTTGCGCTCACTTTCAGCAGACCGAATTCATTCGACAACAATTTGAAAGGCGCGGCCTTCATCGTGGCCGGGTAAGGCTCGTAGAGGTAGAAAGCGAGTCGATTCATGCCATATTCGCATACGGCTTCGCGCTCAGCCATCGGAGTGAAATCGAATTCAATAGTGGAGTCGTGGCAAAGCGTTGTAGCCGACACAGAGTAATTGCCTATCTCCATGCTGCGCAGGTCGACTACCGCAACGAGCTCTTTGCATTCGCGGGTGTTGCCGAGTGCGATGATGCGCGTGCATCCCGGAAGCTGCGCCGCCATGCGAGTGATGTCGAGCATTGGCGAGGCTTTGATAATCAAGGTGTCGGCATGCTCGCGTATGAGCGGGAGCATCGACACCACGTCGGGTTGGCATTCGTTGAGCGCATACACTCTGCTGCCGTCTGCTGCTCGCCGGGACGGATCGATGAAGGCAACATCATATTTTCCATGCAGAGCGGTGGCGCAGTCGGCATACTCAATTGTGATTTTGTCGTCCAGTTCCAGTGCTTGGGCATTGTGCATGAGCGCTTTGCTGCGCTTTTCGTCAATCTCGATAGCATGCACTTTATGGCCAGCCATGGCCATGGTGAAAGCGTCGACTCCAAGGCCGGCTGTAAGGTCGACAACCGTCGCCCCCTCCGGCACAAGCGACAGATGCCATTGCGCCAACTGGCACGACGTGGACTGCTCGCCGGCAAGTTCGCTCGGAAACATGAAGTATTTAGCTGCGTCGAGCAAGTCGCGCAGCTTCGACTCGTATTTTTTTCGGCATTCAATCTGCGTGATTGCAAGGTTGATGTCGATGCCCGGCAGTTGCTTACCATAGTATTTCAGACGCAAGGCCTGCGGGTCGGAGTTGATGTTGTCGAATACAAATTGCCAGAAGTCCATGGTGGTGTCAGTTGCTGAGAAAACAAATAAGTCCCGTCGTCGATGACGGCGGGACTATATGATGGTGATGTTGGCGGATTATCAGCCTTTGATAGCTGCTACGCCCGGAAGCACCTTGCCCTCGATAGCCTCGAGCAGAGCGCCGCCGCCGGTGGATACGTATGAAACCTGGTCGGCCAGACCGAACTTGTTGACGCAAGCAACAGAGTCGCCGCCGCCAACGAGCGAGAAAGCGCCGTTGTTGGTAGCCTCAGCGATAGCCTCAGCTACGATGCGGCTGCCGGTGCAGAAGTTGTCGAATTCGAATACGCCGGCAGGGCCGTTCCAGAGGATAGTCTTGGCAGGCACGATAACTTCGGTGAATGCTTTGCATGTCTCAGGCCCTGCATCGAGGCCTTCCCAACCGTCGGGAATGTTCATAGCGGAGCAAACTTGAGTATTAGCGTCGTTGCTGAACGAGTCGGCAGCGATGCAGTCGGTGCCAAGCACGAGGTTTACGCCCTTTTCCTTAGCCTTCTTCATGATGTCGAGAGCAAGGTCGAGCTTGTCGTCTTCGCAAAGCGAGTTGCCTATCTTGCCGCCCTGAGCCTTAGCGAATGTGTAGGTCATGCCTCCGCAGAGAATCAGGTTGTCTACCTTGTCCATGAGGTTCTCGATGATGCCGATTTTTGTCGACACCTTGCTGCCGCCCATGATAGCGGTGAAGGGGCGCTTGATGTTGCTGAGGATGTTGTCGACAGCCTGCACTTCCTTCTCCATGAGGTAGCCGAGCATCTTGTGGTCAGCATCGAAATAGTCGGCAATGACGGCTGTGGATGCGTGCTTGCGGTGAGCGGTGCCAAAAGCATCGTTTACGTATGCGTCGGCGTAGCTTGCGAGCTTCTTCGAGAAATCCTTCTGGCGAGCCTTCATTTCCTTCTTGGCTGCTTCGTAGCCGGGGTCGGTTTTGTCGATGCCCACGGGCTTGCCTTCCTCTTCGGGATAGAAGCGGAGGTTTTCGAGCAGAAGCACTTCGCCGGGCATGAGGCTGGCGGCTGCTTCTTCGGCTTTAGCGCAGTCGGGAGCGAACTTCACGTCGCGTCCAAGAGCCTTAGCCACAGCGTCCTTGATTTGCGAGAGAGAGAATTTGGGGTTGACCTTGCCTTTGGGCTTGCCCATGTGCGACATGATTATGAGGCTGCCGCCGTCGTCAAGGATTTTTTTGAGGGTGGGGAGAGCGCCGCGAATGCGGGTGTCGTCGGTGATGTTGCCGTTCTCGTCGAGGGGCACATTGAAATCGACGCGTACAATAGCTTTTTTTCCAGCGAAATTGTAATTAGCGATATCCATTTGGTATGATTTTATAGGGTAAAATGTTATTAGTGCAAATATAATAATTTTTGAAGTATGAGAGGCAAAAAAAGTGGGGCAAAATTTAGATTACGCCGTACTTTGTCAGCAATTCCGCCATTTGCTGTGCCATAGCCTTTGCTTTCTCGCCGGCTGCCTGAGCGAAATCCTCGCCGTCTGTGGCGTAGATGATTGCTCGCGATGAGTTGACGATAAGCCCGCACTCGTCGATCATGCCGTACTGGCACACTTCTTCAAGGCTGCCTCCCTGTGCGCCTACGCCCGGCACGAGCAGGAAGTTGCGCGGAGCGGCCTTGCGCACGTCCTGGAAAAGCTCGCCTTGTGTGGCGCCTACCACATACATCAGGTTGATGGGCGTGCCCCAGTGGCTGCTGCGCTTGATTACGCGCTCAAATATGCGGTGTCCGTTTTTGTCTTGTATCATCTGGAAGTCCTGGCTGCCCTTGTTGCTTGTCAGGGCAAGGAGTATGGTCCATTTGTCGGGATATTCGAGGAAAGGGGTCACGCTGTCCTCGCCCATGTATGGGGCCACAGTGATGGCATCAACGTCGAGGTGGTCGAAGAAGGTGCGGGCATACATCTTGGCTGTGTTGCCGATGTCGCCGCGCTTGGCGTCGGCTATGATGAAGATGTTGGGATAATTGGCGCGGATGTATTTCACGGTCTTTTCGAATGCTTCCCAGCCTTTCACGCCATCGCATTCGTAGAAGGCTACGTTAGGCTTGTATGCAATCACGTAGGGCGCAGTGGCGTCGATGATTGCCTTGTTGAATTCAAACACCGGGTCTTCGCATTCGAGCAGGTGCTTGGGTATTTTCTTGATGTCGGTGTCGAGGCCCACGCACAGAAACGACTGCTTGAGGCGGATATTTTCTACGAGTTCGGTACGCTTCATTTTAGGTATATGTTGGAAGTTATGTAAGTTTTGTTAGTTGAAAACGCGTGTGAAATTTATAATTCTGAGCTTTTCAGCTTTTCAGCATTCTCGGCCACGATCAGATGGTCGATGCAGTCCTGGATGTCGCCGTCGACGAATGCCTGCAGATTGTAAATTGTGTAGTTGATGCGGTGGTCGGTGATGCGCCCTTGAGGATAATTGTAGGTGCGTATCTTTGCGCTTCGGTCGCCGGTCGAGACAAGAGTCTTGCGTCGCGAGGCAGTGTCGTCGATGTATTTCTGGTGCTCTTTGTCGTATATGAAAGTGCGCAGGCGGCTAAGGGCGCGCTCTTTGTTCTTGGGTTGGTCGCGGGTTTCGGTGCACTCAATCAATATTTCTTCCGGCACTCCGGTGTTAGGGTTCTTCCATATGTAGCGCAAGCGCACGCCCGACTCCACCTTATTGACGTTCTGTCCGCCGGCGCCACCCGAGCGGAAGGTGTCCCATTTTATCTCGCCCTCGTTGATTTCCACGTCGAAAGGCTCGGCTTCGGGCAGCACGGCCACGGTGGCCGCCGACGTGTGCACGCGTCCTTGCGTCTCGGTGGCCGGCACACGCTGCACGCGGTGCACCCCCGACTCGTATTTAAGCGTTCCGTACACGTTGTCGCCCGATATTGTAAGCACCACTTCCTTGAAGCCTCCGGCCGCGCCTTCGCTCATCGACGAGACGGCCACGTTCCAGCCCTTCGACTCGCAATATTTCGTGTACATCTTGAAGAGGTCGCCGGCGAAAAGGGCAGCCTCGTCTCCGCCTGTGCCTGCTCTGATTTCGAGCACTGCGTTTTTGGAGTCCTCGGGGTCGGCCGGGATGAGCATTATCTTTATTTCCTCTTCGAGGGACGGCAGTTTGGCTTGTGCTTCCGTCAATTGCACGCGAGCCATCTCTCTTAGTTCGGCATCCGACTCTGACTCAAGCGTTTCTTTGGCTTCGTCGATGTTGCCGAGCAGATTCTTGTATTGGTGTATAGTTGCAACTAATTTTTCGAGCTCTTTGTATTCTTTGGTGAGGCGCACATATCGCTGCATGTCGGCAATCACGGCTGGGTCGGTGATTAATGTCGACACTTCCTGATATCGTCCCTCGATACCATCGAGGCGTTGAAGCAATTGATTTTCGGCCATATGAGTTGATGGTGGTTATTGGTCAGACAATGGTTCGGTGTAGGGGAGAGGCTTGTTTGACTTTGCGCCAAGCTGGCGCAGCTTTTCGGCCTTGCTGATAAGGCCGCCTTGGCCCTTAAGCTTGGTGATTGCGCTGTCGTATGCTTTTTGGGCGTTGCCAAGGCTCGTTTCCACGCGCTGCATGTCCTGCAGGAATCCGGCCAGCTTGTCGATGAGCCGGCCGCCCTCGAGGGCGATTTGCTCAGCGTTGCGGTTCTGCAGGTCCTGTCGCCATGATTGCTCAACGAGCTTCACCACCGACATCAGATGAGTGGGCGACACGATGATTACGCGCTGGTCGTAGGCGTATTCCCACAGCGTGGCATCGGCGTTAAGCGCCGCCAGGTAAGCGCCTTCGTTGGGGATGAACATCATCACGAAGTCGATTTGCGCGTTGCCCACGTAGTCCTGGTATTTTTTGTCGCGCAGCTCGTTGATATGGTTTTTGATCGACAAGGCGTGTTGGCGCTCAAGCATTTTGCAACGCGTGTCGTCGGTGCATTGCACCATTTCCATGTAGGATGTCAGCGAGGCTTTTGAGTCGATTACGAGCACGCGGCCGTCAGGGAATTGTATAGTAGCGTCGGGGCGCAGGCGGTTGCCGTTTTCATCGTTGACCGACGATTGCAGGCAAAAATCCTGGCCTTGGCGCAAGCCCGACTTTTCGAGGATGTTGCGCAGTATCATTTCGCCCCATTGCCCTTGCATGCGGTTGTTGCCGCGAAGGGCAGCCGAGAGTTCACGCGTCTCGCGGCCAATGTTGTCGTTGAGGGTGATAAGCTGCCGTATGTTTTCTTGAAGCGAACCGTTTTGGCGCGCGTTGCGGTTTTGCATCTCAACGAATGAGCGCTGAAAATCGGCGAGATTTTGGTGCAGAGGCTTCAGTATCTCGTTCATCCTCGTCTCATTGTCGGCGCGCAGTTGTCGGCTGTTGGCTGAAAGCGCTTCGTTGGCCAGCAGGCGAAATCTCTCTTCGTCGCGTTCCCTCGCCTTGCTGCTCGCCAGGCGCGAAGCCGCCAGCCATGCTATGCAAGCGATGGCTGCAACCAAAAGCGCTGACAATATGAATACGAGGGTGAGCACGCGAGTAGGGTGGTTAGTCGAGTTTTAGCACAGCCAGGAATGCCTTCTGTGGCACTTCCACGCTGCCGATTTGCTTCATGCGCTTTTTGCCTTTCTTTTGCTTTTCGAGCAGCTTGCGCTTGCGGCTGATGTCGCCGCCGTAGCATTTTGCCGTTACGTCCTTGCGCACGGCCTTAATGGTTTCGCGGGCGATGATTTTAGCGCCGATGGCGGCTTGTATGGCAATGTCGAATTGCTGGCGAGGAATTAGCTCTTTGAGCTTTTCGCACATTCGGCGTCCGAATGTGAGGGCGTTGTCGGCATGGGTGAGGGTGCTGAGTGCGTCAACGCTTTCGCCGTTGAGCAGGATGTCGAGCTTGACGAGCTTCGACTCGCGGAAATCGTGGATGTGGTAGTCGAACGAGGCGTAGCCCTTGCTAATGCTCTTAAGCTTGTCGTAGAAGTCGATAACGATTTCGCCAAGCGGCATGTCGAATGTCATCTCCATGCGGTTGCCCGAAATGTATTCCTGCTTGATTAGCTCGCCGCGCTTGCTCAGGCACAGCGTCATGATGGGGCCGATGAAGTCGGCGGCGGTAATCACTGTGGCGCGTATGTATGGCTCCTCTATGTGGTCGATGAGCGTGATGTCGGGGAGTCCGCTGGGATTGTGCACCTCGGTCATGTTGCCCTTTTTGTCGAAAACCTTGTAGCTTACGTTTGGCACGGTGGTGATAACGTCCATGTCGAATTCGCGGGCAAGGCGCTCCTGAATTATTTCCATGTGGAGCAGGCCAAGGAAGCCGCAGCGGAATCCAAAGCCCAGGGCTGCCGACGATTCGGGCACGTAGGTGAGCGAGGCATCGTTGAGCTGAAGTTTTTCGAGCGACGAGCGCAGATTCTCAAAGTCCTCCGTATCGATGGGGTATACGCCGGCGAATACCATTGGCTTTACTTCCTGGAAACCCTCGATGGCCTTGTCGCATGGGTTGGCCACGTGGGTGATGGTGTCGCCCACGCGCACCTCGCGCGAGGTTTTGATGCCCGATATGATGTATCCTACGTTGCCAGCGCTCAATTCTTCGCGAGGCGACATGTCGAGCTTGAGCACGCCCACCTCGTCGGCGTGGTATTCCTTGCCGGTGCTCACGAATTTCACGAAGTCGTTCTTGCGAATAGTGCCGTTGATGATTTTGAAGTAGGCGATGATGCCTCTGAAAGGGTTGAATACCGAGTCGAATATCAGTGCTTGCAGCGGAGCGTCGGGGTCGCCTTTGGGCGCGGGAATGCGCTTCACCACGGCCTCGAGTATTTCGGGGATTCCTTGCCCCGTCTTGCCGCTGGCCCTGATTATTTCCGAGCGGTCGCAGCCGAGCAGGTCCACTATTTCGTCCTCCACTTCGTCGGGCTTGGCCGAGTCGAGGTCGATTTTGTTGATTATGGGTATGATTTCGAGGTTGTTGTCGATAGCCATGTAGAGGTTTGAGATTGTCTGCGCCTGTATGCCCTGCGATGCATCCACTATGAGCAATGCGCCCTCGCAGGCGGCTATCGATCGCGACACTTCGTAAGAGAAGTCGACGTGCCCCGGGGTGTCAATGAGGTTGAGTATGTAGTTCTGTTCGTCGACCACATGCTCCATCTGTATGGCGTGGCTTTTGATAGTGATGCCGCGCTCGCGCTCGAGCTCCATGTCGTCGAGCACTTGGTCGGCCATGTCCTTGGCCGCTATGGTGTTGGTGAATTCAAGGAGGCGGTCGGCAAGGGTGGATTTGCCGTGGTCGATATGGGCGATGATGCAAAAGTTGCGAATGTTCTTCATTATTATGACAGCTATCAAAATTTTCAACGCAAAGTTACGAAAAAAACGTCAAATCTACAATAGTGAGCGTGAGCTGCGGCAATAAACAAGCGCGCCGTGCATCGTGGCGATGCAGGCGCGCTTGGCGTATGTTGTTCCCTGAATTTTGTCAGGAGCTGTAGCTTATGCCGATGGCGGGCGAGAAAGCAACAGTGACGAAATTTATTTGTTGCCTTCTTATTTGTTGTTTTCCACAAGCCGGATGTAGCACGCAGAATAATAGGGTGAATCTGTTGCATCTGTATTGTATCCGTTGAAGTCAAAGGTTGAGTAGTTGAAATCCCAGGCTGTGGTTGGTTTTTGTTCACTTCCCGGGTCATTTTCGCGGTTTTTTACCCAGTATATTGCCCCGAGGTTGAGGTAGATGGCGTAGAACATTGGCCGTGTTTGCGGCGAATCAGATTCGGGCATAAGTTCACCACGCCCGGCATATCTTAAACGTCCATAACCATCATTGATGTCTTTGCTATTGTGTATGCGGTGTCCGTACCCGGATTGTCCTATGGGGAAGAAAATGTTGTTGGCGTTCGTCTTGTCGTACACAAAGCATCCGCGCATACCATTGACACCGTTGGGGTCGCTTCCCCATTCTCCTTCCTTAGTGCCGGAGTTCCATACTCCACGCCCGTAATAATCCTGAGAGGATGCGTTGGTGTAGTCCGAATATCTCTTGTACCATGCGTTGCGGTATACACGGTTCAGCTCATACTGCGTGGTGGATGCATTGTCGCCATAACATATGCCATATCCGATTTCAAGATTGGGATCGTCTCGCAAAGCCGCAAAGTCGTCGACACCGGCTACCTGACAGGACGTGTTACCAATCTTGACATCGCTGAAGGAACCTGATGTTGAACCGGGATATTTTACCCATTGTTTCGTCGTTGCGGCCTGCCCCGGTGTCAGCGGGGCGCAGATATAATAGCGATCATTATATGTGATTTCTGTGCCGGTAGAGTTATATGGACAATTCTCGTTGAAGTCGGCATGTGTGTTGTTGATGGCGTCTATCGGGGTGTCATATGTCGTGTAGAAGAACATGGAGCCTTCGTCCAGAGGACTTTCCACCTCCTTGGCGCCGTTGGATGAGTCGATGTACCACAGGTTATATGAATGCCAAAAGCAGCCATTCTGCACCATTTGCATGGGGGCGTCTCCCTGTCGGAGGATTACCATGTGACGGCAGGTGTAGTTGTTGTAACTTATATCAAGGAGGGCACATCTGTTTTCATGCTCGTCAATTGTGCCGACAGGAGCCACTGTGACGCTAATATTGCTTCCCGTGCTTCCCGACGACCGGCCAATGATAGTCCAGCCACTGCCCTTCGTTATTTCCGCTTTCCACGGGCCGTTGGAGGTATACGTAGTAAAATCTGAATACTTGTCTTCACTCAGTCGGGTCATCAGCGTGACGGTGAAAGGCCTGACATTGTTATGGCTGCGATATACGCCCTTTGGGTTTATCTGGCGCCTCACCTGATAGATGGTTCCGGTGGTCTCTGTAGCTTTATCTTTATCCTTTGTACTTTTGACTGTTATTTTCACCCTTGCCTTCCTTTTGTATGAGACGAATGGGTTGTTGCCGGAGTATCCGGTTTGTGTGGTCATAACCAGAGGACGGGTATACA
>CAZORI010000047.1:0-13961 GCA_964582335.1 uncultured Bacteroides sp.
TTAAAAAAAAGAGACTCTCGCCATGAGAATCTCCTTTTTGCAGTACCCAGACTCGGGATCGAACCGAGATGGATTGCTCCACTGGTGTTTGAGACCAGCGCGTCTACCTATTCCGCCATCTGGGCTTTTGCATCGCAAAGGTAGGCATTATTTTTGGTTTAACAAAATGTATATGCCATTTTTTTGTATTACACACAAATAATTCGTAATTTTGCGACCACGCTTCCTTGCGGAGCGCTCTTAATTATTGTGGAAGCATCCAGTTGAAATCATATACCCCCATATACGTTATCGTGCTCGCTGTGTGCGCATTGCTGTGCGCTTGCAGCACCACTAAGCATGTGCCGGAGGGTGAATTCCTGCTCGACAAAGTGCGCATCCACGTCGACAACGACACCGTGAAGGTGAACGAGCTCGTCAACTTCCTGCGCCAAATGCCCAACCACAAGGTGCTCGGTTTCGCCAAGCTGCAGCTTTCCACCTATAGCCTGTCGGGCAAGGACACCACAAAATGGTACAACCGCTGGCTGCAGCGCGTCGGCCAAGCCCCCGTGGTGTACGACTCCGCCCTCACCGAAACATCGCGCCGGCAATTGCAGCAAGCGCTAATCAACCGAGGATACATGGATGTGCAGGTGACCGTCGACACAATTCTGCACGCCAACAACAAGAAAATCGAAGTGGACTACTCAATATCTACCGGCGCGCCTCGACGTATCACCACCTTCAACATCAACGTCCCCGACAGCGCCATCAACGCCATACTGCGCGCCGACGCACAGCTGCTCAACTTCGAGACCGGCTCGCTTTTCGACCGCACCCGACTCGACGCTCTGCGCGGCCAGGTGACGAGCCTGCTGCGCGAACACGGATACTATGCGTTCAACAAAGACAACATTTCGTTCACGGCCGACACCGTCGCCGGCAGCAAAGGCGTGGCGCTCACCATGAACGTGCGCCCGGTAACAAGAAATGCCGAGTCAAGCGCAGATCTGCCACTCGACTACATGCCATTCCGCATCAACCGCGTAATTTTCGTCACCGACGCAAATGCCGCAGCCGACGTGCCGCAGGACACCACCATATACCGCGACCTATACTTCGTGTACGGCCCCGACAAATACATCAAGCCCGTGGCCCTGGAAGAAAAATGCTTCATTCGACCGAGACAACTCTACAACGCAAAGGCCGTGGAGCGCACCTACGAAGCCCTGAGCCAGCTCGGCATACTCAAATTCATCAACATAGAGATGCGCCCCGACACGCACGACGGCTCTATCGACGGCCTGGTGGCCGTGATATCTATGTCGCGCAACAAAAAGCAGGGCGTAACGCTCGAGCTCGACGGCACCAACTCGGAAGGCGACCTCGGTTTTGGCATCGGAGCCACCTACAAGCACCGCAACCTGGCCAAGCGCAGCGACCTGCTCACCGTGAAATTCCGCACCGCTTACGAAAGCCTCTCGGGCGACGCCGAAGGATTCATCAACAACCGATACAGCGAATACGCCGGCGAAGTGGGCATCACGTTCCCTAAGTTCAAGGCTCCCTTCCTTAGCTCGGACTACAAGCGCCGTCGCAACGCCAACACCGAATTTGCAATCTCGGGCAACTACCAAGAGCGCCCGGAATACACTCGCGTAATCGCCGGAGCTGCTTGGCGATACAAATGGACCCACCGACGAGGCTACCGCAGCACGCGCCACCAATTCGACCTCGTCGACATCAACTATGTGCGTCTGCCAAAGAGCACACTCAACTTCCTCGACTCGATAGCCCCCACCAATCCCCTGCTGCGCTACAGCTACGAGGACCACTTCATAATGCGCATTGGATACTCGTTCTACAACACCAACAAGCGAGTGCCTACGGCTAACGCCAACGCTTTTGCCATACAGCCAAGCGTAACCACGATGCGAGGCGCGTTCGAGGCCGCCGGCAACCTGCTATATGCCATTTCGTCGATCGCCGGCCAGAAAAAGGAAGACGGCGCATACAAATTTTTCAACATCCCCTACTCGCAATACATCAAGGGTGAGGCACATATCACACACACAATCAACATCAACTCGCGCAACGCTCTGTCGATGCACGCCGGAGGCGGCATAGCAGTGCCATACCTCAACTCCACAATGGTGCCTTTTGAAAAGCGATTCTACGCCGGCGGCGCCAACAGCGTGCGCGGATGGGGAGTGCGCACACTGGGCCCCGGATCGTACGACTCGCGCAACTCCGTAACCGACTTCATAAACCAATGCGGCGACATCATGCTAATCATGAATGTCGAATACCGCGCAAAGCTCTTCTGGGTGCTCGAAAGCGCGCTTTTCATCGACGCCGGCAACATATGGACAATACGCGACTACGAGAACCAGCCCGGCGGAATGTTTCACTGGGACAAATTCTACAAGCAGATAGCAGCCGCATATGGCGTGGGCCTGCGCCTCGACTTCACATACTTCCTGCTGCGATTCGACCTGGGCGTGAAAGCGCACAACCCGGCCGTCAACCAAGAAGAATGGCCTCTGATTCACCCCCGCTGGAAACGCGACACCAACTTCCAATTCTCTGTCGGATATCCGTTCTGACACCCAAACTCCCTGATTATGAAACAACTCGTAATATTCGACCTGGACGGCACCTTGCTCAACACCATCGACGACCTGGCTCACGCCGTGAACTACGCGCTGAACGAAATGGGATATTCCACGCACTCGATCGGTGCATACAGCTCGATGGTGGGCAACGGCGTGCGCAAGCTCATTGAGCGCGCCCTGCCTGCCGAGGCTGTGAATCCCCAAATCGTCGACCGCCTGCTGGTGCACTTCCGCAACTATTACGACTCGCACTGCTGCGACTACACCTCGCCGTATCCGGGCATACCCGAATTAATCGCAAAGCTCTCTGACGGAGGCGTAAACCTGGCAGTGACAAGCAACAAATACCAAGCCGCCGTGACAAAAATAATCGGATACTTCTTCCCCGAAGCCAACTGGCGCGCAGTGCTCGGCAACCAGCAGGGCGTGCCCACAAAGCCCGACCCCTCAATCGTATTCGCCGCCATCAACGAGTGCCCCACTCCCAAGCAGGACGTGCTCTACGTGGGCGACAGCGGCGTTGACATGGAGACGGCGCGCCGAGCATGCATCGAATCTGTGGGCGTAACATGGGGCTTCCGCCCTGAATATGAGCTAAAAGCCGCTTATGCCGACCATATCGTGTCATCGCCCGACGACATCCTGACCCTTGTGCTCGAATGACCTTTTTTTTGCAACTAACGTAAAAATCTCCCCTTTATATGTTCGTACACCTGCACGTACACACTCAATACTCCCTCCTCGACGGACAATCGTCGATCAGCGACCTTGTGGACAAAGCCATTGCCGACGGAATGCCCGGAATGGCTGTCACCGACCATGGCAACATGTTCGGAATCAAGGAATTCTTCAACTACGTCAACAAAGTAAACGGAAAACACCCCGACAAGCCATTCAAGCCCATATTCGGCTGCGAAATGTACGTGGCAAAAGGCTCGATGCTCGACCGCAGCGACAAGCGCGACACCGGAAGGCACCTGATTGTGCTCGCCAAGAACAAAACCGGATACAAGAATCTGATAAAAGTCGTGTCGAAGGCCTGGACTGAGGGCTTCCACTATCATCCGCGCACCGACAAGGACGAGCTGGCCGCACACCGCGAGGGCCTGATCATATGCTCGGCCTGCATCGGTGGCGAGATACCCAAACTGCTGCTCGCTGGCGACTACGAGGGCGCGCGTCAGAGCGTGAAGTGGTGGAAGGACACATTCGGCGACGACTATTACCTGGAAATACAGCGCCACAAGGCCACTGTGCCAAACGCCAACCATGAGACATACGAGCTGCAGCGAAGCATCGAGCCGCAAATGCTGCAACTCGCCCAAGAATTCGGCATAAAAGTAGTGGCCACCAACGACTCGCACTTCACCAACGAAGAGGATGCCGAGGCACACGACCGACTCATATGCCTATCCACCGGCAAACTGCTCAACGACCCCTCGCGCATGCTCTACACCAAGCAAGAATGGTTCAAGACGCAACAAGAGATGACCCAGCTATTCGCCGACATCCCAGAAGCGCTCTCCAACACTGCCGAGATACTCGACAAGGTGGAGCCATACTCCATCGACCACCGCCCAATCATGCCCAACTACGAAATCCCCGCCGAATTCGGCACTGAAGAGGAGTACCGCAGCCGAATCACCGAGAAGGAACTCTTCGACGAGTTCACGCAGGACGAAAAAGGCAACGTGGTGCTCTCGCCGGAGGATGCGCAGAAGAAAATCGAGCGCCTGGGTGGATACGAAAAACTTTACCGCATAAAATTCGAAGCCGACTACCTGAAGAAGCTCACCTATGAGGGCGCGAAGGGACGCTACGGCGACCCAATACCACCCGACGTGCTCGAGCGCATCGATTTCGAGCTGTACATCATGAAGACGATGGGTTTTCCGGGCTACTTCCTTATAGTGCAGGACTTCATCAACACCGGACGCACGAAACTCGACGTGAGCATAGGCCCGGGCCGAGGCTCGGCTGCCGGCTCGGCTGTGGCATACTGCCTCGGCATCACGCAGATCGACCCCATTAAATACGACTTGCTTTTCGAGCGCTTCCTCAACCCCGACCGCATATCGCTGCCCGATATCGACGTCGACTTCGACGATGACGGACGAGCTGTGGTGCTGAAGTACGTCACCGAAAAATACGGCGCCGAAAAAGTGGCGCACATCATCACCTACGGCACGATGGCTGCCAAGAGCGCCCTGCGCGACGTGGCGCGAGTGGTCAACCTCCCTCTGTCGGAAAGCATGCGCCTGTGCAAGCTCGTGCCCGCGCACATGCCCGAGGTAAACGGCAAAGAGCTGAAGCCTACGCTGAAGAATTGCTACGAGCATGTCGACGATTTCATCAAGGAGCTGAAAAGCACCAACCCCCTGGTGCAAGACACCCTGAAATACGCCAAGGCGCTCGAGGGCAATGTGCGCAACACCGGCGTACACGCTTGCGGCGTGATCATATGCCGCGACGACATCACCGACTGGGTGCCCGTGAGCACGGCCAACGACGCAGAGGGCAAATTGCTCGTCACCCAATACGAAGGCCGTGTAATCGAGGAGACCGGCCTAATAAAGATGGACTTCCTGGGACTGAAGACCCTCTCTATCATCAAGGAGGCTCTGACCAACATCAAGCTTACGCGAGGAATCGACCTCGACATAGAGAAAATACCTATTGACGACCCCAAGACATATCAGCTATACTGCGACGGTCGCACCATCGGAACGTTCCAGTTTGAGAGCCCCGGAATGCAGAAATACCTGCGCGAGCTGCAGCCATCCACTTTTGAGGACCTGATTGCCATGAACGCCCTCTACCGCCCGGGGCCTATGGACTACATCCCCGACTTCATTGCACGCAAGCACGGCGAAACGCCTATCGTATACGACATCCCCGTGATGGAGAAATATCTCAAGGACACCTATGGCGTAACCGTATACCAGGAGCAGGTGATGTTGCTGTCGCGCCTGCTCGCCAATTTCACCCGTGGCGAGAGCGACACCCTGCGCAAGGCCATGGGCAAGAAGCTGATCGACAAGATGAACCATCTCAAAGGCAAATTCCTCGAGGGTGGACAAGCCAACGGCCATGACCCCCAAGTGCTCGAAAAGATTTGGACCGACTGGGAGAAATTCGCCTCATACGCTTTCAATAAGAGCCATGCCACATGCTACAGCTGGGTGGCGTTCCAGACGGCCTATCTCAAAGCAAATTACCCATCGGAATACATGGCTGCCGTGCTCAGCCGAAATCTCTCGGACAATGCCAAAATCACCACGTTCATCGACGAGTGCAAAAGCATGCGCATCAAGGTTCTTGGCCCCGACGTCAACGAATCGTTCAGCAAATTCGGCGTTAACCACACCGGCAACATCCGATTCGGGCTTTCGGCCATCAAGGGCGTTGGCCCCAACGTGGTGGAGGAAATAATAAAGGTGCGCAACGCCGGAGGCCCGTTCAAGGACATTTTCGACTTTGTGGAGCGCGTGCCGGCCGGCACCGTCAACCGCCGCGTATTCGAAAACCTGGCCGTGGCCGGTGCCTTCGACTGCTTCTCAGAGCTGCAGCGCGAGGACTACGTCGACGTAAACGCCAAAGGCGAAGCCCTGTCGGAGCAACTGCTCAAATACGGAGCGATGTATCAGCAGGCACAAATGAAGCAAGAGGCTTCGCTATTCAGCTTCGACGACCTTTCGTCCAACACTGCGGCGCGCCCGGCTCTGCGACATGCCGTGCCTTGGCTACCGGAGGTAAAATACGAAAAAGAGCGTGAACTCGTGGGCAAATATCTTTCAGGACACCCCCTCGACCCTTACTACATGGAGGTGAACTACGGATTTCCCAACCACATCAACGAAATCAACGAGGATGTAAAGGAAGGCCTTGCCGACGGCAAAACATACGTGTTCGGCGCGCTGGTGGCATCATACGAAAACAAAACAGCTCGCTCGGGCAGCCAGTACGGCGTGTTCAAATTCGAGGACTACAACGACTCAATCGAAATCAGCGCCTTCGGCCGCAACAAGCTGCGGTTAGAAAGCATGGGCCACGTAGGCTTGCCCGTGAGAGTGACAATCAAGACCCAGAAGAAATACAATTCCGACGAGGTGTCGCTCACGCTTGCCGAAATAGAGCCGATAGAGGACTTCAAAGGCAACCTTATCGAGGGAATCACCATCGATGCCACGCTCGAGCAAATCAACGACGAGCTGAAATTTATCCTCCTTAAGCACAAAAATTCCTCTACGAGCAATCTTGGTTCGCTAAATATTCGTATCTTTGACCCGGCAATCAACAGATCTGTCGTGCTGAAGTCGGGCATACAATTGCCCGTCGACCGCCAGCTCGTCGACACGCTCCGCAGCATTCAAGTGGAATTCTCCATCGACAGGCGCTCGCGCTCAGCAAGTTGATCGAAAAGCATTATACACCTTCCAAACATAATACTAACCTTTTAGAAACATCTTTTAGAAAAATGGCATTTCATTTCACCGACGCCAATGTCAATGAAATCATTGAATCTGGCAAGCCCGTCGTTATCGACTTCTGGGCCACATGGTGCGGCCCCTGCATGGCTATGGCTCCGCTCATCGACGAAGTCGCCGAGGAATTCAAGGACAAGGTAGTAATCGGCAAATACAACATCGACGAAGAAGGAAATCTCAGCGGACAATACCGCATAATGTCTATTCCCACACTCCTTTTCATCAAGAATGGCCAGAAGACAAAAATCCGCCTTGTCGGCGCTCAGGACCGTGCCACTCTTGTTGAGAAAATCAATGAGCTGATCGCGCTTTGACAACTAAAGAATTTGGAAAATGGGGCGAAGACCTGGCTTGCCAATTGCTGGTGAGCCAGGGCTACGCCATCGTCGAACGCAACTGGAAGATGAACCACCTCGAGGTGGACATCATAGCCAGCAAAGGCAACATGCTGGTGTTTGTGGAAGTGAAAACACGAAGCAATGCCGACCCTGTCGAATCAGTGGACAGGCGCAAAAGACAGCGCACCATCGGAGCTGCCGATGTGTTTCTGCGCGAATTCTCTACTGCCCTCGAATACAGATTCGACATCATATCGGTGACTGGCGAGCCCGGAAACGTGAAAATCGAGCACATCCCCGACGCATATTTTCCGCCCCTCACGCGATACGGGTATTCTTTCAAGATGTAATGGATGTAATCCTATAATTCATGATAACACTAAATCAGCGGCAAGCTATAATACAGCTTATCAAGCGAGAAGTGGTGCCGGCAATCGGATGCACCGAGCCTATGGCTGTGGCTCTGTGCGTGGCTAAGGCCACTGAGCTCCTTGGCTGCGAACCTCAGAAAATAAACGTGGCCATGAGCGCCAACATCCTGAAAAACGCCATGGGAGTGGGCATACCGGGCACGGGCATGATAGGGCTGCCGATTGCCATCGCTCTCGGCGCGCTCATTGGCAAAGCCGACCTTGAGCTCGAAGTGCTTCGCTACGTAACGCCCGAGGCTGTCGAAGCCGGCAAGAAATTGATTGACGAGCGCCGCATCAACATTTCTCTCAAAAAAGGAATCACCGAGAAGCTATACATTGAAGCCACAGTGGAGGCTCCCGACCATGGCTCTGCCACAGCAATCATATCAGGCACTCACACAAATTTCGTATACCTGAAGCGAGGCGACGAGGTGCTTCTCGACAACACCTCCAACTCTGCCTCGCAGGCTGGCTCTGAGCAACACGACTGCGATCTAACCCTGGAGCGCGTGTGGGAATTCGCAATGACCACGCCGCTCGAAGAACTAAGATTCATGCTCGACACGCGTAGATACAACAAGGCGGCAGCCGAGCAGTCGTTCACCGGCTTCTACGGCCACTCGGTGGGGCGCACTCTCCACTGCGAGCGCCAACGCTTTGTGATGGGCGACAGCATATTCTCGCGCATTCTATCCTACACTGGAGCGGCTTGCGACGCCCGCATGGGCGGAGCTTCGATTCCGGTGATGAGCAATAGCGGCAGCGGCAACCAGGGCATCGCCGCCACGCTGCCCGTGGTGATATACGCCGAAGAGACATTCGCCAGCGAGGAGCAGACAGTGCGCGCCCTCACACTCAGCCATCTCACGGCTATATACATCAAGCAGTATCTGGGCCGCTTGTCGGCCCTCTGCGGATGCGTGGTGGCGGCCACCGGCTCGAGCTGCGGCATCGCCTACCTAATGGGCGGCAAATACGAGCACATAGAAGCCACCGTAAAAAACATGATTGCCAACCTCACCGGCATGATTTGCGACGGCGCCAAGCCAAGCTGCGCCATGAAGCTGGCCAGCGGCGTGAGCACAGCCGTAATATCGGCAATAATGGCCCTTGAGGGACACCACGCAACATCGGTTGAGGGCATTATCGACAACGACGTGGATGCCACAATACGCAATTTCGCCCACATCGGACGCGACGGCATGAACACTACCGACGAGATAGTGCTTCAGATCATGACCAACAAGCAATAAGCCTTATTCCTCGTATTCAGTAGGATCGTCAACCCCCGCAGCTTGGAGCGCTTCGCGGCGCTCCAGGCACGTGCCGCATTTGCCGCAGTGCTTCTCGCCGCCCTTGTAGCATGAATACGTGTGAGCGAAGTCGACGCCGCAGCGCGCGCCGCGCAGGGCTATCTGCGCCTTGGTGAGATATGTGTAGGGGGCACGCAGCTCCACATGGTCGTAGGTGCCCTCGGCGATTGCATTCGACATGGCGTTGATGAACGCGCCTCGGCAATCGGGATACAGCGCATGGTCGCCCGCATGGTTGGCTATCATCACGGCCTGCAAGCCTCGGCTCTCGGCCAAGCCCGCCGCTACCGACAGCATGATGCCATTGCGGAAAGGCACCACCGTGGATTTCATGCTGTCAAAATCATAACTACCCTCCGGCACTGCGTCGGCTCCCTCAAGCAGCGAACTGTAGAAATACTGCCCGATAAACGGAAGGTCGATTACAAGCAACTCGATGCCAAGGCGCTCGCAATGATATCGCGCGCACTCAAGCTCACGCTCATTGTGATTTGACCCGTATACAAAATTCACGCACAACTCGATTCTCGACTGATATTCATACAGCATCGTCACCGAATCCATGCCCCCTGAAAGCACCATCAGTGCATCTTTCTTCACTTCTTCCATTGCTCTTGTCTTTATATGTTTTTGTGTCAATTCTTGTCAAACCGCGCCAGCAACCTCTGCTGCACCATGTCCTGGTGCTCGGCGTCGCCGTAGTTGGCAAACGGGTGTATGGATATGCCGCCGCGTGGCATGAACTCGCCTATCACCTCGATATAGCGCGGATCCATCAGTTTCACCAAGTCCTTCATTATTATGTTCACTACATCCTCGTGGAAATCACCGTGATTGCGAAAGCTGAATAAATACAGCTTCAAGCTCTTGCTTTCTACCATGCGCTCACGCGGTATGTAATTGATGATAATCTTGCCAAAGTCGGGCTGAGACGTAATCGGACACAAAGTGGTGAACTCCGGACAATGAAACGTCACCAGATACTCATTATCGGCATGCTTATTCTGAAATGTCTCCAACATTGATGGCGCATAGTCGGTGGGATACTTCACATGCTGATTGCCCAGCAGCGTAAGATTGTCTTTACTTCTCTCCATGAAATTAAAAATTAAGAATTAATTGTCAGCCATTAATCTCGACCAACGACTTTAATCGACTTTACAAAATTACCCATATTTTTTTTCATATAAAACATTTGTCATAAAAATTTTTATTGCTAACTTTGCACTCACAAAGCCAATCGGGGTGTAGCACAGTTGGCTAGCGCGCCACGTTCGGGACGTGGAGGTCGGAAGTTCGAGTCTTCTCACCCCGACTGAAGCCGTCTGTAAGCTGCTTACAGACGGTTTTTTTGTATTCGATTTCTTTAGTCTTTCACCAATACCATAGCAAATTTTATGAAACCTCACTCGCTTTTTTTCTCTCTGGTGCTGACGGCTATATCCTTGATTGCCAATGCTGCCGACATGCCGCGTCCTGAATACCCGCGTCCGCAGCTGGAACGCGCCGACTGGCTCAACCTCAATGGCGAATGGAATTACCACCTCGACCCTGTGCTCAGCGGTTGGGAAAGGGGAATGCCCACAGCCTCGGCTTGGGACGGCAAAATTTTGGTGCCGTTCTCACCGGAGGCCAAATTGTCGAATGTGTGGCACACCGACTTCATTCCTTGCATTTGGTACCAGCGCGACATCGAAATCCCGGCTGAATGGGCCGACCGCGACATTGTGCTTAATCTCGGCGCCGTCTACTACGAATCGGAAATCTACATCGACGGCAATTTTGTCAACCGCCATTTCGGCGGATCCGACTCCTACTCGGTCGACATATCTAAATTCGTGACGCCAGGACAGAAACACTCCATCGTAATTAGCGCAAAAAGCGACTTGCGCAGCCGCATGCAGAGCGCCGGCAAGCAATCGCTGCAACACGGGCTTTACGAGTGCATGTACAATCGCACCACCGGCATATGGCAGACTATCTGGCTTGAGCCTGTGGCACGCACCGGCATCGAATCTGTAAGGATCACTCCCGACATCGACCTAAGCCAAGTGTCGTTCATGATGAAAATGCGCAAAGACGCCATGGGCAACGCTCTCACTATCGAAGTCAAGGACGATAACGGAAAAGTAGTGGCCAAATCCACCGGAAAAATATCGTCGGGCTCTATCGTGACCATGCCTATGTCGAAGCCAAAATTGTGGACGCCCGAATCGCCCAACCTCTACAACGTGACATTCACCCTAAAGGACGCTAATGGACAAATCGTCGACAAGGTGGACTCATACTTCGGAATGCGCAAGGTGCACACTGAAGGCAACATTTTCTACCTCAACAACGAGCCTTACTACCAACGCCTTGTGCTCGACCAGGGATTCTATCCGGAAAGCAACTGGACTGCGCCTACCGACGAAGACCTGAAGCGCGACATTATGCTCGGCAAGGAAGCAGGCTTCAACGGCGCGCGCCTACACCAGAAAGTGTTTGACGAAAGATATTACTACTGGGCCGACAAGCTGGGCTACCTCACATGGGGCGAGGCTCCGAGCTGGGGCCTCGATGCCAACGACCCCGTGGCCGCCCGCAATTTCCTCACCGAGTGGGGCAATCTTGTGGCCCGCGACATCAACCATCCGTCGCTCGTGGTGTGGACTCCCATGAACGAGCAGTTCTGGCCCGACGAAGCCCAGTATCCCCGCTTCGTGGCCGACCTCTACAATCTCACCAAGCAAATCGACCCTTCGCGCCCGGTCAACACCGTGTCGGGAGGCGTGCAAATCGTATCCGACATCTGGACCTCGCATCTCTACGAGCAAGACCCTCAAAAGCTGAAGGAATACGTGCTCGACAACGGCAACATGTATTCGTTCAAGCCTTATGTGCAGTCGAAGCATCGTGGCAACATCGGATTCAACCGCCCCACCCTGAATCAGCCCTACACCTTCCCGCAATACACTCCCGACCAGCCTTACATTCTCGATGAGTTTGGGGGCATAAAGTGCATAGAGGCAAACCCGTCGAAAGACGGCGCTTGGGGCTATGGCGACGCAGCCGTTACCAAGGAAGACTTCTACAATCGGCTCGAGGCCCAAGTGAGGGCGCTCCTGTCAATCTCCGACAAGATGTGGGGATTCTGCTATACGCAGCTCACCGACGTAGAGCAGGAGCAAAACGGCATTTACTATTACGATCGCACATCAAAATACGACATGGAGAGGATAAAAAAAATTTTCTCTCTGCCCGAGAGAAAATTTTAATCCGTAGCCCAAGCATTCGCTCGACGGTCATTTGAAGAGCATAGGCGTGAATTCCGACAGGTAGATGCGCCAGTTTTTCCAGATATGCCCGTCGGGCGATTCTCTGTACACGTATTTGTAGCCTTTCTCATCGAGCAGCTTGCGGTAGTCGACATTCACCTGGTAAAGGAAATCCTTGTCGCCGATGGCAATCCAGTAAAGCTTTGGAGCATGCTCAAATTGCTTTGCGAGTTTTTCTTCGGTGTTCTGGTAGATGGGCGAGTCGACACCCTGCAGAGGCACTATTGCTGCCGAGAAGAGGCCCACATAGTCGAATGCGTCGGGATACTGCTTTGATATGTGCATCGAATGGAAGCCGCCCATCGACAAGCCAGCTATTGCGCGATGCGCCTTGTCGGGGATGGTGCGGTAAGTGCTGTCGATGAAGTCAACAATCTCGGGGAACGACTCCTCAAACGATCCGTCCATCGTCTTGGGCAGCCGCGTTGTAGGCTGCACGTAGCCCTGCGACGTCTCGCCCGGGGCCGCCTCCATGGCAGCGTTGCCGTTGGGCATTACCACAATCATGGGCTTGGCTTTGCCCTGGGCTATCAGGTTGTCGAGTATCTGCGTGGCGCGTCCAAGGTCGGCCCACGCATTTTCGTCACCGCCCATGCCATGCAGCAAGTAGAACACCGGGTATCGGCCGCTGCCCTGCTCGTATCCGGCAGGCGTGTACACCGTGAGGCGACGCTTCATGCCCAGCGTCGGGCTTTCGTACCACACCTTGCTCACCGTGCCATGTGGCACATCGTTCACCTTGTACAGGTCAGCATAGTCGCCACTCACCAGAAAAACGTTGGAGAGCGACGCAGTGTCGCGTATCACGAATACATTGCCCGGGTCGGTGGTCTTGAATCCGTCGATGACGAGCGAATAACTATAGAGTTCGGGCGCCAAAGGCTCTGCGGTGGTGAATGTCCACACTCCGTCGTCACCCTTTGTGAGCAACGCGCTTCCCGGCGCGTAGGCATCGCCATATTCTGTATGGATTTTCTCGGCGGGAAGGAAGTCGCCCGTCACCTTCACCTCCTTGGCGTCAGGAGCCATCACGCGGAATGTAACAGTATTGTCGGCATTCACCTCGGGAGTCTTGAGTTGCGGGATGCCCCACAGTGCCTGCTGCGCCATTGCGCTCACGCACGCTATGGCGAAAGCCATCAAAAAAATAATCTTTCTCATATCTAAATTATTTAATGTATTTTTTCTTAGCACTAAAATTCTGCATTATGCAAAGTTAATCAAAACTAACCGTCAAATACTACAAATACAAGCTTTTTGATTGTTTAATTTTTAAAAAAAAATCGTAACTTTGGGGATTTAAACCAGCGACGATGGAACTAATAAAATATCCCATAGGCATTCAGACGTTTGAAAAGATACGCCGAGAGAATTATGTATATGTCGACAAAACGAAATACGTTTATCAGCTTGCCACTCGAGGACAGTATTATTTCCTTAACCGGCCTCGCCGATTCGGCAAGAGCCTGCTGATTTCCACCCTCGACGCCTTCTTC
>CAZORI010000048.1:0-13390 GCA_964582335.1 uncultured Bacteroides sp.
CCAGGCCTGTGGCTGAGCCCAAGGGTTGATAGTACAAACTAATTCAAAACTCGGAGATATCAGAGATGAGTGTTCTATTTTCTGTATATCATATCCACGAACTTCAGAACCTCAAGTAACTATGGGTGCATTTAACACTAAAGCAATCCTCATTGGAGATGCGTCATTAATACCGATCATTGCAGAAAAAATTTGCGAATCTTTCGCTTCAAAAGGCTTTGATACAAAGCGAGATAATCTTCTAAGCGGTGGAGAGGAATTGTTTCTCTCCAAAGGTGGCGTATTCAAGGAAATCATGGGTATGAGAACAGCCCTGGAAGTTACCCTTATCCCATCTGATAATGGAGTATCTTTTGAGGCCGGTATTGGCATTTTCGGTCAGCAATTTTTGCCGACTGTAATCTCAATGCTGTTCGCTTGGCCTGTACTTCTTACACAGATGTGGGGTATTGTTCAGCAATCTAAACTCGATGATGAAGCACTCGCTATTGCGAACATAGTTATAAGCGATGTAAAGACTTTTCTTCCAACCGACAATTCGACCTTCAAATTCTGTACTGAATGCGGAACCCGATTGATATCCGATGCTAAATACTGTTCTAACTGTGGAAGTAAATTATTAGGGTGTTCAGTTTGATGTTCCTAAAAAAGGACATACAAAACACCATTTTTAATAAAAATCACGTGCTGAAAATTCTTGTTTTCAGAGACAAAATAGTACATTGAAAATTTGGATAAATCACTGATTTTTAGTAACTTTATAGTCTAATACAAACTATTTAAGTTACTCAAATCAATGAATAAACCGATAGTAACATTGCTTTACTCCTCGCACGATACCGAACACAACAACGCCGTCGTTCTGCGCAATATGCTTGCGTCAAATGGATGACAATATCCCAGTTATAAAGTCAGTTTTTGCTTCGGTGTAGCGAAAAACGGGGCATATTGGAAAAATTTCGTAACTTTGCCATAAAAACATTTATGAATAAAATTATCACACTTTCTTTATGGATGATGTTCTCATTTTCGGCATTGTTGCATGCTGAAAATGGAAAAGATTTCCTCTCTTGGACTCCAACGCCTCCGATGGGATGGAATTCATGGGATTGCTACGGGCCAACTGTTGAAGAGCATGAAGTGAAAGCAAATGCCGATTACATGGCTGAATACCTCAAGAATTATGGCTGGGAATACATCGTGGTAGATATACGTTGGTATGTCGAAAACGACAAGGCTGGCGGCTACAACCAAAATGATGCACGGTATGCCTATGATGAATGGGGCAGATACGTTCCGGCCGAAAACAGATTCCCGTCTTCAGCTGGAGGCAAGGGGTTTAAAGAATTAGCAGATTATGTTCATTCCAAAGGGCTAAAATTTGGAGTCCATATCATGCGTGGTGCGCCAAAGATTGCTGTTGACAAAAAACTTCCTATAAAGGGAACTGATGGCATAACGCTCGACATGGTGTGCAATAACGATTCTGCATGCATCTGGTTGGGTGACAACTATAAAGTTGACTGCACAAAGCCCGGAGCTCAAGAATATTACAATTCTATTTTCAACTTGTATGCCGACTGGGGCGTGGATTTTGTAAAAGTAGACGATTTGTCAAGGCCGTATCACACTGGCGAGATTGAGATGATTCGAAATGCGATTGATCAGACCGGCAGGCCGATTGTACTAAGCATGAGTCCGGGCGAGACGGAATTGGAAAATGCTCAACATGCGAAAAGTCACGCTAACATGTGGCGCACAATCGATGATTTATGGGATAATTGGGATCAGCTAAGCTATGAATTTGAGCTTTGCGCCAAATGGGCGCCTTATGCAGGAAATGGAGCATGGCCCGATGCTGATATGCTTCCATTGGGAAAAATTTCTATTCGTGGAGAACGTGGTGGCGAACGATTTTCACTCCTGACACAGGATGAGCAGAAAACCATGATGAACCTATGGTGCATAGCTAAGTCGCCACTGATGTTTGGCGGCGACTTGCCCCAAAATGACGAGTTCACCAATTCGCTACTCACAAATCGCGAAGTGTTGCGTATGCATAATTATTCACAAGCCAACAAAGAGGTGTATAATGATGGCAGCCATATAATTTGGTCGGCCGTTGATCCGGATAGCGGAGATATGTATGCTGCAATCTTCAATGTCGAAGGTAGTGATTTTGTTCCGACAAAGGATGCCCTATGGCGAAGCGGAATAATCTCATACCTAACGTCGGGCTATCACACCAATGTGGATATCGAGCTTCCCAATGGCACACGACAACTCGGTCTTGTCGTTTCTGACGGTGGCGACAATATCAGCGCCGACCACGGCGATTGGGTTAACCCAATTGTTACATTTTCCGACGGCACTAAAATTGATCTGACAGAATTGCCGATTAAAAACAACATCTGCGGATGGGGCGCAAATCACGTAAATACAAATATTGAGGGTGGCCAACTCAGCATCAACGGCAATAAATTTGACAAAGGTTTTGCTACGCATGCCAATTCGGTGCTTGTATTTGATTTAACAAAAGATGCCACACGATTTACCGCAACCGCTGGAATAGACAATACAGGATCAGACCAAGGCAGTATGTCGTCGATGGAGTTCTTTGTGTTTAATCATGACCCAATGACGGCCACTGAAAGATTGAATAGTGATGGGACTCCTGATATGGATTATTATGCAAACATTCCACTTGATCTAACGTTGCTTGGATTTGATAAAGGCCAGCAAGTGGAAATTATCGACATGTGGTCAGGCGACAATCTTGGAACCTATACCGACAGCAATTTTGCACCCCTAATCCGCCAACATGCCAGCGGTCTATATAAAATCAAACGGAAATAGCGCACCCGATGTCAACACATCACGATTATTCGGAATTCGTTGGGGGTCACGCCAACGATTTTCTTAAATGACCGGCTCAGATGATGAGGATAGTTGAAGCCAAGGCCGTAGGCTATTTCGCTGATGTTTCTCGCGCTCTGACATGTGCAGAGCCTCATCGCTTGAATATGAGAAGAAACTGTAATCTTTCATCCTTGAAGCAAGTGATGTGCCATAAAGTAGGTCAGGATGAAACATCAGCATTCCAAAGGAATTACACCGCATCGACAACTTTGTTGAACAACTTAAACAAGGCACATTATGATTGACCAACTCATTGAGACACTTCATCGTGGAAACTATTCATTGGTGATATACAATGGCACAATCCATACTTACAACGGAAGAGGTGTGAGCGACCTTTACCACATCTACACCTCAGACCCTCAAATGCTGAAGGGCTCCGCTCTTGCCGACAAAGTAGTTGGGAAAGGAGCTGCCGCACTAATGGTTTTGGGTAAAGTTAGCCAAGTCCATGCTGACATAATAAGTAAACCGGCTTTTTCGTTATTGAAATCAAATGGTATTGCCGTAACATACACCACATTGACAGACAATATTATCAATCGTCATGGCACAGGCATTTGCCCGGTTGAAAGTCTATGCCTCGATTGCAAAACTGCGCAAGAGTGTATTCAAAAAATATCATCTTTCTTGAAATCAAAAAAATAATAATATGCAGACTTCAACAGTTAAACTTTACACATTCGGTTATTCTGAAATGCGCACCTATTTGGTGGCATCGCTTTTTATTCTTGGCAATATCGTCGTGCCGCAAGTGTTTCACCTCATTCCCGGAGGTGGACTTGTATGGCTTCCCATCTATTTCTTTACTCTTGTAGGCGCATACAAGTATGGTTGGAAGGTAGGGTTGCTCACCGCTATCCTTTCTCCGGTAATCAATTCTCTCCTCTTTGGAATGCCTCCTATTGTCGCACTACCGGCGATATTGCTAAAATCCACCATGCTTGCATTTACTGCCGGTTTCTTCGCCTCACGGTTCAATAAAGCTGCCCTATGGCAATTACTTGTGGTGGTGCTATCGTATCAGCTTGTCGGTACTTTTGGCGAGTGGATTCTAAAAGGAGATTTCTTCATCGCTATGCAAGATTTCAGAATAGGCATCCCCGGAATGCTGATGCAAATTATTGGAGGTTGGTTCGCAATTAATTATTTGATTCGTAAATAATCACACTAAGAAAGAATTAATGATTTTGACCAGCTATGAACACAAAACCACTCATCCTGGCAATAATAGCATCGGTAGTTCCCTCGATCTATGTCGGCGGTCAGGAGACTGCTGACAGCATTTTTAGTCTCCACGAAGTCGTTGTTACCGGAACAAACACGCCTGTTCAGAAGAATCTGTTGCCTTACACAGTGTCGGTCGTTGGGCAGGACCGCTTGGAGTCGACAGGCGAGACTCAGGTGTTGTCAGCAATATCTGGAATGGTGCCGAGTCTGTTTGTAACTGAGCGAAGCATTTTCGGTTTCGGAGTCAGTAACGGCGGCTCAGGAGGCATCAAACTACGCGGAATTGGCAATAACGGCACAGTGCTGATGATGGTTGACGGTCAGCCGCAGTTTGCCGGAATTTATTCTCACCACATCGCCGATTTCTATAACAAGGAATATGTTGAGCGTGTGGAGGTGCTTCGCGGGCCTGGCTCTGTGCTCTATGGATCGAATGCTATGGGAGGCGCCATCAACGTTATCAGCAAGAACCCAACAGATAATGGCGTGCGGACCACCATATCCACCCAATACGGTTCTTACAACACTTGGCTCTCATCACTGACCAATACCACCCGTTTTGGTAAATTCTCTTCCTTGGTGTCGGCTTCCTACAACCGCACTGACGGCAATATCGACAATTTTGATTTCAAGCAAGTTGACGCATACGCCAAAATCGGATATGAGTTCTCACAGAATTGGAAAGCCAATGCCGATTATACCTTCATGAACTTCAAGGGGAATGACCCGATTTATCCAACGCTTTCCAATCCCGAGTCAACTCACATTTATCATCAGAATGTCATAAGGGGAGAGGCTTCGATTAGCGCCACCAATAGTTATGGCTCTGTATCCGGCTTGTCGCGTGTCTATTATAGCTACGGCAATCATTTTATCGATGACCCAAATCATTTTCACAGCACCGACGACCGGCTTGGCGTAATGCTCTATGAGAATTTTTCTCCATGGAAGGGAAGTATGGCAACTGCGGGCTTTGATTTCGATGTCTATTCGGGTGAAATACCGGTTTCAGGTGGTCGTCCTGTATCCGATACTAACTTGGGTGCGATAACCCGGAAGAAAATCGTGGAATATTCTCCTTACATCACGCTGTCGCAGTCGTTGGCCGGTGATATTCTCAATCTCAATGCCGGACTGCGAATGGCCAACAGCGACAAGTTCGACACCCAGTGGGTGCCACAGTTCGGTTTCGCCATTAATCCCCGACCCGGATTCAACATCAAAGGAAACCTTGCGATGGGCTACCGCAATCCTTCGTTCAAAGAGCTGTATCTATACCGCATGGCCAATCCTGATTTGAATTCTGAGGAGATGATGAACTACGAATTGTCGGTAGGCAAACATTTTTCCCGTTATCTTTCAGTGGATTTGACGGCATATTATAGCCGTGGCACGGATATGATACAGGTTGTTGACCAAAAAAATGTCAACACCGGCAAGTTCATCAACAAAGGCATCGAGTTTTCAGCCAGCAGTCATCCTTTCGACAATCTGCGACTTTATGCATCGTACAGTTATCTTCACACGTCGCTCGATGACCTCGTGGGCGCGCCTAAAAACCAATATTACCTCGGTGCCGAATTGACGCTTTGGGAGATACTGAATATTGCTACAGACCTCAAAGGAGTTGGTGGACTATACGTGGCTGAAGGCATCAAAAGCCAAAACTATGCTCTGCTTAACGTTAAGCTAAATTACGACATATGTCGACACGTGGCCATTTTTACAAGGCTTGAAAACCTGACAAATGCCAAGTACGTAATAAACCGTGGATATGATATGCCGGGCTTCACTGCCATGGGCGGCTTCAAGGTAAATTTCTAACTTTGCCTTGAATCTCGGCTTTTAACGTGGGAGCGCTGGCGGCATGTATATGCGGATGAGAGACGAAAAAGGAAAATTTTACAAAAATTAACGACCCGGCGGAATTGTGACGTATCGGGTTAAAGATTTTGTTTGTAATTTTGCGGTGAATATCCCATCTGCATAGTAACACAAAATCCAGATAATAGACATGAAATTTTCTTATTTGCTAAACATTCTGCTGGCCATAGCCCTCGTAATAGTGTCAGTGAAACTCGTAAAAGACAATGGCTCAGACAAAAATGATGCCGCAGAGGCATCAACAGGCTCGTCGGCAATGGATAACATCCTCACTCGCACCAGCATCCGCGACTATCAGGACATGCCGGTGGAAGACGAAAAGGTGGAGCAGATGCTGCGCGCTGCGATGGCGGCTCCTTCGGCAGGCAACAAGCAGCCGTGGCGCTTCATTGTAATCAAGGACAAAAACACGCTGAAGGAGATATCAGAGAATTTCCGCACGATGCGCATGGCCGAAAAGGCTCCTATGGCTATAGTTGTGTGCGGCGACATGGAGGCAACATTCCCCGGCGATGGCGTTGACTATTGGGTGGAGGACACCTCGGCCGCTACAGAGAATCTGCTTCTGGCAGCCCATTCGCTCGGCCTTGGCGCTGTGTGGTGCGGAATCTACCCGATGAAAGACAGGGTGGAGCAGCTGAGCAAGATGCTCGATATTCCCGAGGGCATAGTTCCGCTCAATGTCGTGCCTATAGGCTATCCGGCTGAGGACCCAGCTCCCAAGGATAAATGGAAGCCCGAAGAGATACACTATGAGAAGTGGGGCAACCAGTAGACAGTTCGGGCTTCTCATGTCAATGAGAAGCCCGAATAAAATAATCTATTGATGGCTTTCAACGCAAATTTTTTCCTTAAGAATTTAAGGAAGTACAGGAAGTGCTATTCGCCCGAAAAGCTGATGGACAAAATCAAGCGTTACGGGCGATTAGCCGGCTTGAAGACGGTGCATGCCGTGCTGATACTTTATTACGCGTCGCTCGACAAAGGCGTTCCTGCCAAGGACCGCCTCATGATTATGGCGGCGCTTGGCTATTTTATCTTGCCTGTCGACCTCATTCCCGACATGCTGCCGCTTGGCTTCACCGACGACATGGCCGCCCTCACCTTTGTGCTTAGGACCATTTGGGGCAACCTCACCCCTTCAGTGTTCGAGAAGGCGAAGGCCAAGCTCCAGGAGTGGTTTGGCCTCGTCACCGATGCCGACATCGCCATCCCCGGCCTCTCAAAGTAGGCGTTTTTACAAGAATTTGTGACTTTGGCGGAAATTTACTAATTTTGCGTATCGTGAACAAAGCGGGGCTGCCATATGGCTCCGCCCGCTATAATTATGAATGAACCAATGGCTGAGCCGCCGCATATTACCGACTATAATCGCACGGTGTACCACCGCGGTGCCACCGACGGGCTTATTATGGGCCTGTACCTCACCGTGATGTATTTGTTGCAGGTGACGGGCATGAATGTGCCTGCGCTTTCGCTTTTAGGCGAAGTGATGATGCTTTGCGTGCCAGTGGTGGCATACTTGCTGATGAGCCGAGGCGCTCGCGAGACGGTGCCTCGCCCCATGTTTTCGGCCATGTGGATGCATGGCATCATGATATTTCTGTGCGGAAGCATCATCATGACGCTGGCAGCATATATCTATATGCGCATTGTCGACCCTGACTTCATAGTGAATCTCTTCCGGTCGATGTCGCAGCTCTACGCCGGACTTGGCACAGAGGCTGGCGACCAATTCTCGCACATGCTCGACAAGGTGATAGCTGCGCACATGCTGCCCACGCCCATTTCATTTGCGTTCTCGTTGCTGTGGCTGGGGTCGTTCAGCGGCGCCATGCTTTCGCTTGTGATAGCAGGCATACTGAAATGGCGCATAGTGGCCAAAAGCAAAAGAAATACAACAACCGACAAGTAAAGGATTCAGACGATGGATATTTCAGTGATCATCCCTCTATACAACGAAGAAGAGTCGTTGCCCGAATTGCAGGCGTGGATTCATAGCGTGATGGAGGAGAATGGGTTTGAGTACGAAGCGATTTACGTCGACGACGGCTCCACCGACAAATCGTGGAGCGTGGTGAAGGCGCTTCAAGAGCAGTATCCACAGGTGAAAGGCATATCGTTCAGGCGCAACTACGGCAAGTCGCCGGCTCTGAACGTGGGCTTTGCCCGCGCCGAAGGCGACGTGGTGATTACGATGGACGCCGACCTTCAGGACAGCCCCGACGAGATTCCCGAGCTATATCGCATGATCACAGAGGAAGGGTACGACGTGGTGTCGGGCTACAAGAAGAAGCGCTACGATCCATTGTCGAAGACAATCCCCACAAAGCTCTTCAACGCCACAGCGCGCAAGGTGTCGGGCATACACAACCTGCACGATTTCAACTGCGGCCTCAAGTCATATCGCAAAGAAGTGGTGAAGCACATCGAGCTCGGAGCCGACATGCATCGTTATATACCATATCTGGCCAAATTGGCCGGGTTTGACAAGATTGGCGAAAAGGTGGTGCATCACCAAGCCCGCAAATACGGCAAGACCAAATTTGGCCTTGACAGATTTGTCAATGGCTACCTCGATTTGGCCACGCTCTGGTTTACGGGCAAATTCGGCAAGAAGCCTATGCATTTCTTCGGGCTGCTGGGCAGCTTGATGTTCTTCCTCGGTTTCCTGTCGGTGGTAGTGGTTGGTGCGCTTAAGCTCTACAACATGCATCATGGCAATCACTACACGCTGGTCACTAATTCGCCTTATTTCTATTTGGCCTTGACGTTGATGCTGCTTGGCTCGCAGTTGTTCCTGGCCGGATTCATAGGCGAACTGATAGTGCGCAACTCCACTCTGCGCAATCAATATGAAATAAAAGAAACACTTTGAACATGCGTAGTCTGACACGTGCTTTTCTGGTACTTGCCTTTGCCGCAGCGGCGCTCCAGGCATGCAACACCACCGGCTGCCTTGAAAACCGCAATGCCATCCCCCTGGCAGGCTTCTATTCGAGCGATTCGGTACCTAAGGCTATCACGCTCGACTCGGTGCAGGTGATGGGGCTTGGCGTGAGAAACGACTCGCTGCTAGTGGAGGCCGGCACCCAGGTGAGCACGCTTTATCTGCCCATGCGGTCGACTCAGCTGAGCACGGGCTGGGTGTTTTCGTACAAGTGGAGCTATCTCGACTATACTTGGCTTAACGACACCATTGTGTTTGAGTACACATCGTCGCCGAGATTTGCCTCGGAAGAGTGTGGAGTGATTTACGACTACCACATTTTGAAGTGCACGTACACTACACATCTTATCGACTCGGTGAGGCTCACCGACTCGCTGATTACCAACATCGACCAGGAACGCATACACATTTATTTCCGCACAGATGAAGACTGACGTAAAGTGGACAATGCGAATGCTCGTGGTGGCACTGATGGCAGTGCTTGCGCTGCAAGCCCCGGCTCAGCGCAAAATCACGCCTGTGAATACGCCGGCAACGGCCACTCAGCCTATCAATGAGTTCGAGGGCGACACCGCGCGCATCAATGCGCGCATGAGGGCCACTATGGCGCACTACCACGATGCCGACGGCAACGTAATATACATCGACACAATCACAGGCCGCGAGTGGCGCGACTCCACCGCTATGGCGGCCAAGAAGAAAGAGATGATGTACCCGCTGCTGACATCGGCCTCGGTGAGCGTAGATTTGTGGAACCCTCTGATGCGCGCATTCGGCCAGCATTATGGGCTTATTGGATTCGGCGCTCAGGTGAGCCTGCACAATCGCTACATGCCGGCTTTCGAAATGGGCCTTGGCATGGCCGACAACACGCCCGACGACAACAATTTCCACTACAAGTCGCCGATGAGCGTTTACTTCCGCGCTGGAATGGACTATAATTTTCTGTACAACAGCACCACCGACTACCAATTCTTCGTAGGTGTGAGATTTGGCTTCTCGCCGTTCAACTACGACATCACCGACATATCCATTGAATCGGAATATTGGGGCGAAACGGCTCAACCTGAGATACCTACCCAGCACTGCACCGCCACGTGGTGGGAATTTAACGTAGGCCTTCAGGTGAAGATTTGGGGCCCGATATCGGCCGGATGGTCGTTCAGATACCACAACATAATGAAGTGCACATCAACGCAGTACGGCGAACCTTGGTACATCCCTGGCTACGGTGCGCGGGGCACGAGCATATCCGGTGCGATTAATATCACCTACACTCTGCCATTAGGCAAAAAGCGCGTTCCTAACGTAGATTTAGCGCCCAATGGGGCTGCTTCGGAGGACACTATGTTCTTCCCGGCGGGCACGGGCGAGCCTACGCCCGACGACATCGAGCAAGGCAACAATGCGGAAAACCCGCTGTGACAACGCAAAATGCATAATCAAAATTTTGTTCCAGAATCGAATCACAAAATATTTGTGATTTAAAACAAATGTTTTTAACTTTGCACGTTAGTGTATAATACATCAACCACTTATTTTCAACATGGACAATACCGCTACGACAAGGGTGCTGACACGCGATCCAAACGAGCTGCTCAAATTTGAGAAGGGCTCGTTCTACAACAAAGAGACGCGTTTGGTGATACCCGAATACGGACGCAATATACATAAATTGGTGGAATACTGTACCAATATCATAGACCGTGCCGAACGCAACGACTGTGCGCGTTCAATAGTGCGCCTTATGGAGTCGATGTTTCCGGCCGACGGCGATGTCGACAAGCATCACCGCAAGCTGTGGGATCATTTGGCTTTGATGAGCAATTTCAAACTTGACATCGACTGGCCTTACGAAGTGGTGGACCAAGAATCGTACGACTCAAAGCCAAATCGCATCCCCATGCCCGACAGCACCCACAAAATCAATCGCCAATATGGCGACATCTTGATTCGCATGATTGAGCAGGCTGCCGAAATGCCCGAAAGCGAAGAGCGTGAGGCGCTGATAATGCTTTTGGCCAATCAAATGAAGAAGTCGCTTCTGGCGGTCAACCCAGATATTGCCGACGACGAGCGTGTGTTTGCAGACATATACCGCATCACACACGGCGCAATCAACCTTAAGCTCGCCGACGCAAAACTTTGCGAATTCAAAGCGCTACCCGCGCCTAAGAAGAAAAAGAAGAAATGATACAGCGCTCCGATCTGGCCTTGACAGGTAGGATCAACAAGACCCACGGCATAAAGGGTGAGCTATCGATATCCTTTTTCAACGAGGACGTGGCTGATGCTCTCACGGAGAATTCGTGTCTGATTATGGACATGGATGGCATATTCACGCCATTCTTTGTCAAGACAGTGCGTCCGCGCAGCGCTGAGGCGTTGCTCGTCACTTTCGACGGTTATGCCGACCAAAAGATGGTGTCGGCATGGATAGGAAAGGATGTGTACATCGAGCTGTCGAAGATGCCGGAGCAGAGCGATTGCGACGAAGCCGACGAGAATGGCGACGGACTATATGCGAGTCAACTTGTCGGATACGTTGCTCTCGACGAAAATGACAGACGCATAGGGGAGATTGTGGATATAGACGACAGCACCGACAATGTGCTGTTTGTGATTCAGGAGCACGATAAGACAGTGCTTGTGCCTATAGTCGATGAGTTCATTGCCAGCATCGACCCGGAGAGCGCTACGATTAGGCTTGATTTGCCCGATGGCATGCTACAACTATAACATTACTTTTTTTATTTTACACCATGGAATACGACGAAAAAGAGGCGATAAAGCATATTCGCACACGCCTGTCCGCCGAATCAAATGCCGAATACGACGATGATGAGATTCTGAACGTAATCGACATGATTTGGGACTATTATGACGAAAATGGGTTCTGCTCGATGAATTTCGATGAAGGCCCCGACGAACTCGATGTTGACGACTTGCTCAAATATGTGAAAAAGCTTGTCGCAAAGGACCGCATGTCGCCGCTGAAAGTCGACGATGTGGAACTTATTGTCGATGCCGAGCTCGAATTTGAGGATATGCTCGATGCTCAGTCATGAATAAGGGGCTAAGAATATTGATGAATGCCGCTGTCGCGCTCGTTGCTCTTGCGGCATATGGACAGGGTTCGGACCTTGCGTCACTGAAAAGACAAATTGACACTCCGGTTCTTACCAAGCGTGCTGTGTCGCCAGTGCAAAAATACATGGCATCGTTGTGCGCGTCGCTCAAAGAGCATTACAGCGAGGTAAGAATGCAGCGCGACGACCAAGTGGTGGTAGTGACACTCCCATGCAGCGACCTGTTTGCGCCGAACCAAACCGAAATACTGAAGAGCGGCGAAAAATACTTGCGACCGTTCAACAGTTTGCTAAAGTATCCTACAATGTACAAGTTGCTTGTGACGGTATACGCTGATAATACAGGAGATGTGCAATATCGCGAAGCCTTGACGGAAGATCGAGCCTTGGCAATAATAGAATTTTGGAAAAAGGATTCTGGAATGGATGCTTCGAGCGCTATGCCATTCGGCATAGCCACGGAAGGAGAGGTGGCGCCCAACAATTCGATAAGCAACCGAGCCAAAAACCGTCGTGTGGAAATATACATCGTGCCCAACGACGACATGGTGAAGACGGCCGCCGCAGGCAAGTTGAAATAATATGACTTTTGCTGTGCAAAGACTATATTAAAAAAAATTAACTTGGTGATTGGCGGTTTATTAGCTATCTTTGCAAAGTAATAAACCAAAAGCATGAAAAACGTCAAGCTAAGAATTACATTTATACTAGCGCTCATTATAGGATGTTGCCCCTTTGCTTCAAATGCAGAGGAGCCTTACATGCTGAGCGATCGCTTGGCGCTTGACACTAATAGTTTCGACCCCACTACCGTTTTCCTAAACATATCAGGAGATTTCACGCATCGTGATGAAATGGTATCTGATATCCTCGACTATGCCAAGAGCTTTCTTGGGCGTCCGTATTCGCGTGGCAGCAAGGGGCCTAAGGCTTTTGACTGCTCGGGATTCACAAGCTATGTGTTCAAGAATTTCGACATTCAGCTGAGTGCTTCATCGTCGTCGCAATATTTCCAAGGCGAAGGCATCGACATCACAGAGGTGCGCCCGGGCGATTTGCTCTTTTTCGGAGGAAGCCGTGGTGGCACCAGCCGCGTAGGCCATGTGGCGCTTGCTGTGGATGTTGACGAGAACGGCACGGTTACGTTTATTCACGCAGCTACGAGCGGAGGCATCAAATATGACAAATATCCCGACGGCGGCTATTATTCGCGCCGCTACATAGGCGCACGTCGCGTAATTGAGTAGGTCCTTTACGCTTATAATTTCCGAGTTTTATGGCCGATTGTACTATCATAGCCTAGGCCGGAGATAAATTT
>CAZORI010000049.1:0-12999 GCA_964582335.1 uncultured Bacteroides sp.
TCCTACGTCAGTTTAGCAAACTGGTGGTTTCAGCCACTCACCCACCTCTCCGTTGAGGTTGTCGTTCTGACTTTGGTGTCGCAAAGTTAGGCATTTTTTTTGAAATGACCAAATTTTTTTTGTGTTAGTTGTAAAAAATAAGGTAAATTTGCAGATGAAAAGAAGCGAAGCTCTATTTCCGGGGCTTCGCGTAATACGGATATATATGAATGTAGGAGACAAATTGCCTGCCGTTTTAGGCTATGACCAAGACGGCCGAGAGATAAAATCGAGCGATTACGCCGGACACAAGCTGGTGCTTTATGCTTACCCTAAGGACAACACTTCGGGCTGCACTGCCGAGGCTTGCAGCCTGCGCGACCACCGCGATGAATTGAAGCAGCTCGGCTACGAGGTGCTGGGCGTAAGCCGCGACACGGCGGCCAGCCACAAGAAATTCATAAAGAAGCAGGGCTTGAACTTCCCGCTGATAGCCGACACCGACACCTCGCTGCTGCAGCAGCTTGGCGCATGGGGAGAGAAAAAGCTCTACGGCAAGACGTCGATGGGCACGCTGCGCACCACCTATCTGGTGGACGAGAACGGAATCATCACGCATGTGTTCACGCCCAAGCAAATCAAGACCAAGGAGCATGCTGAGCAGATAATCAGCGCCGTGAAGGGCGATTCCGGGCCCAAATAACGCTAAATCAGAAGAAATCAACCTATAATGAACCAATGAAACAAATCATTACAGCGGCCCTTGCGGCCATCGTCGCCTCCAGCGCATGGGGCGCCGAGAAAAACGATTCACTGGGCTTTGTCTTCACCGACATCCACAACGTGAAGACAACCTCTGTAAAGAACCAAAACAAGTCGGGAACATGCTGGTGCTTCTGCGGCACCTCGTTCTTCGAGGACGAAATCATGCGCCAAGGCGGCGACTCGCTCGACCTGAGCGAAATGTACACCGTGCGCCTATGCTACGATGACAAGGCCGACCGCTTCATCCGCAACTACGGCGAGACCAACTTCTCGCAGGGCGGCAGCGGCATGGACGTGGCCTACGTATGGGACAAATACGGCGCTGTGCCCGAGGAAGTGTACACGGGCCTCAACTATGGCGAGGACAAGCACGCACACGCTGAAGTGGAGGCCGCTATGGCAGTTTACCTCAAGGCTGTCGCAAAGCGCCCCAACCGCAAGCTGAGCACAGCATGGAAGGGAGGCCTGGATGGCATCATGGACGCTTATTTCGGCAAACTGCCAGAAACGTTCACCTACAAGGGAAAGACCTACACCCCGAAGAGCTACGCACAGAGCCTGCCCATCAACACGGCCGACTATGTGGCTGTGACATCGTTTACGCATCAGCCTTTCTATAAATCGTTTATCCTTGAGATCCCCGACAACTGGATCAACGGCCAATACTTCAACATGCCTCTCGAAGAGATGAAGGCCATCGTAGACAACGCGCTTGAGCATGGCTATCCCGTGCTTTGGGCTGCCGACGTGAGCGAGCCGGGATTCAAGTGGCAAAACGGCGTGGCCCTGATGCCGGCTGATAAGGACGAGGCTGACATGGAAGGCACCGAATTGGCGCGCTGGGTGAAACTCAGCGAAGCCGAGCGCAACAAGGCCAAATACGACATCAATGGCCCGGTGAAGGAAATCAACGTTACCCAGGAACTGCGCCAGCAGATGTACGACGCCCAGGAGACTACCGACGACCACGGCATGGAAATCGTGGGCATCGCCACCGACCAGGCCGGCAACCGCTACTACAAGGTGAAGAATTCATGGGACACCAACCAAATCTACGGCGGCTACATCTATGTGTCGGAGCCTTACTTCCTGGCTAAGACCATGAACATCTACGTGCACAAAGACGCTGTACCCGCTAATCTGAAAAAGAAAATGAAATGATGGCATCGTCCATACGAACTATAGCAATGCGCCTGGCCCTCGGGTCGGGCGCTTGCTTGCTTTTGCTCACTGCATCGTGCAAGCCTACAGAGAAAAACTATCGCGAGGCTTATGAAAAAACGATGACGGGACGCGCCGATTCGGCTCTCGACGGTACCATCTATGGCGACATGCGCCGCAACATGCAGCATGAGATAGGCAATGTCAAAGCAGATGGCAGGCAGGCATCGATAGTGTCAGTTCACGTGAAGATTACCGAAGGCGCAGGCGCCAAGGATGCCAAGCTGCGCAAATATTGCGTAGTGGCGGGCCAGTTCAAGCAGCTGTTCAATGCAAAGTCGATGTGCGAGCGCATGGCGGCCAATGGTTATCCCAATGCGTTTGTGATGCAGACCGGCGAGCCAGACTATTATGTGGCGGCTGCAAGCTACGACGAAATGAAAGCAGCCACCGATATGCTCAGTCGCCTCTCGCGCGATGCCAATCTGAAACTGAAGGATCCGATGCCTATGCTCGTGCAGCCAGCGCAGATGAGATAATTGGATGCGCAAATAATGCCATACGCGTGAATGACGATAATGACATAGCCGGCTGGCGTAGCATGCTCAAGGGCATGTCGGTGATAGGCGGCGCCCAAGCGTTGCAGACGGTGATGCAGATTGGGCGTGCCAAATGCGCTGCCCTGCTGCTGGGGCCAGCGGGCGTGGGCGTATCGTCGTTGCTTGCGTCGTCGGCCGCTATGATACAGCAAACGGCCGCCGTAGGCCTTCCGGCCGCAGTGGCCCGTGACATGTCGCTCGCATGCGGCGATTCTTGCGGCGAAGGAATGCTTGCCTCAGTGTCGCGCCGGTTGTCGGTGTGCCTCGGCGCGATGGCGGCAATGGCGTGCTGTGCTTTGGCCATTCCGCTGTCAGCCGTCACGCTTGGCAGCAGCCAATGGGCATGGCAATATATTTTCGTGGCCTTAGCAATATGCTTCGGAGTTATGTCTGACACGGAGCGCTCGTTGCTGCAAGGTATGCGTTGCAACAAGAGCCTGGCCCGAGTCACATGCGGCTGCTCGGCACTTGCGCTGGCCACATGCGTGCCGTTGTATTGGCTATGGGGCGTTGGCGGCATATCGCCGTCGATGCTTGCAGCCTCACTTTTCTCATGGGCGCTTTACCGGTGGGAGACTCGACGCATTGCGGCCGTCGAGAAGATGCCGTGGCGGCGTTTCCTCGCCGAGGCAAAGCCTCTGCTTGCTTTCGGCGGCGCTATCATGGGCGCGCAGATGCTGGGAGCATTGTCGCTATATTTGCAGAACGTATTCATAAGGGTGCATGGCGATGCCGCCGACGTGGGCATGTGGCAATCGTCGGCATCGATATGCGCACAGGGGGCTGCCTTGGTGTTTGCCGCGATGGCCATGGATTATTATCCAAGGCTAACGAGAATGATGGCAGAGGGGCAAGGGGAAATAGCAATGCGGCGGCAGACACGCGTCGTGGCAATGGTGACAGCTCCGCTGTCGATGCTGCTGATGCTGTGCGCGCCGCTGGTGGTGCGCGTGCTTTTGAGCAGCGAGTTCGAGGCGGCGGTGCCGTTGCTTAGGCTGTTTGGCGTGAGCCTGTTTTTTCAGGCCATATCCTATCCGGGAGGATATGTGGTGATGGCCGCTGGCAGCAAGCGGCTGTATTTTTGGATGGAAGGGGTAGGCTTCAACATTTTGATGCTCGCTATGGTGTGTGGGGGCTACCTCGTGCATGGGCTCACGGGCATAGGCGTGGCGTACATCAGCCTCCACGCCATATCGATGATAGTGTACGCAGTGGTTAACAAGCGGCTCTACGGCATTTCCTATTCGGGAAATGACGCAGCGATGCTTGCTGCACTCATAGCAGCGGTGATTGCGGTTTGTGGCCTATCGTTCGGTGGCGCGACGGCATTGGCATTAGGCGCCCTGCTCGCGCTCGCCACGGCCATATTCTGCGGCAGACATCTAATCAATCTATGGCGCCAATAAAGAAAAAATATGCAAATGATGAGGTGATATTTGTGTAATTGAAAAAGAATGGCTAACTTTGCGCCAGAATCGCGCATGTGGCGTAATTGGTAGCCGCGTTAGACTTAGGATCTAATGACTCAGGTCGTGGGGGTTCGAGTCCCTTCATGCGCACGTAAGAAAGCCTGCAACCGAAAAGGTGGCAGGCTTTCTCGATTATCAGTCTTACTCATTAACTGTAGCTTATCTATGTAGCGCCCGATATTTCCAATATCGGGCAGCGTTGCTGATCGTCAGAGTGTGGCTACAAGCGAGAATCCGAATTGCCCGGCTGTCACTTGCGGCATCAGCGACAGCTGGGCGGCTGTGTGTCGAGCCGGATTGCCGTCGAAGAGTCCCACCACCTCGTTGAGCGGGTCGATGAGCAAAGCCACGATGTTTCCGATGATTTTCGAGCCGAAAAGGGAATAGTCGTTGTATACGATATTGCGTTTCAATTTGTAGAAGAGTTCGCCGATGATGCTTCCTACAATAGGCGTAATGAAGAAATCCTGGATCGAAGGGCGCTCCATGAAGCCCTCGATGCCGTATTCCCATCCAATGGTGCTGATGCAAGCAGCATAGAGCAGCGATCGGAAATAGTTGAATCCGTTGCCGCGCGCGCCCATGAAGTATACAGTTCCGGCATAGGGGTGCAGCACATAGTTGAATATGAATTTGTCGCCGTCCCATTCAGGGCCCTCCTTGATTACGTGGTTGTACCACCGCTTGAACGGAGGCACGCTTTTTATCTCAGCACGGCTCCAGTTGGTCGCGTTCTCGGGCAGCAGCTCAAGCACGATGAGAGTGCCGGAGAAGGCAGAGGCGAGCACGGCAGTGTTGATCCAAAGGCGTCGCCAGTCGGGCACGTTTAGCGTAAGTGAGTAGGGAAGGGCGTAAATCGACGTTGGCTGGTGTTTTCCGTGAATTGCACGCGCCAGGTCGATGTGCGTGGTGTCGATGCTTGCTGTAGCGAGCATGTCAGCAACATTGTGTGCCCCATAGAGTGGAAGTATGTCTACTGCTTCAATTTCGGTCTCTTCTGTATTTAGAGATTCGCAGCGATAGTCGTGGACGATGGCTTCGGATCTCCAAAATATAGTGGCCGAAAGTGTCAATATAAGTATAATAATCCGTCGCATACATAAGGTAGGTTCTATAAATTGGCTTGTCAGTGCACGTGCAGAACCCAGCGGCATCATTGCACTGATTCGTGAGAGCATCACGAATGCAAAGGTAGCAATTGTATGTGACTAATACAAACTTTCAATCCGTTATTTTACATCTTTTTGTGTTTTTTAGGGGGTAACTGTTTGTAAATTAGCGCTATGCTACTTGCGACTTTTCAATTGGACACAGTAATCCACTGTGGGTGGTAACGGTGTTGAAGTTAAAGGTTTGTGTGTATAGATATAACAAACAATAGGGCTCAAATAGCCCAAATTCAACTATAATTATGCAAAAACGGCTAATGCTGATCCTATTGGGCTTGATTTACAGGTCTTCCCATAATGCTGATCCTATTGGGCTTGATTTACAGGTCTTCCCACTCAGCATCGGAGATTTGCGGCTCGTCGGCGTAATGTTTGCCAGTGGGCTGCTGATGCGATGACGGGGGAGTGTAGGTGGGAATCTCCTCAAACTCTACGTATTCGCCCATGTCCTTGGTGATGATTTTGCCGCGACGGCGACGAGGCTGTTGCTGACGGCTCTGGCGCGAAAATGGCGACCATCCCTGGCTGCGTGAGCGCGTGCGCTGCTGCTGAGATGACTGCGCCTGGCTTTGGCCGAACATTTGTTCGTATTGCTTGCGGGCTTGCCTATGCACAAACCACACCAGCAGCTTGGGGAGAGCCTTGCTGAAAAACCAGCGAGCAAAGTAATATGCACCCCATATTACAAGGATGATAGTGATTACTGCTGACATGGCTTAGAGGTCTTTTTCTTTGGTGAAGAGCGATAGCAATATGTAAAGGAGTATGGTCCAGCCCAGGCCGGCGATGCCGTAGATGGAGATGAAGCCTGCGGCGGCGATGAGTATGGCGTAGCGCTTGAGATTGTCGGTGAATCCCCAGGTCTTGAACTTAAGCGAGAACATGCGCAATGGGCACACCATCAGCCATGAGAATACCACAATGATTGCGGCTGTAATCCAGAAGCCAGGATAATAGTGCCGTGAAATCCATTCGGCGAAGCCAAGCCAGAAAAGGGCATTGGCCGGAATGGGCAGGCCCACAAACGACGCAGTCTGCGATTCGTCTACATTGAATTTTGCCAGGCGGAAGGCTCCGCAAGCAGGTATGAGGAGCGCCACGGCCGCTTGCAAGGGGTGTACGGCGTTGGAGAGAATGATGTTGAGCATCAGCATGCCCGGCGCCACGCCGAAGCTGATGAGGTCGCTCAGAGAGTCGAGCTCTTTGCCCATAGGCGAATATGCGTGCAACATGCGCGCTGAGAAGCCGTCGCAGAAGTCGAACATAGCTGCGGCTCCGACGCAAATGTAGAACCATTGCTGGCCCGTAAGGCCATAGAACACGTCGGATATATGGAATGCCATGACTATAGCCGCGCAACCCGACAGGAGGTTGAGGCATGTAATCAGATTAGGCGTATTTGAACGTATTTGTTGCATATTTAAGATAAGGTTACGTTTGTGCTCATGCCAGGTCGGGGCGCAGACGGCCGATTACGGAGATTCCTCCGGTGGTCTTGTCGCCAATCTTTACTTTTATTTCAGTGCCGAGTGGCAAGTAGAGGTCGATGCGCGAGCCGAATTTAATGAATCCCATGTGGTCTTCGATCGAAGCCTCCACGCCCGGATGAGCGTAGGTGACAATTCTGCGAGCCATAGCTCCAGCCACCTGGCGCATCAGCACGAGCTGGTTGTGAGGAGTGCGTATCACCACTGTGCTTCGCTCGTTTTCAGTGCTCGACTTCGGCAGGTAGGCGGCCAAGAATCGTCCGCTGTGATGGCGGGTGTATATCACCTCGCCATCGACCGGAAACCAGTTGGCGTGCACATTGAGGATAGTCATGAACACCGACACTTGTATGCAGCGGCACTTCAGGTACTCTTCCTCGTACACCTCTTCGAGAGCAACCACCTCGCCGTCGGCGCTTGAGACCACCACGTTGGTGGGGTCGCCCAGGAAATGTCGGCGCGGCGAACGGAAGAAGTTGACCACAAGCAGGTATATGATAGCACACACAACTGTTGCGACTATGGGAATGACCCATGGGCGCACCCAAAGCCACATCGGCACATTGATGAGTGCCAAGGCTAAGAAGGCGAATATCAGTATGTTAGTGCCTTCATGGTGTATCTTGACTCGCATTATAAATTTTGGTGTTATTTTACTAACATGCAAAATTACAAAAAATAATTTGAAAATTATGGATAAAATGGTAATTTTGACAACATTTTCAATTTCTGGCAATGACAAAGCGAATTATAATGGTTACAGGCGGCCAACGCTCGGGCAAGAGCGTGATGGCCGAGCGCCTCGCGCTCGAGCCTACGGGCCATGCATTGTACGTGGCAACCGCTCAGGTGCACGATGACGAAATGGCCGACCGGGTACGTCGCCACCAGAAGCGCCGTGGCGCGCAGTGGGCCACTTTTGAGGAGCCGCTGCACATAGGCGCGGCCCGCGTGCCTGCGGGATGCTCGGTGCTTGTCGACTGTCTGACGCTGCTGAGCACAAACGCCTATTTTGCCGCTGGCGAAGACATCGACATCGCATTGGCCAACGTAAAGCGCGAAGTAGATGCATTGGCCGAGAACGACTGCGTGATTGTGTTCGTAACCAACGAGATAGGCATGGGAGGCATCAGCGCTAACGCGATGATGCGCCGGTTCACCGACCTGATGGGATGGGTGAACGCTTATGTGGCAGCCAAGGCCGACGACGTGTACCTGATGGTGTCGGGTATTCCCATGAAGATAAAGTAAATTATTTACAGAAATACATAGATAATATGCAATTTGAAATATCACAGCTCGACGAGAGCCTGCGCGCTCCGCTCCAAGAGAAAATTGACAACCTCACTAAGCCCAAGGGCTCGCTAGGCCGACTCGAGGAATTAGCTTTGCAGATAGGCATGATACAGCACACCTTGTCGCCCAGCCTTCGCAGGCCTTGCAACGTGTTGTTCGGCGCTGACCATGGCGTGATTGCCGAGGGCGTAAGCGTGTCGCCCAAGGATGTGACATGGCAGCAGATGCTTCACTTCGGCCGTGGGGGCGCTGGCATCAGTTTTCTGTGCAATCAGCACGGATTCAAGCTTGTGGTGGTAGACGCGGGAGTCGACTACGATTTTCCGGCCGAGGCCGACATCATCGATGCCAAGGTGGGCCGCGGCACGCGCAATTTCTTGCACGAGAGCGCCATGAGTCGCGATGAGTGGGAACTGTGCCTGCGGCGCGGCGCTGAGGTGGTGAGTGATCAGTGCCGGCAGGGCACCAACGTTATAAGTTTTGGCGAGATGGGCAGCGGCAACACGTCGGCCGCGTCGATGTGGATGCATATCCTCACGGGCATCCCTCTTGACCAATGTGTAGGGGCCGGAGCCGGACTCGACCAGCCGGGCATCAAGCACAAATACGATGTGCTGGCGCAGGCGCTTGCCAATTACCGTGGCGGCGACGACGTTGAAGATAAGTTGGCGTGGTATGGAGGCTACGAAATGGCCATGGCGGTGGGTGGCATGCTCCGCGCTGCTGAGCTTGGCATGGTGATTTTGGTCGACGGCTTCATAATGACCGCGTGCATGCTTGCTGCATCGCGCATCAATCCCAACGTCACTGCCTATGCGGTGTATGGCCACCAAGGCGATGAATCCGGCCACAAGCTGTTGCTGCAGGCTTTGGGCGCTAAGCCGCTGTTGCATCTCAGTTTGCGCTTGGGCGAAGGCTCGGGAGCTGTGTGCGCCTATCCTATCGTCGATTCTGCCGTGCGCATGATCAATGAGATGGATGCTTTCCAGAAGGTTGAGGTCACTAAATATTTCTGATGTGAGATGTATAAGATAGCTGCTGCCTTCATTTTCTTCACTCGCTTGCCGTTGTGGCGGTGGATAAGCGTGCCTAAGGAGTATTACAGCCGAGTGGTGGAGCTGTGGCCGCTTGCCGGATGGCTTACGGGCGGCGTTGCTGCCGGCGTGCTGTGGCTTGCTTCGCATTGTTTCCCGCCGTTTGTTGCCGTGACGCTTGCTCTGCTGGCAAGGCTTTTGCTCACTGGCGCTCTTCACGAGGATGGCCTCGCTGATTTTTGTGACGGATTCGGGGGTGGAGGTAGTCGTGAGCGCATACTTGCCATCATGAAAGATAGCCACATTGGCACTTACGGGGTGATTGGCTTGGTGATATACTACCTGCTTATGGTGTCGTCGCTGGCCTCGTTGCCGACGTGGCTTGCTTGCTTGGCGATATTGTCGGCCGACGCATGGAGCAAATGGTGCACGTCGCAGATGGTGAACGTGCTGCCATATGCGCGCAACGAGCAGACGGCGAAAAATCGCACGGTGTATGTGCGTATGCGTCCGGGGGCGTGGGTTGTGTCGCTCGTTCTTGGGTTGTTGCCATCGGCGTGGATTTTGAGCCGGGCGGCGTGCGCAGTGGTGCCTATTGCCGTTGTGATGGTTGTTGTGGGGTCGCTTATGTGGCTGGCGCACAAGCGCATTGCTGGCTACACAGGGGATTGCTGCGGAGCGTTTGCATTGATAGGCGAATTGTCGTATTATCTGACATTCGTCGCTATATTTAGCCGGATATGAAGTTGGTTTTGGTGCGCCATACGTCGGTTGCCGTGCCGCCCGGCACGTGCTATGGTCAATCAGATGTCGACGTTGCCGCAACGTTTGCTGAGGAGGCGGCCATTGTCAGGAGTCGGCTTAGTGAGGTTGCGGCTGATTGTGTGTACAGTAGCCCGCTGCAGCGATGCATGAAGTTGGCTAAGGCTTGCGGATATGATAGTCCGATTGTTGAGCCCTCACTTATGGAACTCAATTTTGGGGAATGGGAGATGAAGCGATGGGACGAGATAGCCGACCCTCGCTTGCAGGAATATTTTGCTGATTACGAGCATGTTGCTGCCACTGGTGGCGAAAGCTTCGCTGAGCAGCGCGAGCGTGTGCGGGCATGCCTCGATCGCATAGCCGCCCAAGTGGGCAACGGCACCGCGCTCATATTCACCCATGGAGGCGTCATAGCGGCTGCAATGATGCTGGCGCTTGGGCTTGACGTGCACGAAGCCTTCGCGCGCCAGCCTCGATACGGCGATGTCGTCACTTTCCCCTGAATTTATAATTCCTTTGCAAAGATACTTGCAGGGCTGAATGTGAAAATGCCCAAGAAGTATTCTCGCAAAGACTGGCGAGTGTACTCCTATCTGTTCAGGGAGCGATTGCGCAGAGGAGAGACAGCGGAAGAATTCGAGGCGCGCACTGGCAAGGAGTGGAATCCGGTCTTTGCCGAAGCAGAAGGCGTGGCAACAAGATTCAAGGAAGAGCGAGAATTGGGGAATAAAAAAACCGACTTGGGAAGAGACATGCAACGCCCTTACGGACTAGCCCCAGCCGCATCAAAAAGATGCCGGGCTTGATTCTCAAACCAAATCGGACACTGCAAAGATAGTGAAAAATTCAGGATTCTAAGGTCGAGCAGACACGGTGGGGGGACTGAATAGTTACGGACTCAAGTTTCGGATTTAGAATTTAGGCCGATTGGGCCAATGCCTGGAAGGCAGCCAGTCGCTTGTTGTCATGGATTATCAGTTCAAGCATGACTTCGTCATCCATCCCGGTCAATTCGGCTACAACAAAGGAAAAATCATTTTTGACTGAGGATATGATCTAAAAAATCAATTCTTGCGTAATTTTTACCTAAAATATTTTGTGGTTAAAAATCTTTGTGTTAATTTTGCGGTGTAAAAATCACCCAAGACAATGAAACAAGATAATATTGACCGAATTTCAAAAGCCAAGGCGGTACTTCGCGGAGCCATCTGTGGAGATGTAATCGGGTCTTTGTACGAGTGGCGTCGAACAAAAGACTATAACTTCAAGCTCTGCACAAAGTTTAGCCGTTTCACGGATGATACCGTTTGCTCTATCGCTATAGCAGATGCTATTACGTCTGATATGGACTTCACCCAGAGTCTCCAAGAATGGTGCCAAAAGTATCCCAATGCTGGATATGGAGGCAGATTTAGACACTGGATTGTATCTGATAATCCTTTGCCTTATGGAAGTTATGGCAACGGCTCGGCAATGCGAGTGAGTGCTACAGGAGCGCTGACTACTTCACTCGATGAATGTCTTGAACTTTCCGAAAAGTCAGCAACTGTTACCCACAATCACCCTGAAGGTATTAAGGGTGCTCAGTCGGTGGCGTTGGCAATATTCCTGTCGTTGGAAGGAAAGTCCAAGGACTATATCAAACAGGAACTCGAAAGACGTTTTGAGTATGACCTTTCGCGTGACTACGATGAAATCCAAAAGGGCTACAGTTTTCAAGTAAGTTGTCAAAAAAGTGTCCCGGAAGCGATAATAGCGTTTCTTATCAGTGAAGACTACGAGTCGGCGGTTAGACGTGCAGTGGCATACGGTGGCGATGCCGACACGCAAGCTGCGATTGCCGGAAGCATAGCTGCCGCCTACTACGGTGAAATTCCAGAATTTATCATAAATGAATGTATGGCAAAACTTCCTGATGAGATGAAGGATGTGATTGCAAAGGTTGACAATGAAATAGAGTCAAGATATGGAAGAGAATAAGTATTGCTATAAATACCCTCATCCCTCTGTCACAACCGACTGCGTGATCTTCGGTTTTGATGGAGAGAAGCTGAAAGTGCTATTGATTCAACGTGGCATTGAACCATATAAAGGTAAGTGGGCTCTCCCGGGTGGTTTCTTAAAACCTGACGAATCGGCTGAGACTGGTGCATTGCGCGAACTGCGAGAAGAAACAGGTCTTGCAAATGCCTACGTCGAACAGTTTCACGCCTACTCTGAACCCGATCGCGACCCACGCGAACGAGTTATTACCATTGCCTTTCTCGCATTGGTAAAACTCCAAGAGGTGAAGGGTGGCGATGATGCGGCAGATGCACGATGGTTTGCGATTGACAATGTCCCACAATTGGCATTTGATCATGACGTGATTCTCAGAGACGCCCTCTGTAGGCTTCGTGAGAGAATTCATTTTCACCCCGTAGGTTACGATTTGCTCCCGGAAAAGTTTACTTTGAAAGAACTTCAGACACTATATGAATCGGTACTCGATGTGCGCTTCGACCGTCGCAATTTTGCGAAGAAGATGCTACACCTCGACATTCTAACCCAATTGGACGAAACAGTATGGCCGACCCCCAAGCGTGAAGCTTATTTATTCAAGTTTAATCTTGAAAAGTACAACGAACTAAAACAACGAGGCTTTCGCCTTGAATTCTAATTATGGAGGATAAATTCAACTTAGCCCGATTCATAGAGGCACAGTCATATTCCTACGACAATGCCTTGCGTGAACTTAGAAACGGGAGAAAAACGTCACACTGGATGTGGTACATCTTTCCCCAGTTGAAGGGTCTTGGCCACTCATACAATTCAAACTATTATGGTTTATCCGGCAAGGATGAAGCCATATCATATCTGGAGAATCCGATTCTTTCAGAACGTCTTAGAAATGTATGCAGCGTCATTGTTGGATTAGATACTTCGGATGCACGTAGCGTCTTTGGAGGGATAGATAGCCATAAGTTACGCTCTTCCATGACCATTTTTGATTTAGTATCACCCAATGATGTGTTTGCATCTGTACTGGATAAATATTTTGATGGGTGCAGAGATAGACGCACTATTGAGTTAATCAAAAACATTAACTGACAATGAGTATCTTTAACTTTTTCAATCATAAAAAGGATGAGTCCCGAAATATTGTATCTTTGTGGATGTCAAGGCCGGCTACTATTCTTTCAGTATCCATGACATTGAGGATTTAAGGTTAAACATAAAGTCACTAGTGTCTCTTAAAAAATGTTAATCAAATTCAAAGTCGAGCGTAGGATAGC
>CAZORI010000050.1:0-12470 GCA_964582335.1 uncultured Bacteroides sp.
CTATATCAGAGCAAAGCAAAGCCGTTGTTGAATTTGTAGTCCATTTCTAAATAGACAAATGTAGCTCCGATTGTAGCCAGAATTGATACCTATTGTACAGTGTGGGTGTAACTATCCAGTGCATCCCCACTACTTATATATATATTCCACAATCGGCAAAAATTAACCGAAGGAATAATGCTATTCAGATTCCCGGTTGAAACGACTTATCCGTTCATTGACGATACGTGTATAATTGCGTTTAGCTTTCTCCGGGAGGAAACTTTGGGCGATAAGATTTAATGCACCCTCTGGTAGCGACGTGTACTTGTTGAGAATTTTATCCATACGTCTTTTTACCAAACCAATCTTGTTGCCGAACCTCTCAAAATCGAGACGACATGGATGACCGGCTTTATCAAACACGTCGCTTTTCTCTATGTCGGGTGATAATCCTCCGTCAAGACCAAGATCATCTCCGTTGAGATGGAGACTTGTATTGAGAAGGTCATAAGCCGGAGCTAAGCGGTAATCCTGCCCATTCAATATGAGAGAGAAGTTCTTGAGGTGCGCATCACCATTGGCGAATATATAGTTGAAAACCACCAATTCAAAAAAACGCTCCATATCCACCATCCATGCTGCGACATTAGCTCTAATCGCTTTGGCAATATCCTCGTAGCTACCGTTATATTTGAACTTAAGTCCTGCGGTCTGTTCATTCTTGCCGATTAATGAGGCAAAGTCTTCCATCGGTAGTTTTGAACCATCAGGCAGAATGTCAAAACGGCGTGTGATGTAAACAGGTTGTCCTTTTGGAGTAAAGCACAATCCGTTTGCCGCAGTTTGGATACCATAGACCTGGGATGCTATCTGCATTGTCAGATGCTCATTGGCAGGTATGAGTTTACGGTCACGTAGCGTTTTATCCCAAGGTGCAGGTTTTAATATGTGCGTTGAGCGTTCGTTGTCTCCGGAAATTCTGATTTCTCCTGATTTAATAATTGCCGGAAATTTTTCTTGTACCCCGGAGACAGATATTCGGTGCATTGCTTCGGCAATCTCGCCGACATTTCTAAACTCATCAATATCAAAATTGAGTATTGGATTTACCCTTGCTCCTCCATAAAGCGTTTTTATTGTTTTGGGGCTATATGTGTTAAATCCTTCGACAAGTAGAGATGGACAATTTTTCATTTCAGTCATTGTTAATCCTCCTTACATTTACAGCTCCTATGAAGTCCTTGTCCGCCATAGCCTCAAGCAGTCCGAAAGAATCATTCTCATCAATCCTCAGTGAACGGCATATAACCCTGCGATTGGCACCTTCGGGAAGCATATTAGAGAAAAATGGGAAAAGATATTCAGAATTATAAGCAGTGCTTTGCTTAGGCAAAGTCACTGAAATTGGAGGCATCTTTGAATTAAGATAATCTTCCGTGTATTGGAATGTATAACCTGTTCCGGGATGTTTCTCTGTAAGAATCCCAGCTTCCATATCATTGTAATATACTGACAACTCTCTCATCTAAATTAAGTATTATGTCAGAGTTATGAGTTACGAGGTTGTTTACTTTTCATTGTTTTGATGGAGGAGGTTAGAAGTTTCAATAGTTCTTCACATCCTCATACATTGATTTAGCATTTCCTGCGTCAATTATCGATGATTCCTGGAGTAGTTCAATCCAATAGATAGTTTCTCCTGCTTCTTTTCGAGAAATGTATAGTTTGGAAATAAAATCAGCATCGCTTTGAGCATAAAAAGCTTCCGCGATATTAGCACCAATGCTTGTCCCGCTTCTCAACACCTGTTTGGACAAGACATATTCCTTCTTTTCTTCGCAAAGATAATTATACATCTTAATTATCCGTAGAGCAAATGCTTTGCTCTTCTCTTTCAATATGCTCTCCTTCATTGAAATTATTTTAATAAGTTCGCAATTCTACCCTCAGCTTCAAACTTCATCTCTCATAACTATGCCCCATGACTTAAACTTTGCCACTCGTCACTCTGACCTATGACATAACCTGTCGCATCTTGTAGTCAATTTCAATGCCCAGCACTTCAAGAATTTTCTTTACTGTAGTAAGCGCAGGATTTCCTTTACCTCGCTCAATATCCTTGATTGTGGCTAGTCCGACCTGCGCCATTTCGGCGAGATCCTGTTGTGTCAGGGATAGCATTTCCCGACGTTGTTTCATTATATCTTTCAGTTCCATAGTATGACATAATAAACTTTTGTGCAAAGTTAATAAGAAAATCTGAGGTAATCAAATAAAAGTACAATAAAGTATACTTTTGTTGTAGATTTTGATATAAACGATGGAAATAGCGATAAAAGTATGATATATCATACCTATGATAGTGTTTGGAAGAAATAATATTCGAGTAGATAAGAATTATTTTGTGGAATTGTGAAAAAGTTTTAACTTTACATCCACAAAAATACTGAAACAAATGCTTAGACAGCATTATAACACATCAACATTTCCTTGTATTCCGGCACAAAACGCTCAGAAAGCATGACTTGTGTGCTGTCAAAAATTACAATATCATTACTTGGGCATTACCGACTACGATGTTTCAGTAGCTTAACGGATATTAGTTAAACGTCAAAACTGACGAACTGAAATATACCGATTTTTTCGTGTCATTCTATCAGCTTATATTAACTTGCGAAACTTGAATACATTAATTCTAAAATAATTGAAAATGACACTTGCTCGTGTACTTCGAGAGCCAGTGCATCTGCGATTACATCATCACGCCACACGTGATGGGCAAGGAGATGGGCATGAATCCGGCGGTGATATTGCTTTTGCTCTCGGTGTTGGGCAGCCTTTTGGGCATCATCGGCATGATTATAGCGCTGCCGGTGTCGTCGCTGATTATGACCTATTATTCGAGTTACATAAGAGATCCCGGACAGAAGCCCGACAGCTCGCAAGGCGACACGTCGGTTGCCGCTGCCGACACTCAGGATGGGAAATAGTCGGAGGGTGGCTCGGCTGCGATGCTTAGGTCCTGCTGGGGCGATAGCGGGTAGGGGCGCGCGCCAAGCAGTCGCAGCGTTTCGTTCAGGCGGTCGAGCGTTGCTTGTCGGCGCTTTGCCGTTAGTTCGCATTCCCAAAGGGTGATTACGGTCCAGCCCATTTGGCGCAGCTTGATGCCGTTTTCAATGTCGCGTTGCTGATTGCGCTCAATCTTCGCGGCCCAATATTCAGTATTGGTCTGCGGCAGGTGCATATTGTGCACGGTGTGCCCGTGCCAGAAGCAGCCGTTGACGAAGATAGCAATCTTGTGCTTGCGAATCACAATGTCGGGGCGTCCCGGCAGCTTGCCCACGCATAGCCGGTATCTATAGCCCTGATGCCACAGAAATCGGCGCACAATTAGCTCGGGCCGCGTGTTGCGGCTGCGTATGCGGCTCATCACATAGCTGCGTTGCTGTGGAGTAATTTTGTCGGTCATGGCACGAGGGTATATGTAATAAACGACAACCGACGCCCATCAATTGATGAGCGTCGGCTTTTGCTGTCATATGCTGGCGCTGATGTTAATCAGAGCATTTAGCATTGATGAACTCGCGGTTGAGGCGAGCGATGTTGCTCAGAGGAATGCTCTTGGGGCACTCAGCGGCGCAAGCTCCGGTGTTGGTGCAGTTGCCGAATCCGAGTTCGTCCATCTTCTTCACCATGGCGCGAGCGCGGCGTTTGCGCTCAACCTGACCTTGGGGCAGAAGTGCGAATTGGCTAACCTTAGCAGAAACGAAGAGCATAGCCGAGCCGTTCTTGCATGCAGCCACGCAAGCGCCGCAGCCAATGCAAGTGGCCGAGTCCATAGCCATGTCAGCAACTTCCTTGCTGATGGGAGTGGCGTTGGCGTCGGGAGCGCCGCCGCAGTTGAACGAAACGTAGCCGCCGGCCTGCTGAATCTGGTCGAACGCGTTGCGGTTCACCATGAGGTCGCGGATTACGGGGAATGCGGCTGAGCGCCAGGGCTCGATGGTGATGGTGTCGCCGTCGTGGAATTTGCGCATGTGGAGCTGGCAAGTGGTGATACCCTGCACGGGGCCGTGGGGGTGACCATTGATGTAGAGCGAGCACATGCCGCAGATGCCTTCGCGGCAGTCGTTGTCAAATACCACGGGCTCTTCGTTGTTGTCGACGAGCTGCTGGTTGAGCATATCGAGCATCTCAAGGAAGCTGCTACCCGTTGACACATTATCGAGGTGGTAATTCTGGAACGCACCTTTCTCTTTGGGTCCACGTTGACGCCAAATTCTGAGGTTTACGCTTATAGTATTTTCCATTGTGGTGTCGTGTTTTAGAGATTACGATTTGTAGTTGCGGGTTTGCACCTTGATTTCTTGATATTTGAGGGGCTCCTTCAAGAGGATGGGCTTAGTGGTGTCGCCGGTGTATTTCCAGCAGCTCACGTACATGTAGTCCTTGTCGTTTCGCTTAGCCTCGCCGTCCTCGGTCTGGTATTCTTCGCGGAAGTGAGCGCCGCACGATTCGTTGCGGTTGAGAGCGTCGATAGCCATCATGCGAGCAATCAGGATGAAGTCCTCAAGGCGGAGAGCCTTTTCAAGCTCGGTGTTCATGTCGTCGGCGTTGCCCACGATGCGCAGGTCGCTGTAGAATTCCTTGCGCACTTCCTCGATTTCGCCAAGAGCCTTAACGAGGCTTTGCAGCGTGCGGCCCATGCCCACGAGGTTCCACATCACGTGGCCCAGACGCTTGTGAATTTGGTCGGGGCTCTTTGTGCCCTTGATGGCCATGAGTTTTGCGATGCGCTCGCGCACGTTCTTCTCAGCCTCATCAAATTCGGGAGTGTCGGTGGTGAAGTGAGGCACCTTGATTTGGTCGCTCAGGTAGTTCTGCATTGTGTAGGGCAGCACGAAGTATCCGTCGGCCAAGCCCTGCATCAGCGCGGAAGCGCCCAGGCGGTTGGCGCCGTGGTCGGAGAAGTTGCACTCGCCGATAGCAAAGAGACCCTTGATTGAGGTTTGCAGCTCGTAGTCAACCCAGATGCCGCCCATTGTGTAGTGGCTTGCCGGGAAGATCATCATAGGAGTCTTGTATGGGTTGTCGTCGCTGATCATCTCGTACATGTCGAAGAGGTTGCCGTAGCGGTCGCGCACTACGTCTTCGCCAAGGCGCTGGATAGCGTATTTGAAGTCGAGGTAAACGGCGTTGCCGGTGCCTACTCCGTAGCCGGCGTCGCAGCGCTCTTTGGCAGCGCGGCTGGCGATGTCGCGGGGGCAGAGGTTGCCGAAGGCGGGGTATCTGCGTTCCAAGTAGAAGTCGCGATCCTCATCGGGGATGTCGGTGGGCTTCTTCTTGCCGGCGCGGATGGCTTCAGCGTCTTCCTTCTTCTTGGGCACCCAGATGCGGCCGTCGTTGCGGAGCGATTCGCTCATAAGAGTCAGCTTCGACTGGTCTTCGCCATGCACGGGGATGCAAGTGGGGTGAATCTGAGTGAAAGCGAGGTTGGCCAGGTAAGCGCCTTTCTTGAAGGCTTGGATTGCAGCAGAGCCGTTGCAGCCCATGGCGTTGGTCGAAAGGAAGAATGCGCGTCCGTAGCCGCCGGTGGCAAGCACCACAGCGTGAGCGGCGTAGCGCTCGATTTCGCTGGTTACGAGGTTGCGCACGATGATGCCGCGAGCGCGACCGTCGATGATCACTATGTCGAGCATTTCACGGCGGTTGAAGCTCTTCACGGTGCCTTTGTTGATTTGGCGGTTGAGGCTCGAGTATGCGCCGAGCAGCAGCTGCTGGCCGGTCTGGCCTTTAGCGTAGAACGTACGCGACACCTGAGCGCCGCCGAACGAGCGGTTGGCGAGCAGGCCTCCGTATTCGCGAGCGAAGGGCACGCCCTGCTGCACGCATTGGTCAATGATGTTGTTCGACACCTCAGCCAAGCGGTAAACGTTGGCTTCGCGGCTGCGGAAGTCGCCGCCTTTCACGGTGTCGTAGAAGAGGCGATATACAGAGTCGCCGTCGTTCTGGTAGTCCTTTGCAGCGTTGATACCGCCTTGCGCAGCGATAGAGTGGGCGCGGCGGGGGCTGTCCTGGATGCAGAAGTTGAGCACGTTGAAGCCAAGCTCGCCCAGGGTGGCAGCAGCCGAGCCGCCTGCGAGGCCGGTGCCCACGACGATGATGTCGAGGTGGCGCTTGTTGGCGGGGTTGACGAGTTTTTGGTGTGCCTTGTAGTTGGTCCACTTCTGTGCCAGAGGACCTTCGGGAATCTTAGAATCGATCTGATACTCGGGCAGAGCGGCTGACTCGATGTCGGCAAATTCCTTCATAATGGGGGTAGAGTCAATCATACCCTCTATTTTTTTCATGTCGATCATATCTCAGAGTGGATTAATTTATTCAACGTCGGGTTTTTCTTCAGTTGTGATTTCCTCGATTGCTTCGTCGTCGTCAACCACGGGCTGTGACTGCTGCAGCTGATATTGCATCTGCATCTGGTACTGCTGCATCTGGTGCATCATTTCGCTTGCCTGAGCCAGTTTGGGGTTGGTGGCGCCGGGGCAGAGAGCCTCAACTTGCTTGAAGACGTTGTCGAGGCGGTCAACCGTATTGCCAAGGATTTCGGTGAATCGCTGCTGTGCCGAAGCGGGATCAATCTGAGCGTCGCGGCTGAGCTTGATTTGGTCGGCCTGGAAGTCGTTGAGGGCTTCTTCAGCTACGTTGCCAAGATGCTCGGCATATTGCTCTTGCAGCTTGGGGTCGGTGAGGTAATGGTTGTTCTTAGCCTGCACGGTGAAGACGATGATTTGCACGCAGAAGAGGGCGATAACAACCGTTGTCCACCAGAAGCCGATGCCCTTGAGGCGCTCAATCCACTTGTTGTTGTCCCAGCCTACGGTGTGGAACATCGACCAGAAGCCGTGGTTCATGTGGAACCAAAGAGCGATGAAACCGATGCAGTAGACGATGGGCGTCCACACCTTAGTGAAGGCTTCTTGCAAGAAGAGCGTGCCGAACTGCGGAGCGTAGGTGACGCCGTTGACGGAATATTCGACGCCACGGATTTCCTGCCATTGCATCTTTGCCCAGAATTGGATCAGGTGCACTACGAGGAATGCGAGCACTACGATGCCAAGCACGTACATGTTCTTTGACGACCATTCCACTTGCGGGGGGCGCGACGTAACGAGGTAACGGTCGTTGCCACGAGCTTTGCGGTTCTGGATCGTCAACCATGATGCGTAGATGATGTGCAGGATGAATAGCACGGCCAGGCCGGCCGATGCGATCAGGGCATACCAGTTGGCACCGAGAAACTCACAAATCACATTGTAAGCAGTGGGCCAAACGATAGCTACAGCATTCATCAGCACGTGAAAAGTTACGAATAGGACGAGGCAGATGCCCGTGATGGCCATCACGAACTTACGCCCTATAGATGAGCTTGTTAACCACATAAGATGATTGATTTTAATTAATTATATGAAATTTATTTTTATATTGCGGCATTAATTTCCCGGACTGTGTACGTGGCATTGACCGATTAATTGTGCAAATTTAGGGAAAAAAATCAAGAGATTGGGATTTTCACTAAAAATATTTAAATCAATGCATGCGATACACCGTGAACGAATAGGGTGGCAGTGTGGTGTCGGAAAGCTCGCCGAGTGTGCACGAGCTGAGCACGGGGCGCGCTTTTTGGTCGTTCCACTGTCCGGCCAGGGTGGTCACCGTCACTGGGGCAGCCGCTTCGCCAAGGCTCTCGATGTCGAGATTTAGCTTGGCTCGCACTGGCAGCAGGTTCACCACTTTGATTATATTGTCGCCGGTGGCGTCATCCTTCACTATCGACACACCCACGCGCATGTCCACGTCATAGCCGTCGGCCTTTACTTCAACAGCCGACGGAATATATGAATTGCCTTGGTTTTGCCCGTACATTTGCTGCACGTAATAGTCGGTGCTGGGAAATATCTCAGTGTTGTTGAAATAAATCATGTCGGGGCGCCATTGCGTGTTGCCCTGCTTGGCAAGCAGCGGGGCATAGGAGGCCATAGCCACCACGTCGGCGTTGCGCTCTACGTCGGTGAGGTAGAGAGCATCGGTGAGGGCTGTCTCTATGGTGTTGGTGCGCTGCTGATTGTGCGAGGCGTATTCGCCTAAGTACACTTTCGAGCGGTTGCGGTCGTATGCATCGTAGTAGTCGCGGTTGTTGATCAGCCATCCGGGCGACACGTAGTAGTGCTCGTCCACCATGGGTATTTCTTGCTCGGTGGCGAATTGCCAGCCGCGAGTGTAGTCGGTGCCCTCGTAGTATGGCCCTACGGTGCCAACCACTGTGATTTCTGGATATTTGGCCTTCACGGCATCGAAAATCATCTTGAATCGCTCTTCAAAGATAGGGGTGATGAGGTCTTCGTTGCCAATGCCCACGTATTTAAGGTTGAAGGGCGCAGGGTGGCCGGCATCGGCGCGCATTTTTGCCCATTTGCTCTTTTTGGGGTCGCCGTTGGCCCATTCGATCAGGTCGAGCACATCCTGCACATATTGGTCCATCTCCTCCATAGGTATGCCGCATTGCTGTCCCAGCGAGGTGATTTCGTCGTGCGAGTGGTGGGAGGCATGCCCTGAATTTTGGCAAGGAACGCCGGCCGATAGCACGGGCAGCGGCTCGGCATTGATGTCCTCGCAGAATTGGAAGTACTCATAGTAGCCCAGGCCGCGTGTCTGGTGGTATCCCCAGAGGTTGAACAGCGGCTTGCGCGCTTCGAGCGGGCCTATCGAGCCTTTCCAGTCGTAGATGTTGTCGATGCCGTTGCCGTGGGCCACGCATCCGCCGGGGAAGCGCACGAATCGCGGTTTGAGGTCGGCGAGTGTGCAGGCCAGATCGTCGCGCAGACCGTTTTTGCGGCCCTTGAACGTTGATTGCGGGAATAGCGACACCATGTCGAGTGCATATCGCCCTGTGCTGAGGGGCGTGATGCGTAGTGTGGCGCTGTCGCAGGCCTGAGAGGCGTGAAGCACTGCCTTGGCCGTGCGCCAGTCCTTGCCGCCGCTCAGCTTGGCGCTTGCCAGCACTTTGTCGTCGGGAGCCACGAGTGCAACCTCCACTTGGGCGCCTTGCAGGCGCATCGACAAGTCGTATTTCTCGTGGTACTTCACGGGGATGCCGTCGAATCCGCTATTGACGAGCGATGCGCCCGGCGATTGCACGTCGAGCACGAGATAGTGCGCATTGTTGGGGTGTATTGGGTTGGCGGTGTCCACGCTCATCTCCATGCCGGTGCCTTCGATGGCCCAGCCGATGGTGGAGTTCCAGCCGTTGTGGTCGTCGGAGTTGAATTCAAAGTCGCGGTTGCGCACCAGCTCGGCGTAAAGTCCTCCGTCGGCGGCGTAGTTGATGTCTTCGAAGAATATGCCAATCAGCTTGTCGCTAATGGGCTTGGCCGCAGCAAAGTCGGGCTTCACGCTGATGGTGATGGGCTTAAGGTCGATGTAGCGCTGCGCATCATCGGCGAGCGATTCGCTTTCTTGCTGGCTTTTGAGGCTGCGGTAGTGGGTGTAGTCAATCAGCCTCTTCACAGTGGCAAAGTCCACCTTCCCGGCGGCCGGATGGTTGGTAGCAGCCGATGCCGGCTGATAGTCTTGGTAGTCCCAATATACAAGGTCGGGCGAATTGACGATGGCCACGCTTTCACGTTTGGGCGACACATACCATTGTGCGGTCCACGAGCCGTCGGCGTTGCGCCAGAGCTGGGGGTCGAACATTTTTTTGTGCGAGCCCCAAGGGCCGAAGTCGTTGCTTACGAAGCTGTAGCTGTTGCCGATTGAATGCCAAGTGGCAGAGTCGGCGCTCCATTCGAGTCGCATTCCGCTGTTGCCTTTTGCATCGCATGTGGGTCGCAGCCACACGAGTTCGTTAGGCGATATGTTGTGGGCAGAGGCAGACATGGCGCAGGCGACTGCCGCAATGGCGAGTAAATTTTTCATCATGATTAGTATTTTACGTTAATTTTTACGGGCTGTTGTGCGCGTTGTGCGCGAAGTTTTACGGTCTGAACCCATTGCTCGGGTGTCATGCCGGCGTGGGTCCAGCCGAATCCCCAATAATATTCATAGTCCTGGCCGGGCTGCAGGGTGTTGTAGCCTACGAGGTGCGTCTTGTCGCCGTCGGTGCGTGTGGCGATGGAGTCGGCGGCCTCAGCGAACACTATGCCTTGGAGTATGATGCCCTGGTCCTCGTGGTATTCATTGGTGGCTTGCAGGGTGGGATTTTCGTATGTGAGGTAATGTCCTTGGCTGTCGGCGGTCCATGGGCCATTGTCGCGCAGAGGCACGCCTCCAACTACGGTGACTGGCGACTTTGCGCCTTCGTAGCGCACGATGGTTTTGTTGAAGTAGTCGCCGGCATCGAGCGTGAGGTCGCGCACCTCGGTGATTGTGTCGCCGTCAACGACGGTGGGATTGAATCGCATTATTGCGCGGAAGCGGAGCGGGCCGTTGTCGACGATGTCGCATTCAGCCCAGCACCAAGGATACACGATGTTGCCGTCGGCATCAATCAGCGCAGTGGCACCGGCGCCCAAGGTTGGGCCAACGGCGAAGCAGTCCATGCCGTGGCCATGGTCCATATGATAGCTGTGGTGGCGAAATACGGAGTCGGCGGCGAGGCTGTCGCCTTTGGCCTTGAACTCATGTATTTTGCCCCACCAGTTACCGTCGTGCTCGCGAGCGTACATGTCATCGAGCGCAGGCTCGTCGGTGTCGCGCTTGGTGAATATGTCGTAGCCATATCCGCGTTCGCCGGTGCGCTGCAGCGCGGGGCCGTAGGCGCGATAGCCGCCCAGGTCGTTCTCCCAGGCCAGGTCGTCGAGGCGGTCTGCGCGTATGCTGCCTGTTGACAGCACTTTCATCTTAGCGTTGCCGGGCACTACTACAAACGAGTTGGCGCCGGGCTGGAGGTCGGCGAGGAACAGGAGCAGCGAGTCGCTTGTGATTTGCGAGGGGAGGGTGTTGCCTGCGCCGTCTTGCACTATAATAGCGCTGGTGCCAAGGCGCTGTGCCAATTGACGCGCATCAATATCCACAATTTGGTGTGTGGGAGTGCCGTAGGGGCTCTCTACCTCAACATTCACGCCCTTGTTGGCGCATCCTAACGACACAGCCAAAATAGCGGGCAACAGAAACATGTAAGAGTCCATATGATATAATTGATAGTTTAGTTTTTCTATGGAATATGCAAAGGTACATAAAAATCGAGAAATTTCATGTAATTTTGTCGCATAATTACCACAAATGCCAATTGATATGAGATTTATTTATGCTTTGACTTTGCTGGCTATGCCACTGCTGGCGCCGGCGCAGTATGTGCCTACCAACGATAATGAATGGAAACTGGTGTGGAGCGATGAGTTTGACACCGACGGCCCGCTGAACCCAGATGTGTGGAATTTTGAGCGCGGCTTTGCGCGCAACCACGAGGACCAGTGGTATCAGGCTGACAATGCAGTGTGCAAGGACGGAAAGCTGGTGATTGAATGCCGCAAGGAGCCGGAGGGGTCGATAAAGAATCCTATGTATGAGGCAGGCAGCCGCGACTGGAGAAAGCAGCGCGAATTTATCGGCTACACGTCTTCGTCGGTGAATACCCGAGGCAAGGTGGAATTCTGCTACGGCAGGCTCGAAGTGCTGGCCAAGTTGCCCACCGCTTCGGGCGCATGGCCTGCCATCTGGCTGCTTGGCGATGCGTATGAGTGGCCATCGGGAGGCGAAATCGATGTGATGGAATACTACCAAGTGGACGGCGTGCCTCATATCCTGGCCAATGCGTGCTGGGGCAACGATCGGCGATTCGATGCCGTGTGGAACACCAAGAGGATACCCTTTGGGCATTTCACCGGAAAGGACCCCGACTGGGCCGACAAATACCACTTGTGGACCATGGACTGGGATGAGGAGAAAATTGACATATACCTTGACGGTGAACTTCTGAACAGCATCTCGCTTGCCGACACTGTGAATGGAAAGATTGGTGAGGGGAGCGTTGCGTTCACCATGCCGATGTACGTGCTGCTCAACCTCGCCTTAGGCGGTGACCATGGCGGCGACATCGATGATGCCGCCATGCCCATGAGGTATGAGATTGACTACGCAAGAGTCTACGAGAAAATTAAAAATTAAGGCCGTCCTTTGTGGGCGGCTTTTTTTCGGCAGCAGCTGCAATAAGTGAATTTCTCATGGTGATATGGATTATTTGAATCGTCGCAGGATTGCGACAGAATTTTAAAAAATGGCAAATAATAGTGCCAAATTAAAAATTTATAAGTAATTTTGTGAAAATAATTGTGGGAAATCGTGAGAAATACTTACAATTAGGTATTTTTTATAAATTTAGAATTTAAGAGTGAACATAAACTAATCATTAATGAGTGTCTAATGTGTAAACAATCGAGAAAATAATCACAGGAATCATCATAAGAAATCATTATCAAATTTCAAATGGAAAA
>CAZORI010000051.1:0-12037 GCA_964582335.1 uncultured Bacteroides sp.
AACACGAAAGTAGGAGATAAGCACCTACGATTAGTGTTTACCTCCTACTCGATTTGACGAACTTCTTTCGCATCTTCCTGTGCATCTTGAAAAGGAACAGAAGACTACGGCAGTGGTTGAACGCAGCCCGAAAATACTTTACGACCGGCTTATTTCGTACTATGTGCAGCGCGGTTTCCCCGTGCCTCTCGACGCCAAAGAATTTCAAGACGGTCTGCGAGAGCGTTTCCTGGAACGCGATGGCATGTACTTCACTGCCGACCAAGCCTATGAATATGAATCGAAGAAAAAGGCAACCATCGGTTTTGAAGCTGCACAAACTCTGTTTGTCAGCAGCGAAGCCGAGGGCATTGAATGGCTAAAACGCGAACTGCAAGAGCCTAAGACCTACGCCGACCTGACCAATCCGTGGAACACCGCTCAAATATCGCCCAAGAAAGGGGATAAAATTCCCGAATTGAAAACAATTCTTGAAGAAAACTTCATCCAGGATGAAGATGAGCGGTGGCGTACTCCCGACCCGGAGAAAGAAGCTGACCTTGAAAAAATCCGTAACCGCCGTCTGGCTCACGAATTTAAGCTCATCGTGGAGGAAGTGCAGAAACCCAAGAGCAGCATTAAGAATGCTCGCCTTGAAGCACTTCGCTATGGTTTCACCGAAGCATACCGAGCCAAAGACTTTGAAACTATCGTCAAAGTGGCCCACAAGTTGCCGGAGGCTCTTGTGATGGAGGACGAGGTATTGCTCCGCTACTACGACATCGCAATCAATCACGTGTAAAAATGAGACTGCTTGCCGACATAGTAAATCGTATTGTAGGTGTTGGCGACAAACGACTGTTTGTCGTTGACAACCGCGACGGCTTCATCATGAAGCATCGGCAGGCTTTAGAAACAGAATATGGTAATCGGTGCCGCATATTTGGAGGCACCAGTCTGGACCTCCGAATAGTGCGCGATTACGAGATGATGCTCGACCGTGAGTCGCGCTTCATCTTTGTCCCAAGCGAGGATTTTACCGTGCTCGACGATGTGGCCGCTGACAGCGAGCGCGTAACGATAAACGTGCAACGCTTCTTTGCTCGTTATCATTGGAATACGATTAAGAACCTATCGCTTGCCGAACTCGAATGGCTATATGAGCAGAAGCAACTCGTGTCGCTCAATGCCATTCAGACCCAAAACCTGGTGTGCGAATATCAACGCTCACCCGACTTCAAGCGCAATGCGCTCAAAGAAATCGAACAGGATTGGGACCGAATAGTCAGCAAAGCCGACTTCCACAAGGCAAGCGAATGGATGCCGTCGATAGCAAGGCTGATGGTGTCGGCTCTCGCTCTCGAATCGTGGGGCAGACTCGGCGACAGAGTGCAAGCACTCAACGAGCAGTTCCGCTCGTTCCTTCAGCACAACTATGAGGCAATCGCCCATTCGGGAGTTAGCCCAAAATGTCCGAAGATTGTCACTCAGATAGCACCGTTCATTGCTCGTCAAGACCCGAACGGCAAGTATGCACTCATTGTCGTTGACGGCATGAACTTTTGGCAGTCAATCATCCTGGCTCATGCTTTGGAGGACTCGGAGAGCAAACTCTCAATAAGATATGATGCTACATTGTCGTGGCTTCCGTCGGTGACGGAGCTTTCGCGCCAAGCCATATTTTCAGGCGAGATACCTTCGCTATCATACGTTCAGAGTCCTCATGCCGAAATGAAACTTTTGGATACCTTTTGGAAAGCAAAACATATCCCAAGTCCCGGCATTTTCTATCAGCATAGCGGAGAGTTGACTCCCAAGCCTAATTCAGTAAGAATAGGCTACGTCAACACTGACCTTGACGATATGATGCACAGTGCCCAAAACTACAAGTATCTTTATGATGATACCGTGCGATGGGTCAAAGACTCAAGCATCGTGCGCGACATTCAAGGTTTGTTGACCGATGGTTTTAAGGTGTTTATAACCTCCGACCACGGCAATGTGGAAACCACGCCATATCGGGCGTTCACACAAGCCGACAAAGCCGGATCTGTCAGCGACCGCCGATATATAATGCTCTCCGAGTACGCCGACGCTGCTCGTTTCGAGCAAATATATTATGGCCATGCTCAGAAGCTGTTTGCTGCCGAGCGCACCTACTATGCCGTTGACCGTGAAATTTTCTCGTCGCAAACCGACGTGGTTACCCACGGCGGCGCTCACTTTCTTGAAGTGATAATCCCTTTCTTCACTATCACGACCAACCCATGACAACAGATAAGAAAATAGGGTTTAAGCAACGTGTGCCGGCAGTCGCTTTCGCTGACTACCTACGCGAGTATATCAAAGACTTAACCATTGCGCCTGAGCGCGTTACTGAAATACTTGCAGGTTATTTTTCTGGTGATTATGCTCGATATCGCTCAATGCTTCACATAACCGCTTGTCTCAATAATACAGAATTGCAATCGTTCTTTGCCGAAAATAAAGACGCGATTGCGAACTCTTTATATATTCAGCAAGAGGTTTTCTCGCTATGTTTTGCATTGCTCTGTGCAAGATATTCTTTTTGCTATGATATTGCCGTAGAGTTGGCGAAATTATTTAGGCTTCAAGATGTTGTTTCAAAAGAACTTCTCTCGAAACACATCAGCGATAAGTATGGCTTTAACGAAAATGTTAAACGCTCTATGGAGCGTTTTCTCGCATTTTGTGAAGAAGCCCAAATAATAAAGCGACCCACGAAATCATCTTACGAGATGCTGACCGTCCATAAGCCAACATCCGATGCAACCGTTTCTCTCTGGAAGAAAGTCTATTCGCTCAACGAGCCATTGGCTACTACCGATGACCTCTCCGAATTACAGTTCGAGCCTTTCTTCCGCTACCTCAAACTTATTTAATTATGGAAATCGCAAGTCTTATAGTATCTATTATAGCTTTATTGGGCGGTATATGAGTTAATTAGTTGTGTGCGCGACGAATTTTTTTTTTGTATATTTGTGTTAAGATTAGAAGCGACCATCAAGTATAACTGACAAACCTTAATTTCACAACCCACATATGATGTTTATGAAACGACTCACGGGAATGGCCCTTGCCACAGCCCTGATTTGCACCGGATGCTCGAAAAAGCCTGCCGGTGAAGAGCGTTATGCGCAGTTTCCCACCTACGAAGGCGACGACCTCGAGCTCGTAGTCAACGAATCCGGCACACACTTCGCCCTGTGGAGCCCCGAGGCGCAGGCTGCCAAAGTGCAGCTCTACAACACCGATCTGGGAGGCGAGCCCTACCAGACGCTCGACATGGACAAGGACAGCAACGGCGTGTGGCGCGCATCCGTTCCTGAGCAGCTTTACGGAAAATTCTATACATTCAGCATAAAATACGACGGCAATTGGCTGGCCGAAACCCCCGGCATCTGGGCCAAGGCAGTAGGCACCAACGGACATCGCGCCGCCATAATCGATTTCGCAGCCACCAACCCGGAGGGCTGGGCCGACGATAAAGGACCCGTTGTCAACAATATCACCGATGCCGTAATCTACGAAGTGCACCACCGCGACTTCTCGATGCACCCGTCATCGGGCATCGAGCACAAGGGCAAGTTCCTGGCCATGACTGAGGATGGCGCTGTTACCCCTCTTGGCGACAAGACCGGCATCGACCACTTGAAGGAACTTGGCGTGACCCATGTGCACATACTGCCAAGCTACGACTACAATTCAGTCGATGAGTCGCGCCCCGACGAGCCGCAATACAACTGGGGCTACGACCCATACAACTACAATGCTCCCGAGGGCAGCTATTCCACCAATCCCGCCGACCCCGCAGTGAGAGTGCGCGAGATGAAGGAAATGATAAAGGCTCTGCACGATGCCGGGATAGGCGTAGTGATGGACGTGGTGTACAACCACACCGCCAACAATGACGACAGCAACTTCTCGCTCACCGCTCCTGGCTACTTCTACCGCCACAATCCCGACGGCACCTACAGCGACGCCTCAGGCTGCGGCAATGAGACAGCCAGCGAACGCAAGATGATGCACGACTACATCGTGAATTCGGTCGACTATTGGGCAAAGGAATACCACATCGACGGCTTCCGCTTCGACCTTATGGCCATACACGACATAGAGGCGATGAACGACGTGGCAGCCTCGCTCAAGGAAATCAACCCGAACATATTTGTATATGGCGAGGGCTGGACAGCAGGCGCATCGCCCCTGCCTGAGGATCAGCGCGCACTGAAGGAGAACGTGTCGAAAATGGAAGGCATAGCAGTGTTCAGCGATGACATACGCGATGCCGTGATGGGCCACTACAGCAACGAAGAGGACCGCGGATTCGCCACCGGCAAGCCCGGCAACGAAGAGACCTTGAAAATAGGCATCGTGGCTGCCACCAACCACCCGCAGGTTGACTACAGCAAGGGCAACAACTCAAAATTCGCCTACGCATCCGCGCCAACGCAGGTTGTCAACTACGTGTCGTGCCACGACGACCTCACGCTCACCGACAAGCTGAACAAGTCGATGCCCGGCGCCACCGAGGCTGAGCGCCAGCGCGCTGCCCGCCTTGCCCAGACCATCGTGTTCACTTCGCAGGGCACACCGTTCATGTTCGCCGGCGAGGAAGTGTTCCGCGACAAGAAAGGCGTGCACAACAGCTACAAGTCGCCCGACTCAATCAACGCCATCGACTGGGAGCTAAAGCATGCAAATGCCGACCAATTCAAATATTACCAGGAGCTGATAATGCTGCGCAAGGAGCACCCCGCGTTCCGCATGACTACAGCCGAGGACGTAGCCAACAACCTTGTGTTCGACGAGGTGGAGACACCCAATGTGGTTTCTTACTCATTGGTTAACCACGCCAATGGCGACCAGTGGAAGGAAATCAAGTTGGTGTTCAATGGCAACGCCGAGCCTGTGAAAGTGGACGTGCCTAAGGGCAACTGGACCATAATAGCCGAGGACGGCAAAATCAAGGCATCGGGCATGGGACGTACCAAGGGCGGCACCATGACGGTGCCTGCCACCAGCGCATTGATATTGGCGCAGGAATAAAGCAGATATTTCTCACACCCAATAGCGGGTGTTGCAATTAAATGCGGGGACGCACGAGCCGTGACGAGTCGTGCGTCCCTGCATTTTCATATGTCCCCAAAAATACAGGTAAATTCACTTAATTCATCGACGAGTGGGATTGATGGTTAAATTAGTGTTAATCCGATAGTTGGCTATAAACCTTTTTCTGTTTGCGTTGTCTTAATATCGTAACAAGCGAAAACTAACAAATACAATAACTTCAAAAACAATTCGAAAACATGAACAAGAAGGTTATCACTTTCGCAATCGCCGCTCTCGGCCTTTGCACAGTTTCGGCAAGCGCACTGACCAACGCAACTGTTTCCAACGACCAAGACAACACCGAGCAGCAGATTGACAACAAGATGTACAAACCACAGAAATTCACTGATTTTGCCTTCGAAGGCATCCTCCTCGATGTGAACCAGCAGGCTGCTATCGACAAAATCAACCAGCAATATGAGCAGCAGCTCAACGCCCCCGCTCCTCGCGGTCAGCAGCCCGGCCAACCCGGCCAGCCCGGTCAAAAACCTGGCCAGCCCGGCAAGAAGCACGGACCGAAGCCCGGCCAGCCTGGCTTGAATCCCGACAGCCTGCAGTGCAACTGCACGCCCGACTCAGCCGCATTCAATCCCGCCAACCTGCAGTGCAACTGCCCGCCCGACTCAGCCGCATTCAATCCCGCCAACCGTCCCGGCAAGTGCGACAAATCGTGGCAGCGCGACTATGCAGCCCAAGTGAAAGAGGTGCTTACTCCCGACCAGTACATTGTATTCCTTGAGAATATCGCCTTCAACACACCTCAAGGTCCCAACATGGGTCAGGGTCCTCAGCCTCAGCAGATGAACAAGGATGGCCAAAAGAGGCATCACGGCAATAAGGACGGCAAGCATCGTCATGGCCAGCAGGAGCTTAAGGCTAACGGCACTGCCGACCAGAACTAACAAATTTTAGTCCAATCATCTCTCTTCAATTATAAATGCACGCGAGGCAGCATCCTACAGGGTGTTGCCTCGCTATTTACATGCATGGGCTCAATTCAGCTCCACCACAGTGATGCCGGCGCCGCCGAATCGCACGTCCTCGTCGTGGTACGAAGCCACCGACGGCACCGAGGCCAGGTAGTCGCGTATGTACTGCCGCAACGCGCCCGTGCCCGTGCCATGCAGTATGCGCACCCTTTGGGCAGAGAATTGCGTGGCGTCGTCGATAAAATAGGTGATTGCCTGCACGGCCTCGTCGACGCGCAGACCGCGCACGTCGATTTCCGGCTTGAAATTGAGCTGCTTCTCGCGATTTTGGTCCACTGTGCTTGCCGACAGATACGAGGTGCCTTTTTTGGCTCCGCTCTCAATCTTGCGGTCGGTGAGCTTAAGCCGCGAGGCCTTAACGGTTGTTTTTAGCAGCCCAAAGGCGACGAGCGCGTTCTTGCCCTCAATCGACAGCACCTCGCCCACAGTGCCGCTGCCGTCGAGCAGCACATGGTCGCCCGGCTGCAGCTGGCGCTGTGCCTGCGGGGTAGGCTGCGCCTTGGGGCCTTTCCGGGGCTTTGCTATTTTTTTCAGCATCGGATGGTCGGCAGAGGTGTCTTGCGCCAGTTCGCGCTTGCTCTCGTCGAGTTGGCGGCGCGCCGCCATAGTGCGTTCACGCTCGGCCTGCGCGCTTTTTATCTCATGGATCGTGCGCTCCACGGCCGCGTTGCTGCTGTCGAGAATCTGCTTGGCCTGGCTGCGCGCCTCATCGATTATTTCCTTGCGCTTGGCGCGCAGCTGTTCGGCGTCGTCCTCGTATTTCTCTATCAGAGAGTCGATTTTCTTCTCCTTCTGCTTGATGTCGCGACGTTTGTTCTCCCAGTAGCGCTTGTCGCGGGCAATGTCGAGCAGGTATTTGTCGAGGTTGATGTAGTCGCTGCCCACGATGTTCTCCGCCTCGGCTATGATATTGGCCGGCAAGCCTATTTTGCGTGCAATCTCCACGGCAAACGAGCTGCCGGGAGTGCCGATGAGCAGGCGAAACAGCGGCTGCATCAGTTGGCGGTCGTATAGCATCGAGCCGTTCACCAGGCCGGGAGTCTCGTCGGCGAATTTCTTGATGTTCTGATAGTGGGTGGTGATTACGCCCCACATGCCCATCTTCACGAATTGGTCGAGCACCGCCTGGGCGATAGCCGCGCCGATTTGCGGCTCGGTGCCGCTGCCGAATTCGTCAATCAAGGCGAGCGTGTCGGCGTCGCCATGGTTGAGAAAATATTTCATGTTGCTCAGGTGCGAGCTGTAGGTGCTGAGCTCGTTTTCGATGCTCTGGTCATCGCCGATGTCGATGAAAATGGCGTCGACGGTGCCCATGTGCGAGTTTTCGTAGACCGGGGGCAGCAGGCCGCATTGCAGCATGTATTGGGCTATCGCCACCGTCTTGAGCGTCACCGACTTGCCGCCGGCGTTAGGTCCTGATATAATCAGCATTCGGCGCTCAGGCGTGAGCGTAATGTCGAGCGGCACCACCTGCTTGCCTATTTTTTCGAGCGTGAGCTTAAGCACCGGATGGCATGCGTGGTAGAGCTCGAGTTGCATGTCGCGGTGCAGCTGTGGCATCTTAGCGTCGATTTCGCGGGCATAGCGCGCCTTGGCTTGTATGAAGTCGAAATGCCCGAGCACGTCGTATGCGATTAGCATCTCCGGCACGTGCGGGCGCAGCGTGTCGGCAAGAGCCACAAGTATCCTCACCACTTCGTGGCGCTCGTCTATTTGCAGCTCGCGCAGGCGGTTGCCGGCCTCCACCACCTCGAGGGGCTCGATGAAGAACGTTTTGCCGGTGGCCGATTCGTCGTGCACGATGCCTTGGATGCTGCGCTTGTGCATCGCCGTCACGGGAATCACCATGCGGCCGTCGCGCATGGTGGGCGAGGCGTCGGCGTCGAGCACGCCATCCCTCACGGCACGTGCCATCACGCGCCTCATGGCCGCGTTGATCGCCCCCTGCATCGATGCCAAGGCACCGCGTATGCGCGCCAGTTCGGGCGACGCGTTGTCCTTGATTGCCCCCTGCTTGTCGAGAATCTTGTCGATGGCTTGGCGCACCCCAGGCAAGCCCGATATTTCGCTCGCGATTTTGTCGAGGGCCGGGTAGGGCGTAACGCCTTCGTCGGTGCGCTGCCGAGTGAAGAACGAAGCAATGTCGGCGATGGTGGCCAATGAGCTGCGCAGGCGCGCCAGGTCGGCCTCGGGTATGTGCGTGCCGGGCACGCGTATGGTGCGCAGCTGCGGCGTGAGGTCGTGCACGCTGTTGAGCGCCAGCGAGTCGTCGCTGTCCATGATGCGGCACATCTCGTCCACGGCCATTAGGCGGCGTCGTACGTCGTCGTAGTGGCTTGAGCACTGCATGTCGGTGCACTTTTCGCGTCCCAGCGACGACATGCACTTAGCCTCGACGAGCTTGCGCACCGTGTCGAATCCAATTTTCGATTCAATATTTTGGGGATATATATTCATGTCGAAGTGTAAAAAGAACTTTATGCAAATTTAAAAAAATATCGTCAAATAAGCATGATTGACGTAGAAAATCAGTGTCTTTGTCGAGTTTTCAGAAGGCTTGAAAACTTAAATGCAAAATTTGTCACAATTGTAAATATTCGGAAACATTTTTTTAGACATCGTTGTTTTAATGTCAAATCAGCAATAATTACATCACAGCAACTATTGCCTTCAAAAAAACGACTCAAATGATTACTCAAGCGGTTATCTCAGAAATATACAGGAAATACGGCAAGAAGCCTAAAAGCGTGGATTGCCTCAACCTCGCTTATCTGTTCGACAAATGCGGGTTGATGCACGATATCATGATCGACCCCGACACCGAAATCATGACTATTGGCTCTATTCCGGGAAATTCGCCCTTTCATGAAATCAATCTGAGGAATGTGCACGCCATCGTGCCGTTCGAGGAATGGGCAGCCATAGTGATGCATTCGTCAATTCTGTATCTGAACCTGCGCAAGCCCATTTCATCGGTCAACCTCAGGCCTGAGAAAGACTCCATTTGGGATAAAATCAGGAATTTGTCGGTGGCCGCTTATTTATAAGCCATTTCTGAAAATCACTTGAGCAAAAAAACGATTGACCAATGTTGCGAGTTAAACAATTCCAGTTCAGCATGTTCGGTGTGAACACCTACCTGCTGATTGACGAGGCAACCGGCGAGGCTGCCGTCATCGACCCCGCCATGTCCACTTCCTCAGAGCAAAAAAGATTTTCCGACTATGTAGAGGCCAGCCATGCGCGCCTCACCCAAATAATAAACACCCATCTCCACCTCGACCACTGCTTTGGCGAGAACTACGTGAAGGATGCCTATGGCGTGCCGGTGGCAGCCCATGTGGCCGACGCGCCTTTGGGCGAGGAGATGGGCGCGCAATATCGCCGCTTCGGAATGCCGGGTCAAGGCAAGCAGGTGTACATCGACGCGCCATTGGCCGACGGCGACATCATCCACATCGGCGAAAGCGAGCTGCAGGTGATACACACGCCGGGCCACACCAAAGGTGGCATTTCACTTTACTATAAGGAAGGCAATCTGCTATTTGCCGGCGACACGCTGTTTCGCGGCAGCATCGGACGCACCGATTTGCCCGGAGGCGACCTGCATGAACTGATAAGCAGCGTGCGCAATCGCCTGTTCACGCTTCCCGACGACGTGACCGTGCTTCCCGGCCATGATGCCCCCACCACAATAGGGCAGGAGAAGAAGCACAATCCCTACGTCTGATTCACGTCGGCTATGTAGCGCAGCAACTTGCGGTAGAAAGGATGCTTGCCGAGCGTGGATGCGTCGCCGAGTATGACGAGCTTCATGCGAGCGCGCGTCATGGCCACGTTCATGCGACGCAAATCGCTGAGAAAGCCTATGTTGCCGGCTTCGTTGGCGCGTACAAGGCTGATGAATATCACGTCGCGCTCCTGGCCCTGGAAGCCGTCGACCGTGTTGACTGATATTGCGCCGCGCAGGGGGCGCAGCTTAGCCTCTGACCTTATCCTCGACCTCAGATACTGCACCTGGGCGCGGTAGGGCGAAATTATGCCGAAGTCGATGCGCTCGTCGAGGATGCGCTCCATGCCTATTTTTCCCACGTACTCTATGAGCCGGCTCACGAGCAAGTCGGCCTCCACTTTGTTGATGCGTCCGAAGCTGTCGCCTACGAATTGCTCCTGCGCTCCCTCGATGTCGGCAGTGTCGATCCATGTGATGGGCGTGTCGAAATCGAGTATGCTGCGCTGGCTCACCTCAGGGGCGGCCACGAGCTTGCCGCCATAGAACCAGTCGGACGAGAATCGCATGATGTCGGTGTGCATGCGGTATTGCGTCTGCAGCAGCGTCACTGTTTCGGGCAGCCGCTCGGCCACGCGCTGCATCAGCGTGCGGTCGAGGCCTCCGCGCGCCGCCTCGATGCATTTTATGGTGGCGGGCAGTTGCTGGTGGTCGCCGGCTAGCACCACGCGGTCGGCGTGGCGAATGGCAATCCAGCACGCCGCTTCCAGGGCTTGGGCAGCCTCGTCGATGAATAGCGTGCCGAACTTGCGGCCGTAGAGCAGGCGATGGTTGCTGCTCACCAGGGTGCTCGCTATCACGTTGGCGCTGTTGAAGAGGTCCTCGCGTATGGCCAGCTCGAGCGCCACAGCGCGGTCGTTGAGCTTGGCTATGCGGTGGCGCAGCGCTTCGCGGCGCGAGAAGTCGCCGGCGCGCTTTCGCGAGTGCAGTTGGCGCAGCTCTTTGCGCACAGCCCACAGCTCGGGGTAGGAGGGATGCGCCTCGAAGCGGCGCTCGTAGGTGAACGACAGCATCTTGTCGTTCACGCGGGAGGGGTTGCCTATGCGCAGCACGTTCACGCCACGGTCCACAAGCTTTTCGCTGATGCAGTCGACGGCAGTGTTGCTTTGCGCGCACACCAGCACTTGCGGCTCGCGGTGCAGAGTCTCGTAGATTGCCTCGACGAGTGTGGTGGTTTTGCCGGTGCCCGGCGGCCCGTGCACTATTGCCACGTCGCGTGAGCACAGTATGCGGTTGACGGCTTGCTCCTGCACTCTGTTGAGCCACGGCAGCTGCATCGGATAGAGCGAGCGCGACTCGGCCTTCATGCCGGCGCCTAGCATCAGGTCGCGCAGGTGAGCCAAGCGGTTGCCCTTTGCCGAAATCATGGCTTGCAGGGCGTCGAACATAGCTTGATAGCTCGTTTCATCGAAATACAGCTGCACGCCCAGCCTCTCGGCTTGCGCGATCTGGGCGATTGCGCCCGTGCCTGGCATAGCCACCACCATGCGCGTGTCGTCGGCGTAGCTTACGGTGCCAAGGAAATTGTAGTAGGATATCGCGCCGTCGGCCGATTGGCGCAGAAACGCCACCGGACGGCCGAATTCGAAATTATGCTCAATGTCGGTGTCGCTCGTGCGCGTGATTTCCACCACGAGCTGGTTGAGCGAGTTGTAGTAATTGCGGCCTACGCTCACGGGCATCCACGCGAGTCCGCGCTTCACTTTGCGCGCTATGCCCATCGTTTCGGTTTGCCGCTTGAATTCCTCCTTTTCCGCTTCGTATTCCATGCGCAGCAACAGCTGTTGACGCTGCAGGTGCGCGATGCTCGATTTTTCGTTGCCGCTCATAGTAGTGTTGCCAATAATGCCGTGCTACAATAATTTGTAATTAGAGGCATAGGTGATGGCTTCTGATATATTGCTAACGTCAAATTTGTTGAAAATTTTTGGATTCATTATATACAAAGATAACACTTTTTTTTCCACATGTCACTTTTTTTTTCAGTAATCAGTAAAAATATTAGCATGTCTTGCATCTATTTTAGGGATATTCAGTCGCAACCAAATGCGCCTCCGCAATGAATTTTTTTTCGAAAGTTTTGGTTGTAACTTAGGGATATTCAGTTAATGACGTGATTTGAGGTTTCCGAACTGGCCTTAGAATC
>CAZORI010000052.1:0-11673 GCA_964582335.1 uncultured Bacteroides sp.
ATAATCTTGCTCTTGAGCCGAGTGCTTTAGTGCCGACTTTTTAGAGTGGACTCTTATTTTAAGTTGTTTAAAAATAGGTTTTTTTTACAAAAAAAGTAAAAAATATAGATACTATGCTTAAATTAATCAATCATGAAAAAAAGAAAAAACTTACAATCACTATCATGATGGTGTTAATGGCGTGTTCATCTTTCGATGAAGCCTTCGTTAGTAATGCTGACATGGAGGTAAACGATTCACCAGAACAAGTTGCGTGGCAGATTACTGATGACGTTAATTCCGTAGAGGTCGCCAATATCGTAAAACAAGTATTTGGACGAGAGAGAATGTCTCGTAGTAATGGATATAGTATATCATTAATGAAGGGAGAGCTGGGCGAGGATGCTATCATCTGTCTCAATCTCGAAAACGAAGGGGGCTTTCTATTACTGAGTGCGGTAAAAACCTACAGTCCTATACTTGCTTACTCGAAAAGTGGCCATTTTGATGTAGATATTGAAAAGCCAGATGGACTCTCGGAGTGGATAAATATGACCGAAAAGGACATAGAAATTAGCCGAAGTTTACCGGAGGATTCAGTGCAGAGTGTAAGAAATGAGTGGCGAATATTTGAAGAAAACAAATTCGATATGGAGTCAAGATCGGATGACTTTAATCTTCTATCAGATGGATCCAGCAACTTGTCGTGGGAAGAATTATATGCTCTAACTAGTATAATGATGAGTAAAATGTCGGAATGGAATCGCGTGACTTTTTTGAAACCGAAAATGAGATCAAACTCTATATGGTGCGTTTGATACGGGAATATTTCGGGGACATAATTGATGAGAGTTATTCTGATGACATGGTATATTATAAATGCACAGTGTTTGACCTCGAAAAATATGAGAAATATCTTCTCGGAGAGAATCATGAAGCAACGGGATGGTATTATTATGTAGGAGAGATGTAAAAAGAAGCCTAACGTGTGCAGGTGACATCTACTGACATTTTGTCAGTAGATGTCACCTGCACACTAATATATACCCATGACATATACAAAGTATTTATTGCTAAGCATTTGCTTTATTGGCAAAAAGTGTAACAACCTTTTTGGTATAGGATTTGTTACTTCTATGATTGAGCGTGGCGAAAGCTGCGCCAATCATAGGTTGAAATAAATTAGTCAAAAATATAAAACCATAATTAAATCATAAAATCATGGGAAAGATAATAGGCATTGACCTTGGTACTACCAATTCATGCGTATCAGTTCTTGAAGGTAAGGATCCCGTAGTGATTCCTAACAGCGAGGGTAGAAACACCACACCCTCAATAGTCGCTTTCGTATCGGATGGCGAGCGCAAAGTGGGCGATCCCGCAAAGCGTCAGGCCATAACCAACCCTGAAGGCACAATCTATTCGATAAAGAGATTCATGGGCGAACGCTACAGCGAAGTGCTCGATGATGCAAAGCGTGTGCCCTACACCGTGTCTGAAAACGCCAACGGCATGGCTCAGGTGTCGGTTGACGGTCGTGTATACACTCCGCAGGAAATCTCGGCAATGATTCTGCAGAAGATGAAGAAGACCGCCGAGGATTACCTGGGACAGAGCGTTGACGAGGCCGTGATCACCGTGCCTGCATACTTCAACGACTCGCAGCGCCAGGCCACTAAGGAAGCCGGTGAAATCGCTGGCTTGAAAGTGCGCCGTATCGTGAACGAGCCTACTGCAGCTGCCTTGGCTTACGGCTTGGATAAGAGCGACAAGGACCAGAAGATAGCAGTGTTCGACCTTGGCGGCGGCACATTCGATATTTCTATCCTCGACCTTGGCGGCGGCGTATTCGAGGTGCTTTCTACCAATGGTGATACCCACCTTGGCGGCGATGACTTCGACCACGTAATCATCGACTATTTGGCCGACGGATTCCAGAAGGAATACGGAGTTGACCTGCGCAAGGATCCTATGGCTCTGCAGCGTCTGAAGGAAGCAGCCGAGAAGGCAAAGATTGAGCTGTCGAGCTCTACCGCCACTGAAATCAACCTGCCCTACATCATGCCGGTTGACGGTGTGCCAAAGCACTTGGTAACAACTCTTACGCGCGCTAAATTCGAGCAGCTGAGCGACAAGCTGATACAGGCTTGTATCGAACCTTGCAACAAGGCCCTCGCTGACGCAGGCCTCAAGGCAAGCGACATAAATGAGGTGATCTTGGTAGGCGGTTCTACTCGTATCCCTGCTATCCAGGACATCGTTAAGAAGATTTTCGGCCGCGAGCCCAGCAAGGGTGTCAACCCTGACGAGGTAGTAGCCGTGGGCGCTGCCATCCAGGGCGGTATCCTCAGCGGTGACGTTAAGGAGAACATTGTGCTTCTCGACGTTGTGCCTCTGTCGGTCGGCATCGAGACTCTTGGCGGCATGATGACCAAGCTTATCGAAGCCAACACCACAATACCTGTGCGCAAGAGCGAGGTATTTTCGACGGCTGTCGACAATCAGCCTTCTGTAGAAATCCACGTGCTGCAGGGCGAGCGTCCTATGGCTAAGGATGACAAGACCCTTGGCAAATTCCACCTCGACGGCATTGCACCCGCACCTCGTGGCATACCTCAGATTGAGGTTACGTTTGAGGTCGACGCCAACGGTATCCTCAACGTATCGGCAAAGGATAAAGCAACCGGCAAGGAGCAGAGCATACGCATCGAGGCTTCGTCGGGCTTGACCGACGCTGAAATCAAGCGTATGAAGGATGAGGCCGCTGCCAACGCTGCTGCCGACGAAAAGGAGAAGAAGCGCGTTGAGACCCTCAACCATGCCGACGCTATGGTATTCCAAACCCGCAAGCAGCTTGAGGAATTCGGCGACAAGATTCCTGCTGACAAGCGTTCGGCTATCGAGAGCGCTATCGCTAAGCTGGAGGATGCTCACAAGGCTGGCGATGTTGACGGTTGCGAGCGTGCAATGAAGGAAATCGAGACAGCCTTTGGCGCTGCTCAGCAAGATATCCTCAACGCTCAGGCACAGGCACAGCAGCAGGCACAGAATCCTGGCGCAGGCCCACAACCCGGCGCAAGCAAGGGCGGCGACGGCCACGTCACCGACGTCGACTTCGAGGAAGTGAAGTAATCCACATAAGTGAACATAAAAAAAAGTGCAGCCTTAATCGGTTGCACTCTTTTTTTACTAGGCTTCATGAATGTCAAAGATTCTTCGATTTGGGGCGAATGATTAGGGAGAAGTGGTGAGGGGTGGCGGTGGTGATACGCTGGTGCTCAAGTGGTCCGCCTTGACCGCAACTTGCGCCGCCGAGGCCGGTGACGTCGACATCGAGGTGAAGTACCGTGCGATTGCTATTGGGCAACATGTGCGGATGATTGGCGTTGAATAGCTCCATCTCAGTGTAGGGCGTTGCTGTCATCGACATTCCGCCGGGCGCTATGAATAGCACGCTGTCGGCAGAGTCGGAGAGAGAAGCCCATCTTACATCCTCGCGATTGGCGTTGCTTTGCGGACGTGTGTAATTTGTGTAGTTGTCTTTGACCGAAGTGGTGTATATGCCTATGAATTGGCCGGATTTGCGGTCGGAATAATTTTCCCCGGGGCCTCTGCCGTAATAAGTGAGCTTGCTGTATTTTTCAGGGATTTCCATTACATAGCCTAAGCGAGGGAGTACGAGAGTGGTATCGTTGGAGGAGACTATGGAATTCAATGCAATGCTGCCGTCGAGGTGCACCGTCCATGTTTGGTTTGTAACGAACTTGAAGCCATCATCACCCATGTCCAGGCTATCGCTTTCATCGATTGTGTATATCCCCTTGGAATTTCCGTTGCCGCCAATCATCATGCCGCCTCTTGGCGCTTGCGACACTACGGTGAACGATAGTACAGCTCTGCCCTTATCGTCGGAGGATATGCTGTAGTCAGTGACTTTGTGCTTGAGATTGTACAGACCTTTGGCAAACCACTCTTTGCTTATCCAGTTGTCATTGTTCATGTATGCACGGAAGGCATCAAGCGTGGGGCCATGGCCGGGGACGATGGCATCATTGCCGCCGTAATTCAAGCGGTTGATTGTGCCGGAATCAAGGAGAAACTGCACCGAAAAGTTGTCGCCGGAGATGTTGACGGCATTGTCAAGTTGCCCCATGTGCAATGCACTACTGTTGCCATCTTCGATTTGTGGATAAGACGGATTAACGGCGCTCAAAGGCAATTGCTCGGCAATCTGTGCGTATCCGGCCTTAGCCCAGGGCTTATCTACCTTCAATTGCAACTCCACATTTACGAAATATTCCGAGCCGTCATCGAAATTGCTGTGAGCATAAGGGATGAGGTACGTCCTTCTTTCTCTCGGGCCAATCGACGATTTGTTAAAATCGTCAAGCGTGCCCTGCTCTATCAATTGGCCATCCTTGTACAGGTACCAATAGGCAGCATAATCGTCAAGAGAAGTGAAATAATTCTTGTTGAAAATCTCAACCGCTCCAGCAGGCATATCCACTTGGGTAATAGCCGCATTCTGGTACACCTTCTTCACCTCGGCATATTGAGGCTTGGGCGTAAGATCGCCAAACATCAGTCCGTTCATCACAAACTGCCCGTCGGTAGGCTCATCACCAAAGTCGCCGCCAAATGCGAGGTACTTAATGCTGTCGGCAGTGTAATTGTAGAGCGATTGGTCCACCCAGTCCCAAATGGCGCCTCCCATGAAATGGTTGGTGCTTTCCAAGGCTTCCCAGTAGTCGGCGAGGCCACCTACGGCATTCCCCATGGAGTGAGCATACTCCGATATGTGGAATGGATACTTTATGTCGGCATTCCCCTTTACAGCCTCTCGCACCCATTTGATGGAGGGGTATTGATTCGAACCGATGTCAACGATGTCGTTGTTGCGCTCATACTGCACCGGACGCGAGGTATCGAAAGCCTTGATGGCATTGTAGGCCGCGTTGAAGTTTTTCCCGGGGCCGGCTTCGTTGCCCATCGACCATATTACAACGGCCGGACTGTTGACGGTGGAGTGCACGAGCTCCATATTCCTCGCAACATGGGCTGCCTCCCACTCAGGGACGTGCGACAGCGAAGCCTTCCCATAATAATACTCGTGCGATTCCAAGTTGGCTTCATCTTCCAGGTATAGTCCGTATTTGTCGGCAAGGTAATACCAGTAAGGAGCATCGGGATAGTGGGAATTGCGTACATGGTTGATGTTGGCGCGCTTCATCAGCATCACGTCCTGCATCATCCTGTCCTTGGTGACAGCATGGCCGGCTTCGGGCATTGTTTCATGGCGGTTTACTCCTTTCAGCTTCACTGGCTTGCCGTTGACGTAAAAGTATCTGCCGGAATTGCCAAACTCGTCCTTCTCGGCCGGCGTGTCCAATATCTCCACCTTGCGGAATCCCACATAGGTTGACACCGTCTCTACAGCATTGCCTTTCTTGTCAGTCAGTTGGCCCACAAGCACATACCTCCATGGCTCTTCCGCGCTCCATTTCTTGGGGTGGGCTATGCTGATTGTTGCCGACACGCTTTTCTCAGAGCCTTTAGGCAGGTGGATTGGCTCAGGACTGATGACGTCGCACAAGATGTTTGTATTGGAGTCGGAATAAAGCGCGCATTGATACAGAGAATATCTCATCTCTAATCCGAAAGCATCCTTGCCCGTAAGATTGCGTATGTCGGTGGTGACGGTGAGTTTGCCATTGGCGTAATTGTCAGTCAAATCCGGTATTGCCACAAGGTCACTGATTTCCAGTGGCGATGTTGCCGTGAGCGAAACCGAGCGGAATATGCCTGGCAGGCGAAACATGTCCTGAGCCTCTAAGAAAGAGCCGTCGCTGTTGCGGTATACCTCCACGGCTACAGTGTTTTCCCCTGGCGTAAGGTATTTTGTGATGTTGAATCGGGCCGCATTTCTTGAATTCTTGCTGAACCCCACATATTGGCCGTTGATCCATAAATAAAAGAAGGAATCCACTCCGTCGAAATTGATGTATACTTCACGGCCTTTCCAACTTTTGGGTATTTCAAAAGCGCGCCGATACGAGCCCACCTCGTTGCGTGCGTCGTAGGTAGTCCACGATGCAGGGGGTGTGCGCATTACGCCGCCCTTCCAGTCGCCTTCCTTCACTTCGTGCTGAAATATCACGGACTGATTTACGTAGATCGGCGTGCCATATCGTTGGGTGCCATCTTTTTCGATTCCGGCAATGTTCCAGTTGGACGGCACGCTAATTTCGTCCCATGCTGTGTCGTCAAAGTCGGTTTCAAAGAAATCGATAGGGCGCAGCGAAGGCTCCTTCACCCAGTGGAATTTCCACATTCCGTCGAGCGACATCCAGTATTTGCTGTTCTCGGGCAATACGAGACGCGCTGACTCTGCGGAGGGAAACGCATAGAATGTGGCTCGAGGCTGCTCCTTGTTATACGCCAAGGAGCAGGGTGATTGCCATTCGTTGCCCGAAGGGCGTGTGTCACTGCCATATAAGAAACCTTTCAATTGGGGATTTGCGGAATGTATGGCGATGGCGATTGCAAGGAATAGCACGGCTGAGAATGCTTTTTTCATGATATCTGTGAAAGTTGACTTTATAATACGCGAATTTACGCTTAAATTCTCACATCTACAAATCGTGATGAATGTCGCCACAATTTGCCGAATGAAAAAAAATTGTTATATTTGCTTATCGAAATACATTGTGAAATTAACAAGTCATTATCAATATCATGAAAAAGAATCTAATCGTTCTAATTGCGGCCTTTGGACTGGCCTCGCTGGCATTAACTAATTGCAGCAGCCGTGACGCACAGAACAAAGATGGGTTGCAGCGCGACCCGGAAACAGGCATCATCAAAACTCCGATTCCAGCGCGAGCCGACGGACAGACCGATATGGTTGCGTTCCGCGCCGAGCCTCTTGATTCGGTAAGAGTGGGCTTTATAGGCATGGGTATGCGCGGGCCCGATGCAGTGGAGCGATTCACTTACATCGACCGCACAAGCATCAAGGCTATCTGCGACAAGCACCAAGACCGTCTGGCTGAGCCTCAAAAGTACATAAAGAAGGCGGGTCGCCCTGCAGCCGCCGAATACTATGGCGAGGAAGGTTGGAAGGAACTGTGCGAGCGTCCCGACATCGACTTGGTGTACATAGCCACCGACTGGAAAAACCATGTGCCTATGGCTGTATATGCCATGGAGCATGGCAAGCACGTGGCTGTGGAGGTGCCGGCGGCCACGAGCCTTGAGGAATGTTGGCAGCTTGTTGACACTGCCGAAAAGACAAAAAAGCACTGTATGATGCTTGAGAATTGCGTGTATGATTTCTTCGAGCTCACCACGCTCAACATGGCCCAGAAGGGCCTATTTGGCGATATCCTGCACGTAGAGGGCTCGTATATACACAATCTTGAAGAGTTTTGGCCATTGTACGAAGGGAATTGGCGACTCGACTTCAATGAGACGCATAAGGGCGATGTGTACGCAACGCACGGCATGGGCCCGGCTTGCCAGCTCGTGGACATACATCGTGGCAACAAGATGAATTATCTCGTAGCGATGGAGTCGAAAGCACTCTCCGGACCTAAATATGTGAAGCAGAATCTTGGACGCGAAAGCGAAAACTTCCAAAATGCCGACCATACTATGAGCATGATTCAGACCGAAAACGGACAGACCATACACATCCAGCACGATGTGATGAATCCGCGCCCTTATTCGCGCATGTACCAGCTCACGGGCACGGAAGGATTCGCCAACAAGTACCCCGTGCAGGGCTATGCTTTCAGAGAGGTGAAAAAGCTCAATAAAGTACCCGACCATGAGAACCTGTCGAGCCACAGCTTTGTGCCACAGGACGTAAAGGAGGCAATCATGAAGGAATATGAACATCCGCTAATCACTGAAATTGGCAAAAAGGCTCAGGAAGTGGGCGGCCATGGCGGCATGGACTTCATCATGGACTATCGCCTGGTGTACTGCCTGCTCAACGGGCTTCCCCTCGACCAAGATGTGTACGACGCAGCCGAATGGTCGTCGCTCGGCGAACTTTCGAGAATATCCATCGAGAACAACAGCGCACCGGTGGAAGTGCCCGACTTCACTCGCGGGGCATGGAACAAGCTCAATGGCTATCACCATTATATGGAAGGTGAGTAATCAGAAGGCATCATGAAAAATTTGAATGATATTGTCAGTGAATTTGACATCAGCGGCAAGGTGAGCGAAGTGAAGCCTCTTGGCAACGGACTCATCAACGATACATACATCGTGCGCACTGAGTCTGCCGATTCGCCCGATTATGTATTGCAGCGCATCAACCACCGTATTTTCACAAACGTGGATGTGCTGCAACACAACATCGAGGCCGTCACTGCCCACATCCGCAAGAAACTCGTTGCGGCCGGAGAGGATGACATCGACCGAAAAGTACTCACGTTTATCCCTCGGAAGATGAGCGATAGGACATACTATTTCGATGGTGAAAACTATTGGCGTATGATGGTGTACATACCACGAGCCATAACTTTCGAGGCAGTTACGCCCGAGAGCAGCCGTGCGGCTGGTAGCGCTTTCGGACAGTTCCAAGCCATGCTCACTGACATCGACGAGCACCTTGAAGAGACTATCCCCGATTTCCACAATATGGAATTGCGCCTGCGCCAATTGCACGAGGCTGCGGCTGCCGACCCAAAGGGGAGGGTGAAAGAGGTGCAAGCGCTGCTCAATGAAATAGAAAGCCGAGCGCAAGAGATGTGCAAGGCCGAGCGCCTTTACCGCGAGGGCAAGTTGCCTAAGCGCGTATGCCACTGCGACACGAAGGTTAACAACATGATGTTCGACCAAGACGGGTCGAGAGTGCTATGCGTCATTGATCTCGACACAGTGATGCCAAGCTTCATATTCAGCGACTACGGCGACTTCATGCGCACCGGCGCTAACACTGGCGCTGAGGATGACAAGAATCTCGACAATGTGGAGTTCGACATGGATATTTTCCATGCTTTCACAGAAGGGTATTTGTCGGCAGCAGGCTGTTTTTTGCTTCCGATAGAGATTGAGAATCTGCCCTATGCAGCCGCGCTTTTCCCCTACATGCAAGCCGTGCGTTTCCTTGCTGATTACATCAATGGCGACACTTACTATAAGATACAATACCCTGACCACAATCTGGTGCGCGCTAAGGCTCAATTCAAGCTGCTGCAGAGCGTAGAGCGCCATACGCCCGAAATGCAGGCTTTCATTGCTGACAAGATGAAATCAATTGACGAAAACAAATGACATTACCTATGAAAAAATATTTAAATGGAATTTTTGCCGTTGCATTGCTGATTTGCGCCGTTTTGCCGGCTTCGGCTCAGCGCCAACATGAAGTGCGCCAAGTTCCGCTTGACTCAATCCGTCTGAGCGACCCATGCATTCTGGCTGATGAGGCTACCAACATGTATTACATGACAGGAACGGGTGGCCAGCTATGGAAGAGCCCCGACTTGAAGATATGGGAGGGCCCATACACAGTGGCAGAAACAAGCGACATCGAATGGATGGGTGATCGTCCCATGATCTGGGCTGCCGAACTGCACAAGTATGGCGGCAAATACTATTACTTCGCTACGTTCACCAACCGCAATGTGTCGCTTGGCACTTACAGAGGCAACAATCTTGACAGGCGCGCATGCCACGTGCTGGTCAGCGATAAGGCAGAAGGACCATACAGAAGAGTGGAAAATTCTGACGATGAATACTTGCCGGCCGACCGCCTTACTCTCGACGGCACATTTTGGGTCGACACCGATGGCAAGCCGTACATGGTGTATTGCTGGGAATGGCTGCAAAATTGGGATGGCACTATCGAGAAAATACAGCTAAAGCCTGACTTGAGCGGCACTATCGGAGAGGCAACGCTGCTTTTCAAGGCAAGCGCATCGCCATGGAGCCACGAATTGGAGGACGGCAAGGACCGGCCAAATCGCGTGACCGACGGCCCCTACCTCCACCGCACTGCCACAGGCAAGCTTGCCATGATATGGACGAGCTGGATCGATGACGTGTACACGCAGGGCGTGGCATATTCGCAGAGCGGCACCCTCGATGGGCCATGGGAACAGGAGGCGCAGCCAATCACGCCGCCCGACTTCGGCCACGGAATGCTTTTCCGCGCTTTCGATGGCGAGCTTCTGATGTCGGTGCATAGCCACAAAAGCGTCAACGGCCGATACATACGAGTGCCGCATCTATTCAAGGTTGACGATAGCGGAGACAAACTAATTATAGGCGAACAATACAAGTAGACTTGAATATGGTGGCATGCGATGTTATTGAGATAATCGGTTATCAAGTGCAAGATGGCTCCTTGCTTCAGCTTCTTGCTGATTTGCTGTCGGATTGGGGATGCTCAGAGCACTGGGCAATGTGGCTTGCGAGCGGTATGCTGTCGGCGGCTTATGTGCTATTAGCGGTAATTGTGTATCGCTTGCTCAACAATGTTGTCAATCCAGTGCTTCGCAAGATTACAGGCAAGACTCCAACACGTGTCGATGACATATTGCTGCGCAATGATTTCTTGAAATGGCTTTGGTGGATGCTTAGCGCCATGTTGTTGCTGTATTTGCTGCAAACGGCTGTTTCACCTTTCGCCACGATAAGCCGCTATGTAGAGGTGGTCATGGACGTTGCGATCATCGGATTCGGCACAAAGGTTCTCGTAGAGTTGGTGAAGGGCATATTCATGATAGTATTCGACCGACAGCGGATTGATGAGGAGGCTGAACGCATGCGAAGGGCCGAGGACAATGATGAGGAATACGAATATGTGCCCTCGCATTCTCTAAACGGTTTGCAGCAAATGATATGCATTGTGATATGGTGCATAGGAGCTATCCTGATGGTAGCTGTTCTCTTTGGCAAGAGTCCTTTGCTTATAGTGTCGGGCCTTGGAGCCGGAGCTGCTGTGCTGATGTTGGTGTTCAAGGATTCTATTCTCGGCGTGGTGGCAGGCGTGCAGCTTACAGCCAATGATATGCTTCGGCCTGGAGATTGGATAGTGTCGGAGGCAAATGGAGCAAACGGGCGTGTACATGAGGTGACGCTTGCCACGGTGAAGGTTATTAATTGGGACCACTCTGTAGTGACGATACCACCATACGAGCTGATAAGCCAGTCGTTTCAGAATTGGCGCAATATGGAGCAGAGCGGTGGACGACGAGTGATGCGTTCGTTTAATATCGACATGACCACGGTGCGATTCCTGACCGACGCTGAGCAGGCACGATTCATGGGTGAGCCATGGGTACAGACCATTGAGCCCGGACGATGGGTCAACCTTACCGTGTTTCGCCATTATTTGAAGCATTACATTGGTAGCCTCGCCACATTAAAGGGCAAGATGCTATATATGGTGCGTGAACTTCAGCCCACGCCGCAAGGCTTGCCCATCGAGATATACTTCTTCACCTCGCGCACATCGTGGGAAGCCTATGAGCAAGTGCAGGCGGCCGCTCTCGACCATATCTTGGCAATTGTCAACGACTTCGGACTGCGCATCTTCCAATCTCCCACCGGCTCCGACCTCCGCGCCATTCGCCCTTAAAGGCGCCTTAATTGTGGCATGGGTTGCTAAAAGATGCTTTGTACTATAGGTCCTCGATGAGCCAGGCGTCGAGGCAGCGCTTTTCGTCGCTGAAGGCG
>CAZORI010000053.1:0-11585 GCA_964582335.1 uncultured Bacteroides sp.
GGTCTTTGACCGTCGAGGGGCGGAATTTTACTTTTACTGTCGTAGTCATACTTATCTTGTTTAGATTGATAATGTACCATAGTCAGCGCTTTAACTTGTGGCATGTAAAGACAGTCAGCGCAACGCTGACGACAAGAAAGCCTGTCGAGCACGCCCGTGATGCGCTTGCTTGCCTTCAGGAAGATTGTGACGGTATGGGGAGCAAACCGGGCAAAACACAAAAAAAAGTTAATGCGCGGCCGTGCTGTAAATCAGCACGGCCGCGCATTAACTCGGTCGTATCTCTCCCTGGTCGGGACTGTACGGGTTACTTTAGCTTATCAAACATCGTGCCCGTGGTAGGACTTTCATCATATTTGCATCTACCTTTATTTGAAATTAGTGTGGTCAAAACGCCTATACCTATAAATTTAAAATGGTAAAAGCGTGAGGCTTATCTGTCGGAATTTTTGTTGCCGCGCTGGTTCACGTCGTAATCGTCGGTAGAATCGTCGGGATAGTGCGCGATGTCGTCGTGCTCTGCATCCTCGTCCCAGTCGTATCCTTCATCGATGTCCTCTCCCCACGAGTTGGGATCGATTTTCTGCAAGTCCTCGGCTTCCTCCTCTGTTGGCTCGTACTGGAATATGAAATCGTCCTCTTCTCGCACGCGGTGCTGTCCGTCGAGCGGGCGATGCACTATGTCGGGGGTGGCGAGGCGGTTGCTCTCGTCGGTGATTGCGCGCCACAGTATGTCCTTCAGCTCTGTCAGGCCATAGCCGGTAACAGCCGAAATGAACACAGTGGGGATGTCTTGCGGCAGGGTGGCGCGCATGTCCTCTATCATCTCTTCGTCGAGCATGTCGCATTTCGACACTGCCAGGATGCGGTGCTTGTCCATCAGCTGCGGGTTGAATTGCTCGAGCTCTCGCAGCAGCACTTCATATTCCTTGGTGATGTCCTCGGCGTCGGCAGGCACTAAGAATAGCAGCACGGCGTTGCGCTCGATATGGCGCAGGAATCTCAGGCCAAGGCCCTTGCCTTCGCTTGCCCCCTCGATGATGCCCGGGATGTCGGCCATCACGAACGAGCGGTTGTCGCGATAGCTCACAATGCCCAGCTGAGGCTCCATGGTGGTGAAGGGATAGTCGGCAATCTTTGGCCTTGCCGAAGACAGGGCCGAGAGCAGGGTCGACTTGCCTGCGTTGGGGAAGCCCACAAGGCCTACGTCGGCCAAAAGCTTGAGCTCGAGAATGATGCTCTTTTCGATGCCCGGTTCGCCCGGCTGAGCATAGCGAGGTGTGCGGTTGGTGGCGCTCTTGAAGTGCCAGTTGCCAAGGCCTCCGCGGCCGCCTCGCAGCAGGTTCACTTCTTGGCCATCGTCGGTGACCTCGGCGAGGTATTCTCCTGTTTCGGCGTCGAATACTACTGTACCGCACGGCACGTCGATGATCACGTCCTCGCCGTCCTTGCCGAAGGACCGGCCTCCGGAGCCCGATTGGCCGTTGCCGGCGAAAATATGCCTGCGGTATTTGAGCGGCAACAGTGTCCACATGTTCTTGTTGCCTTTCAGTATGATGTTTCCTCCACGTCCGCCGTCGCCGCCGTCGGGGCCACCCTTGGGCACGTACTTGGCGCGATAGAAGTGGAGCGATCCGGCTCCTCCTTTTCCCGAGCGGCACAGTATCTTTACGTAGTCGATAAAATTAGTGTCTGCCATTTGAAATACATTTTTAGATAGAGCATTGACGCGACAAAACGCATCGCCACTCTCTTTCTATGATTAACAAAACAGATGCTTGCAAGTTCTTTGCCGAAGAGAGGAAAAATTTAGTTGTGAATTTAATTATGCAAAGTTACTAAAACTTCAACAAAATTATTAACTTTGCGTAATAAAATACTGAATTGCAAAAGATATATTTCCTTAAATTTAAGAATATGACAAGCAACAAGCAGCACATAGAGCAGCGTTTGGATGGTATGCGCGCCCAGATGCGTGCCGCAGGCGTGGACTCGGTGATCATACCGCAGACCGACCCTCATCAGAGTGAGTACATAGCATCGCACTGGCAAGTGCGCCGATTCCTCAGTGGCTTCACGGGCTCGGCAGGGTCGCTGGTGATCCTGGCCGACAAGGCGCTTCTGTGGGTTGACTCGCGCTATTTCCTGCAAGGCGAACAGCAGCTCGAAGGCACCTCAATAATATTAATGAAGGATGGCCTGCCCGGCACCCCCTCGATAGTCGACTATCTGACGCAAAATCTTAAGCCGGGCCAGACGGTTGGCATCGACGGAATGCTTTTCTCTTACACGCAGGCCGCTGATCTTAGCGACCGCTTGTCGAAATCGGGCATCAAGCTCAACACTGCTTTCGACGTAATCGACAACGTGTGGGCCGACCGCCCCAGCCTGCCCAAGGACCAGATTTTCGCGCACGACGTGAAATATGCAGGCGAGCCGGCGCGCAGCAAATTGGCCGGAGTAGTGGCCGATGCCGAGCGCCAGGGCGCTGAGGCTGCCCTCATCTGCCCCCTCGACGAGATTGCCTGGGCGCTCAACATACGCTGCAACGACGTGAAATACAACCCTGTGGCTACGTCTTACCTCTACGTTGGCGCCGGTGGCTCCACGCTCTTCATCGACGAAGACAAGGTGAGCGCCGACATGCGCAAATACCTCGAGCGCGAGGGCGTGGCTGTGGCTCCCTACAGCGGCATCAAGGCGTTCATTTCGCAATTGCCCGATGTGAAGGTGCTAGCCGAGAAGGAGCGCACGTCGGTGACGCTTGCCAACCTGCTGGGACACCGCCTGGTGGGAGGCACCTCGCCGATAGCAGTGCCTAAGGCAGTGCGCAACGAAGTGCAGATAGCCGGGATAAAGAGCGCGATGGAGCGCGATGGCGTGGCCCTGGTGCGCGCCTTCAGGGAACTTGAGCGGCTGATGGCTGCCGGCGAGAAGGTGACGGAGCTGACCGTGGACAAGCTGCTGCTCACCTACCGTTCGCAGCAAGACAATTTCTATGAGGAAAGCTTCGGCACAATCGTAGGCTACGGCCCGCATGGAGCCATCGTGCATTATGAGCCAACTGAGGAGAGCGACGCTGTGGTTGAGCCCAACGGACTGCTGCTTGTCGACTCCGGCGCCCAGTATTTCGACGGCACCACAGACATCACGCGCACGATAGCCATGGGCAAGCCCACTGAGCAGGAGAAGCGCGACTTCACGCTCGTGATGAAGGGTCACATAGCGCTTGCTCGCGCCATTTTCCCCGTTGACACTCGCGGCGCGCAGCTCGATGTGCTTGCTCGCCAATTCCTGTGGGCCGAGGGCCTGGGCTACCTGCATGGCACCGGCCATGGCGTGGGGCATTTCCTGAATGTGCACGAAGGGCCGCAGAGCATAAGGCTCAACAACACGCCTGTGCCCTTGAAGGTGGGCATGGTCACGAGCAATGAGCCGGGCCTCTACCGCGAGAATGTGCACGGAGTGCGCTGCGAGAATCTTGTGCTTACCGTTCCGGCCATGAGCACGGAGTTCGGCCAGTTCCTGAAATTCGAGACTATTACGCTATATCCGTTCGACCGCAGCCTGTTCGAGCTGTCGATAATGACGCCTGAGGAAATAGAGTGGGTGGACAGCTACCACGAAGAAGTGCGCAATCGACTTTCGCCCTACCTTACCGACGAGGAGCGCGCATGGCTTGAGGCTAAGACGGAGCCTTTACTCTTTTAACCACATAACCCTTTAACAATCAACGAACGACGATAATATGGCTTTAATAATGCCTTTGAGGGGCCATGACCCCAAAATCGGCGAGAATGGTTTCTTAGCTGAGAATGCCACAGTGGTGGGCGATGTAGTGATCGGCGACGAATGCAGCATCTGGTTCAATACCGTGCTGCGCGGCGATGTCAACAGCATTCGCATAGGCAATCGCGTAAACATACAGGACGGATCTGTGCTGCACACATTGTTCAAAAAATCGACAATCGAGATTGGCAATGATGTGTCAATAGGGCATAATGTGACGATACATGGCGCTAAAATCAGGGACTATGCGCTTATAGGCATGGGCTCGGTGGTGCTGGACGATGCCGAAGTGGGAGAGGGCGCACTTGTTGCTGCCGGCTCCGTAGTGCTGTCGCGCACCAAAATCGGCCCCAACGAGTTGTGGGCCGGCGCCCCCGCCAAGTTCGTGAAGATGGTCGACCCCGAGCAAAGCAAGGAAATCAACCAGAAGATAGCCCACAACTATTTGCTGTATTCACGGTGGTACACGCATCCCGACGAGCACAATCCCCTCGACGATTAATGAATAGACTGTAGATACGCGGGCGGTTGGCGCATCATGACGTGAAATACGCCACCGTCCTGTAGGCCATGTCGATGATGATGGTGGCGCATCCCGCCATTATCACCGGCCATGCGCGCAAGATGGCCGACTGCGGGCGCTGCGCATAGCGCGACGCGCACATATATATAATGTATCCGAATATGCTGCCCACGGCGGCGCCTACAAGGAGGTCGCCCGGATAATGCACGCCTAAGTACATGCGCGTGTAGCACATGAGTAACGCCCAGAATAGAATGAACAGCGAGTAATTCTTTACGCGGAGCAGCAGCGACGACGACACGGCAAGCGCAAATGAATTGGCGGCATGGCACGACGGGAAGCCGTAGCGCCCCCCGCGGTAGCTGTCCACTATGTGCACAAACACGCTGAGCGGATTGTCGAGGTTGGCGGGGCGCAGTCGCTGAAAGAACGGGCGTATCAGGCGTGCGCACACCATGTCGGCCAGCCCCACGGCTACGCCTATGGCGATGATTAGTATAAGCCCCTTTTTCCATCCGTATCGCCAGACGAACATCAATGCGATTACCAAATAGAATGGTATCCAGATGGCACGTCCCGATAGGTCCTCCATTATCGGGTCGGCAAATGCTGAGTTCATTTCGTTGAACCACAGCAACAGATTAGAGTCAACCTCAATTATTTCGTTCATTATCGCTGGTCAAAGTCTGAGTAGAGAAATTGCAGATAAGCCTTCAGATGCTCATCTACGTCGGTGTTGTCTGATTGGTCGATTTGCTTGGTGTCGGTCGACAGCAACGCGCTGCCGTCGCTTTCTACCATCATTGCCCACGATGGCTCGCTGAAGAATGCGTAAGGGCGGCGACGGGCGTCCAACAGGTTGTTGCTGAAGGCAAACTGCGAATGGTCGATGCCAAGCATGCCGAGCAGGGTGGCTGCGATGTCGGTCTGCGAACCGATTTTGTCGAGCAATTCAGGGTTAAGGTCAATCTGGTCCAATGCGCCGCCGAGCATCATGAGCGGCACTCTGTGGCGCTGCTGCGGGTCGGTGAGCTCGGGATATGCGCCGTAATGGTCGGGCACCACCACGATTAGCGTATTGGAGTAGGAGGGAAGAGTTTTCAGAGAGTCGATGTATGCGGCCGCGCAGCTGTCGGCAAACATGAATGCGTTGATTCTCGGGTCGGCCGCTTCGCTTTGGAATGGCACTTCGAATGGCTCGTGCGAGCTCGACGTCTGTATTACGGTGAGCACCGGCTTTTCGTCGCGGCGTTGAGCGAGCTGCCAGGCTCGGCTGAACAGCACATTGTCGTGCGCGCCCCATTTGCTGAGCCGCTGCGAGATGTCGAAGTCGGTGTCCTTCACCACCATGTCATAGCCTCCGGCGCGCAGCAGCGCGTTCATGTTGGTGAAGTTGACGTCGCCGCCGTATACGTATCGCGTGTCGTAGCCGGCCTGCTTGAGCGAATTTGCGAGCGAAGGCAAGGTTTCGATTTTGTCGACGTACTTCATTATGCTCGTCTTGGGCTGGGCCGGGTAGCCGTTGAGGATGGCCGGCAAGGCGCGGTCGGTGCGGAAGCTGCTCGAGTAGATGTTGCCAAACATCCACCCTTCGCGGCTCAGGCTGTCGAGCCTTGTGGCGATGGGCTCGCCGCCAAGGCTCGGAAAGAGGTGAGAGGAAAAGCTTTCGAGGATGATAAGGTGTATGTCGGGCTGTGAGGCTATGGTGGGCAGCGAGTCGGATTTTTCTGCGTTGAGCGACGCGAAAATCGAGGCAGCCTCATCGGCCTCCATAAAGCGGAATTGCTTTGAGAAATTGCTTTGGTGCGTGGCCGAGTACATGAAGCTGAAGAGGGGATTCACGGCAGCGTGGTTCAGGTGATTGTCGGTGGTGAAGTAGGCTCTGCTCACGTTCATTGTCGACACGGTGAATCCGCCGCGGATTGGTATGAACAGAAGCAGAGCTGCAATTGCCGCGACGACAGTGGCAGGCGCCTTTTTGCCGGGCGCGCATCGGTCGGGGAGCCTGAAAAAGCCGGCCGTGAGAGCCCGGTATATCGCCCACGCATACACGCACATCAGCGGCACGGCTATCAGCCATTGCCACCATGTGATGCTTGCCATGGCAGCAGCCGGCGACGACACGAAGTAGAACACCGGAGTGATGTCGAGCGGGAAGCCCCAGTAGGGGTAGAGGGCAGCGTTTGAGAGTATGCCGATGGAGATGAGCAAAGAAACGATGGCGAAATACACGCGCATGGTGATGCGGACGGCCTTGGCGCATCCTGCCCATATGATGACAATGGCCGCGATGGCGGGGAGCGCCGTGAAATATCCGGCCATGGACATGTCCATGGGCAGGCCGTGGCGCAAAATGTCGATTGTGTCGGCGAAGGAGTAGCCTCCTACGGCGCATATGAAGGCGAGTTTGCCAATCGACATGGAAAGCGTCAATATGACAAACGTAAGCAGTATCCTCAGTAAACTTCTGGCCATTAATTGTGATTAATTGATCTTTGGGATACAAAAGTACAAAAAATTAATCATGCGCTGTATTATTTATACGGATGTATTTCGTATTTTTGCATTATTGAAAAACAATTTATATTGAATATGATGAATATAATATTCAGGAGTGTAGTGGCCGGAGTCATGCTTGCCGTGTGCTTTGGCACAGGATGGGGGAGCAGTCCGAAACGTGAATTCAGAGGCGCTTGGATGCATACTATTGGCCAATCGCAGTATGCCAACCAGACGACCGAGCAGAACAAGCAATATCTTATCGACCAGCTCGACAAGCTTCAGGCGTGCGGCGTCAACGCCGTGGTGTTTCAGGTGCGTCCTGCCGCCGATGCGCTATACGCAAGCAAATATGAGCTGTGGAGCAAATGCCTGACGCAGGACGGGAAGGCGCCCGTGCCTTATTGGGACCCGCTCGATTTCATGGTGAAGGAATGCCACAAGCGCGGCATGGAACTGCACGCGTGGCTCAACCCCTACCGCGTTACCACCACCAAGAACGAGGTGCTGCCCAAGGGGCACCTGTATCACAGCGAGCCCAAGCGCTTTCTTAAATACCAGGGCGACGGCAGGATTTATTTCGATCCCGGCCTGCCCGAAAACCGCGTGTTCATCAGCAATGTCGTTGCCGATATCGTAGAGCGCTACGACGTTGACGCCATACACATGGACGACTATTTCTATCCCTATCCCGCCAACGGCAAGGATTTCCCCGACTCGAAGTCGTATGCCAAATACGGCAAAGGCATGGACAAGGGCGACTGGCGACGCCAGAATGTGAACCAGCTGATTGAAATGATTCACAATACGATACGCAAGTCGTCGAAGCCCTGGGTGAGGTTTGGCATCAGCCCCTTTGGCGTGTGGCGCAACAGCAGCAGCGACCCTCGCGGCAGCAACACGCGCGCGCTTCAGAATTACGACGACCTCTATGCCGACGTGCTGCTGTGGGCCGAAAAAGGGTGGATCGACTATCTTGTGCCGCAGCTCTATTGGGAGCTTGAGCATGAGAAGGCCTCATATCTGGTGCTGGTGGATTGGTGGGCCAAGGCTGTCGACCCTAAATGCCAGCTTTACATCGGCCAGGACGTGGAGCGCACGATGACGAAGCCTGATTTGGCTCCGTCGAAGGAGGCCAACCAGCTGAAGCACAAAATAGCGCTGACTCGCGAAAGCGAGGCCATTTCGGGCAACTGCTGGTGGCCCGGCTACTCATTGACAAAGAATTCCTACGGCATCGCCACGGCGCTTGCCGACAAGTGGCAGAATACGCCGGCGCTTGTGCCGGCCTACGCGCATTTGAGCGGCACGCGTCCGGCTACCGTGAAGAAGGTTCGCATCGAGGGCAACACGCTGTCGTGGAAGGCTGCGCCAAGCAAGGGCAAGGCGAGCGATGCCGTGAAGTACGTAGTGTACAAATTCGACGACGAAGAGAATTTCGACTTTGACAATGCCGACCGCATCGTGGCGATAACCACGGACAGCTCGATGCAAGTGCCCGGCGATGGCGTGTACGTGGTGACGGCTGTCGACCGTGTCAACAATGAATCGGAGCCGTCGCTGTATGTAAGGAAGAAATAAGCGCCTGTGATGCTGCCTGTCGTGACGGTCATAATACCTGCGTACAACGCCGAGAAATACCTGGACGAGTGCATTGGCAGCGTGGCAGGCCAGTCGCACGGAGCGCTCCAGATTGTGGTGGTCGATGACGGAAGCACCGACGGCAGCGCGGAGATATGCCGGCGCTGGGAGCGCGCTGACAGCCGCGTGAGCGTGGCGCGTCAGCCTAATGCCGGGCTGTCGGCTGCGAGGAATCGAGGGCTCGACATTGCCGAGGGCGAGTATGTGGCGTTTGTCGACGCCGACGACGTGCTGCACCCTATGTTCGTGGAGCGGATGCTGCTCCTTGTTCAAGGCCGCGACATAGCGCGGTGCGCGGTGGCAGAGGGCGCGGAGTGCCGGTGGCCTGCCGTGCGTGGCGAGGCGCGCCGGCTTGATGCCGCGACGGCCATAGAAAGGATGCTGTATCAGCATGGCTGGCACAATGGCGTGTGGGCGCACTTGTATCGCCGCGAACTGTTTCGCTGTCTTCGGTTCAGAGAGAATACGCTTTACGAAGATTTAGACATTATATATAGGATATACGAGCAAGCGGCTCGCGGAGTCGCATACACCGATGCGGCGATGTATTTCTATCGCCGGCATGGCGGCAGCCTGCTTGGCGCGTTTACGATGTCGCGCACCAGGGTGCTTGACGTAGTCGATCGGATGGAGCGCTATTTCCAAGCCGACAGCAGGCTTGCGAGCGCTGCGCGCCATCGGCGCTTCTCCGCCTACTTCAATATGCTCGGCCTTTTGTCGCGCCATGGCGAGTCGGCATACGCTAAGGATAGGTGCTGGCCTGTGATTGTGCAGCTTCGGAGGGAGGTATTGTCCAACCCTCAGTCGCGGCTGAAGAATAGGGCAGGGGCGTTGCTGTCGTATCTCGGCCCGCAAATAAGCATATCCGTATCAAAACACCTGATAAGATGACCCCGATAATTGTCACTGACATTTCCGACCCGCGACTCGATGTGTTCGCTCGTCTAACCGAGGCGCAGCTGCGCAATCGCCTCGACCCTTCACATGGCGTGTTCATAGCCGAGAGCCCGAAGGTGATACGCATAGCCCTGCGGGCCGGCTACGAGCCGTTGGCGCTCCTCGCCGAGGTGAAGCACCTCAGGGGCGATGCCGCCGACATCGTGGAGAGTTGCGGCGACATTCCCGTTTACACCGGTTCGAGGCAGATTCTGGCGTCGCTCACGGGGTACGTGCTGACGCGAGGCGTGCTGTGCGCCATGCGGCGCAAGGAACAGCCGTCGCTGCAGAGCATTTGCGAGGGCGCAAAGCGCATTGCCGTAATCGACGGGGTCACCGACACCACCAACATAGGGGCGATATTCCGCAGCGCGGCAGCCCTGGGGATGGATGGCATCGCGCTTACCGATACGTCGTGCGACCCGCTCAACCGGCGTGCAGTGCGCGTGTCGATGGGCACTATATTCCAGGTGCCGTGGACGTGGGTCGACTCGCCTTCGCGGCTCCGGGAGCACGGCTTCAAGGTGGTGGCCATGGCATTGACCGACCGCTCAGTGCCGATTGACGACGCGGCGCTCAACGCCGAGCCGCGACTTGCCGTCGTGCTTGGCACGGAGGGCGACGGGCTGAGCCGCGAGGTGATCGCCGACGCCGACTATGTGGCGCGCATACCCATGAGCCACGGCGTCGACTCGCTCAACGTGGCGGCCGCCTCCGCCGTCGCCTTCTGGCAATTGCGCCCCTGAAAGCGCCCATACAAAAAAATATAGCCTCAGTTCCGATACCCGGAACTGGTTTTTTTTTGTGTTAAAATCGTCCAAATCTCTTAGCAAGAGTTACCTTTACTTTGTGCAAAGTAACACAAAATCCCTGAATTGACCAAATTTTTCGCTTCTACGCCCACATCTGAGTCCGCTTCTGCAGCGTCGCCCAACGAACGCGCCGAACAGCTGCTCGCGCATTTTTGGGACGGGATGGATTGGCGCGACCCCTCCGGGGTCGGTGGGCGAATTTATCCAGTGGCGGTGGATAAAAATGTGTAAATTTATCCGCTGGTATTGGATAAAATTACTATCTTTGCAAAATAAAATATGCAATTATGGTATCACAGGAAATTATAAAATCAATAATCATAGAGGGACAGGAGATGCTGTCGGAAATATCTGCCATACCTCGTGCAGCTGATATTGAGCCTAATGGGGTTACGGTACCTGGAGATGCGCGTTTTCCCATATTCCTTCCGTGAATATCTTCTTGCGAAAGGAGTTGAGGTGTCGGATCGATGGATGCACGGCAATACACGTGGCGCTGTTGAGCGAGGGTTGCGTGAATATTTCCAATGGGGAGGGTTTCCCGAGCTTAATCTATACGTCAACAAGCGCCGTTGGCTAAACGAGTTGTATGAGAAGATTCTTTTAGGTGACATCATACAGCGCAATAAGATTAAGAACGAGACAGCGCTGCGTCTGACTATAAAAAGACTTGCCGAAAACATTAAGACTCCGACTTCGATAAATCGCCTTGCCGGGATGGTGAAAGCTACGGGATGTTCTATCACCCCAACTTCAATCACAGATTACTTAGGATTTTGCAAGGAGGCCTGCATGTTGTTTTCCCTTGAAAACTGGGCTTCAAAATTTGTTGAGAGAGCCACCGTTAAGAAGCATTATTTCATCGACAATGGGTTGCTTAATATTTTTCTCGTCGGCAGTGAGACGTCATTGTTGGAAAATTTGTGCGCAATCACCCTCTACAGGAAAAGTTTTGTCGATGTTGACTTTACTCCATATTTTTACAACAAGGAGGTTGAGATTGACTTTTACTTGCCAAATATGAAAAAGGGGATACAGGCTTGCTATAGCATAAAGGATAGCGAGACAATGGACCGGGAGGTGAAGGCTCTCACCACCTTTCATCGGTTGTATGGGTTGAACGAGGCGGAGATTGTGACGTATTCAGAAGAGACGGAGATAGTGTCTTCCGGCCTCACGATTCGTGTGACCCCGCTCGCCAAATGGCTCATGGCGTGATTCTATGCAAATAAATCGGGTAAACGATTTATAAAATTTAATTAGGGATATTCAGTTAATGTCGTGATTTGAGGTTTCCGAACTGGCCTTAGAATCGCATATATTGTCGTGCGCAATCTTTGAATGCAAATTTTCGATTCTCGCGGACGTTTTTTGATCAAAATCCT
>CAZORI010000054.1:0-11186 GCA_964582335.1 uncultured Bacteroides sp.
CACGCGCGCAGGAGTACCGTACGGAAATCCGTATAGATTTCCGAGTAAACAGCACTACCATAGATTCCGCGTACTCGGGCAATGCCGCCCGCCTTCGGGAAATCATAACGACCCTGCGTAACATCCGGCAGGACAGCACAATAAACATCATCGAAGTATCTTTCTGCGGGGCGGCCTCCCCGGAGGGCAGTTACCAGCTCAACCGGAAGCTGGCACAAGGCAGACTGTCATCACTGGAAAGACTTGTCCGTCAGCAGGTCGATATACCCGACAGCATCATCACCCGAAACGACAATTATATCCCTTGGGATTATCTGAAATCGCAGATCGAGGAATCAGACCTGCGAAACAAGGACGAAATCTTATCCATACTGGAAGAGGAACCCCGACTGGTGAACTATCATCACGCGGGAACGCACATAGACAACCGCATCGTCAAGCTGAAAAGGCTGGACGGCGGCAGGACATGGCAGCAGATGTACAAGCTCTTCTTCGGGCAGATGCGGAACGCCTACGCGGTGATCGTCACCTACAAGAAAGCGATTCCGCCCGTTCCGGAACCGGTGGTCATTCCCGATACGGCGCTTGTCATACCGACACCGGTCATCGAAACCGTGGAAATCGTACCCGATACCGCAACGGTTACGGAACCCGTCATATCCGAAGCGGAGGAATGGACGCGCCGCCTGCACCTGAAAACCAACACCCTCGGCTGGGGGCTGGCCATCGCCAATGTCGCCGTCGAGGTGGACTTGGCGAAACACTGGTCTTTCACGCTTCCCGTTTACTACTCGGCATGGGACTATTTCAAATCCACCGTCAAGTTCCGCACGTTCGCCATCCAGCCGGAGTTCCGTTACTGGCTGTCGGAGCGTAACGACGGGTTCTTCGCCGGGGCACATTTCGGACTGGCATACTACAATCTCGCCACGAACGGCGATTACCGCTACCAAGACCGTAACCGCAGAAGCCCCGCCCCCGGTGGCGGCGTGAGTGTCGGCTACCGGCTGCCCATCAGCAAGAACAACCGCTGGCGGTTGGAGTTCTCGCTCGGGGCCGGCGTGTATTCCCTGCATTACGACAAGTTCCACAACACCCCGCGCACCAAGGACGGGCTGCTGGTGGAGAGCGTGAAGAAGACCTACTGGGGTATCGACCAAGCGGCTGTGTCGTTCTCGTATTCGTTTGACCTGAAAAAGAAGGGAGGCAGGCAATGAGAAGATTATTCCTACACCTTATTATATATATGCCGCTGGTATTGCTTACCGCCTGTGACGTGCACGAATGGCCGGACACGCCGGAAAATGTGACGTTCCGCCTGAAACTGCGCTATGAAAGGGACATGACCGTATGGGAACACCTGTACGACGGTACGGAAGTAACCGAGCAAGGATTGGGCGATACCTACGACAACGGGCGTGAACACGGTAAAATGCGCTATATCATACGCGCCTATCCCCTGACGGAGAAACAACGCTCCACACAGGAATTCGTATTCACGAAAGACATCACGGAAGGCTACGACCACGAAACGACGCTCGACCTCGCGGCGGGCGACTACCGGATCATGGTGTGGTCGGACTTGGTGGAAAACGACGACGGCGATCCGTACCATGACGCCGGCGACTTCGCCGAGATCACGCTTCAGGGCGACCACAGGGGAAACGATGATTACCGGGACGCGTTCCGTGGAACGGGCGATATATCCCTGACGGCGGATGTCGCCGAATACGTCCCCGGCACGCTCGAAATCACGATGCAACGACCGCTTGCCAAATTCGAGTTCATCACGAACGACCTCGCGGAATTTATCCAAAAAGAGGGATTGCGTATCGCGGCAAAAAGCGGCGGTGCCAAATCCGCATCGGGGAATGACCCGGCAACGAGGGTCAATGTCGAAGACTACAAGGTGGCGTTCCATTACGTCGGTTTCATGCCCTGCGCCTACAGTATGCTCACCGATAAGCCGGTGGATTCCTCCACGGGGGTAATGTTCCGGTCGGACTTGAAAGAGTTGAACGACAGGGAAGCTTCGCTGGGTTTCGACTACGTGTTCGTGAACGGCACGGAGTCTGCGGTAACGGTACAGGTAGGCCTGTACGACAAGGAGGGAACACGGCTTTCCCTCACAGAACCAATAAGGGTACCGTTAAGGAGGAATCACCATACCGTGCTGCGGGGCAAGTTCCTGATGTCGGAAGCATCGGGCGGCGTGACCATCAACCCCGATTTCGACGGGGATCATAACCTGATTTTTCCATGATAACAAGATACTGACGATGAAAAAGCTATTACAGCACATACAAGTACTGGCGGTGCTTGTCCTCGTTTCGGCAGGTATCGTTTCCTGCTCCAAGGATTTGCCGGAGGCGGGCGACGCGGAAGTGAGCTTCACCGCCACCATTCCAGCCGGTAGCCGTACGCGAGCTTTCGGCGACGGAACCAAAGTAAACACTCTTGTCGTGGGGGTATTCAACGGAAGCGGTGAAGTTGACCGGAAAACGTTCTCCGTAAGCGGCTCCACGATAGATGTCAGCCTCACGCTGGCGCAGGGGCAGACTTACAGTTTTGTCTTTTGGGCGTATGACAAAAGTTGCGACATCTACGATACGGACGACCTGACGGGAATAAAGATGAACGCACAAGAGCAACCCGTTACGTTCGGGCAGGCCGAAGCCACCGACGTTTTCTTCGCCGTGGTGAAGGACGTCGCCATCACGGGAAACAGCAGCCGCAGCGTGGAACTCGTGCGCCCGCTGGCACAGATCAACGTGGGAACCACCGGAAAGGCAGTAGCGGCTGCATTCACTGTAAAAGGAGTTCCCAACACGTTCCACCCATTTACCAATACCGTTAGCGGGGAAACAAACTACACATGGGACTTCACCGAAGCCACAGGGGGAACATTCACCGTGGACGGTGTGGAATACAACTATCTCGCGATGGGCTACCTTTTTGCCCCGGCAGAAGGTGCGCAGGTCGAGGCGGAACTCTCGCTGACGGATAACGAGCAAGCAATCACATTTCCACAAGTGGAATTGCAGGCCAACCGCAGGAGCAACATAATCGGAGGATTTACGGATCAATAAACCCTATTTATAAATTCATTAAAAAACAGAGCTATGAGCAAAAAATTATTTTTTGGAATGTTCGTGGCGGCAGGTATGCTGCTCGCGACATCGTGTTCGAAAGACGAGCTGGATACGGCTTCGTCAGGTAATGAGGCGCAGGTAACGTTCTCGCTCGGTCTTGAAGGCCGTATCGCTACCCGTGCTATCAGTGATGGTGGAAGTGCCGACAAATTGGTTTACGCTGTGTTCGATGAAGATGGCAACCGTATTTCTGGCATAAAAAAGGTTGAAAAGACCAGTGTTTCTTTCCCCGCAACGGAAACGCTGTCTTTAGCCAAGGGGAAGACCTACAAGGTCGCTTTCTGGGCACAAGACGCGGATTGCGGTGCCTACGCAATCGATGACAACATGAATGTAACGGTAAGCTATGATAACGCTACGAACAATGACGAGACCCGTGACGCTTTCTTCAAGACGACCGACGCTTTCACGGTAACCGGTTCTACCTCAATGGATGTCGTGCTGAAACGTCCTTTCGCGCAGATCAACGTCGGTGTAGAGTCGGACGATTGGGATGCCGCCGTTGCTTCAGGTGTTACAATTCAGAACTCTTCCGTGGTAATCAAAAATGCCGCAACCAAGATAAACCTCGTTACCGGTGCGGTTAGCGATCCCAAGGAGGTAACATACAGCCTTGCGACAATCCCGGAGGAGGATTTGAGTGTTGATGTGAACGGCGACGAGGTGAAGGAAACCTACAAGTGGCTTTCCATGAGTTATATTTTGGTAGATGACGAGAGCGAGGCAGAAGGGGTTCAAAGTGCCCAAAAAGCCACTTTGGAAGGCTTGGAGTTCACATTCAAGCCCACAGCCGGAAACGATATTATATTGAAAGACGGTCTGAACAGCGTGCCCGTGCAGCGCAACTGGAGAACGAATATCCTCGGTAAATTGCTGACCGGCGATATTACCTTCACCATCAAGATTGATCCGAATTACGATGGCGATAATAATGTTTTCCCTGTTGGAGATGCTCAGTCGCTTATGAAGGCTATTGAACAGGGCGGAACTGTTACGCTAACCGATGATGTCGATTTGTCAGAGAATCTCGTTATTTCGGGCGGAGAAACCGTAACGATCAATCTGAACGGACACGACATTACCAACAACAATATCAATACATCCGCAAACGCTACTACCGGCGTGTTTATTGTCAAATCCGGAGGTAATCTTACTATACAAGGAGAGGGCATCATCAACGGAGGATCAGGCAGCACAAACAATCTTGCCGTTTGGGCATACCCCGGTTCGGAAGTAAATATATCCGGCGGTACGTTCACTGTGGGAAAAGACAAGAATGGTGATGGTAATTCCACCATTTACACCACTGGCGGTACAATCAATATCAGCGGCGGTACGTTCAAAACGGAATGCGATGATACAAAATATATCCTAAACGTGGGTCAAACACAGGGCGCAACCGGTACCATCATTGTAACCGGTGGTACTTTCATCGGCTATGACCCTGCTACTGGTGATGACAACCTCGGAGGTTCTTTCGTGGCTGAAGGGTATACTTCGGTAAAAGTTGCCGGTACAAATAATAGCTACGCAGTTGTTCCGAGTTCGGCTACAATCGATGAAAATACTGTAGCAGCCGTTGATGCAACCTCTTTCACTGCGGCCGTGAATAACAAGAACGCCAATATCGTTCTTAACGAAGACATACAAATCAATAATGGGATAAGTATCTCATCTTCTAAGGAAATAGACCTAAATAACAATACACTACAAGTAACCTATATCGACACGACAGCTCCACTCACGGTTAAGAATGGCAACTTGGACGCTTCAAATTTCGCTCTGCGCGGCTATGCCAAAGCCAACATCACACTTGATAATGTTAAGGTAACTGCAACACGAGATGGTGGAATTGCAATACAACTTGGAGATATAAATGGCAATGAGCAAAACTGCGGGGATGCCCAACTGACATTGAAAAACTCGGAAATCGTCTCCAATGGTACTGGAATCCTGATATATGGAGCCAACAATAAAGTGAAAATAGAGGACACCATAATTAATCACAAATACTTTGGAATCACTCAAAATGGAACTGTCCCCGGTTCTGAAATAGAGCTGACAAATTGTACTATTTCGGGAACTTACAGTGGAATCTACCTTTCCAATTATGACGACGGAGCAAAGAACATATTGGAAGTCGAAGGAGGAAGCATCCACAGTGACGAAGAATCGGCAATTGAAGTTAAGAAAACAGATATTACGGTAAAGAATGCGACCCTATCTTCCAGTGCTACGGCACAGAGTTATACCGTCAAAAGCGGTGGCTCAAATGGTATTGGTTATGCTATCGTGCTTGCCGGGTATGAAGAAGGTACGAAATATGAAGGTGTCACGTCTTTTGAAAATATAACTTATAACCTTTCCGCACAAGGAGATAATGTTGTCAAGATATTAAAATACAACGGTTCGAGTGGAGAAAAAGTAGAATAGTGATGTAGCTGCGCACTCTCTTAATATTGCACAGAAAGGGCTGTCTTCCGCATTTTGGAGGACAGCCTTCTTGTTCGCCCGACATGGGCATAATCTAACGGGTGCAAGTCCCGAGCGCGGATACTGTTTCAAAAAGTGTTTCTGAGATAGAGCACTAATTTTCGTGCTATTCTGCGGGATCAAGCAGGATGGTGCGTTCGTTGCCTTGGTTGAGCAGTTGCTTCATGAAGTCAACCACGTCCTGGCAAGTGACAGAATTAATCACCTCTGCCTCGTTGTTGAAAACATCGACACCGTTGATAGCAGTCGAGCTCATGGCCGCAAGCCAGGAGGCATTGCGCTCTTTCGACTCCGTAGCCGTCTTCAGCATATACTCCTTTATGGGATTTAGCTCTTCTGGCTTCACGTTCACGGCCATGTCCTGCATCAAGGCATCAATTTCCTTGAGCACTTCATCCTTCATCTCAGGCTTCATAGGGAAGTAAATCTGTATGAGCGTGTTGTATTTGCCAACTCGGCTCATTGACGAATTTGCGCCTATTGAGTAGACAGCGCCCATTTCCTCACGTATCCTGGCAAGCAATCGATTGCTCAGAATCTGTCCTACGATCGACGAAATCACTTTGTCCTTGGGCGTATAAGGCATAGTGCCCTCAACGACAATCAGGCATGTGGTCTGGGGGGTCTGCATCTTGTAGGTGAATTCGTCACGGCCTTTGCCGGCTTTCGGCTCACGCCCTTCGTTTATCACATAGCTGTTGGAAGCCTTGGCGGCGTCGGCCGGAAGCGTAGCAATGTACTGCTCCAACAGCGGAGTCAATTGCTCGACGGTTACGTCGCCGACGAAATAGAACGTATAGTCGGCGGCGTTGGCAAGCATGCTGTGTATCAGCGCAAGCGCTCCTTCGCAGTCGGCATTCTTCACATCGTCGGGTGTGGCCTGCTGGTTGGCTTTGCTTGTGTACAGCACCTCGCGCATCTTGGTGGAGAAGTAGAAGTCGGGAGTGTTCTGCTGCGTCTCAATGGCTCCCATAGTCCGCTTTTGCGTTGACGAGAATTCATCGGGCGTTACGGAATAACCCACGAAATTCATGTAAATAAGCTCCATCAGCGTTGGCAGATCCTTCACCGAGGAAGAGCCTGACAGCTTGCGCATATAATCGTCGAATCCTGCGCTTACATTGGCTTGCTTGCCCTGCAGATATTTCTGCAGGTCGATGTTGGTGTAGTCGCCCAGTCCGTGCTGTACGGAGATAATCGAAATGCCAAGCAGCGCATTTGCTTTGTCGTCGCCAACTACCGACAGGCCACCCATAGCAGATGCCTGAAACAGGATTTCGTCCTTCTTGAAGTCGGTGGTTTTCACCACAACCTTCACGCCGTTGCTCAGTGTAAGCTCCTTCGCACCCCATTCGGGCAGGTCTCTCACAGATGTCACCTTGCCTGGAGAGGGAAGTTGCGGTATCAGAGGCTCTGCCTTCATTTCGTCGACGTAGGGCTCGATATTCTCGGCATCAACCTTGGCAATTACATCCTTGAATCCCTGCTCGGTGGGAATAGCATAAGCGCCATTGTCGGGCACCATGGCCAGGAGCACGCGATTGTCGTCGGTGATTAGCTGCGGCAGCAACTGATTCACTGCTTCCACTGGAATGCTGTTGGCCACTTGAGTCATGAATTGATATTCAAAGTCGATCGATGGAATAGGCTCATTGTCGATGAAGTTGTCGACGTATTCATTGACGAACGATGAAGATTGGCGCTTGTCGCGGCCATTGTAGTTTTTGTCGAGGCGTGAGAGATACTCTGAGCGAGCGCGCTCATATTCGCCAACTGTGAATCCACCTCGCGAGGCGCGCAGCAACTCGCGATACGCGGTCTCGAAGCCCGGCAAGACATTGTTGTCCTTGCCGGTGACATCGAGCGAAAGCGCGTCTTTCGTCTTAGCAACGAAGAAGTCGCCATACTCTGCCGATGCGCTGGTGTAGGGAGCATCGGCTGAGCGCGCGATTTCCGACAGGCGCTGATTCAGCATCGTGGTGGCCATGCCGATCATGTATTCCATCACCAGATACTGCATGTCGCCCTTCATCTCGTCGGGCACGGCATCCTGCTTTATCATCAGCGACACCACTCCGGCGCCAAGTTCGGGGTCAGTGCCAATGGCGTAAATAGCGCCTGGCGTGTCCTCCACCGGGTAATATACTCGTTCGGCAGGATTCTCGGGCATCTTAATCGGGGAGAAGAGCTCCTTGATTTTCCCCTCGATGTAGTCAACGTCGATGTCGCCAACTACGATCACGCCTTGCTGGTCGGGACGATACCACTTCTCGTAGTAGTCGCGAAGCACCTGCGGGTCAAAGTTGTCCACAACCGACATCAAGCCTATGGGCAAGCGCTCGCCATAGCGGTTGCCGGGGTAAATCTCGGGCAAAAGCTTTTCGAGCACGCGCATTTGCCCTACCATCGAACGTCGCCACTCCTGGTGAATCACGCCTCGCTCTTTGTCGATTTCCACCGGGTCGAGAAGCAGTCCGTCGGCCCAGTCATGGAGTATCATTAAGCAGGTGTCCTGCACTCCCGTGCGGTCGACGGGAACGTTTGAGATGTTGTACACGGTCTGGTCGACAGAGGTGTACGCATTCAAATTATAGCCGAACTTGATGCCCACGCTCTCGCACCATTCGATAAGCGAATTGCCGGGGAAATTCTCGGTGCCGTTGAAGCACATGTGCTCCAGGAAGTGAGCAAGTCCGCGTTGGTCCTCGTTCTCCAGCACAGAGCCCACTTTTTGGGCGATGTAGAAATCGGCTTGTCCCTTAGGCAATTCGTTGTGTCGGATGTAATATGTCAGGCCGTTGGGCAATTTTCCAATCCTCACGTCAGGGTCGACGGGGATAGGCCCGATGCCTTGTGCGAACGAAAGGGCGCAGCATGCAAAGGTGATGCACAGCAACGCCAATCTCGTGAAGGATTTAGTCATATATCAGCATATTACGTTATTCCTTGACAATCGATTCGGTGTCGCGAGCAATCATGAGCTCCTCGTCGGTTGGCACCACAATCACTGTCACCTTGGAATCATGAGCAGATATCACGGTCTCGGTGCCGCGTGTCACGGCATTGAGCTCCTCATCGATTTTTACGCCCATGAAGGCCAGCGGACGACACACGTTGGCGCGTGTCTGCGCTTGGTTCTCGCCCACGCCGCCGGTGAACACAATTACGTCGACTCCGCCCATTTCGGCAGCATAGGCGCCGATGTATTTCAGGATGCGCTGCTCATACATCTCCAGCGCAAGCTTGGCGTTGGCGTTGCCGTGCTTGATGGCATTCTCTATTTCGCGCATGTCGCTCGACACCTCGCTGATGCCAAGCACGCCGCTCTCTTTGTTGATGATGCGCTGCAGGTCCTGAGCGGTAAGGTCGTGCTTGATCATCAAGTACACCAGCGCTCCCGGGTCAACGTCGCCCACGCGAGTGCCCATCATCAAGCCCTCGGTAGGCGTCAGGCCCATGCTGGTGTCCACGCTCTTGCCGTTGAGCACGGCGGTGATGCTGCCTCCGTTGCCAATGTGGCAGGTGATCATCTTAGTGTCGGCCAGGTTGATGCCAAGTATTTCGGCCGCGCGCTGCGACACATAGCGATGGCTTGTGCCGTGGAATCCGTAGCGACGCACGCCGTCCTCGGCGTAATATTTGTAGGGCAGGGGATACATAAACGATTTCGGCGGCATAGTCTGGTGGAAAGCCGTGTCGAACACAGCCACCTGAGGCACCTTGGGCATGATGGCTTCAATGGCCTCTATGCCGGTGATGTTGGCTGGATTGTGCAGGGGAGCCAGGTCGTAGCATTCCTTCACTTGCTCGATCACCTCGGGGGTGATGCGCACGCTCTTGCTGAATTTCTCAGCGCCATGCACTACGCGGTGGCCCACGGCGTCGATTTCGTCGTAGCTTTCAATCACGCCGTCCACCTTGTTGGTGAGCAAGTCCATCACAGCCTTGATGGCGCCCTTGTGGTCGACGAGGCCAAGGTCGATTATCGACTTCTCGCCATCGGGCTTTTTGTATTTCAGGAATCCGTCGGGGAGGCCAATCTTTTCCACGCCGCCTTCGGCGAGTGTTCTGTCGTCAGACGTGTCGATGAGCTTGTATTTCACCGAGCTGCTGCCGCAATTAAGAACTAATATCTTCATATGGTAACTGATAGTTTTTGATGTTGAGTTATTTCATTCCGATCGCCTGGTTGCAGGTGATGATGATGGTTTTGTATATGTCTTCGGGGAAGCAGCCGCGCGACAGGTCGTTGACGGGAGCGGCGAGTCCTTGCAGCACGGGGCCCACAGCCTGCACGCCGCCGAGGCGCTGCACCAGCTTGTAGGCGATGTTGCCCACTTCCAGGTTGGGGAACACCAGCACGTTGGCGCGACCGCTGAGGGGCGAGGACGGTGCCTTCAGGTTGGCCACTGATGGCACGATGGCGGCATCCGTCTGCAGTTCGCCGTCGATTATCAGGCTTGGATCCATCTCTTTGGCTATGCCAAGCGCTTCTATCACCTTGTCCACGGCAGGGCCCTCGGCCGAGCCCTTGGTGCTGTACGACAACAAAGCCACGCGAGGCTCTATTCCGGCGATGTCGCGTGCTGTCTTTGCGGCGGCCACTGCTATCTGGGCCAGCTGCGGAGCAGTGGGGCCGGGCACAACGGCGCAGTCGGCAAACACGAGGATGCCGTCGGTGCCGAAATTCACGCCATCGGGGAGCAGCATGATGAATGCTCCCGACACAACCTCGATTCCGGGCATCGTCTTTATCACCTGGAAGGCGGCGCGGAGCACGTTGCCGGTGGTGTTGCGAGCGCCTGCCACTTGGCCGTCAGCGTCGCCCGCCTTTATCATCAGGCAGCCGAGGTAGAGAGGATTGTGGGTGGTGAGGCGAGCTTGCTCGGGAGTCATGCCCTTCTTCTTGCGCAGCTCCAGCAATAGGGGAGCATAGCGGTCGATCACAGCCTCGTCGGCCGGGTTGACAATAACGGCTTCGTCAATGTGAGCGAGGTTGAGCTCAGCAGCCATATTCTTGATTTCCACGGGGTCGCCAATGAGGATGACGTTGGCAATTCCTTCTGCTATTATACGGTCGGCGGCCGTGAGCGTGCGGGGTTCTGTGCCTTCAGGGAGCACGATGCGCTGTTTCTGCTGCTTGGCTCTCAAGGTGAGTTTCTCAAAAAGTTCCATGTTCCTATAGGTATTATATTCAAATTAATATAGCAAATTTAATACATTTTTTTGGTGAAATTGTATGCAAGATGCTAAAAAGTTGGCCCCACACGCTTAATTAAGGTGGAAAAAGCGTGGCGAGGCATTTTATTATTAAAATATGCAAAATAATTTGGTAATTATACCCACAATGCCTAACTTTGCAACACAAAACGAATGGCGATTTAGTGTAGTGGCCTAGCACGCCGCCCTCTCACGGCGGAAACCAGGGTTCGAGTCCCTGATTCGCTACAACGACAAAGCACATATGTCACACCGGACATATGTGCTTTTGGTTCGCCCGACATGGGCATAATCTAACGGGTGGAAGTCCCGAGCGCGCCC
>CAZORI010000055.1:0-11019 GCA_964582335.1 uncultured Bacteroides sp.
GCCCTTATTTTCACGAACAATGCGCTAAATTCTGTTGCATCGCTCATTATTAGCGCGTTGCAAAGCCGTCGCACGCGCCGTGCCTGCCCAAGTTGGCTTCAAGACGGCGCGCATCACTACTCCCATATTGATTTTACGCGTGGAATTCGCAATTAAAAAAATTTTGTCGTAAATTTGCATCGTCTATTTATTACAGACTACAATCAGTGATTATAATTATAATGTGGATACCATGAAAACCAGCCTTCTGACATTATTTTCCATTTTTGCCTGCCTCTGTGCCTATTCCCAGCCCAAACTCGTCGGCCACCGCGGCAGCGCCTATGGCCTCGAGAATTCAGTGGAATCTTTCTCCAACGGAGTGATGTTAGGATATGACTACCTCGAAACAGACGTGAAAATGACCAAAGACAATCGATTCGTATGCTCGCACGACGATGACACCAAACGCCTTGGAGGCACTCTTACCATTGCCGAATCCACCCTCGATGAACTCCAGGGCGAGACCCTGACACAAAAACGCAACGGCGAAACCTACACAGGACGGATATGCTCGCTTGAAGAATACCTTGGCATAATCAAAAACGCCGGCATAAAAGCAGTGATTGAACTCAAATGGACCAACGGCATCAACAGCAACGACCAAAGCAACATTCCAACTCTAATCGCCGCCATCGACTCAATGGGAATGCGCAACGACGTAATCATCCTCACCTCGATGAAGCCCTGCCTTGAATACATACGCACCAATTATCCCGACATACCGCTGCAATTCCTTACAGCACAGTATTGGGCCAACCATTTTGACTGGTGCGCGCAGTGGAAAATCGACGCCGACATCCAAGCCGGATGCTTCGACGAGGATACCGTAAAGAAATACCACGACGCAGGCCTGCTCGTGAACATGTGGACCACCAACGACGACGAAGGCTACAACAATTACAGCAATATGGGCTGCGACTTCATCACCACCGACCGACTCGATGCAAAAAAATTGCCGCAACTCGACGCAAAATAATCAGATATCCTTGCCGTAGATGCGGCGGCGACGATGCAAGCGGCGCTCGAACATTTCCCACTGCCTCTGCACGCTTTCATTGTCCTCAAGCTCGAGATTGCTCTCTGCCGCCTTGTAGCCATGCTGGTTGAAGGTGGGGATGAGATGGTTGAACAGAAGCGCGTTCACACCCTTGTTTTGGAACTCAGGCTTCACAGCCACAAGCAGGAGGTCAACCACGTCATCGGCTCCATTAAGGGCGCGCAGAAGGTGCCACCAGCCCATAGGGAAAAGCTTGCCCTTCGACTTTCGCAGAGCCTTCGACAGCGACGGCATGGATATGCCTATGCACACAAGACGGTCGTTTTCGTCGGCGATGGCGCATATGTTGTCGAGGTGGAGTATGCCGAGGTACATGTCGATGTAATAATCGATCTGGCGAGGCGTAAGCGCTGAATACCCGTAAAGCGGAGCATAGCACTCGTTGATCAACTCAAAGGCCGCATGCCCCCAATTTTCCTTCAAGTCCTTGCGCGACTTGAACTTCAGCATCCTCAGGCCGAATCTCTGCTCAACGATTCGCGACACTCGCGCAATCTTGTCGGGATTTGTCTCGGGCACCTTTATGCGATACTCCACGTAATTGGCCTCCGACTCGAAGCCCATGCGCTCCATGTGCTTTGGATAGTATGGGTAATTGTATATAGTGGCCATCGTGCCCATTTCCTCGAATCCGAAGGTAAGCATGCCCTCGTGGTCCATGTCGCTGAAGCCCATTGGGCCCACCATGCGCGTCATGCCGCGCTCCTTGCCCCATGCGGCCACAGCGCCAAACAACGCGTCGACCACCTCAGCGTCATCGATGAAATCAACAAAGCCAAAACGCACCTTCTTTTCGCCATTCTTGGCATTGACATTGCGGTTGATGATGGCCGTAATGCGCCCCACAGGCTCGCCATCGCGGTAGGCCATGAACGACTGCGCTTCGCAAAAGTCGAATGCCGGATTCTTCGACGGCATCAGCGTGTGCAATTCGTCGACCACAAGCGGCGGCACATAGCAGTCGTTGCCCTGGTACATGTCTATTCCGAAGTTTACATATCGCTTAAGTTCAGCCTTTGTAGGATTTATTGGCTTTATCTCTATCATAATACGTGATTTTTTATGTAGTTGAGGCGCCAAAGAGGGTCACTTGCCATTGAGAATGATTACCGACAAGATCGCCACCATTACCGCCAAGAAAATTATAATCATCAAATACACCGACGTCTTGCTGCGTCCGTCGATGTCGATTCGCAGATTCTGCACCGACGCATACCGCTTTTTGGGGTTATGGTTGAGGCAGCGGTCGGCAACGTGGCTCAGCCTCGTATCCAGCACGCCGCTGCGGTCGAGGGCCTCCCGGAGCACCAGCCCATAATTGTACACGTCCTCGGCCACGTCGGTGGGAGTGAGGATTTCTTTTTGGTCGAAGCCTACGTCGATTAACTTCAGATTCTCCACGTTCTCAGTGAAGATTATCCTCTCGGCCTTGATTGGCTTGTGCACGACATGGTTGGTCTGGATGTATTGCATAACGCTGACGAGCTGATGAGCCAGTTGGTCGATGTGGTGGCGCGTGACCTTTCCCTCGTCGATAAGTCGGCGGAGCGACAAACCGTACACATCGTCGGTGATTATGCAACGCCCCAGGCCGGGCACTTCCTCCAAATCATTAATCATGATTATATTGGGATGAGCCAGGTTGTACCTCACTTCAAATTCCTTCTCGAGCATCTGCCAGTACTTAGCGTCCTCGCGAAATTCTGGCCTGAGCGTTTTGAGCATAACCCATTTGCCATACTTCTTTGCAGTGTAGACGTAGTAGAATTCCTCGTCCCACTCAGGCAAGTGTTCTATTTCAGTCCAGCGCTCATTGCCCGGGGCCTCAGGCAGATTGGGCACAGAGGCAGAGGATTCAGGTTTTACGGTAGCTTCACCCATGCGGATTTGAGAGTTAGTATTGTTGTAATGGTATGGAATCAAGTATGTGCAAATTTAAAAAAAATTTTTCAATTACAAAAGAAACGAGCGCGATCACTCACGCTCGGCCAATCAATCAAATAATATTAATCTTCAGACAAAATCCTTAAAATAATCTTTCTTACTTAGCTTTACTACCTAAAAATAGGAAACCGGTGGTCATGAATATACTGAATAAAGGGGATAGTTATGACTATACTTGAAATAAGTGGTTGCGTATGAAAGCTGAAACGCAATGCTCCAATCAACGGTAGTCGGCGAAACGCTCTTGCAATTTCTTGCGTGCTAAGAAGATGCGGCTCTTAACGGTGCCCAGCGGAAGGTTCATCTTCTCAGCTATTTCGTTGTATTTGTATCCGGCCACGTGCATCGAGAACGGTATGCGATATTCGTCGGAGAAGTTGTCGATGGCGTCGGTGATTTCTTGTACGCTGAACGAGCCTTCGGGAGCTGCGAAGCCAGAGTCCTGCGAGAGGTTGAGGTGGTAGAGGTTTTCAGTGGTGTCAACGATAGTGGCTGCACGCGATGCGCGACGGTAGTTGTTGATGAAGATGTTGCGCATGATTGTGAACACCCACCCCTTGAAATTTGTATTGTCGGTGTACTTGTCTTGGTTGTCGAGGGCTTTAAGCGTCGTGTCTTGGAGCAGGTCGCATGCGTCGTCACGGTTGCTGGTGAGCATGTAGGCGAAGTTGAAAAGGTTGCCTTGGAGGTCCATGAGAGAAGATTGGAATTTGTCAGCTTTCATAATTCCGGGTATTTGAGTTTTGGTTATTAACTTTGTTTTTGTCTGATGACATTGCAAAATTAATGTGCAAAAACCCGTTTGTAAAATTTATATTGCAAACAAATGCAAATCAGAAAACAAAACCAACAAAATTCTCATAGATTGCTGTGTATCAATGTTTTTCAGTATTGATACATTGTGACAGCTTTTGTAACAATCCAAAATATTTACAAATTTTAATCACTAATTTTGTAACAAATGCGTCACATTTGACTTCCCACAACAAGGCAGGCAATACTTATAAAAAGAACAATCAAATCTATCACCTTAGCCTTGACATTCGATTCATGAAGGGCGACCACTCCGTACACAAACGACACTATTACGCTGCCGCGCCTAATCATGGACACAATGGATATCATGCTGCCATCAATAGAAAGCGAATAAAAATATGCCAGGTCGGCCACTGTGAGGAAAACAGAAATAAAAGGGATGCTCCACCGCCACACGAATTTACCACCCTTATGCTCATCATGAGCGCTGTCGCGCAGCAATATGTACGCCACCACAGCGCACATCATCAAGCACTGATACAAACTGTACCATGCCTGCACTTCGAACGGCATGTATGTGCGCAGCAAGAATTTGTCGTAGAGAGCGCTGATCGCACCGAGCATGGTGGCGCCAACCGACATCCACAGCCAGCACGAATTACGTAATCCGAAGCCTTCGCGGTGGCCTATGCGCGAGATGAAATATAGCGATGCGATGCCCACAACTACGCCTATGCACTGCAGCCAATTCAGTCGTTCGCCAAATATCAGAAGCGCGCCCAACAGCACCATCACCGGACGCGTGGCATTGATTGGCCCTTGTATAGTAAGGGGCAAGTGCTTGATGGCAAAATAGCCGAGTATCCACGATGACAGCACTATCACCGACTTGAGCAGTATGAGCAAATGTCCGTGCAGCGTGCCACCAAGCCCCCACGAGCCATCGGCAATGCCGCCAATCAATATCGGCGACATCAGCAACGTACCGAACACCGTGTTGAGCGCAAGCACAATGAGCACATTATTGCCGCGCACGGATATTTTCTTGAATATGTCGTAAAATCCCAAGCACAAGGCCGAGACGAGAGCAAGTGCTACCCAAGTCATGTGGAGCTCAAATTTGAAAAGCGAGGGCGTACCACCTATAATGATACACCCTCGCTGTATAATGTAATATTAGTGGATTACTTCTTGCTGGTGGCTTTCACCTTCACGTTGCGGCGAGCATCGGCAATGTAGGCCACAGGCGAAGCCACGTAGATTGTAGCCAATGTGCCAATGATTACGCCGAAGAGCATTGCGAATGTGAAGCTGCGGATTGCGTCGCCTCCAAGGATGAAGATGCAGAGCAATACGAGCAGCGTAGAAGCCGACGTCATGATGGTACGACCAAGAGTTTGGTTGATCGACTGGTTGACAGTCTCGTAGAACGACTGCTTGGGATACAAGCCAATGTTTTCGCGGACACGGTCGAACACAACCACGGTATCATTGATCTGATAACCAATCACCGTAAGGATGGCTGCGATGAATGTCTGGTCAATCTCCATCGCAAACGGAAGCACGCCCCAGAACAGGGAGTAGAAACCGATGATGGTGACAGCCGTGAACGTAACGGCAGCCAAAGCGCCAAGCGAGAAGGCTATGTTGCGGAAACGCAGCAAAATGTAGAGGAACATCGCGATGAGCGAGAGCACAACTGCTATGTAAGCGTCGGTGCGCATGTCGTCGGCAACCGACGGACCCACCTTTTGCGAGCTTACCAAGCCGAAGTCGGTATCGCTGGTGGAGAATTGCTCGGGAGTGATGCCGTCGCGCAGATATGGCTTAAGCACATTATACAGCTTTTCTACTATCTCTTGCTCTGTGTCGGCATCCTCGTCGTTGATCTTATAGTTGGTGGAGATGCGCACCTGATTGGAGCTTTCGATGGTAATCACGGCCACCGACGAGCCTGGGAATTCAGGAGCAAGCTTCTCCTGCAGCTCCTGCACATCGACAGGCTGCTCAAACTTGGCCACATAGTTGCGACCGCCCGAGAAGTCGATGCCTTGGTTCATGCCGCGAACGAAGAGCGAAATCACCACGATGGCAATAATTATGCCCACCACTGTGAAGCTGGCTTTGCGCTGGCCGAGGAAATCGACATGAGCGTTGACAAACATGCGGCGCGACAAAGGAGTAGAGAACGTAAGCGACTGGAAAGCCTTGGTCTTTGCACCACAGATGAAGAAGAGGCGGCTCAAGAACACAGCTGTGAAGAACGAGCAGATGATACCGATGATAAGCGTTGTGGCGAAGCCCTTGATAGGACCTGTGCCGTAAAGCATCAGAATCAAGCCCGTAATAATAGATGTGAGGTTAGAGTCGAAAATCGCGGAGAATGCGTTGCTGTAACCATCGCTGATGGCCTGGCGAGCATTCTTGCCTTGGCGAAGCTCTTCCTTAGCGCGCTCAAAGATAAGCACATTGGCGTCGACTGCCATGCCGAGCGAAAGCACGATACCGGCGATGCCGCTCATGGTGAGCACGGCCTGGAACGATGCCAGGATGCCGAGGGTGAAGAAGAGGTTGCAAATCAAGCAGAAGTCGGCGATAAGGCCAGGAATCACGCCATAGAATGCCATCATGAAAATCATCAAAAGCACCAGAGCCACAACGAACGATGTGATGCCGGCGTCGATGGCTTGCTGACCCAGCGACGGGCCAATCACCATATCGGAGATGATATTGATCTTAGCGTTCATTTCGCCCGACTTGAGCACGTTGGCCAAGTCGTTTGCCTCGTCGATGGTGAAATTGCCGGTGATTGACGACTGTCCGCCTTCGATAGCGCTGTTAACGTTGGGTGCGGAGTACACCTGGTCGTCGAGCACGATAGCGATGGGTCGATTGCCGTCCTGCGCATTAGCAGCGGTGATGCGCGCCCATTGGCGTGAGCCTTCGGCATTCATGCGCATCGATATTTCGTTGCCGCGAACGGGATCGTAGTTGGTGCTTGCGTCAGTGACGACGTTGCCCTTTAGGGCAGCCTCGCCGCCGCTTGTGCGCAGAGCGTACAGCGGATAGCCGATTTTGTTCTCAATCTGCTTGCCGTTCACCGTCTCGCGGTTCACGTCCTCGGTAACGCCCCAAAGGAGCTTCAAGTCGCCGGGAAGGATGGCCTGAGCCATGGGCGAGTTGACGAGAGCGTTGAAATTGTTGATGTCCATCTGATTGCGCAGATATCCAAGCACAACGTAAGAGCCGGCGCCCTGCTGTATGCGGCCAGCCATCTGCTGATATATGGCAGCAAACGCATTGGCATCAATTGTGCTGTCGTTGGCCACGCGCTGCATCAGAGCCGCCATAGGCTGCTGTATCTCGTTGAGGCGATACGTGTCGTAGAATTCGAGCGAGGCCGAGCGCTTGAGCAGGTCGCGCACGCGCTGGTGATCCTTGACGCCCGGGAGCTCAAGGAGCACTTGGCCGTCCTTGCCTTGCAGAATCTGTATGTTGGGCGACACCACACCGAATTGGTCGATACGCTTGCGGAGCACGTTGTTGGCGGCGGTCTCAGTGATAGAGTGCACTTTGTCGCGAAGGGCCGACACCACTCTGTCGTCGCTCGAGCCGGCAGGCACCAGGTTGTCCTTGAACACAACCGACATGTCCACATTGGGCTCGCGCTGGCGATATTGATTAACAAAGGTTGACAAGAAATCAGTCGACGGCTGTGCCTTCACCATTGCGCGAGTGGTGTCGATGGCAGCCTCGAAATTAGGATCGTTGGCTTTGTTGGAGAGTGTGCGCAACATGTCGGGGAGGTCAATCTCCAGAATTACGTTCATACCGCCCTTGAGGTCGAGGCCAAGGCCCACGCCCCACTTGCGCACATCGTTGAGGGTGTATACGCCCAGGTATACCTTTTGTTCACCAACCGAGTCCATATAATGCTTGTAGGCTTGGTTGTAGAGGTCATCGTCGTTGTTTCCCGATATACTGAGCGCATACTGTTCGGCCTTCTTCTCATGCTTGGAAGAAACGAATGAGAACGAAAGGTAGAACAGACACACCAGCACCAAGAAAATGGCAATAATGCCGGCAACCACGCTGCCTAATTTTCCTTTGCTTTGCATGTTAGAAAAATATGTTAATGATTGTTAATTAATAAATTCTTGCTTTTTCAGCCTGCAAATATACAATTTTTACGACAAATACACAAACACTTTGTCCCTAACAACAGATATTTTACCTTGTATTTTGCTTTAACTTGCAACTTTGCGGTGTATATTGGGCCTAATTAATCGAACAAGCCACCCATATCGGCCTGGCGCGACATGCCCAGATGGTCGTAAGCAAGGGCTGTGACTTCTCGCCCGCGAGGCGTGCGCTTGATGAATCCTTCTTTGATCAGGTAAGGCTCGTACACCTCCTCGATCGTGCCCGGGTCCTCGCCCAAGGCGGTGGCAATAGTGGTGAGCCCCACAGGCCCTCCATTGAATTTATTGATGATTGTGGTGAGTATCTTATTGTCGATTTCGTCAAGGCCGTAGCGGTCGATGTTGAGTGCTTCGAGGGCGAAGCGCGCGATGCCAGGCTCGATGCGCCCGGTGCCTTTCACCTGCGCGAAATCACGCACGCGGCGCAGCAGCGCGTTGGCAATGCGCGGAGTGCCACGGCTGCGCAGCGCTATCTCGGTGGCTGCCTCGTCGGTGCATTCCACGCGCAGCAGCCGAGCCGAGCGCAAGATTATGCGCTTTAGCACCTCGTGGTCGTAATATTCCAAGTGGCAGTTGATGCCAAACCGCGCGCGCAAGGGCGACGTGAGAAGGCCGCTGCGCGTAGTGGCGCCAATCAGAGTGAATGGGCTTAGCGACAGTTGCACCGAGCGCGCTCCCGGGCCCTTGTCAATCATTATGTCTATGCGATAGTCCTCCATGGCTGAGTAGAGGTATTCCTCCACCACAGGACTCAGGCGGTGAATCTCGTCGATGAAGAGCACGTCGTTTTCCTCAAGCGAAGTGAGGATGCCCGCCAAGTCGCCGGGCTTGTCGAGCACCGGGCCCGAAGTTATCTTCATGCCCACGCCAAGCTCGTTGGCGATGATTCCCGAGAGCGTGGTTTTGCCTAAGCCGGGAGGGCCGAAGAGCAATATGTGGTCGAGCGACTCATGCCTCATGCGCGCCGCTTGCACAAACACTTTCAAATTCTCCACCACCTTTTCTTGGCCGTTGAATGCAGAGAAATCGTCGGGACGCAAAGCGCGCTCAAACTCCTTCTCCGAGTCGGCTGCTCCGGTGGAGCGTATGTCAAATTCCTGGTTCATTAAGGATAGATTCTATTTTTTTTACTACCACCTCCGGGCGTATTGCATTGAGGCACAGTAGGTCGTGGCGCATGCACGGCTTGTCGCCGAACACCGAGCACGGACGGCACGACAGAGGCACCTGTATCATGTCGGCATCGCTCTGGTGCCACCCCCGGAAGCCGCAATAATAGTGCGTTGCGCCCCAGATGCTCACAGTGCGCGTGCCTGCGATGGCGGCAAGGTGCATGTTGGCCGAGTCCATGGTGAGCATCACGTCGAGATGGCTGAACAAGGCCAACTCAGCCTCGAATCCGTATTTTTTACCGGCAATCGACGTAACCGAGCCATATTTTTCCGCCCATTTCTCCGACACGGCCTGCTCAAGCGGCCCGGCGCCAAATATGAATATGCGGCAGTCGCCTCGCGCATCGAGCGCGCTCACCACGCTTTCCATCTTGTCGAGCGGATACACCTTGCCTTGGTGCGCCGCAAACGGCGCGATGCCAATCCAGTGCAGCCCGGCTGCTTTGGGGCCACCCGTGACATGCTCATAGGCAGAGTCCGGAGCCGAGCCTCCTCCGTAAAGACCGCTGAATGTCATCGTCATGGGGAGGCCGCACTTGTGAAACGCCGCACGATACCGCGCCCTCGAACTGTCGAGCGGCAACATCACCTTGTTGTTCGGACGCGTGAGTGCGCGCTTGTGGCTACGGCCCTTATTGAGCCTGACTATATGCTTTACGCCGCGCAGGCGCGCCCAAAATCGCATCACTTGCGTGCGCAGCACATCGTGTAGGTCAACAAACGCGTCGATGTCGTACGTGTCCACGAGTTCGTTGACCAGCCGCCGCAAGCCGCCAATCCCCTTGTAAGCCACCTTCACGTCGGCACCAACCACGACCAAATTGGCCGGCGCGTTGACGAAGATGCCGGTCATGCTGGGACGCGTCACAAGCACAAACCTCACATCGGGATAGGCCTGGCACACGCTGTACACCACTGGCACGGTCATTGCCACGTCGCCAAATGCTGAAAACCTTGTGATCAGCACGTTGCGCAGCCCCAAATCGTTGCCTATGCTCTTTTCATTTCGATCCATACAGCACCGGGTTGGTGTCGGGGTCGTTGTACATCTTCATTTGGCGGTACACCTTCATGTATTTCTTGCCCTCTGATATGTCGGTGAGCAATTGGTCGATGGCAGCAATTAGATCGGCACGTTGCTCAACCAGCACGTGGAGCTTGGCCTGGCATTTGGCGATGTGCTCGGCCGTGGCATCGGTGCGCTTCACCTCCACCTCCATGTGATAGATCTTCAGGGCGAGAATCGACAGGCGGTCGATGGCCCAAGCCGGGCTCTCTGTATTGATTTGCGCGTCGGGCAGCGGCTTCACGTTGGCGAATTGCTCGCGGAAATAAGTGTCGATGGCCTCCACCATGTCGGTGCGCTCTTGATTGGAATGGTCGATGCGACGCTTGATAGCCAAAGCTTCAACCGGGTCGATTCCCGGATCGCGCACAATGTCTTCGAGATGCCACTGCACGGCATCAATCCAGTTTTTCTGGTAGAGTGTATAATCGATTAGAGCCGGGTCGTAGGGGTTCACGATAGGCGCATCCACATGATCTTGCTCATGATAGTCGAGAGTAGCACGCTCGAACACCGAATATGCATTTTTGGCAAATTTCATTTTTTTTGATGTTTAGTGACGATTTAATTGAATTCTCGATTATATAACAATCCGTCGCTAAGTAAGTATCACAATTATTACTTAATTATGAATTATGAATTATGAATTATGAATTATGAATTATGCATTAATTAAAACTTTCCCAATGACTGGGACTATATCTTGAGTTTCTTGGGTCGTCCACGCTTTCGCTTATCGGGTTCAGCGGGCTTGGGCAGTATGCCCAACAGTTGCATCAT
>CAZORI010000056.1:0-10825 GCA_964582335.1 uncultured Bacteroides sp.
CGCTCGGGACTTCCACCCGTTAGATTATGCCCATGTCGGGCGAACCAAAATAGGCATGCGTCGACCCAACGTCGCATGCCTTTTTATTGTCATTATCTTGCCGCGAAAAGAGATTACACCTATATTTTTCGCCTAAATGGACAATTCCATATACAAAATTTCACTAAATTTGCAAATGAAAATTCTAAAATCGTAGACGTTATTCCAACAATATGTCATTGTCATCATCGATAACCTTATTTGGCAAATATTGTGTATTCATGTCGAAAGTATTCGCCATCCCCGACCGCTGGCGTGTTTTCGGCAAGCGCACCCTCACAGAAGTCACCAAGCTGGGCGTTGATTCCATACCCCTGGTGATGATAATATCTATTTTCATAGGCGCCGTGATTGCCATACAGATGCAGCTCAACATCTCTTCGCCGCTTATACCCGCCTACTCTGTGGGTCTCGCCACTCGCGACATCGTGTTGCTCGAATTCTCCAATTCAATACTTTGCCTGATTCTTGCCGGCAAAGTGGGCTCGAACATAGCATCGGAAATAGGCACTATGCGCGTGACAGAGCAAATTGATGCCCTCGACATCATGGGCGTAAACTCTGCGAATTTCCTTGTGCTGCCCAAAGTAGTGGCTTTCGTATTGTTCATGCCGGTGCTTGGCGCTCTGTGCATTGGCACCTCAATATTTGGCGGATATTTGGTGGCGCTGGTCACAGACCTGATCACTGTGTCGAAATTCGTGTATGGATTGCAAGCGCTTTTCCAGGAATGGTACGTGTGGTATGGCCTCATCAAATCGCTATTCTTTGCGTTCATAATTGCTTCTGTAGCATCTTTCTACGGGTATTACGTGAAGGGAGGCGCGCTTGAAGTGGGCGCGGCAAGCACCAAGGGCGTGGTTTCCAGCTCAATACTTATTCTTTTGTTCGACGTTATACTCACCAAACTGCTTTTGCAATGATTGAAGTAAAGCATGTAACCAAGTCATTTGATGGTCGCACGGTGCTCAATGACGTATCGTGCACTTTCTACACAGGAAAAACCAACCTCATCATAGGCCAAAGCGGCTCGGGCAAGACTGTGCTAATGAAGTCGCTCGTTGGCCTGCTGCATCCCGAAGAAGGCGAAATACTATTCGACGGACGAGACATAATGGAAATGTCGACAAGCGAGATGAAGGAGCTGCGCAAAGAAATTGGAATGCTTTTCCAAGGATCAGCCCTCTTCGACAGCGAGACGGTGCTTGGCAATGTCATGTTTCCGCTTGTGATGTTCACCAACATGTCGCAGGCCGAAATGAAGGAACGCGCAATGTTCTGCATCGAGCGCGTCAACCTGGCAGGCGCAGAAAACAAATATCCATCGGAAATATCGGGCGGCATGCAGAAACGCACTGCAATTGCGCGCGCCATATCGCTCAACCCCAAATATTTATTCTGCGACGAACCTAATTCGGGCCTCGACCCCAAGACATCAATCCTCATCGACGAGCTTCTGAGCGATATCACGCATGAATACGGAATAACCACCGTAATCAATACCCACGACATGAACTCTGTGCTCGGAATAGGCGAAAACATCGTGTTCATATACAAGGGATACAACGAATGGATTGGCGACAAGGAGAAAATATTCGCCACCACGAGCGAAGCTCTCAACGACTTCGTGTTTGCTACCGACCTCTTCCAGGAAGTGAAAGAATACATCCTGCGCAACGGCATGAAGGCGCAAGGCTCTGCTCGCAAGGCCTTGGGCAAAAAATAAAAGTTATCATATTTACTGCTCATGCGATTCACCGACATTCCTTTCCACGATGACGTAAAGCAAAAGCTGCGCGACATGGCCGATTCGGGGCGCATCCCCCACGCAATTGTGCTTGAGGGGCCTCCTGGCAGCGGCAAGTTTGCTTTGGCCAGGGCTTTTGCCCAATATCTGCATTGCTCCCGCCACACCCCCGACGGCGACAGCTGCGGCATATGCCCGGCTTGCCAGCAACACGCCACGTTCAACCATATCGACACCATATTCTCATTCCCCGTGGTGAAGAGGGAAAACAAGAAGGAGGCAATCTCTGACGACTACATTGGCGAATTCCGGGAGTTCCTGTCGGAATCCCCCTTCATGGACCCGGAAATATGGACATCGAAATTCGACAAGCTCAACGCTCAGCCACGCATATTCGTGGATGAAGCCTCCGAACTGATTCGCAAGCTCGCCTACACGGCTCACGGAGCCGATAAGAAAGCCGTGCTGCTGTGGCAGCCCGAAAAAATGATGGAGCCTACGGCCAACAAGCTGCTCAAGCTTATAGAGGAGCCATTTGAAGACACCGTGTTCATCATGACGAGCGACAACTCCTCCGAAATCCTTCCGACCATCTACTCGCGAGTGCAGAGAATTCGCGTCAACCGATACGCCGACAACGAAGTAGCTGACTATCTGATATCTAACTATTCCATATCAGAGGCCGACGCAGCACAAGTGGCCCGATTGACGAGCGGCAACCTCAACAAGGCAATCTCCCTGATAGGCATATCAAAGGAGAGCAAGCAATATCTCGACCTCTTCATCGAACTTATGCGCAAAGCCTATCTTCGCGACGTAAGCTCGCTCAAGAATTGGGCAAGCGACCTTGCCGCGCTTGGCCGAGAGCGCGAAATTCGCTTCTGGGAATATTGCGCCCATATGGTGCGCGAAAACTTCATACTCAACCTGAAGGAGGCTGACCTTAATTACCTCAATGCAGAAGAATATCAGTTCAGCGTCAAATTCTCCCCTTTCATCAACGAGCGCAATGTGCTGGGCATATTCAAGGTGATAAACGACGCTCGCACCGACATTGCCAGCAACGCCAACGCAAAACTCGTCAACTTCGACTGCGCCATCAAGATGATACTGCTGATAAAGCAGTAATGCCTGCGCCACGCACAATGCCGCAGCCCGCAATTTTATGAAAAATAATAAGGGAAATGTGAGGGCTTAATTCGTTTATTTTTCGTAATTTTGCATAATAAGAAAACTCTATTAAACTTTAGATATGCGATTCAACGTTCCAAGCAATGCGCTATATGGCGCAACATCGGGAGTGAGCAAGGTGATTAATTCAAAAAACGCGCTCACAATACTCAACAATTTTCTCTTCTCGCTCGATGGCAACATCCTCACTATCACTGGCTCAGATGTTGAAAATGCATTGTCGGCGAGCTTAGAGGTCACCGAGGCAGAAGGCTCGGGCTGCGTGTGCATCGACGCTCGTCGCATGGTGGACCTACTTAAGGAAATACCGCAACAAGGGCTTAACATAAACATCAACGAAGACACGCTCGAAGTCACTGTCACCTGCGCCGACGGCCTTTATTCGATGGTTGGCACACCCGGCGACCAATACCCCGAATACCAACGCGAAGCCGACGACGTTGAGCCTATGACGTTCAGCTGCCCTGCCGTGGAAATAATCCGTGGCATCGACAACACAATCTTCGCCGTAGGCACCGACGACTTCCACCCCCAAATGATGGGAATACTTCTCGACATCAAAAAAGATAAGATTATATTCGTTTCCACCGACACTCGCAAGCTGGTGAAATGCCAAAACTGCAATACCCAACCGGGCATTGAGGCTCGTTGCATATTGCCCCTGAAGCCAGCTACCATACTCAAGAACGTTTTCGATCGCGACCAGACACTGCATGTGACGCTAACGCCCAAAAGCGCCACATTCGCAAGCGACTCGTTCGTTTTCAACTGCCGCTTCATCAAGGGCAACTTCCCTCCCTACGACCGCGTAATTCCACAAAACAACAACTACACCCTCAAAGTGGACCGCCTGCGCTTCCTCAACGCAGTGCGCCGCGTTAGCGTATTCGTAGACGCCGGATATGGCTTGGAAAAAATCAAGGTGACAAGCGACCGCCTTTACCTTAAGGCTAACGACACCAGCTTGCTCACATCGGGCAACCAAGAGCTCGACTGCGAATACTCAGGGCCGGATATCGTGATGGGATTCAGCGCGCCCTTCTTGATTGAGATTTGCAACGTACTTTCTACAGAAAACATCATCGTCAACCTTAGCGATCCAAGCCGTCCGGGCGTTTTCCGCCCAGAGGAGAATGCTCCCGGCACCGACCTGCTGATGCTGCTGATGCCTATGAGCGTAACCGAATTCTGACAATGCTCACTTGCCAAACACATAACATGAAACTACAGCTAAAGAAGCCCATCATATTTTTCGACCTTGAGACCACCGGGCTCAATATGACCCACGACCGCATTGTGGAAATTTCCGTGATTAAGGTCATGCCCAACGGCGATGAGGAGAGGCGCACCCGCCGCGTGAATCCTGAGATGCACATCCCGGAGGAAGCCACTGCCACTCACCACATCACCGACGAGGACGTGAAGAATGAGCCCACCTTCAAGCAGATTGCAAAGTCGCTGGCCAACTTTTTTACAGGCTGCGACATTGCCGGATTCAACAGCAATCGCTTCGACATACCCATGCTCGACCAGGAATTTCAGAGGGCTGATGTTGACTTTGACTTTTCAAAAGCGCGATTTGTCGACGTGCAGACTATTTTCCACAAAAAAGAGCCCCGCAACCTGGTGGCAGCTTATAAATTTTACTGCGGAAAGGACCTGACTGCAGCCCACAGCGCAAACGGCGACACAGAGGCCACTTACGAAGTGCTTTTGGCTCAGCTCGAGCGTTACCCCGAACTTCCATGCGACATAGAGAAACTGTCGGAATTTTCTTCACAGCACAAAAATGTCGACTTCATGGGACGGCTAATCTACGACGGCAAAAATCGCGAGGTCATCAACTTTGGTAAATACAAAGGCCAAGTGGCCGAGGACGTGCTGCGCCGCGACCTTAGCTTCTACGACTGGATCATGAAGGGCGACTTCACGAAGAACACAAAGGATTGTTTCACCAAAATCAAACTGCGTCTGAAACGCTGACAACAAAATGCTGCAAGGCAAACACATAGTGCTGGGAATTACAGGCGGCATTGCTGCCTATAAGTCGGCCTTACTGCTGCGCCTGATGATAAAGGCGGGTTGCGAAGTGCAGGTGGTGATGACTCCCAACGCAAAGCAATTCATATCGCCCGTGACGATGAGCGCTCTCTCAGGAAAGCCTGTGGTGAGCGAGTTTTTCTCGGCCAACACCGGCGAATGGCATTCGCACGTAGATCTTGGCCTTTGGGCCGATGCTATGGTGATTGCCCCCGCCACTGCGTCGACAATCGGGAAAATGGCTAACGGCGTAGCCGACAACATGCTGGTCACCACCTATCTTTCGGCCAAGGCGCCGGTGTTTGTGGCGCCTGCGATGGACCTCGATATGATGGCTCATCCATCCACGCAAGCCAACCTTGACAAGCTGCGGACATACGGCAACCATATCATCGAACCGGCAGTAGGCGAACTCGCCAGCCATCTTGTTGGCAAAGGGCGAATGGAAGAGCCCGAAAACATCGTAAAAGCACTCGACGAATTCTTCAATGACCAGGCTGAGCTATCGGGCAAAAGCATCCTGATTACGGCCGGCCCAACATACGAGCCTATCGACCCTGTGCGCTTCATAGGCAATTATTCGTCAGGCAAGATGGGCTACGCAATTGCCGACGCCGCTGCCAGCCGGGGTGCCGACGTAACGATAGTGAGCGGCCCGGTGAGCATCGTGCCAGCCAACAAATCTGTGAAAGTGGTGATGGTGGAGACGGCTACGCAGATGCGTGACGCTTGCGCAGGAATATTCCCCAATGTAGACGCAGCCATCATGTCGGCAGCTGTGGCAGATTATGCCCCCGCTCATGTAGCTACACAAAAAATCAAAAGAGAGAAAGACGAACCCCCCGTAATCGAGCTCGTAAAAAATCCAGACATAGCAGCCACATTAGGCAAGATGAAGCGAGATGGCCAAATTCTGGCCGGATTCGCCCTTGAGACCGACCACGAACTTGAAAACGCTACTGACAAAGTGCGTCGAAAGAATCTCGACTTCATCGTCCTAAACTCGCTACGCGACAAAGGCGCGGGATTTCGCACCGACACCAACAAGATTACAATAGTCGACAATGAAGGCGGCAAAATCTCTTATCCCCTCAAGTCGAAAAGCGAAGTTGCCACTGATATAATCGACTATCTCTCAACAAAGCTTTAATAGTATGGCCCTCCTATGGACATACTGCCGCATTTTCGCGCTTTCATTGCTTCTGATGGCTCCCGCAATGCCAAGGTGCCAAGAGTTGCGCTGCACGGTCGATATCAATTACGACCAGCTGTCGGACGTCAACTCCACATTCGAGGCGCTAAAGCAATCCATCAGCGAATATCTCAACAACACGGAATTCACAGATTGCCAATTCGCCCCCGGCGAACGCATCGAATGCCAATTGCTGCTTGTGGTGAACGGCTACGACAACAACATTGTCAGCGGCGAAATACAGCTGCAGTCATTGCGCCCTGTGTTCAACGCTTCTTACACCACCACTGTGCTCAACCTCAAGGACACCAAAGTAGACTTTGAATACCAAGAAGGCGACCCTCTCACATTCTCAGCTATCCAGCCCGACAGCCAGCTCACCGGCTTGCTTAGCTACTACGCTTACCTGGTTCTCGCCATGGATTTCGACACATTCTCCCTGCGCGGAGGCGACCAATACTGGGACATCTTGAAGCGCATAACACTCCAATTCCAAAACTCCAGCTACTCGGGCTGGGCGCAATTCGACAACAACCGCAACAGAGGCGCTATCGTGGATGCATTCACGCAGTCGCCTACCAAGCCAATAAGGGAGATAATGTACGATTACCATCGATTAGGCCTCGACCAAATGGCGCTGGCTCCCGAAAAGGCTCGCCTTGCCATCGATTCTTCGCTCCAAAGTCTTGAAAACATTCAAAAACTATCGCCAATATCGGTGTGTCTGAACATCTTCAAGGACTCAAAACTTCCCGAGCTGGTCAACATCTACTCTGGCGCTCCGCAAAGCGAACGGCAGAAAGCCTACGAATTGCTAAAAGAAATATACCCGGCCGAGACCTCCTCGCTCGAAAAGATTAGGCTCGGAGAAAAATAAGACAAGATATGATAGAGAAATTGCACATATCAAATTACGCTCTGATTTCACAAATTGATATCGACTTCCAAAAAGGGCTTAATATCATTACCGGTGAAACCGGAGCCGGAAAATCGATCATTCTTGGCGCTCTTTCCCTGCTGCTTGGCGGAAGAGCCGACATGAAGGCTATCAGAGACACGTCGAAGAAATCGATCATCGAAGCAATTTTCAGGGTTGACGGATACGAACTGCTTAAGCCTATCTTCCATGAAAACGACATCGACTGGGACGACGAGCAATGCATCATGCGGCGAGAGCTCGCGCCAAATGGCAGATCGCGCGCCTTCATCAACGACACACCGGTGAATCTGCAGACGCTTCACGATGTGGCAATTCACCTCGTCGACATACACTCACAGCACCAAAATCTCCTGCTTGCCGACCAAGGATACCAATTGTCGATCATCGATAGCCTGGCTGAGAACGGCGACCTGCTTGAGCAATATGCCCAAGCATACAACAGATATCGCCATGCTCTGCACAAATACACCGAGACACGCGACATGATAAAGCGTAATCAGGCAGAAGCCGATTTTATCTCGTTCCAGCTCAATGAACTTTTAGAGATGAATTTGCAGCCGGGCGAGCAGGACGACCTTGAGCGCGAACGCGAAAAATTGTCGAACGTAACCTCCATCAAAGAATCTTTGTCAGAAGCTGTCACGGCACTGTTTGCCGGCGACACAAATGCCTTGGAGCTTATCGACGAAGCCGGCTACAGCCTAAATCGGCTTAGCGACGTGCTCGACGACGCCGACTCGCTGTCGGAGCGCCTCGAAAGCGCTCGCCTCGAAATCAAGGATATCGCCGAGACCCTCGTAAGCTACTACGACGGGCTGTCGGCCGACCCGCAGGCCCTGCAGAGCATCGAGGAGCGGCTTAGCCGCCTATATTCGCTCGAGACAAAGCACCATGTCGACAATTCCGACCAACTGATTGCGCTGCGCGACAAAATGGCCGAGCAGCTGGGCGCCATCAACAATGCCGACGAATCATTGGCTCGGCTCGAAAACGAAGCCAAGGCTGCCAAGAAAACTGCAAAGACAATCGCCAACATGCTGTCAGAGCGCAGGCATCAAGTAGCCGTGACGTTTGCCGAGGAATTGCGCGAGCGCGCTGTGCCGTTAGGAATGAAAAATCTCAGATGCGAAGTTGCTATTGCCACCGGCAAGCTGTCGCCTACTGGAATGGACCAGGTCGACTTCAAATTCGCATTCAACAAAAACCAACCTCTTATGTCGGTTGGAAACACAGCCTCTGGAGGCGAAATATCAAGGCTGATCCTTTCGATTAAATTGGTAATCGCCGAAAAAATGCAATTGCCCACAATCATATTCGACGAAGTGGACACAGGCGTGTCGGGCGACATTGCCATACGCATGGGCGCGCTCATGGCTCACATCTCACGCACTTCGCAAGTTATCGCCATCACTCACCTGCCGCAAGTGGCTTCGCAAGGCTCGTCGCACTACAAGGTATACAAGGAAGATGATGAAATTAGCACTACCACTCGCATACGTCTGCTAAGCCCGGAGGAACGTGTCGGCGAAATCGCAGTAATGCTCAGCGGCAACTCCGACGATCCCACAGCGCGAAATGCGGCTATTGCCATGCTAAAAAACAAATAATGTTTCACCTATATTTTTATTCCAATGAACACTTCCGACTACATATATGGCTTGCGTGCTGTCATCGAAGCCATCGACGCAGGCAAGGATATCGACAAAATTCTAATACGCAAAGATTTGCAAAGCGATTTGGCCAACGAGCTTATGCAAAAAGCTCGCAAGAACCATCTGTTCGTGCAGAAAGTGCCGGTGGAGAAGTTGGCCCGCATCACACAAAAGAATCACCAAGGCGTAATTGCTTTCCTTGCCTCAGTCACTTATACACGGGTGGGTGAATTAGTGCCCCGGCTTTATGACGACGGCGTGCTCCCGTTCGTAATCGTGCTCGACGGAATCACCGACGTGCGCAATTTCGGCGCAATTGCACGCACCGCGGAATGCTGCGGAGCAAATGCTCTGGTCATTCCCGAGCGCAACAGCGTATCGGCCAACGGCGATGCCATGAAGACATCGGCCGGCGCGCTCAACTACATCGACGTCTGCCGCGAACGCAATCTCACATCAGCTGTAAAATATCTGAAAGACAATGGCTACCAGATTGTAGCCGTATCGGAAAAAGCCACTGTCAACTACACCGAGCCCGGCTACTCCACGCCGCTTGCGCTCGTCATGGGAGCCGAAGACGTGGGCATAAGCGCCGAAATATTGGCCTTGTGCGACACGCGCGTATCCATTCCCATGTATGGCCACATAGGCTCGCTCAACGTATCCGTGGCCGCCGGCGTCATGATGTACGAAGTAGTGCGCCAACGCCTCGCCACCAACCACGAAATCATCTAACCTCATTGCTTGCCGCATACGATGCGGCCTGCTCAAACAGCGTTCCTCGTATGCTATTATATGAAGGAAATGCGTAATACGGAGTCGATTCCGGTGCTTCCCTGCAAGAAAATCGACGATACCTGTCACCTATCTTTAAAACTGGATCAGTCGAATTCAGGCTTACTTTGCAGAATTTTTCCTAACTTTGCAATCGGGTAAGTAACTCTATCCAAGAGATACTTGCCATTTGACTATGGCAAACGAAGATTTAAGGACGGCACAAGCCGGTAAGAACGATGAGTTCTATACTCAATTTCACGATATTGAGGTTGAGATGAACGCTTATCTTGAATACAATCCCGATGTGTTCAAGGGTAAGACTATTCTCCTTCCGTGTGATGACCCGGAGTGGAGCAACTTTACGAAATATTTTGCAGCAAAGTTCGATGAACTTGGTATAAAGAAACTTATATCCACCAGCTACGCTCCTGAAAGTAAGAAGATGGTGCTTGGCGGTCTTTTCTCAGCATTTGAACAAGAATCACCGCAGTTCGATGCTGACAAGTCAAAGACTCATGGCAAAATCTTTGTACTTGAGAAGGATGTAACCGGTGACGGGCGAATTAACATAGATGATCTTGAATGGGGCTATCTTGAAGGAGACGGTGATTTCCGCAGCGAGGAAGTAACCAAACTTCGCGATGAGGCAGATATAATTGTTACGAATCCTCCATTCTCACTTTTCAGAGAGTTCCTTGCTTGGATTGTAGAAGCTAATAAACAATTCATTATCATTGGTAATATGAATGCCATAACTTACAAGGATACGTTCCCTCTGATTATGAATAATGAAATGTGGCTTGGCTCGACTATACATAGCGGAGACCGAGAGTTTCAGGTACCGGAGGAGTATCCGATTAAGGCTGCTGGTTGGCGCATTGACGAGAATGGCAGAAAATTCATTCGGGTAAAAGGCGTTAGGTGGTTTACCAACATTGATCACGGAAGACGTCACGAACCGTTACCATTGATGACAATGGCTGACAATTTGCGATATAGCAAACACAAAGAATTGAAAGGTGCGACTAAATACGAGGTTTATGACAACTATGATGCAATCCATATCCCTTTCACTGATTCCATACCAAGTGACTATGAAGGAGTGATGGGAGTACCTATTTCGTGGCTTGACAAATATTGTCCAGAGCAATTTGAAATTATTGGCATTACTGAGAATCCTTCGACTTGCAAGACTGAGTCCACTCCAAAAAGGGGTGTAAAATTAAACATAGGATGAAATAGGAGAA
>CAZORI010000057.1:0-10801 GCA_964582335.1 uncultured Bacteroides sp.
AGCGACCTCACGCCCCCCAGACGCGTACTCTAACCAACTGAGCTAAACCCCGAGGTGCATTCCTTTAAATGCGTTGCAAAGTTACACACTATTCTTGAAATGTCCAAATATTTTTGCCACGATTTTTAACATATTTTGTAATACGTTATCTCTAAGTGCATTACAAACATGCGGCAACGCTGCTAATTAACATCCGACATCATCTGTCGCACCTTGCGCGGATTGGCTCCGAGCTCCAGCGCGCGATTCGCATCGGCCTTGGCTGCCTCGTTTTGGAAGTTGCACTTGTTGAGCCATGCACGGTAAAAATACAATTCCGGATCCTCACCGCACTTTTCGAAAGCCTCGGCAAGCGTTGCAGATGCCTCCGGCAAGTAATCCAGCGAGAGGTAGCAGCCCGCAAGAGCAGCGTAATATTCCGGGGCTGCCTCCATCTCGATAAGCTTCTTGTAGTAAGGGATGGCCTCGGAGGCTCGTCCGGTGAACGAATAGAGCGACGACATGGCCACATTCGTGTTGTACGACTCCGGCGCTACCGACTCAAGCACCTCAAAATCAGCGCTTGCATCGGCCAAGCGACCTCCATACAGCGAAATCATGCCATGGTAATACCGTGCAACCGAGTTGAGCGAATCACGCTCGATCACATCGCCAAAATCCTGCCACGCCTCAATGTCGTTGCCCATCTTCAGATTCAGGATACCACGATTGGCTCTGACCACTGTCATCGCTGGCGCAAGCTCCAAAGCCTGGTTGTATGCATCCATCGCCAACGAGTCCTGGTCGAGATAATTATACACCATGCCCAGGTTCGACAAAAGCAGAGCATTGCCCGCATTGCCGGGGTCGACTTGCATAGCATCCCTAAGCCGAAGCACGGCAGTGGAGTAATCCTGATTTTTTATGGCCTCGTCAGCCTCGCCCGTAAGCAAGAAGTAGGGGTCGGCCTCATCAATTTCGGTTGATGCAGCGCGCGGATTGTCCCTTTCGTTTTTCTCCAAAAGATTGGCATGCCCCACATCGATTGGCTGCAAAGCCATTGCAAATGGAGCCACCAACATCGCGCACAATATAATAAGAATATGCTTTGTCATGTTTTTAAGTAATTATCATACAAGAAATGCCGACGCAAAGTTACTACAAAAAAGCCACAGCACAATGTCATTTCCCCTCACACAACCACATTTATAACATAAATTCCATATTTTTAACCATTTGGATACACATAGCAACAACCGAGATTCATGATTAAGTATCACGACCCCCGGTTGCCTCGTCTATGTCTTAGTTAAACATACTTCTTTGCAAGCGCTGCTACGGCATCGGGCCTGCCGATTTCTTCGCCTTCGCGAAAGCATCCCTGTCCACTTATCCTCTACTGCTTGTCACTCTATCATGGCGAGGAATTCGTCCTCGTTAATGACAGGGATGCCTAGCGATGTTGCCTTCTCGAGCTTTGCCGGGCCCATGTTCTCGCCAGCAAGCACATAGTTGGTTTTCTTTGATATGCTGCCTACGTTCTTGCCGCCGTTTAGCTCAATCAGCCGCTTGTATTCGTCGCGGCTGTGCTTTGAAAAGACACCTGATATCACGAACGACTTGCCGCCAAGCTTGTCAGTTACCTCGGCATTCTCGTCCTCCTCAATCTGCAATTGCACGCCGGCAGCTCGCAGGCGCTCTATGATGTCGCGGTTGATGGGCGACGCAAAGTATTCCACAATGTATTTTGCCACAATCGGTCCTACGTCCTCTATGGCGCAAAGCTGCTCCTCGCTCATGCTCATCAGATGATCGAGCGAGCCCACAGCGCGAGCGATTTTCTTGGCAAGCGTCTCTCCCACGTTGGATATCGACAACGCGAAAAGCACACGCTCGAATGGCACGCTCTTCGATGCCTCTATGCCGGCAAGCAGCCTGTCGGCCGACTTTTCGCCAAAGCGGTCGAGCGTGAGCAATTGATCGCGAGTGAGCGTGTACAAGTCGGCGATGTCCCTCACCAAGCCCACGTTGTAGAGTCGCTCGCTCAGTTCCTCGCCTATGCCGTCGATGTTCATCATGCGGCGGCCCACGAAGTGCTCTATGCGGCCGCAAATCTGCGGCGGACAGCCATATTTGTTGGGGCACGCCCACGCAGCCTCGCCTTCCTGGCGCACAAGCGCTGTGCCGCAGGCCGGGCAATGCGTTACAAACTCCACCGGCTTGGCTCCCGGCTGCCGTGCCGAGAGGTCCACGCCCACTATCTTGGGTATGATCTCACCGCCTTTCTCAACATAGAGCGTATCATGCTCATGCACGTCGAGCTCCTTCACAATGTCGGCGTTGTGCATCGATGCGCGCTTCACTATCGTGCCTGACAGAAGCACTGGCTCGAGGTTGGCTACAGGCGTGATTATGCCCATTCTACCGACGTCGAACGACACGAACCTGAGTGGTGTGGCGGCGCGCTCAGCCTGGAATTTGTATGCGATGGCCCAGCGAGGCGATTTGGCCGTATAACCAAGATTTAGCTGCTGCCGAAGCGAGTTAACCTTGAACACCAGTCCATCGGTGGCCACCGGCAGCTCGTTGCGCGCCTTGTCCCAATAATTGATGTAATGGTCCACCTCAGCCATATTGTGTAGCACCGTCATCTGGTCGGGCACCTTGAATCCCCATTTGCGCACCTCCATCATGTTGTCATAATGATTATCGCAAGGCAGATTCTCGCCAAGCAGGTAGTAGAAATACGCATCCAGTCCGCGGCGGGCCACCTCCTTGGGGTCCTGTAGCTTGAGCGTGCCGGCCGCAGCGTTGCGCGGATTGGCAAACAACGACTCCTCATTGAAGGCTCGCTCTGCATTAAGCTTGTCGAATTGCTTCCAAGGCAAAAGCACCTCGCCGCGCAATTCAAACATTTCGGGCCAGCTGCCAGGCTTAAGCACAAGCGGTATGCTTTTTATCGTCTTGATATTTTCAGTCACCACATCACCCTTCTCGCCGTCGCCGCGAGTCACTGCCCTAACCAAGCGCCCATGCTCGTAAATCAGCGATATGCTCGTTCCGTCGAACTTCATCTCGCCCACAAGGTCGCTTTCCTGGCCGGCCAGGGCTTTCTCTGTGCGCTCTACCCACTGGTCCACTTCCCCGATTGAGTAGGTGTTGCTCAGCGACAACATTGGGTAGACATGACGCGCCTGATCGAAATTCTTTGTGAGGTCAGAGCCTACGCGGTGAGTTGGCGACAATGGATCATCGTATTCAGGATGCTCTTTCTCAAGGGCATCAAGCCGCTTCAACAGCTGATCGAAATCATAGTCGGATATATCCGGCTGGTTGAGTACGTAATACTTATGATTGTGCGCATTAATCTTATTGCGCAGCTCATCGATTTGTTGCTTTACGGCATCCATCTCTTCAGAATACGGTTAAGGATTATCACTTGGTAAAAACATCACAAAGGTAACTACAATCAGCACAAATCCAACGGGCAAAACATGTTAAACAATGCAAAATCACGAATTTGTTGTGTATCTCTGAAATTGTTTGTACTTTTGTGTCACGCTAATCAATTAAGTCAACATTTCGCCATGCTTCTCATCCTGTATCGCATCTACCAGTTCACAATATATTGGCCAATACTATTGTTGGCCACCATCTTCACAGCCTTGTCCACTATCATTGGCAGCTTTATTGGCTGTGGCCGCGGGGCAGGCTATTACATACCGTGCCTTTGGTCGCGACTTTTCTGCCTCATGACGTTTGTTAAAGTCGAGGTCACCGGCCGTGATAACATCAGCAAGGGAAAATCCTATGTGTTCGTGGCCAATCACCAAGGCGCCTACGACATATTCTCGATTTACGGCTATCTCAACCACCAATTCCGCTGGATGATGAAAAAGAGCCTTGAAAAGATACCCCTCATTGGCAAAAGCTGCCGCATGTCGGGCCAGATTTACGTCGACAACTCATCGCCGGCGGCAATAAAGGAAACAATGGAAGAGGCCAAAGAGCAGATTGCCAGCGGCATGTCAGTTGTGGTGTTCCCCGAGGGCTCACGCACATGGAACGGCAAAGTAGGACGCTTCAAGCGCGGCGCATACACCTTGGCCGAAGAATTCAAACTTCCTGTTGTCCCCATCACAATCGACGGCTCGTATCAAGTGATGCCGCGCACGGCTAAGCTGCCACATTGGGGCACAATCCGCCTGATTATACACGCTCCCATCATGCCATCGGCCGACGGCCACGACCTCCCCACGCTCATGGAAGAGTCGCGCAGCGTCATCCTCGCCGACCTCGGCCAAACTGACTAATTGCTGTAGGTTTTCTTGCCTTTCAAGTAGTAATCTACCAGTATGTCGCATGGATTGGTGAGCAAATCTTTCTGAGGATGCTCAGTGTATTCGGCGCGCATCTTGGCGAAATCGCGATGCGCTCGCCACACTGCGCGCGAATTGGCCCAATCGCCAGTAATCGTGAATTTGGCCCACGCCAACGTATCGAGCAGCCGTCGCACCAACAGTCGCTTGCCGCGAACCTTGTCGGGAAGATTTTTGTGCATCATCAGCAGGTTGTTGCGAAAATTGAGATACGTCTTGCGCGGATTTGAAGCCGGAAGCGAGCCGCCCCCCAAATGATACACCTTGCTCCCGGCCACCGCATTCACTGTATACCCCAGCAATTGCATGCGCCAGCACAAGTCAATCTCCTCCATGTGGGCGAAAAATCGCGCGTCGAGCCCCCCGGCTTTCTCGTACGCCTCCGTGCGCACCATCAAAGCCGCTCCGCTGGCCCAAAACACCTCCATGTCCGCGTCGTATTGCCCCATGTCCCTCTCGCAAACGTCGAATATGCGGCCTCGGCAATAAGGATAGCCGTGCTTGTCGAGAAAGCCGCCTCCGGCGCCCGCGTATTCAAACGTATCAGGCTCCTTATAGCTCATAATCTTGGGCTGGCAAGCGCCTGCCTTGGGATTGCCTGCCATAAAATCATATAGCGGCCTAATCCACCCCGGCGGGGTAGAAACGTCGCTGTTGAGAAGCACTGTGTATTCATAGCCAGTGGCAGCGATGGCGCGATTGTAGCCTTCGGCAAATCCGTGGTTGACGTCGAAAAGCACCAATTTCACGTCCGGCATATGCTCGCGCATCCACGCGACAGATGCATCTGTGCTCCCGTTGTCGGCAACTATCACGTCAGCAATGTCGCGGTCGGTGTTTTCCACCACCGACGGCAGAAACTCCTTCAGCAGTTTCTCGCCATTCCAATTCAGTATAATTACAGCAACCTTATTCATTGTCAGAGGGCAGTGTTACAGGTATCTTCCAGCGGTTGTGGCTCCAAAGCCATATATCGGGCTGTCGTTCTATGGTCTCTTGCAGCATTTCGGCGTATCTTTTCGTCACGCCCATAGGCGGTATCCGGTCGAGATCCTTGCCTATTACGCGCATCTTTATGCGGTAGTGTCCGCGCTTCTCTTTGCTGATGTCCCAGTACAGAGCGGCCATCGACAAGCGACGCGCCAGCGTCTCCGTGCCGGTGATGAAAGCGGTGGGCTGGTGCAGAAAAGTCGTCACATACGTGGGGTCGCCATGGCTTGGCTTTTGGTCCGACATGAAGCCGGTGATGCTCGATATGCCATCGCGGCGCATCGTAAGCAATTCGCGCAGCGTCTGCGACTTCTTTATTGATATCGAGTGGAAGCGGCTGCGCACTCGCAGCATCAGCGCGTCCATCCATTGGTCTTTGAGCGGACGATATACCTGGCAGAACTTCGCGTCCTTATATTTTGAGGCATGGAACGGGAGAGTGAACGACGTCGCCCACTCCCAATTGAAGCAATGCGAGAAATACACCACTATCGACTGCCCACGATCAAAAATCTCATGTGCGACCTCCACATTCTCAAACACCATGCGCCGGCTCATCTCCTCATCGGATATATGCATTATCTTTATGGTCTCAACGATATAATCGGCGAAATTGTGGTAAAACCGGCGCCTTATGTCGTGGAGTTCGTCTTCGCTCTTGTCCGGGAAGCTGTTCCTGAGATTCTTCATCACCAGTTTTCTGCGGTATCTCACCACACAGTACATGATGAAATAAATGAAGTCGGAGATCAGATACAAGCACCAGAAGGGAAGCCGCGATAGCGCCTTCAGCAATATCGAAAGTATGTAGTGCAGTGGTTTCATGTCATTCACGAGATTATAGTGCCTGAAAATTCAAGCGTTGACTCATCGAGCGCATCAAGACGCACGTCAACCACGGTATTGTCGGCAACGGCTGCTCCATTCAAGTTAACGCGAAGGTAGTTGTCGGTGAAGCCAGCCATCGAGCAGCCGTCTTTGCCATGCTCAACGAGCACAGGTCGCACCATGCCAACAAATCGTGATGAGAAATCGCGCAGCTTAGTGTTGCTCACCTCAAGCATCTCATGCTCGCGGCGCTGCTTTTGCTGCGGGCTCACAGCATAGTCGATGTCGAGCGCCTTTGTGCCTGGGCGTTCGCTATAGGGAAACACATGCAGGCGCGAAATGTCGAGCGACTCTACGAATGCCTTAGATTCCTGGAATAGTTCGTCGGTCTCGCCGCGCGTTCCCACTATCAAATCCACGCCGATGAAAGCATGCGGCATCAATCGGCGCACGCGCTCTATCTTCTCGCGGAACAATGCAGTGTCGTAATGCCTGCGCATAAGGCCAAGCACCGTGTCGCTGCCGCATTGCAGAGGTATGTGGAAATGCGGCATGAATCGGCGCGACTCCGTGGCGCACCAGTCGATTATGCCGTCTGTGAGCAGATTGGGCTCGATGCTCGATATGCGATAGCGCTCTATGCCCTCCACCCTATCGAGTGCCTTGATCAAATCGAGGAAGTTGTCGTCGCGGCCTTTGCCGAAGTCGCCAATGTTGACGCCCGTAATCACTATCTCCTTGCCGCCCTCGGCAGCCACTTGCTGGGCTTGCGCCACGAGCTGGCCGATGGTGCCGCTCCGGCTGCGGCCTCGTGCCCGAGGTATGGTGCAATACGTGCACCAGTAGTCGCAGCCGTCCTGCACCTTCATGAAGTAGCGCGTGCGGTCGCCGCGCGAGCACGACGGCTGAAATTCCTTGAGTTGCTGCAGTGTCAGCACGTTGGTCTGGGGCATGCGCGTTTCAAGCCATGTGCCCAGGTATTCAGCCAATTGCAGTTTTTGGTTGCTTCCTGCCACCACAGCCACGCCCGGGAGCTCAGCCACTTGCTCAGGCTTGAGCTGTGCATAGCAGCCGGTGACGAGAATGGCCGCGTCGGGATAGCGGCGGTGGTACGACCGTATCGACTGACGGCATTTCTTGTCGGCAATCTCCGTCACAGAGCAAGTGTTCACTACTATGAAATCGGGGTCCTCGCCCGGCATAACTCGCCTCACACCGCGCTCAGCCAGCTGCGCCGCGATTGTAGACGTCTCGGCGAAGTTGAGCTTGCATCCAAAGGTGTGATACAAGGCTGTGTATTCGGGCATGGGGCTGTTTTCGTTCATATGGTCGGCAAAATTACGAAATAATCTTGTAAGGCGCAGTTTCTCCTGTCTTAATTTTGCCTTCAGCTTAGATATTGCTCTGCGCCGAGGATGTAGAGCCGCTTGCGCGCTCGAGTCACTGCCGTGTACAGCCAACGGTAGAATTCCAGCCCCATCGATTCGGGCGGTATATAGGCCATGTCCACGAATACGTTGCTCCACTGGCCTCCCTGCGATTTGTGGCACGTGAGCGCATAGGCGTATTTCACCTGCAGGGCGTTCCAGTGAGGATTCTTCCTGAGCGCTTGCAAGCGTGCGCCTGCCGGCACGGTGTTGTCGAAGAGCGCCGGGTCTTCCATGATGCCGTGGTAGAGCTTGTTCATGCTCTCGGCAGTCATGCCGGCTGCGTCGTTGTGTAGCGAATCGAGGAATATCTTAGCGTCGAATTCTATCTCAGTGTCCGGAACCGACACTCGCACGTCGGCAAATCGTATGCCGTATCGTTCTTCTGTCGAATACACTTGCTGCACCTCCAGCACGTCGCCGTTCGCAATGAATTCCAATTCCTTGATTTTATCGGCCCAGAAATAATTGTTCTTGCCCACAAGCAGCAGCTCTCCTCTGCACAATTCCTGCTCCTGGTACAGCACATTGGCGCGTATTTCTTTGTTGAATCCGCCGGCGCGCATGTTGCTGCGGGTTATCACGATGCTTTCCTGCAGGCCGTCGCGGTTGTAGGCGGTGTACAATTCCTCCGGCATATCCTCGCCGCTTATCACCTTCACGTCTGTGAAGGGCGCAATCGTAAGCTTTGGCAGGGGTATGGGCTGCTGGCGCATGGCGCGCCTGAGCCACGTGGCGTTGTAAAGGATGCCCGAGTGCGAGGCTTGGCGCGCGGTCTCTGTGAGCGTGGCATGCGTCACCTTCAGTCCGTATCCGCGCAGCGTGTCGGGCACCATCGCCGGCGATGTGTCGCTGCCTACGGGAGGCAGCTGCGCGGTGTCGCCCAGTAGCAGCAGTCGGCAATTGTCGCCCGTATAGACATACTGTATCAAATCCTGCAGCAAGTCGTCGCCGCCTTCGCTCGCCGAAATCATCGAGGCCTCGTCCACGATGAATATGGTGTCGCGGTGCTTGTTCTCAAGCACCCCCTTCACGGCGCTTGCGCGGTCGCTGAGACCGGGGTAGCGGTATATCCTGCGGTGAATGGTGTATGCCGGGAAGCCGGCGTAGTTGCTGAACACCTTGGCCGCGCGCCCCGTGGGCGCCATCAGTATGGCGTTCTGCCCTATCGAGCGCAGTGCTTTCACCAGCGCGCCGCATAGCGACGTTTTGCCAGTGCCGGCGTAGCCGTTGAGCAGGAATACGCTTTCGGGCGACGACAAAGGCGAACAAAATCTCGCCATGGCTCCAATCACCAGGCTCTGCTGGCGATTGGGAGCGTAGTCGAGATTGTCTGTTATGAGTCGGATGAAGTCTTCAGTGCTCATTTCAATGTCCACTCGGCACCATTCTTGGTGTCCTTGACATCAAAGCCGATTTCAGCCATGCGGTTCCTTATCTTGTCGCTTGTGGCCCAGTCTTTGTTGGCTTTTGCCTGAGCTCGGAGCTCAAGCAGCAGGTCCACGGCTTCCTCAAAGGGCTTCAGCGCCTGCGCATTGTCCGAGCCTTCCACCATCTGGGTGCGTATGCCTAAGATGTCTACGAGGAAGGTGTCCATGATGCGCTTGAGGGTCTCCAGGTCGGCTGCGCTTATTGTGGCTTTACCGTCCTTCACGCTATTGACGATGCGGCAAACTTCAAACAGATTGGCTATGAGCACCGGCGTATTGAAATCATCGTCAAGCGCGTCGTAGCATTTCTGCCCTATTCCGCTTACGTCGACGGTGCTCGTTTCCGACGGCTTAAGCTCCTGCAAGCGGCGATATCCGTCGAGCATGCGCTGCAGCGCCTTCTCGCTGCCTTGCAGCGCCTCGTTGCTGAAGTCGACCGTGCCGCGATAATGCGCCTGCAGTATGAAGAAGCGTATGGTCATGGGCGAGTAGGCCTGTTCGAGCAGAGGGTGCGTGCCGTTGAAGAATTCATCGAGCGTGATGAAGTTGCCAAGGCTCTTGCCCATCTTGGTGCCGTTGATTGTAATCATGTTGTTGTGCATCCAATAGTGCACGGCGGGATGCCCCTGGTGAGCCATGCTCTGGGCTATTTCGCATTCGTGGTGAGGGAATTTGAGGTCCATGCCGCCTCCGTGGATATCGAATGTGTCGCCGAGGTATTTCTCGCTCATGGTTGAGCATTCAAGGTGCCAGCCGGGGAAGCCTTCGCTCCACGGCGACGGCCAGTGCATGATGTGCTCGGGCGACGCCTTCTTCCACAGCGCGAAGTCGGCGGGATTGCGCTTCTCGCTCTGGCCGTCGAGGTCGCGAGTGGCGCTTAGCAGCTCGTCGATGTTGCGTCCCGAAAGCTTGCCGTAGCCGTAGTCGCGGTTGAACTTAGGCACGTCGAAGTATACCGAGCCGTCGCTCACGTAGGCATAGCCGGCGTCGAGTATCGACTGCACGTAGGCGATTTGCTCGATGATGTGGCCCGATGCCATTGGCTCGATCGATGGGGGCAGCACGTTGAGGGCGTCCATTGCATGATGATAGCGCGTCAGGTAGTATTGCACCACCTCCATGGGCTCAAGCTGCTCCAGTCGCGCCTTCTTTGCTATTTTGTCCTCGCCGTCGTCGGCATCATGCTCCAAGTGGCCCACGTCGGTGATGTTGCGCACGTAGCGCACCTTGTAGCCAAGGTGGCGCAGATAGCGCGCCACCACATCGAATGTGATGGCCGGGCGAGCATGGCCCAGATGGCCGTCGCCGTACACCGTAGGGCCGCACACATACATGCCCACCATGTCGGGGTGAATAGGCTTGAATGCCTCTTTCAGCCTCGACATCGAGTTGTATATCAGCAGATTGTTGTCCTTAACCATTGCGTGTCGTGTTATGCTGAGAATTGGTTGCCGTTGCCGCCCTTGGGCTCTTTGTGGGTAATTTCTCCGAATACGTTCTCGTATTGGGTGAGGTTGTCGCGTAGGGCGAATAGCAGGTTCTTGGCGTTTTCGGGAGTCATCACCACGCGTGTCTGCACGCGTGCCTGTGGCATATTGGGCACCACTTGTATGAAATCAAGGAAAAATTCGTTGGGCGAATGTGCGATAATCGTGAAGTTTGCATAGTTGCCGGCAGCCACTTCGGGGCTGAGCTCGATTTTCACTTCTTTTTTCTGAGGTTCTGCCATGTCGGTTGAATTTATTGGATTATGCGGTTGTAATTCTTT
>CAZORI010000058.1:0-10656 GCA_964582335.1 uncultured Bacteroides sp.
AATCTTGCTCTTGAGCCGAGTGCTTTAGTGCCGACTTTTTAGAGTGGACTCATAAATTTAGATTTGAAGAAAGTGTGTGTTGATAAACATAACTAGTTATGTTTATCAACACACACTCGTCTAGTAGCAATCAGTTCCTGTACAAGGATTTTGGTTTACACAAAGACATACCATTCTATGTCCTCCCTGGTAACACTTAGTCTCTTTGGCAGGGCCAGTGTTTGATACATTGTTTGACTCTCCATTTGTAAGGGCTTCGATGTTAGCCAGTTCCAAGTCCGAGAGGGGCTCTTGAGAGTCCATCGAACTCCAGCCAAAGGATATGGCTCCTATAAGAGCAATCCCCAGCATGAGCGCTGTTTTGTTTAGTTTCATATTCTTTTTTGTTATTATGTTTTGTTGTCTTGATTCTCACCGATATGTATCCTTTCAACCGGAATTGCCCTTGGCAAAGGATAAATAGTTGGTTTGTGTTACGAGTTTTACTGCAATGATTGGTTAGACATAAACCCGGTCAATTCTATTTGGACAGGGTCGGAAATATCACTTATGTATACGTATACATCACGGCTGAACGGACCGAAAGTGGAGTCGTTGCGCTGCGCAATGTCAAGCGCAATAGAATGCCCAGGATATATTGTATCGGACTGTGACTTTGCTGAAGTGCATTGGCATGAGGTGGTTATCTTGGGAATTACTGCTGAGGAATCTCCGTTGTTTGTTATAAGCACTTGCGTTCTCCTTTCTTCGCCAAGGCGTATCGCGCCAAGTGGTATACGCTTGGCAGAAAAGACAAGGTTGGAATGGATGTCAGCTGTTTGCGAGGCCTTATCAGGCACGTTCATGATGCGACGGTAAAGCCGGGCAATCGATTCGCTGCCAATGGGATTGCCAATAGCCAAGACTTGGTTAGACTTGTCGAGCAGAAGAGTCTGGTAAAGGTGCTCTTTCGGAAAATCAGATTGGCCATTAGCAATGGTGAGAATAGGATAACGAAAGTCATTGTGCTTTGTGAGCTGCGTCATGGCGTCTGCGTCCACTCCGTCAGTAACAAAACACAATCCTATGGCTGAGTCGTATTGGTTAATTTCCGCCATGAACGCATTCCATGCAGGCATGCGAGTCTTGCATTCAGTGCATCCGGCAGAGTCGACATACACAATTATATTGAAGTCATTTACCGCTGGGTCATACTGCACCGTATCACCTTGCACGGTGTAAACAGCATCGTCTTGGAACGTGATTTCCTTTCCTACCCATTCCCTTACGAGTGATTCGGCGTTTTCTTTCTTTTGGCAAGCAAATAGACAGAAAACAGCGACATTTAGTACTATTATGTGTATTACTTTTACCACGTGATAACTGATAGGTGTTTTTTTTTAGAAAGAAGAACAAAGCTACAAAATTATTTTCAAAGAAAGATCTATCGAATTTAAATGATTGACATTATTTAACAATTTAATCATGCGTCATATATTATCAAACTACTGTATATCAAGTTTTTGAAAAATATTGTTTGACATCAAAGTAGGAACATCGCCGTTGGCGAATTCTTACATCTATGGATTCACATAGGGCTGGTGCTATATGTCTATGGATTTTTGTGGGTTTATGGTCATAATTTTCAACAAAAGCACTATGGCAAGGGGTATTTTTTGATTATGCAGTCGCCGTTGTCGGCTTCGATTGCGGCGATTATGTATGTGTCATCGGGGGCGACGGCCAATGACAATATCTTGTCGTCAAGGGCATATCCGTCCTCGTATTCCCCATCCCATGTGAATCTTAATACATAATACCATATTGTCTCGCCATTGTCAATCTTTTCTTGTCGTTCCTTTCTGCTAAGGCCCAAGTAGGTCGCATATAAGTATCTGTCAGTAGAGTCGAGTTCGTAGAAGCTATTCTTTGTCTCTGGATTGTCGTCAATCGAAACAATTTTATTGTCTCCAGAGTTCTCGACACTAACGCTTAGCGGCGACTCTCCGCCGAAATACTCAGTTATCAGCGAAGCTGAACTGTCATTTAGAGCATAAAACGCCAGCCATTCAGCTGTTCTCCCTGCCGCTACGAAATGCTTGCCATCGGGGCTTGTGCGTAGCAAAGGCTGATGCGTCATGGCATATACAATTGGGTCATCGATGTCAGATTTGTCACCTGGAAACACTCCAAACGAGTAATTGATTTCACCGTCAAATCCTATGGCTACGAACATCTTGCCATCGGTCACGCTATGAGCCACTATGCCGTAGTGAGTGGGCTGAGTGTCATAAACGCGGGAAGACGTAAGGGGTATCATTTTCACTAAATTCTGGTCGGAAAAAGTTATGCTGTCAGGATCTATTTTGTAGAATAAAGCCCTGCGTATGGAAGAGTCATGAACGTAAAGCACAGAATCAGCAGTGTTATATGCAATGGTGCGCATATCCATGAACTCGTTAGGGCCATGGCCTAAAAAACCGAAATTTATGTCAGAGCGACATCCATTGATATCGATTGATGTATACAAAGTCTGCCAATTAAAATTGCTCACAAGCAGACTGTTTCTCGCGAGTTCGATGTCTTCAGTATATTTTAATGGATGGTTCTCAAGAATCTGATGCCCTGTGAGCAATGGTAGCGAGTCAAGATGTTCAAGAACTTCAAATTGGCTTTTGTTGCCGCATCCCACAGCAAGCATTCCCAATCCAACGCATAAAAGCAATCTGTAAATATTTACCATAGAGATTTATATTTTTATATATTTTATCTTTGGCTTGGAGATAAATCCAAGCCAAAGGTATCTATTTAAAGGATTATATGACTTTTGTTATATAGAGGAAGATTAAGTCATTAGTATTTAGGATGATAGAGTCTAAATTCTGTCTCCTCTAATATTAGCGTACAGCAATATTCACCTTTATACGATGTACTACATCCTCCACATTTATTTTCAAGCTCTGAACGGGACAATGCTTCGATGTTGGCCATTTCCAAGTCCGAGAGAGGCTTTTTCGAGTCCATCGAACTCCAGCCAAAGGATATGGCTCCTATAAAAGCAATCCCCAGCATGAGCGCTGTTTTGTTCAGCTTCATATTCTTTTTTGTTATTATGTTTTGTTGTCTTGATTCTCGCCGGTATGTATCCTTTCAACCGGAATTGCCCTTGGCAAAGGATAAATAGTTGGTTTGTGTTACGAGTTTTACTGCAATGATTGGTTAGACATAAACCCGGTCAATTCTATTTGGACAGGGTCGGAAATATCACTTATGTATACGTATACATCACGGCTGAACGGACCGAAAGTGGAGTCGTTGCGCTGCGCAATGTCAAGCGCAATAGAATGCCCAGGATATATTGTATCGGACTGTGACTTTGCTGAAGTGCATTGGCATGAGGTGGTTATCTTGGAAATTACTGCTAAGGAATCTCCGTTGTTTGTTATAAGCACTAATTTAGTACTATTATGTGTATTACTTTCACCATGTGATAACTGATAGGTGTTTTTTTTAGAAAAGACAAAGTTACAAAATTATTTTCAGAGAAAGATCTATCGAATTTAAATAATCAACGCTATTTAACAATTTAATCATGCATCGTATATTTATATCTTTTATCTTTGGCTTGGATTTATCTCCAAGCCAAAGATATCTATTTAAGGGATTATATGACTTTTATCATATGGAGGAATATTAAGTCATTAGTATTTAGGATGATATAGTCGAAATTCTGTCTCCCCTAATATTAGCGTACAGCAATTTTCACCTTTATACGATGTACTACATCCTCCACATTTAAAATTATCTGAGTCCGCATTTGAAATCAATAAGAACATAAGCCCAGTGTACGCCACGCAACAATGCATGGCGGTGGATTGCGGGAATAATCGCATTTGTGCAGTCTATCTTGGCTATCCTTGTTTCGCGCTTTACGACAACGACCTAAATCTAATCAAAAGATTCTTTATAGGTGAAAGGTTTGATACTCGGACGGTTGCATCAGATGATAAATGTCCTGAGCTGATAAATGTGCAGTATCATAATGGAAAAATTCTGATGCTTTTTGCTCCCCAAAACGGCAAGGACCGATCACTCTTAGTGTTTGACGGCAATGGCACACCAATAGCATCATATGGCGTTGGAAACGCCATATGATACACAATCAATGATGACCAAAATCAATTGATAACCTCCAACTATGACAGCGATGAGGACATCGTGTACGTAATGCGCTACCAATTGCCTGCGGCTATTTCAGGTGGTCGCGGATGAATTGGTCGCGGCGCGGATTCCAGTCGGCATAGTCGACGGTGTGGCCCATCGTGGGGTAGATCAGAAGCTGCTTGGGGGTAGTAATCAACGTGTAAGAAGCCATGTTGGTGTGCGGCGGGCACACGGGGTCCTGCAAGCCGATGCCCATCAGCACAGGGCATTGGATGTTGCGGGCATGATTCTTGATGTCGAAATACGATAGGTTGCGATACATTTCCTCATCGGTCAAGCCCAGGCGGGCAGCCTCCTCCTTCACTGCCGAAGCCGGCCAATTGACTATCTTGAAATAATCGGGATAGTCGCTGAGGAAGGGGATGTAGGGCATGATGGCATTGATGCGATGGTCGAGCGCCGCTGCCGCAAGCGTGAGCGCGCCACCTTGGCTGCCGCCTTCGGCGAAGATGTTGTTGGCGTCGACGCTCGGATACTGCGACAAGAAGTCGATGGCGCGCACGGCATCGAGGAATGCGCCGCGATAGTAGTAGGTGGCCGGATCGTCGAGGTGATAGCGTATCCAGTCGCCATAATGGTTGTCGGGCTCGCTGAAGAATTGCCCGCGCACCGACGTCATGAATTCAATGATGTCGTCGCGCGAGTCGGCGTGCATGTCCCATGGCTTTGCGCCGTAGCCGTTGAAATACACCAAGGCCGGATATTTGCCTTCGGCAATGGGTACGAACAGCACGCCCTTGATGGGCTCATTGTCGATGCCCGTCATGGTCACGTTGTAGGCCTTGCGCTTGCTGCCGCTCAGCTTGGCGTTTTCAGTCACGATATAGTTGCCGGGGCATGCGGCCAAGTCGGCGAGGGCCTTTTGCCAAAACTCGTCGAAGTCGGGCTGCGCGTCGGGCAGCGAATACACGAGCGTGGGCTCATAGCCAATGTTGAACCTGGCAATGACGTTGCCGTCATCCTCGATGAAGCATTTGTAGAATCCGGGCTGCGATAATTTGAGCGTGTACTCCATGTCCTCGGTGTTGCCGGCGCGCATGTTGGCGAAGGCCACGAATTTCATCAAGTCGTGCGACTCGTCCTTGTCGTCGGTGATGCGGAATGTCACTTGCGACTTGTTGGCGTTGCCCAGTGTGTCGGTGAGCGTAAACTTCACGGTGGGTACCTCCGGAGCGTTCCACCAAAGGTCGTGCGACAGGTCGAGGTCGGCTTTCAAATCCTTTGCTTGCGCCATCGAGAATGCGGCGCAGGCGAGTGCTATGCATACAAGTCTTTTCATTTTGAATTCTTTATTATTTCGAGAGTGGTGGTATCAGTGGCGAATACGGAATTTAGGCCTTGCGCCTCTTGCGCGGGGTCGCCCGTGTAGGGGTCCCAGGGCTGCCATGTCTCATGCTGAGGATTCACGTAGCCGCCCCATGCCCAGAAGTTGCAGCCTGCTATCAGGCCTGATTCGTGGATAAGGTCGAACACGCCCTTGTAAAATTTGTCGCGACCCGTGACAGGCGAGTCGACGGCGAAGGCCATGCCGTCGCGAGGGTAGCCGAATTCCTCAAGCACAATGGGCTTGTTGGTGACATCGGCATGGCGCTGTATGTATTCCACAGTCTTTGCGAGGGCCACGTCGGTGCTGTCGGCTGCCGTTTCGGGCGTCACCCAGCCCCAGTTGTAGGGCCATAGGTGCACAATTGCATAGTCGATTTCAGGCGAGTTGTGGATATTGGCCCATAGGTCGAGGTCGTATTCGCATCCGTGCATGCCCTCGCTGCCAGTCGACACCAAGTGATTTGGGTCGATTTCCTTGATTGCCGAAGCAGTGGCGATGATCCAGTCGTAGAAATTAGCCTTGGTGAGCGAGTCGGCTGCGAAGGCGCGCGGCTCGTTGGCAATTTCCCACGTCATCAGCGCGGGCGATTCGCTGTAGGGCTTGCCCGTGTAGCGGTTGGTGCGTCCTACGATGTTGCGTGCGTGCTGTATCGACATGTTCTTGGCTGAGTCGTTCATCACGAACTGGGCTGCGGCGTGCATGTAGGCCGGGTAGCCGTCGGTGGCCGGATTCGGCGTAGGCCCGTTGCCGGCCCATTCGAGGTAGGTGCCGTAGCCGCCGCTCCATTCCCAAGCGTTGTTGAGGTAAAGGACGGCTTTCATGTCGCGCTTCTCAAGCTCGGCCATCAGGTAGTCGAGGCCATCGAGAATCGTGTCGTTGTACACGCCGGGAGCGGTCTGCAGCACAGGCATGATGTGCGAGGGGATGCCCTCTTCGCCGTCGCCGCCCACGAGCACGCGCACGTTGTCGATGCCCACATCCTGCATCAGGTCGAGCTCCTGGCCCAAGCGCTCGCGGTCGCCCCCTCTGCCTTCCGAGCCGAGTATGGCACCGTACCAGAAATTAGTGCCGACAAAATTGTACACTGAGTCGCCGATGTAGAAGTTGCCATCCTTGACGGATACGAATGGGGAAGCGGAAGCAGCCTCCGGAACTGATTTTTTGCCGCATGAGGTGGAGCAGGACAGCGCCGCAATTGCAATGGCTGAGATCGCTAATGTTTTGCCTTTCATTATATGGGTATTGTTGTGAGTTGCGAATGATTGATAGGCAAAAATACGGAAAATTAAGCGCAGTGACAAAATAAAGTTGGATTATGCGAAAAAAAAGATAAATTAAACCAATTTTAACAACCTGAATTTATTTGTATTGACAATTTATGTATAATTTTGCGTGCCACATGATATGGCCCCTTCCCAGCATGGCCAACCTCCGCTTTGCAATAAACCAACTCATAGATGCAGATCGACTAAAATGGATACTTCGATACTAAAGACATATCGTCCGATATCTCTTGATGAAATGTCGTCGGTGCGACTGATGAATCGCATCGACACGAAGTTTCTTACGACGGTTGACACCCTTGAGAAGTTCCTGGGATTGCTGAGCAAGGAGTATTTCATACAGGATACCGACGGATTGCGGCTGTTTCCGTATCATACGGTGTATTTCGACACGGCTGAACACCGCATGTACATGATGCACCAAGCCGGCAAGAAAGTGCGTCAGAAGATACGCATGCGCGAGTATGTCAATTCGCATGTGCACTTTCTGGAGATAAAGCGCAAAAACAATAAGGGGCGCACCAAGAAAAGGCGCATTCAGATCGACGGATTCAGCGACAGCACTGACAGATACCAGGATTTCATCGCATGCAACAGCGACTACCGATCAAGCGAACTGATCCCGCACCTTGAGAATAATTTCAGCAGGATCACGCTCGTCAACTATGCCATGACTGAGAGGCTGACAATCGACGTCGGGCTGAGATTCCACAATATGATCACCGACAGCATCGAGGAGATGCCCAACCTAAGCGTAATCGAGCTTAAGCGCGATGGGTCGGTGCCCTCGCCGGCCATGAAGCATCTCAACGCGTTGCGGATCAAGGCTTCGGGATTCAGCAAATATTGTATGGGCATGGTGTTCACCAATCCGCAGCTTAAGGCCAATCGCTTCAAGGAGCGCAAGCGCTACGTGGATAAGCTCAACTCTAAAGCAAATAAATAGTTGTCAAATATTTAACCTTAAAAAACTAAGATGGACTTCACAGATATCATAGAGGAAGTGCCTAACATGTCCGGCCCTGTGGAGATGCTCGTGCGCTTCGTTTTCAACCTAATAGTAGTGACTGTAATAATCCACTTGCTCTACTATCCTAAAAGCAAGCGCGCCGACTATTATTTCACGTTCATGCTCATCAGCATCAGCATTTTCTTCCTTATTTTCTTGCTTGGAAGCGTGAAGCTGAAGATTGGGTTCGCTCTGGGCTTGTTCGCCATATTCGGCATAATAAAATACCGCACGGAGTCGATGCCTGTGCGAGAGATGACGTATTTGTTTGTCATCATCGCGGTGTCGGTGATCAACGCTCTTGCGTCGGACGACAGCTACCTGGAGCTGTTGATGGCCAATGCTCTGTTTGTGCTTTCAATCTGGATCCTGGAGAGCAACCGATGGCTCAAGCATATCTCGGAGAAGCTCATCCTCTACGACCGCATCGACCTAATCGACCCGGCAAAGCACGACGAGATGATGGCCGACCTGAAGGCGCGCACCGGCCTTGACATCAAGCATTTCGATGTCGGCGCCATCGACTATCTGCGCGATACTGCCATGGTGAAGATATATTACGACCTGAAGAATAACGAGCATAATCTCGTCGACAACCTTTTGAAATTACCTAAAGAAAAAGAATAATGAGACTAAAGCATTTCATAGCGGCAGCCGCATTGATGTTGGCTGCTATCCCGTCAGTTAAGGCTCAGCACCTTTGGCTGTCGGCCGAAGGGCGCGCCAACATCACCGACGCATTGCGCGCCGACATTGAGGTAGAGCATCGCTCGAAAGATTCGTTCAAGGCCACATCGCGATGGTCGGCATCGGCAGGCTTGTCCTACAAGGCTCTGCCGTGGCTGCGCGTGAGCGCGTCGTATAAGTTCATCAACGACCGCGATGGCGACAAGGAGACAAAAAAAGGCAACTACATACCCGCATATTGGCAGCCGGGGCACCGCATACAGATTGGCGCTGCCGGGTCGCTTAAGGTTGGCAAGTTCGACCTTTCGCTGCGCGAGGCCTATCAGTACACGCATTTTTCTGACCGTTACGTTAGCAAATACGACAGTTCGGGCAAGCAGAAGGATGACGAATATATCGAGGAGGTGAACCGCCAACTATTGCGCTCACGCCTGCAGGCTGAGTACAAATACAAAAAGCGTCCGCTTGTAACGCCCTATGCGTCAGTAGAATTGTACAACGACCTCACCGATGGCTTTTCGGTAAGGAAAACGCGCTACACAGCCGGTGCCGACTTCCGCATCGACAAGCACAATTCTGTGTCGGTGTTCTATCGATTCATCGACCGCAGGACCTCCGACAACACCAACGCCATCGGCGTCTCCTACCAATTCAAGCTGTAAAATACTTTGCCAAACATGTGTTTGGCAAAGTATTTTACGCAATCTACGTTGACAGCGTTGCCAAATTGCTTGTAGGCCTGTGCTTGTTTTTCATCGGGTATGAAGTCGTCGGGGAAGCTTTGTAGTCGCGCACATTCGCGAGGAGTGAGATAGCGACGTCGTGAACCGATGATGGATGTTTGCACTATTGCTACCAAAGCAGGAAAATAAGAATTTGTCTTTACACGGATTCCCGACGGTCGCAGTTGAAAAATCTGCTTCCATATGTCGGGCTTATCTGTGTTGCCAGCTTGCCATTCAAGTTTCGCTTTTGATCCAAAGAACAATGGATTCTTGCGCGCTCTCGCAATCCAACTATCTATGAATTGCTTATTTTCGAGATAAAGAGCATTGTTCTTAAGAATGAAATTTTGTTTCCAACGAGGATATTGCGACAGATCCTCGTTGGGGTCTATGTCACAGCCTGTCTGACCATATAGGGAAACTTGGCAACCGGTCAACCACAATATTTTGCAAGAACTCGTTCCACAGATCTATTAGATATTCTAGTTCAGGTGATATTCTATACGAAGCCACATCCTCGATTTCATTGTCAGGAAGCATAATCGATTCAATGGTACACGCTGGAATATTGGCTGCATCGAATTCAAAATCATCCAATTCACCTAAATCTTTCCTTTTGCACATGATGAACACACGCTCGCGATGCTGGGGAATGCCAAGAAAGTGCGGACTGAAAATCACAGGGTATGGTAATAGATTGTATCCCAAATCGCTTAGAGAGTCGTGTATCACTTTCCATGTGTTTCCGTTGTCATGACTAGCTAGGTTTCGCACATTTTCAAGCAAAGCGTATTTCGGCTTGTGGTACTCCAAAATCCTGCATATGTCGAAAAACAGTGTGCCTTTGGTTTTGTCAGCAAAGCCTAGGCGTTTTCCTGCCTTGGAAAATGCTTGGCAAGGGAATCCTCCGCATAGCACGTCGTGTCCCGGGATGTCGGCAGCATCAATTTTGGTGATATCGCCGGCAGGCGGAGTCCGTAATTCGCCTCATATGTCTTTCGGCAATCTGCATCGATGTCACATGCAAACACGCACTCGCCTCCCAATGCACTCATGGCTTGGTGGAAGCCGCCAATGCCGCAAAACATATCGATATATCTGAATTTTGACATAGACATATTCATTACTTATTTATATGTGTATCTGAAAACCACAAAATTATCATTTTCCAAAGTTTTCTTGTCTATATTGAATTTCGGTGCCCTTGGCTTTCCATCGGGCTGATGACCTTGATTGAAGTCTTTCAGAGCCTTAGCGTAATTTACCCTATTCAATTCGATAATAGTCATTTTGATAAACTTTACGCTGTGTTTCATTCTTTGATGATACGACATTTCATCCTTTTCGTAGGTTGGATCGATACTTCGATATAACCAGCTATGTTATTCTTGATTTCATTCCACCGGAACGGTGGTTGGGACT
>CAZORI010000059.1:0-10387 GCA_964582335.1 uncultured Bacteroides sp.
CCTGATATTCGGCTAAGAAATTTTAAAACACAGAAATTTGCAGGTGTCCCAAAAAATCGGGAAAATTTTTGGTGGGTAAAATATTTGCATTAACTTTGCGGTGTACTATTACACTAATACACTAATAAACTATAACATTGTTTACGAAATGCGCTAAGAAAATGCTTGAAATCAACGGTCTAACTTTTTCATACCCCGCCAGAAGCTCAAAGGTCATCGACAATTTGTCGATGACCTTTGAGCGCGACGGCATATATGGGCTTTTGGGGCCTAATGGAGCCGGCAAGTCGACGCTTCTGTATCTTATATGCGGATTGCTTACGCCTAAAAGCGGAACTGTGACCTACAACGGCGTGAACACGCGCCTGCGCCGTCCGGAGACATTGGCCGATATATTCATAGTGCCGGAGGAATTCGAGTTGCCAAAGATGCGCCTTTCTGATTACATAAAACAGTGGAGAGGGTTTTATCCAAAATTCTCGCATGACAGCCTCGTGCGCAATCTTGAGCTTTTCGAAATGGAGCACGACCCAAGGCTCGACGCCCTTTCGATGGGACAGAAAAAGAAAGTGTACATGAGCGTGGCATTGGCAGCCAACACGCCCCTTCTTATCATGGACGAGCCCACTACGGACTCGACATACCGAGCAAGGTGAATTTCCGCAGCTTCATCGCCTCCAACATGAGCGAAGAACGCACGATAATCATATCCACGCATCAGGTGCACGACATACAGCATCTAATTGACCATGTGGCCATATTCGACCGCCAAAGCATCCAGCTCAACGCCCCGATGGCCGAAATTTCACGGAAGCTTGCCTTTTACAACACCTCCAATCCCGAAATCGTGGAAAAGGCACTTTATAGCCAGCCATCAATCGACGGCTATGAAGTGGTGATTCCCAGCGACGGCGAGGAAGAGACAGATGTAAATCTGGTGTCGCTCTACCAATTAGTGACCACTAAGCCCGAATTAGTGAATGAAATCTTCAAAAACCAAGCACAATGAACATAGAATTTAATGGACGTCGATTCATGCTGACTCTGCGTCAAAGCCTTGCCATAAGGGGAAGACAAATGTTGTCGAATGTAGGCATGATCTTGGGAATAATTATGCTTTTGATTTTTTTCGAAGCTCACGCCTACGCGTATAAGCACGGACACGACGGCATCTGGTCGTCAATCATTGCCTACTTCTGGCTGGGATATGTGGCAGTAAGCTGCATTTGTGCCGGACAGATAATGAAGCCGCTTGGTAAGAAGACTACGGCCATGTCGCTACTGATGCTGCCAGCCAGCAATCTTGAAAAATATTTGAGCCAAGCGATAATCTGCGTAGTGCTACCGCCTATCTTATTCTTCATAGGCATGGAGGCAATTGACTTTTTGCGAGTCACAATCGTTGGCATAGTGTATCCTGAAGCGGATTACGTGAAGATGGTGCCGCTAAGCAGAATTTTTGGGTGCTTCCAGTATGATGGTGTGAATATATGCGTTGTACTGATATTGCTTGTGCAGTCATGCTTTGCGCTCGGTAGCAGCATATGGCCTAAGCGCGCCGCCAGGTTCACGTTTTTTGCTTTGATAGCGTTGCTTGCAATATACACAGTGTGGGCCGTGACACTGGTGCGCATGCTCGACCTACATATGGCGGTCAATAACATATCAATGACTGAAAATATCTCCGACGTCGTTTCGTGCGTGATTTTGGCCTGCGCGCTGCTCAATTACGTGGTGGCATACTTCAGATTCAAGGAGGCCGAGATAATAAATTCGGTTCTAACACATCCTCGCATGGATTTCAAGGAAAACTCAAAGCCAATATACCAGCAGATCGCCGACCGCATGTGCGACGATGTGATGGCGGGCGTGTACAAGCCGCTTGAGCGCATACCATCGGTGCGTGAATACGCAGCGATGGTGCAAGTAAACGCAAACACCGTGATGCGCAGCTACGACTATCTCACCAGCAAAGACATCATATTCAACAAGCGCGGCATCGGATTCTTCATATCGCCAAACGCAGCCGAGCTGATATCGCAGCTGAAGCGCGAGACATTCTTCAACGACGAGAAGCAATATTTCTTCTCGCGCTTGTCGTCGATGAATGTGTCGGCTGAGCGCCTTGCCGAGCTCTACGCCGAATACCTCGCCTCAAACAATATTAAGACTAACGCAAACGCCATACAATCATGAAAAAGACATCATATGTAATATTAGGAATGCTTGTGGCATATTTCGTAGCATTCACAGCTCTCCTGCTCATATTTATGCATATGGCATAATCTACATCAAGGTAATCAAGCATGCAAAAATGATTCTACTAAAAGACATAAACAAGACATACCCCGGGGTGGTGCCTCTGCATGTGCTCAAGGGCATCAATCTGCAGGTGGAGCGTGGCGAACTGGTGTCGATCATGGGCGCGTCGGGCTCAGGAAAGTCGACGCTGCTCAACATACTGGGCATACTCGACAATTACGACTCGGGTGAATACTACCTCGACGGCATGCTCGTGCGCAACATGAGCGAGAACCAGGCTGCCGAGCTGCGCAACCACAAGATAGGATTCGTGTTCCAGTCGTTCAACCTCATCAACTACAAGGACGCGATGGAGAATGTGGCATTGCCTCTGTTCTACCAAGGCGTGTCGCGACGCAAGCGCAACGCCTTGGCAATGGAGCAGCTCGACCGCATGGGCCTGAAGGACTGGAGCCACCATCTGCCCAGCGAAATGTCGGGCGGCCAGAAACAGCGCGTGGCCATAGCCCGCGCACTGATCACCAACCCGGCCATCCTGCTTGCCGACGAGCCCACAGGCGCGCTCGACAGCAAGACATCGGCCGAAGTGATGCAGATATTCCGCGACCTCAATGGCGAAGGAGTGACATCGGTAATCGTCACGCACGACCCGGCCGTGGCAGCGCAGACCAACCGGTGCATACGCATTCAAGACGGACTAATCATATAAAAAAGACCAATCAACGTGTACGAACTATCAAGAGAAATATGGCAGGCAATGTGCACCAACAAGCTGCGCACACTCCTCACGGGAATATCCGTGGCATGGGGCATATTCATGCTGGTGCTGTTGCTGTCGATATCGAAGGGCGTTGCCAACATGAGCGAGGGATTCTCGCAGCAAAACGACCCATATCGAATCACCCTTTGGCCCGGAAGCACATCTATAGCCTACGGAGGCATGAAAGAGGGTCGCAGCATACGCTTCCGCACAAAGCATCTCGACTTGATAAAAAATGCAGATCAGCAGCATGTCGACTATGTGGAGGGCAGCCTTAGTTTCAAGCAGACAGTGTCGACGCCGCTTGGGCATGTGGGAGGCAACTCGAAGGGCATCTACCCATCATATGTCAACAGCCGATACACGCTGCTGCACGGACGCACCCTCAACGCCGCCGACATTCTGGAGGCGCGCAAGGTGGTGATGCTGAGCAAAAGCAATGCCATAGTGCTTTTCGAGAAAGAAAGCAGTGCCGTGGGCAAAACGGTGAAGATAGGCGACCTGGCGTTCACGGTTGTGGGCGTATACGACCACAACTGGGAGAAATCATCGCTGATACCTTACTCAACTGCCAAGGCGCTAAATGGCTTCGACCCCGACCTGGAGTCGATAGAGATACACCTGAAGAACATTGGCAGCCTTGAGGATTCGCAGGAGGCACTCGATGCGGCAGTGAATACATTGGCTCGAGCCGAGAAATTCGACCCTTCCGACAAATCATCAATTTACTATAGCAATCGCTATAGCGACTATATACAGAGCATGAAGGCCACCCGCTACCTCACTGTGGCCATGTGGATCATAGGCATCCTCACGCTTATCACCGGAATAGTGGGCGTAAGCAACATCATGTTTGTGTCGGTGCGCGAGCGCACACATGAGATAGGCATACGGCGCGCCATAGGCGCAAAGCCAATCAACGTGCTGATGCAGGTGGTGGTGGAGAGCGTGGCGCTCACAACAGTGTTCGGATACGCGGGCGTCGTGATGGGCGTGGCGGCATCGGAGATAGCAAAAATCGTGTTGTCGTCGTCAAATGTGGGGCTGCGGCCCGAGGTGGACATAACCATAGCGTTTCAGGTGTTGGGGGCGCTCATTGTAGCTGGCGCCCTTGCCGGCATATTCCCTGCCATCCGCGCCACCAAGGTTAAGCCCGTGGAGGCCCTTGCCGAGGAATAGCGCGCACATAAATAGAGAATCAACCTAAAGAAATTAGAATCAGAATGCTTGACTTTGATAACTGGAAAGAAATAGGGGCTACGCTTGCTCGCAACAAGACGCGCACCTTCCTCACCGCATTCGGCATATTCTGGGGCACGCTCATGCTTGCCATCTTGTGGGGCGGCGGCCAAGGCCTAAGAGGCATAATTTGGCGCAATTTCGAGGGATTTTCGTCGAACAGCGCCGTGGCCTTCCCGGCGGCAACCAACATGCCCTACAAGGGCTATCAGAAGGGAATGAAGTGGGGACTCAACACCGACGATGTGCAGAGCATACGCCGTGGCGTGAGCGAGCTCGACGTGGTGAGCCCCATGATAGCCAGTGGTGCTACGGTAAAGCACAAGGACAAGACATACACCGGACAAATCCAGGGAATGGAGCCTAACTTCATGCGCGTGATGAACCCCGAACTTGTGGAGGGACGCTTCATCAACGATTACGATGTGGCAAAAGTGGAGAAAATAGCCGTCATAGGCAAGAACGTGGCAGAAAAGCTGTTTCCCGGCGAGAGCGCATTGGGGCAGTTTGTAGAGATTGACAACGTGAACTACCGCGTGGTGGGCGTAGCCAAGCAAAAATCGGAGGTGTCGATTAGCGGACGCCTCGACGACAACGTGTGCATACCCATATCCACCATGCGCGCAGCCTACAACATGGGCAAGAACATACACTATCTGATGCTGGTGGCCAAGGATGGATATTCACCGTCGGACCTGCGGCCGAAGATATTCCAGATGATACGCAAGAATCACCCGCTTCACCCCGATGATACCGAGGCCATGGAATTTCTCGACATCAGCGACATATTCGAGCAGATAGGAGGGGTATTCACGGCTGTGAACATTTTGCTTCTGTTCGTAGGATTCAGCTCGCTCATCGCCGGCGTGATAGGCGTGGGCAACATCATGTGGATAGTGGTGAAGGAGCGCACAAAGGAATTCGGCATACGCCGTGCCATCGGAGCCAAGCCGCTGACGATAATGACGCAGATACTCAGCGAGAGCGCCGTGCTCACCACCATAGCCGGTCTGCTTGGCATCTGCGTGGCCGTGGGCATCCTGGCTGTTGCATCAATGGGCATATCGCAGAGCACAGACATCCCCGTGGATGAGCTCACGTTCCAGCTTACGTTTGCGGATGCCGTGGTGATATTGCTGCTATTTTTGGTGCTTGGCTCGGCCGCAGGCATCATCCCGGCCCTGAAGGCGATGCAGATAAAGCCTGTGGAGGCAATGAACGACAAATAACAAATAGAAAATACAAAAAGATATCCTGATATGAAAAAATTCTTCAAAATCGTGATGTGGCTTGTGATTGCCGCCATCATCATCGGCACATTTTCTTTCCTCTACAAAAATTCCCAGCCCAAGAAAGAACACTACGATCTGGTGTCGCCGTCGGTGCTCGACGTGGAGCGCAGCACAGTGCTAACGGGCAAGATTGAGCCTCGCGACGAAATAGAGATAAAGCCGCAGATCAACGGCATCATCAGCGAACTATGCGTTGAGGCCGGAGACTTCGTGCGCAAGGACGACATTATAGCCAAGATAAAGGTAATACCCGAGGAGACGCAGCTCAATTCGGCGCAGAACCGCGTGGAGGTGGCACAGCTGGCTCTCGATCAGGCGAAGTGGGAATACGACCGTTCGAAGCAACTCTACGACAAGAAATTTCTCAGCCGAGAGGAATATGAGAAGTCGTATACGTCGTACATGCAGGCCGAGCAGGAGCTCGCAGCAGCCCAGGACGCACTCAGTATCGTTCGCGACGGCGTGTCGAGCATCAATGCCCAGTCGAGCAACACCCTTGTGCGTAGCACCATCGACGGCCAGATTTTGGAGATTCCCGTGAAGGTGGGGTCGTCGGTGATTCAGGCCAACACCATGAACGACGGCACCACGGTGGCTAAAATAGCCGACATGGGCAACCTTATATTCAAAGGAAAGGTAGACGAGACAGAGGTGGGGCTGCTGCGCCAAGGCATGAGCACCGAAATCACCATAGGCGCACTTCCCGATGTCAAATACGACGCCGCCATCGAATATATCGCGCCGAAAAGCACCGAGGAGAACGGCAGCAATACGTTTGAGGTGAAGGCTGCCATCGCGCTCAGCGACTCTACGCAATTGCGCGCTGGATACAGCGCCAACGCAGCCGTGACGCTGCAGCGCGAGACTCAAGTGCTCACGGTGCCTGAATCGTGCGTTGAGTGGATTGGCGACAGCACATTCGTGTATGTGCTCACTGCAGAGAGTCCGCAGACATTCGAGCGCACGCCGGTTGTCACGGGAATAAGCGATGGAGTGAACATAGCAATAAAGGGCGGCATCAGCCAAGATGCCAAGTTGCGCGGACGGAAGAATGAAGAAGGCAAATAATAATGAACGAAACGATGAAAACGATATACAACACGCTAATCGTGGCGCTTGCTTTGGCATCGCTATCGCCCGCAGCTGCGCAGGCGCAGTCGTGGTCGCTCGAGGATTGCATCAATTATGCCACAGAGAATAATCTTACCGTAAAATCGCAGTTATTGTCGCGCATGTCGGCTGAGCAGTCGATCACCGACGCTAGGTCGCGCTATCTGCCGCAGATTTCGGCAGGCGCAAGCCAGAACTGGAGCATCGGCCGCGGACTCACTGCTGAGAACACGTATGCCAACCAGAACACGTCATCATTCAGCTGGAACGGCGGCTTGAGCCTGCCGCTATTCAGCGGACTCAGCACCGAGCGCCAGATAGCCTACGCCAAAGCCAATCTGCAGCAAATCACTGAGCAATACGAGGCTGCCAAAGAAGATATCTCTATCAACGTGATAACTGCCTATCTGCAAGTGCTCTATTGTGAGGAGATGGTGGAGGTGGCCAACAATCAAGTGGCGCTGTCGCAATACGAATACACGCGCCAACAAGCACTCCTCGAGGCTGGCAAAATACCCGAGGTGGACTTGCTTGAGGCCAAGTCGCAGCTCGCCAACGACCAATACAGCGTGGTGCAATGCGCCAACGACCTCACGCTGGCGAAAATCGACCTGATACAGCTATTGCAGCTGCGCGTCGAAGCAAGCGAATTCGACGTGAAGCCGCTCTCGGAAGCAGAGGCGCTGATAGTTGAGCCGGGCGAGGCTTATGCATTGGCATTGCAGTACAATCACTCAATAGCGGCGGCACGCAAGGGCATTATTGCGTCGGACAAGAATATCAGCCTTGCAAAGGCGGGCTATTTGCCCACGCTATCGTTTACCACGGGCATCGGTAGCACCTATTACACCTTGTCGGGCATGAAGAGCGAGTCGTTTGGGCGACAGATGGACCACAACCTAAGCACATCATTCGGGTTTTCGCTAAATGTGCCGATTTTCGATGCTTTCTCCACGCGCAACTCAGTGCGCCGAGCCAAGATAGACAAGCTCAACGCCGAGCTCAACCTCGACCAAGCCGAGCAGCAGCTCTACCGAAGCATACAGCAGGCCTACTACCAGGCCGTGGGCGCCCAGGAGAAAAAGGCATCGAGCATGGTTGCCGAGGAGAGCGCGTTGGCAGCCTTTGAGTCCATGCAGGAGAAATACAACATAGGGCGCGCCACGCCCACCGAGTACGAGCAGAGCAAGAACACTGCGCTTCGATGCACTGCCGAGCGCATCCAGGCACAGTACGAATTGATACTCCGCTCGCGACTGCTGCAATATTACACCACGCCGCATTGATCAGCGCGTGGCGAAAATTCTTTGATATGTGAAAATGGTTAGAATCACAATGATTTGTATACAACAAGATTGGGAAATTTTTTTTAATTTTGCATCTGTATAGGCATAAATAATATTTTTTATAATCATACAGATAACCTCAACACCGATATGGAAAAGGTAATCAGCGTTCTGGCTACAGCTTTAATTACTTTGTACATGGCACAAGCACAAAACCCCACAAAACTCACGGCCGGCTCTACTGAGATGCATCAGACTGCCGGCCATAACCAACTTGGCGATTTTGCTCCCAAATTCGCAGAACTCAACGACGACGTGCTGTTTGGTCAGGTATGGAGCCGCACCGACAAGCTCTCACTTCGCGACCGCAGCATCGTCACCGTTACGGCTCTTGTTTCAACGGGCATTATCGACTCTTCGCTCACTTTCCATCTTAAGGAAGCAAAGAAGAATGGCGTCACCCGCACTGAAATAGCAGAGATTCTTACCCAGATTGCCTTCTATGCCGGCTGGCCAAAAGCGTGGGGCGCTTTCCGTCAGGCTGTCGAGGTGTGGAAAGATGATACTGAAGCCACTTCTGCCAAAGAGAAATTCGAGCAGGAAATCATCTTCCCAATCGGCAATCCCAATACGGCATACGCCAAATACTTCATCGGCAACAGCTATATCGCTCCAATCTCCACCGAGCAGGTGAAATTCAACAACGTAACCTTCGAGCCCGGTTGCCGCAACAACTGGCATATACATCATGCCACCAAGGGTGGCGGCCAGATGCTTGTGTGCGTAGCCGGCCGCGGATGGTACCAGGAGGAAGGCAAGCCTGCTGTAGAGCTGCTTCCCGGCACGGTGGTTCATATCCCGGCCAACGTGAAGCACTGGCACGGCGCAGCAGCTGACAGCTGGATGTCGCATCTCGCCTATGAAATTGAGGGCGAAAACACTTCAAACGAATGGCTTGAACCGGTGACTGATGAAGAATACAACAAACTGTCTGCAAAATGAAGAAACTGTTTTTATCAATAATAGCCGCATTGGGCTGCATGTCACTGTCGGCTCAGTCAACAGTGTACCTGACTCGCGAAATTTCGCCAGAAGCGCTCGTGAAAATCTATAAAGCTCTCGGTCGTCCGGCCGACGGACATCGCGTTGCGGTGAAAATCAGCACAGGCGAGGCCGGGAACCCCAACTACTTGAAGCCCACACTCATCAGGAACCTTGTTGACAGCGTGCACGGAACCATCGTGGAGTGCAATACCGCATACGGCGGAAGACGCAACACCTTCGACGCGCATTGGCAGACCATCCACGAGCATGGCTTTGATTCAATCGCTCCCGTTGACTTGATGGATGAGGAAGGCCAAATAAAAATACCAGTGCGCGACCGCAGCCACATCAAATACGATATCGTAGGGAGCCATCTGCCTCGTTACACCTACATGGTCAATCTTGCCCATTTCAAGGGTCATCCGATGGGCGGCTACGGAGGCGCGCTGAAAAATGCAAGTATCGGAGTGGCATCGGCCGATGGAAAAGCTTATATCCATTCCGGTGGCAAGCAGGACACGGTGGAAGGGCTTTGGCGGAACGTAGCCGAGCAAGATGTATTTCTGGAATCAATGGCTGCGGCCGCTCAGGGCGTGGCAGATTATTTCGGCGACAACATTGTGTATATAAGCGTGATGAACAACATGTCGGTTGATTGCGATTGCGTTGCGCATCCCGCCGATGTAGAACTCGCTGATTACGGCATACTGGCATCCACCGATCCTGTAGCCCTCGACAAGGCTTGCTGTGACATAATATTCAACATGACGGCTACCGACGGCAATGACAATGCTCCGCTGAAGGAGCGCATCAGCAGCCGCCACGGTCTGCACACCATCGACCATGCTGAGGCCATCGGCCTCGGAACGACAGATTACGTAATCGTAAATCTCGACGAATAACGGCACAGCCCCTGATTTTTGAAATCTCACGCCGCCGCAGAAGCACTCATGCCTTCTGCGGCGGCGTTATTGCTATGAAATGGTAAAAAAATAACTTGGTAGAGTTTTGCACCGGTTTTATGAGGTAGTTCCACTTCGGAAGTTCTTCTCTGAATACCGCTTGCGACCGCCGCCTTTATGCCGGATTCTGCCCGATTCGCAATACGAAATTCTCTTGGAGGAAGTTTCGTAGCCATTTTAAGATTAGTGGTTTAATCCTTAAAGTTACGAAATTTCTCCATTTTTTACAAATTTACTAGGTTAATAATCAATTATTTATATCATATTTTGATGTGTTTTACAGCAGCTTTTGGAACTCTCTCTACAAGGACTGTTTGCCCACTAAAATCATCGATTTTAAGAGATGCCGGGTTGCTTAAAACTCTATCAAGTTATTTTTTATTCAAGTTTCGCAAGTTCATTAAGCGGCATTTAGCCGGTTACACAATTTAG
>CAZORI010000060.1:0-10263 GCA_964582335.1 uncultured Bacteroides sp.
AGACCATCACGGTCACCGTCAAGTACAAGGAGAAGCACCCGATCTATGGCAAGTTCGTCAACAAGACGAAGAAATACCACGCTCACGACGAAAAGAACGAATGTAGCGTAGGCGACACCGTGCGCCTGATGGAGACACGCCCCTTGAGCAAAACCAAGCGATGGCGCTTAGTAGAAATAATCGAAAAAGTTAAGTAACAATGATTCAGTCAGAAACCCGATTAACCGTAGCCGACAACAGCGGCGCGAAGGAAGTACTGTGCATCCATGTCCTCGGCGGTACCGGACGCCGATACGCCTCGGTGGGCGACATCATCGTCGTCACCGTAAAGAGCGTAATCCCCAGCTCTGATATGAAAAAGGGAACCGTGTCAAAGGCAGTTGTCGTGCGCACAAAGAAGGAGATACGCCGCCCCGACGGCTCATACATCCGCTTTGACGACAACGCTTGTGTGCTACTTAACAATGCTGGCGAACTCCGCGGCACCCGTATTTTTGGCCCGGTGGCTCGTGAGCTCCGCGCCACTAACATGAAGATAGTGTCTCTGGCTCCCGAGGTGCTTTAATCCACTTATTAATTCATTAGAGAAATGAGCAAGATACACATACGTAAGGACGACATCGTGTATGTCCTCTCTGGCGATGACCGCGGCAAGACCGGCCGTGTCCTCACCATCGACCGCAAGAAGGGACGCGCCATCGTAGAGGGCGTCAATATGATCACCAAGGCAATGAAGCCCAGCGCCAAGCACCCCCAGGGTGGCCTGGTGAAGATGGAAGCTCCCATCTACCTGTGCAAATTGTCGCTTATCGACCCCAAGTCGGGCAAGCCCACTCGCATCGCCATCCGCGTAAACGAAGAGGGCAAGAAAATGCGTATTTCCAAAAAATCAGGAGAGGAGATTAAGTAATGAGCAAGGATACAGTAAAGAAGGACTACCAGGAGCGCATCGTTCCGGCCCTCACTAAGGCTTTCAACTACCACACCCCCATGCAGGTGCCCAAGCTTGAGAAGATTGTCATCAACCAAGGTTTGGGAGAGGCCACACAGGACAAGAAAATCATCGATACTGCCATTGCCGAGCTCACTGCCATCACCGGACAGAAGGCAGTTGCCACCCTCAGCCGCAAGGACATCAGCAACTTCAAGGTGCGCAAGAAGATGCCCATCGGCGTGCGCGTGACACTGCGCCGCGACAAGATGTATGAGTTCCTGGAGCGCCTGATTCGCGTGGCTCTGCCCCGCATACGCGACTTCAAGGGCATCGAAGGCAAGCTCGACGGCCGTGGCAACTACACCCTTGGCGTCACCGAGCAGATTATCTTCCCCGAGATCAACATCGACAACATCAGCAAGCTCATGGGCATGAACATCACCTTCGTGACCAGCGCAAACACCGACGAGGAGGGCTACGCTCTGCTCCGCGAATTTGGCTTGCCTTTCAAGAACGCAAAAAAACAATAAAGCAATATGGCAAAGGAATCAATGAAGGCTCGCGAAGTGAAGCGCGCCAAGCTGGTAGCCAAGTATGCAAAGCGCAAGGAAGAGCTCAAGGCCGAGGCTAAGCGACTGGAGAAGGAAGGCGAAAGCGCATATGAGGTATACCAAAAGCTCCAGAAGCTGCCCAAGAATGCGTCGAGCGTGCGCATGCACAATCGCTGCAGCATCACGGGACGTCCTAAGGGCTATATGCGCCAGTTTGGCATCTCGCGTATCCAATTCCGCGAAATGGCGTCGGCCGGCCTTATTCCTGGAGTAAAAAAGGCAAGTTGGTAAGCGCAATGTCGTTAATTCAACTCGCAATCAATTAAATATTGTTGGGGGCACCCCAATCAATTTAACAAATCACTTACAATGACAGATCCAATAGCAGACTATCTGACAAGAGTGAGGAATGCGGTAAAGGCCAACCACCGCGTGGTCGAAATACCCGCCTCAAACCTTAAGAAGGAGATTACCAAAATCCTCTTCGAGCAGGGTTACATTCTCAACTACAAATTTGTAGAAGGCGAAACGCCTGCCGGCATGATCAAGATCGCGCTCAAATACGACCCGCGCGACCATGTGAGCGCCATCAAGGGCCTGAAGCGCGTGTCGCGTCCGGGCTTGCGCCAATACACCGGCTACAAAGATATGCCTCGCGTGCTCAACGGCCTGGGCATCGCCATCCTCTCCACATCGAAGGGCGTGATGACCAACAAGAAGGCTGCCGAGCTCAAAGTGGGAGGCGAAGTGTTGTGCTACATTTATTAATCTCTTAAACCAGCAGAAATATGTCAAGAATAGGTAAAGCACCGATCGAAATCCCTGCAGGCGTAGAGGTGAGAGTAGACAACGAACTTGTAACAGTGAAGGGCAAGAAGAACACCCTTACGCTGAAAGTGAACCCCAACATAAAAGTAGAGGTAGCAGACGGCCATGTGCACGTGACTCGCCCCAACGACGAGCGCGAGAACCGCGCAATGCACGGCCTCTACCGCGCCTTGATCCGCAATATGGTGGTGGGCGTGAGCCAGGGCTACCGCAAGGAAATGGAGCTCGTTGGCGTAGGTTACCGCGCCAACTCCACCGGCCAAGTGCTTGAGCTGTCGCTGGGCTACAGCCACGCTATATATCTGCGCTTGCCCGACGAAGTGAAGGTGGAATGCAAGAACGAGCGCAACAAGAACCCCCTCATCATCCTCGAGAGCGACGACAAGCAGCTTCTGGGCCAGGTGTGCGCCAAGATTCGCTCGCTGCGCAAGCCGGAGCCTTACAAGGGCAAAGGCATCAAGTTTGTCGGCGAGGTTATACGCCGCAAGTCGGGTAAATCAGCAAGTGCTAAATAATTAAACTTCCGCAATTATGGTAACTAAGAAAGAAAGAAGAGCTAAAATCAAGACCCGCATTCGCGGAAGGATATCTGGCACAGCTTCGCGTCCGCGCATGACCGTGTTCCGCAGCAACAAAGAGATATATGTGCAGCTCGTCGACGACCTCACAGGCCACACGCTGGTGTCGGCATCGTCGCGCGGCATGGAGCACAACGGCACCAAGGTAGAGATCGCAGCCAAGGTAGGCGAGCTCGTTGCCAACAAGGCAGCCGAGGCCGGAATCACCACCGTAGTTTTCGACCGCAACGGATATTTGTTCCATGGTCGAGTAAAATCATTGGCTGACGCCGCACGCAAGGGCGGACTTAAATTCTAATTGACTATGGCAAAAAAATATAATAGAGTAAAATCGGCCAGCGATATCGAGCTGAAGGATCGTCTGGTAGCCATCAATCGCGTAACCAAGGTGACCAAAGGCGGTCGCACTTTCACATTTGCCGCAATCGTGGTTGTCGGCAACGAGAACGGCGTCGTTGGTTACGGCTTGGGCAAGGCCAATGAGGTGCAAGCCGCTATCGCCAAGGGCGTAGAGGCTGCCAAGAAGAATCTTATCGAGGTGCCCGTGCACAAGGGCACAATCCCTCACGAGCAGGAAGCCAAGTTCGGCGGCTCGCGCGTAATCTTGAAGCCGGCGTCAACCGGTACCGGCGTTAAGGCTGGTGGCGCTATGCGCGCCGTGCTTGAGAGCGTGGGCATCACCGACGTGCTTGCCAAGAGCAAGGGCTCGTCCAACCCCCACAACCTCGTAAAGGCTACGGTAGAGGCGCTCAGCGAGATGCGCTCGCCCATGGAAGTGGCCAAGAACCGCGGCGTGAGCGTGTCACAGGTGTTCAACGGCTAAAATGCACATCAAAATGGAAATGATAAAAATCAAGCAAATAAAGAGCCGCATCAACTGCCCGGCAGTGCAAAAGCGCACTCTCGACGCACTCGGCCTCAGAAAGATGAACCACACCGTGATCAAGGAGGCAAACCCCTCGGTGCTGGGCATGGTAAACAAAGTACGCCACCTCGTGGAGGTGACTAACGCTTAAAATTACAGCAACTATGGATTTAAGTAATCTCCAACCGGCACCCGGTTCAGTACATAGCAAAACGCGCATCGGCCGCGGCCCGGGCTCGGGCAAGGGCGGAACATCTACTCGCGGACACAAGGGAGCAAAATCACGCTCGGGCTACAAGCGCAAGATTGGCTTCGAAGGCGGTCAGATGCCGCTGCAGCGCCGCTTGCCCAAGTTTGGCTTCAAGCCCCTGGCTCGCATTGAGTATCGCCCCATCAACCTCGAGACTCTGCAAGCATTGGCAGAGGCAAAGCAGCTTGAGAAGATCGGCCTGGCCGAGCTCAAAGAGGCCGGCCTGATCAAGAACAAGCATCTTGTGAAGATTTTGGCAAAAGGCGAGCTCAACAAGGCTCTCACCGTTGAGGCTCACGCATTCTCGAAGGCAGCCCAGGAGGCTATCGAGAAGGCTGGCGGCACAACCGTAAAACTTTAATCTGATGAGATTCGTACAGACATTAAAAAATATCTGGTCAATCGACGAACTGCGCGACAGACTGCTGGTGACCCTGCTGTTGGTATTCATCTACCGCGTGGGTTGCTACGTAGTGCTGCCGGGCGTGTCGCCGGCTGCCATCGAGGCTTTGGGCGCATTCACCCAGAAGACCGGCATGATGCAGCTGCTCGACATGTTCTCAGGCGGTGCCTTCTCGCAGGCGTCGATCTTCGCCCTTGGTATCATGCCCTACATCACGGCATCGATCGTGATACAATTGCTGGGCATGGTGCTTCCCTCATTCCAAAAGATGCAGCGCGAGGGTGAGAGCGGGCGCCAGAAGATGATCCAGTACACGCGCTATCTTACCGTGCTGATACTGGTGATCCAGGCCCCCGCATATTTGGCCAATATGCAATACCAAGTGCTTCAGGCCGGAACCCACGGCGTGGCTACGTTCACGTTCTGGAACTACTTGTCGCTCACGATCATCCTCGCTGCAGGCTCGATGTTTATCATGTGGCTGGGCGAGCGCATCACCGACCGAGGCATTGGCAACGGTATCTCGTTCATCATCCTTATAGGTATCATCGCTCGCCTCCCGGGGGCATTCTTGTATGAAATCTCGGGACGCGTGCCCGGCACAAGCACAGCGGCTGGCCAGGGCGGCTTGGTGATGTTCCTGATTGAGATCATCCTGCTATTCGCTGTCACCATCGGAGCCGTGCTCCTGGTGCAAGGCACTCGCAAGGTGCCCGTGCAATATGCTAAGCGCATAGTAGGCAACCGCCAGTATGGAGGCGCACGCCAGTTCATCCCTCTGAAGGTGAACGCAGCTGGCGTGATGCCCATAATCTTCGCTCAGGCCATCATGTTCATCCCTGTCACGCTGGCAGGATTCGGAGCAAAGGCCGGAAGCGGATTTTTCCATACGTTCTCAGATATCAACGGATTCTGGTACAATTTCATCTTCTTCATCATGATTGTGGCGTTCACTTACTTCTACACCGCAATCACCGTGCGCCCGAAGCAGATGGCCGACGACTTGAAGCGCAACAACGGCTTCATCCCCGGCATCAAGCCCGGCAAGAAGACAGAAGAGTACCTCGACACTATCATGAGCCGCATTACGCTGCCCGGCTCGATTTTCCTGGCCATCGTGGCAATACTTCCCGCATTTGCGCGTTTCTTTGGCATAAGCCAGAATTTTGCGCAATTCTTCGGAGGCACATCGCTGCTGATCACCGTGGGAGTCGTGCTCGACACGTTGCGCCAAATCGAGTCGCACCTGATGATGCACCATTACGATGGCCTGATGAAGGACGGCAAGATCCAAGGGCGCACCACCGGCTCGGCATATTGATGATAGAGGAATGCTCAACCCGATAGATAAGTAAAACAGATGATATATCTGAAGACACCCGACCAAATAGAGCAGATGCGACCCGCTGCCACACTGATTAGCCAGACTCTCGGCGAGGTGGCTAAGTGGATACAGCCGGGCGTAGAGACACGCAAGCTCGACGCCATTGCCAAGGAGTTTATCCTCGACAATGGCGGCCGGCCTGCTTGCTTGGGATACGAAGGTTTTCCCGCCACGCTCTGCATCGAGGTGAATGAGACGGTGGTGCATGGCTTTCCCGGAGGCTATGTGCTTCGCGAAGGCGATATCATTGGCATCGACACCGTGGTGCAAAAAGACGGCTACATGGGCGATTCGTGCTACACGTTCGCCGTGGGCGAGGTCGACCCCGCCATAATGCAATTCCTTAAGACAACCAAGGAATCGCTCTACGTGGGCATCGAGGCATGCCAAGTGGGCAAGCGCATAGGCGACATCAGCAGCGCGGTGCAGAACTACTGCGAGCGCAGAGGATACAGCATCGTGCGCGAGATGTGCGGCCACGGCATAGGCAAGGACATGCACGAAGACCCCGAAGTGCCCAATTACGGGCGCAAGGGCACCGGCCCGCTGATCAAGAACGGCATGTGCATATGCATAGAGCCGATGGTGAACATGGGCAGCAAGAACGTAGTGATAGAGCGCAATGGCTGGGAGTGCCGCACACGCGACCGCAAGCCGTCGGCCCACTACGAGCACACGCTGGCCATAGTCAACGACCAGGTGGAGGTGCTCACCACATTCGACTACATCGAGGCCGCCCTCGGCGACAGATTCATTTGATTTACTACACTATTAACAACAGCTAATCCAGAAGCCACATGGCAAAGCAGACAGCAATAGAGCAAGACGGCACAATCGTTGAGGCATTGTCCAACGCAATGTTCCGCGTAGAGCTTGAAAACGGACATGAGATTACAGCCCACATCTCGGGCAAGATGCGCATGCACTACATCAAGATTCTGCCCGGCGACAAGGTGAGAGTGGAGATGTCGCCCTACGATTTGTCGAAAGGGCGCATAGCATTCCGCTATAAATAATCAGAAAAGAAACCAACTTACAATACTAAAAGGAAATGAAAGTAAGAGCCTCAGTGAAGAAGCGTACCCCTGACAGCAAGATAGTGCGTCGCAAGGGTCGTCTTTATGTTATCAACAAGAAAAACCCCAAATACAAGCAACGTCAAGGCTAACGTATTTGGCACAAAATCAACATCAAAAAAAACTTGCAATAACTTATGGCAGTTAGAATCGTGGGAGTTGACCTCCCCCAGAACAAAAGAGGTGAAATCGCCTTGACATACATATTCGGCATCGGCCGCAGCGCCGCTCGCACCATCCTCCAGAAGGCTGACGTGCCTGTTGAGCTCAAGGTGAGTGAATGGTCCGACGACCAGGCGGCTCGCGTCCGCGAGGTAATCGGCAACGAGTACAAGGTAGAGGGCGACCTGCGCAGCGAAATCCAGCTGAACATCAAGCGCCTGATGGACATTGGCTGCTATCGCGGCATCCGTCACCGCATCGGCCTGCCCGTGCGCGGCCAGTCGACAAAGAACAACGCGCGCACTCGCAAGGGACGTAAGAAAACAGTTGCTAACAAGAAGAAAGCTACTAAATAATTATGGCAAAGAAGACAGTCGCAGCAAAGAAGAGAAACGTCAAAGTCAGCGCCGAAGGCCAGCTGCACGTACACTCCTCTTTCAACAACATCATTGTGTGCTTAGCCAATGCAGAGGGACAAGTGATCTCCTGGTCATCGGCTGGCAAGATGGGCTTCAGAGGCTCAAAGAAAAATACTCCCTATGCTGCTCAGATGGCAGCTCAGGACTGCGCAAAGACAGCCTACGACCTGGGCTTACGCAAAGTGAAAGCATATGTGAAGGGACCGGGCAACGGACGCGAGAGCGCCATCCGCACCGTGCACGGCGCAGGCATCGAGGTTGTGGAAATCATCGACGTTACGCCGCTGCCGCACAATGGCTGCCGTCCTCCCAAGCGTCGTCGCGTATAATGAGGCAGGCTTAGCTTTCGTTGTAAAGATCTTTTAGTAAAAACAAGCAACTATCACCCAACATCGGCCGACATATTGCTATAGCCGTGCTCGACACTGTCCGATAAACGTGAAAATAGACCAATTCTTATGTCACCTCTCTGGTCGCGGCTGCACTACATCGGGCAAATCGGCGCCAAGCCATGGTCAATGTCGCCACATTTAGACAAAACAAAACACAATGGCTAGATATATAGGTCCAAAAACCAAAATTGCCCGCCGTTTTGGCGAGCCTATCTTCGGTCCTGACAAGGTGCTTGCAAAGCGCAATTTCCCCCCGGGCCAGCACGGAGCCAACAAGCGCCGCAAGACATCTGAGTATGGCACACAGCTCAGAGAGAAGCAGAAGGCCAAATACACCTACGGCGTGCTTGAGAAGCAATTCGCAAACCTGTTTGAAAAGGCTTCGCGCATGAAGGGTATTACCGGTGAAATCCTGTTGCAGCTGCTTGAGAGCCGCCTCGACAACGTGGTGTATCGCCTTGGCATCGCCCCCACGCGCGCAGCTGCTCGCCAGCTGGTGCTCCACCGCCACATCACAGTCGACGGCAAAGTTGTGGGCATTCCCTCATATCAGGTTACTCCCGGCCAGCTGGTAGGCGTGCGCGAGCGTTCGAAGAGCCTCGAAGTAATCGCCGACGCCCTGGCAGGCTTCAACCACAGCAAATATCCCTGGATAGAGTGGGACGAGACACAGAAGACAGGCAAATTCCTGCATGTGCCCGAACGCGCAGACATCCCCGAGACTATCAAGGAGCAGCTCATCGTCGAGTTGTACTCTAAATAATAATTGTAAAACGTATAAGATCCATGGCTATATTAGCATTCCAGAAACCCGACAAGGTATTGATGTTGGAGGCCGACAATTTCTACGGCAAGTTCGAGTTCAAGCCCTTGGAACCTGGATATGGCATTACCGTCGGCAACGCTTTGCGTCGCGTGCTGCTTTCGTCGCTCGAAGGCTACGCGATTTCATCGATTCGCATCGACGGCGTCAAGCACGAGTTTGACACCATACCCGGCGTGATAGAGGATGTCACAAACATCATCCTCAACCTCAAGAAAGTTGACCTCAAGCAAGTAGTAGAAGGATGCGAAAACGAGAAGGCCACCATCACAGTCGAGGGAAAGGAGAAGTTTACGGCCGGTGACATTGGCAAGGTTCTCACTGGGTTTGAAGTGATGAACCCAGAGTTGGTCATCTGTCATTTGGATCCCGACGCCAGTTTTACAATTACGCTCACCATCAATAAAGGCCGCAGCTGGATTCCCGCTGAGGAGAATCGCAACCCCGGCGATGATGAGCTACAGGTGATTGCAATCGACTCGACTTACACTCCTATTAAAAACGTGAAATACACGGTAGAGAACTATCGTGTGGATCAAAAGACCGACTACGACAAACTCACCATCGAAATCACCACCAACGGCTCGATACATCCTAAGGATGCGCTCAAGGAGGCTGCCAAGATTCTGATTTTCCATTTCATGCTCTTCAGCGACGAGAAAATCACTCTCGAGACTCCCGAGGCAGAGTCGAACGAGGAATTCGATGAGGAGGTGCTCCACATGCGCCAATTGCTCAAGCAGAAATTGGTCGACATGGACCTCAGTGTGCGCGCTCTCAATTGCTTGAAGAGCGCCGAGGTGGAGACTCTGGGCGAGCTTGTTGTGTACAACAAGAACGACCTACTCAAATTCCGCAATTTCGGCAAGAAATCGCTCACCGAGCTTGAGGATCTGCTCAATACGCTCAACTTGTCGTTCGGCATGGATATTTCAAAGTATAAATTAAATCAAGACTAACCCACAACAATGAGACACAATAAAGGTTTCAATCATCTCAGCCGCAAGAAAGCGCATCGCGACTCTCTGTTGGCCAACATGACGATCTCATTGATCATGCACAAGCGCATATTCACTACCTTGGCCAAAGCCAAGGCACTGCGCCAATATGCTGAGCCTCTGATCAATCGTTCGAAAGAGGATACGATGGCCAACCGCCGTCTGGTGTTCAGCTACCTGCAGAACAAATACGCCGTTACAGAGCTGTTCAACGACGTTGCACAGAAAATAGGCGACCGTCCCGGTGGCTACACTCGCATCCTGAAGACGGGCAACCGTCTGGGCGACAACGCTGCAATGTGCATGATCGAGCTGGTTGACTACAATCCCACCTACAACGAGGCCAAGGCAGCTACCAAGAAGACCACTCGCCGCAGCCGCAAGAAGAGCGCAGCCCCCGCAGCAGCTCCCGCCGAAGCCAAGGCCGAGGCTCCCGCAGAGGCTAAGCCCGAAGTTGAGGCACCCGCAGAGGCTAAGCCCGAAGCCGAGGCACCCGCCACAGAATAATAACGAAATTGGCAATATAAAAAAGGCGCTGGGGATTTTCCTCGGCGCTTTTTTATAGTGTGACATTTCCGTTTTTGGCGATGCGATAAATTA
>CAZORI010000061.1:0-10173 GCA_964582335.1 uncultured Bacteroides sp.
AAACACGAAAGTAGGAGATAAGCACCTACGATTAGTGTTTACCTCCTACTCGATTGTGGGGACCCCCTCAGCCCCCAAAAGGGGGAGCGGCGCTGTGTCTACTCCCGGCTTTAGTCCTTGGCGGGATTTACGGGGATGTCGGGAGCGGTGCGCACCGGAGGCTCGATGCCGTCGCGGCGCAGCAGTGCGTCGATTGTGGGGTCTTGGCCACGGAAGCGGCGATAGAGCTCGGCAGGATTCTCGGTTCCGCCTTTCTCAAGCACGTTCTTGCGGAACGATTCGGCAGTGGCGGGGTCGAAGATGCCGTTCTCCTTGAACTTGGCGAAGGCGTCGGCGTCGAGCACCTCAGCCCACTTGTAGCTATAGTAGCCGGCTGAGTAGCCTCCCGAGAAGATGTGGTTGAACTGGGTGGACACCATGGTGCCATCAACATCGGGGAACATGGCTACCGATTCGTAGGCTTTGCGCTCAAACTCGGCCGGGTCGGCCACCTTTTCGGTCTGTGTGTGCCATGCCATGTCGATGTAGCCAAACATCAGCTGGCGCAGGCAAGCGTAGGCAGCGCCGTAGCGGCTCGATGCCACAAGGCGGTCGATTTGCTCTTGCGGTATAGGCTCGCCCGTGAGGTAATGGCTTGCGAAGCCGTCGAGGAATTCCTTTTCGGTGAGGTAATTTTCGTTGAACTGCGAGGGCAGCTCCACAAAGTCGCGGTAGACCGATGTGCCAGAGAGCGACTTGTACTTAGTGTTGGCAAGCATTCCGTGCAGCGAGTGGCCGAATTCGTGCAGGAATGTCTCCACCTCGTAGGGCGTGAGCAGAGCGGGCTTGTCGGCAGTGGGCTTGTTGAAATTCATCACAATCGACACCAGAGGGCGCGAGCTTTTGCCGTCCTTGTCAATCCACTCCTCCTTGAACGAGGTCATCCATGCGCCGGGGCGCTTCGACTCACGCGGGAAGAAGTCTGTGTAGAGCAGGCCCAGGTACGAGCCGTCGCGGTCGGTTACCTTGTACACGTTCACATCAGGGTGATACTTGTCGGCATCATCTATTTCGGTGTAGGTGAGGCCGTAGAGCTTGTTGGCAAGGCCAAACACGCCGCTAATCACGCTATCGAGCGGGAAATAGGGGCGCAGGGCCTCCTCGTCGAATGAGTATTTTGCGGCCTTCAGCCTGTTGCTGTAGTAGCTGTAGTCCCAGGGGTTGATTTTGCAGCCTGCGAATTCCTCAAGCTCAGCCATCTCGGCGCGCTCAGCGGGGAGGTAGGCATCGCGCAGCTGGTCGAGCAGGTTGTAAACGGCCTCGGGAGTCTGCGCCATGGTGTTCTGCAGCACGCGCTGTGCATGCGTCTCGAATCCGAGCAGTTCGGCTATTTGGTGGCGCAGGTCGGCTATTTTGGCGGTATTCTCCATGTTGGAGAATTCGCCTTGCGTGTTTCGGCTCATGTAGAGGCGATACATGCGCTCGCGCAGGTCGGGGCGGTCGCTGTATTTCATGAATGCCATATAAGTTGGCTGCGCCAATGTGAACAGGTATTCGCCCTCGCGCGATTTAGCCTTGGCAGCCTCGGCAGCCTCGTCGATCACCGATTGCGGCAGGCCGGAGAGGTCGTCGGCGGTGAGCCAAATCTCGTATGTGTTGAGCTCTTTAAGCACGTTTTGGCCGAATTGCGTGGTGAGAGCCGATAGTTCGGCCGACAGTTGCTTGTATTTGTCGCGGTCGCTGCCCTGCAGGTTGGCTCCGGAGTTGGCGAAGGAGTCGTAGGTCTGCTTCAGCAGGGTTTTGTCCTCAGGCGTGAGGTCGTAAGAGTCGCGATTGTCGTATACGGCCTTTACGCGTTGCCACAGTGCTTGGTTGAGCACGATGTCGCTTGAGTAGTCGCTAAGCTTGGCCGAGGCTTCGATGGAAAGTTCCATCAATTCGTCGTCGGCATCGCATTCTACGATGTTGAAGAATACGTTGGCGACGCGGTCGAGGTCGCTGCCGGCATTGTCGAGGGCAACGATTGTGTTTTCGAACGTCGGAGGTTCGGGATTGTTAGCAATCTCGTCAATTTCTTTGCGAGCAAGCTCGATGCCACGGTCGATGGCGGGCATGTAATGCTCGTTTTTGATTTGAGAGAAAGGCACAGAGCCGTATGGAGTGGCGAAATCACTAAAAAAAGGATTTTGTGATATTGCTGACATAGCTGTAATAAGTGTAGTGGCTAAAATTTTGAATCTCATATTGCAAACAAAGTATATGATGATTGGCTAAGCAGGACTGCAGGGAGATTAATTTTCAGTGGCGGTTTTGGCTATTTGGTCGCGCGCAATTTGCAATTGGCGCTCAAGGCGTTCGCGCAAGATTCGCGTTTGGCGTTCGCGCGCCTTTGCATTGGCGTATTTCCAGGCTGTGCCCAAGGCAGCGGCTTGCTTGTCGGTGAGCTTTACTTTAGTGTTGCCTTTCGAGCCGATGATTGTGGCGCCTTTCACCTGGTTCTCGCTGGCCCACTTGCCCAGCGATGTCACCTCCTCGGCAAGGAAGGTGGCTATTTCGCCGCCTTCCACCACGTCGACGCGCGGGTTGCCATCGGGTATCGACTCAGAGCGCATCTGCGAGCCGTCGGACGTGAGCTCGATGGCATTGATTCCGATAGCCTTGCCTCGGTTCTGCGCCACCATGTAGTAGAGCATATTGTTGTCGTTGACGCGTCCTTCGATGCCGGTGGTGTTGATGAACGACGGATTGTAGGCGTCGGCCACGACGTAGTAGCCTTCGAGTTCGCCACCCGATATGTGCTTCATCAGCGGCTCGAGCTCGGCGATGTCGAGCTGTGCCTTGGCAAGCATGCTGTCGGCCGAAGCAATCTGCTGCACGGTGATTTTCTCGATTGCCTGGGGCCTAAGCGTCGTAGCGAGGCGGCGCACCTCAAGCTGCGAGGGATATTGGCTGTCGATGCTGTCGAGCAGAGATTTGGCAAGAATAGGGTTGCCGCTTTCGTAAGCAACGGTAGCGCGTTGGTACAGATCCTGAGCGGCCACCATGTCGGGGTCGGTCTTTTTGCAAGCGGTCAGAGCCATGGCCCCAGCCAGAAGAATGATTGAGTATTTCACGATTGGATAAATTTATCGAGGTTGTTTATTCGCGTTGTATGTCTTTTACTCCCTTCACCGTCTTCAGTTTCTTAATGAGTGTCGACAGATTCTTTATGTCGCTTACGCCCACCACGAGAAAGCCCTGGAATAGGCCGTCGTTGGAGTTGATGGTGATATTGCGCAGCGATATGTCCTTCTCTTTGTTGATTATGGAGGTGATGTTGGTGACAATGCCTATGTCGTCTCTGCCGACCACGCGCAGGGTAGCGGCAAATTGTCCGCCAGCCTTTCCGCTCCATTGGGTGCGGATGATGCGGTAGGGATATTTGAGGCGAATGTTGGCTGCGTTTGGGCAGTCGGTGCGGTGAATTTTCACCACGCCCTCCGACGACACGAATCCAAACACATCGTCGCCGTATATGGGGTTGCAGCATTTAGCAAAGCGGAAATTCATGCCCTTGACGTTGTTGTCGATTGACAGGATTTCGTTTTTCGACGCATTGTCGGAATCTACGGGCGACGTCTGCAGTTTGTATTCCTCAGCGCTAACGCGTGCGGCCGTCTCCTGCTCCTTGCGCTCCACTTCCAAGTAGGCCTCAATGGCATCGTTCACCTCCATCTCGCCGTCGCCGAGTTTGTCGTAGAAGTCGGTAGCCGTCTTACAGCCCATTTTCTTCACCAGGCGCGCCAGTGTAGCCTCGTCGATGTCGATTTTGCGATTTTTTAGGCGACGGTGCAACAGCTCCTTGCCGAGCTCGGATAGCGAGCCGGCCTGCTCTTTTATCGACACGTTGATTTTGTTGCGTGCCTTCGAGGTCACCACATAGTTGAGCCAGTCGAGCTTAGGCTTCTGCGTGTTGGAGGTGAGCACCTCTACGGTGTCGCCGCTGCGCAGCTTATAGTTGATTTTCTGGTTGTGTCCGTTGACGCGGCCTCCGGTGCATTTGCATCCGAGGTTGGTGTGGATGTGGAATGCGAAGTCGAGCACAGATGCTCCCATTGGCAGCTTGTAGAGGTCGCCCTTTGGCGTGAACACGAAAACCTCCTTGTCGTAAATGTCCATGGAGAAATTCTTCATCAGCTCCATGGGGCCTGTTTCGGCAGTCTCCAGGATGTCGCGAACGTTGTTCATCCACTTGTCCAGGTCGTTTTCGCTCTTGATGCCCTTGTATTTCCAGTGCGCGGCGAGGCCTTTCTCGGCAATTTCGTCCATGCGGCGCGTGCGTATCTGCACTTCCACCCAGTGGTTGTCAGGGCCATATACGGTGATGTGGAGCGACTCGTAGCCGTTGCTTTTGGGTATGCTTATCCAATCCTTCATTCGTGCCGGGTTGGGGCGGTACATGTCGGTGACAATGGAATATACCATCCAGCACAAGGCTTTTTCCTTTTCGGGAGGCGCGTTGAGAATGATGCGGATGGCGAATAGGTCGTAGATGTCGTCAACGTCGTTTTTCTGCTTGCGCATCTTGTTCCAAATCGAGTAGATTGATTTGGTGCGCCCCTTTAGGTCGAAGTCGAGGCCTTCTTCTTCGAGTTTTTCGCGTATTGGCTTTATGAAGGCGGCTATGTATTCGTCGCGCTCCTTCTTCTTTTGGTTGAGCTTATGCGCAATCTCGGAGTACATTTCGCGGTCGGTGTATTTGAGCGACATGTCTTCGAGCTCGCTTTTTATGGCGTAAAGGCCCAGGCGGTGGGCAAGGGGAGCATACAGGTAGTTGGCCTCGTAGGCCACGTCATGCACGAATTTGTCGTTTTCGTGGTGATTGATGTGTCGCATCAGGGCCAGGCGGTCAACAATCATTATGATTATGACGCGAATGTCGTTGGCGAATGTAAGCAGCAGCTTGCGGAAGTTGTCGCTCTCCATAGCAGCCTGCTTGCTGTAGAGGTTTGCCACCTTGTTGAGGCCGGTAAGGAGTTTGCCAATATCGTTGCCCCATTCCTTAGTCAGGTCATCGTGCGATAGGAATCCGGCCTTAAGCACAAGATTGAGCATGATGGCAATCACCATGTTGCGGTCGGGGCTAATCTTTTCGCAAAGCAGAAGAGCTGTGCTGAGATTGCGGTAAATAGGGTTTATGCCGTATTTGTCGCGGGAGCAGCCTCCGTGCCTCACGGTGTCGGCAAGCAAATGCTTCACCTTCTTGAAATCATCGGCAATTTCGAGCGACTGCATATACATCAACAGTTGCCGGCACATTCCCGGCAACTGAGCTCGTTCTGTGGCATTGAAATATCTTGATTCCATAGAATAATGGTTGCTGTGAGTTTCAAGTCGACAAAGTTACAAAATAATCGTTAAAAATCGACCATTTGTTTTGTCAATCTTCAGAAAATGTCACATTCACGTGGCTAAACCCAAGCGCATGCGTGTGCGACGGCTGGTGGGGAGGTCCGGATGTTACCGGCGATGGCGCCACCGCATGAGGCCGTTTTTTTACAGCCGCAGGGTGAAAATGGCGAGAAATGGAGGAAAAGTGAATAATTTTAGGCGTGAATGATACAAATGGTGATAGATTTGTTGTAAATTTGTCACAAATTATTCCCCATTAACACATAATCCACACAATTCACACTATGACAACGACACAACGCCGCTATCGCCCCCTAAGCACGGATGAAATATCCGCGCTCGAATCAAGTGGCTGCTCAGCCGACAATTGGGACAATGTAACGGTAGTCAACGACTTTGACGCAACACGATGCAATAATCTGCGCCTCTCGGGCCAAGTGAGGCTTGGAAGGTTTGAAAAAACCTTCGAGCTTGAGGGCGGGGTGCCTGTGAAATCGGGCTTGAGCGATGCCACGCTTCACAACGTAACGGTAGGAGACAATGTGTATATACGACGTGTGTCGAATTTCATCGCCAACTATGATATCGCCGATGGCGTGTTCATAGAGAACGTTGACCGCATCGTGGCCACGGGCAAATCCACCTTTGGCATAGGCACCGAGGTGTCGGTGCTCAACGAAACCGGCGGCCGAGAGGTGCCGATTTATCCTCGCCTGTCGGCGCAGATAGCCTACTTGATGGCAATGTATCGCCACAATCCTCAACTGATTGCGGCATTGCGTGAGATGATTGCGGCAGAAGCGCGCAAAGCAGCCACTGGCAGAGGCACTATCGGATACGGCGCAAAAATCGTCAACACGGGCACAATAACAGATGTGAACGTAGGCGCATATGCCGTGATCGATGGCGCAGCCAAACTCAATGACGGCACCATAGCATCGTCGCAGAAGGACAACGTGTATGTAGGCACTAACGTCATGGCCGACCATTTCATACTCGCCTCGGGTGCTCATGTGGCAGAGAGCGTAGTGATACTCAATTCGTTTGTTGGGCAATCAACGCATCTCACTCACCTCTTCTCGGCGCACGATTCCCTATTTTTCTCAAATTGCGCATGCGAAAACGGCGAGGCAGCAGCGATATTTGCCGGCCCCTACACGGTGACGATGCACAAGTCAAGCTTGCTGATTGCAGGAATGTTCTCATTCCTAAATGCCGGCTCGGGCTCCAACCAGAGCAACCACATGTACAAGCTCGGCCCAATTCATCAGGGCGTAGTGGAGCGCGGGTCGAAAACGACAAGCGACTCCTACGTGCTGTGGCCGGCACGAATCGGCGCTTTCTCATTGGTGATGGGGCGCCATGTGAATCACCCCGACACGAGCCTGCTTCCTTTCTCATATCTGATTGAGAACCATGGCGCAAGCTATCTTGTGCCAGGCGTCAACATCAAGAGCGTGGGCACAATACGCGATGCGCAGAAATGGCCTAAGCGCGACAGGCGCCGCGACGAAGACAAACTCGATATCATCAATTTCAACTTGCTGAGCCCCTTCACTGTGTCGAAGATGTTCCGTGGAGTGGAATTGCTCGACCAGATAGAGCAGACTGGCGGACGCACCTCGTCGCAGTATGTATATCGATCCATGACCATCACTGCATCGGCCATGAAAAAGGGTAGGGAATACTACAAAATGGCGATAGACAAATTCATGGGCAACTCCATCATAAGCCGCCTCAGGGATATGGAATATGCAAGCGAAGAGCAGATTGCCGAGCGCTTGCGTCCCACTACCTCGCGAGGCACGGGCGAGTGGGTGGACATTGCCGGCATGATAGCCCCCAAGGACGAGATAGACAGGCTCTGCAACGACATCGCTTACGGCAGGGTGGCTTCGCTCGATGCAATCGAGCGTCAGCTGCGCGAACTCGGCGATGAGTACTACGACATGGAATGGACCTGGGTGGAGAGCAAGTTCAAGCAGTGGTACGGAAAGGAGTGCAGCGAATTGACCGCTGATGATGTGCGCACCATAGTGGCTCGGTGGCAGGAAAGCGTAATCAAGCTCGACCGAATGCTCTACGACGACGCACGCAAGGAATACTCCCTGATTTCGCGCATCGGCTTTGGCGCTGACGGTCCGCGTGAATGCCGCGATGCCGACTTTGAGCAAGTGCGTGGCGAATTTGACAATGACCCGTTTGTGAAGATGGTGCTCGACCACATAGAGATCAAGCGCGCTCTTGGCGTAGAATTATTGTCGCGAATCAAGATTTAATTTTATCGAGGCTGCCTTCAATCCGGTAGCCTTGGCAGTGAGGATGCAAGGCTCGGCAATGGTGTCGGCTCGCAGTATGGCCAAGGCCGTGCCTTGGTGCAATGCTCGGCGCGCAGCTGTCGGGCTGTCGGGCGTGTGCAACTCTGCCGAATACATGTCGCCATTGTCTACGGCCACGATTGAAGCCGAGCCGGTGAGGGCGAATTCCACATCGCGTCGGTCGTTGTACACTGTGCGTCCTTTGCTGTCGACGGCTTTCACGCGTATGTGCTGGAGGTCGTAGCCATCAGCTTGCCACTTGTCGTTGTCGGCCTCGAGCACGAGCCTTACTGCTTTCCCCGGAGTGCTAAGTTGATGTCGGCAAGTCTCTTTGCCGTTGTCATCATATCCTACAGCCACTATTTCGCCGGCATAGTAGGGCACGCCTTCCCATATGATGCGGTTGCGGCGGTCCGGGTTGCCGATGTCGTTTTTCTGGCGGCCATGCTCACGACCGTTGATGAGGAGCGCCACCTCGCTGGCATTTGTGTAAGTGTAGATTTTCAGCGAGTCGCCTTTCTCGAAATCCCAGCGGTCGAGCACAAGTTCGCCGCCCATGTCCACGCCATTCCAGTCGATGCGCTCTTTTGGCGTTACCACTCCGATATGCACCAGCGGCTGTTCCGGGCGGAAATACGAGCGCAGGAACCACGCCATGCTTTTAGGCTCAAGCGATATGTCGAATACGCCGTTGGTCCAGCCTTTAGCCGGCCAGCCGAGCGATTCGCCCAAGTAGTCGATCATGCCCCAGTAGGCAAGTCCCACTACGCGTTCGTTGTCGGGAGTGAAGAAGTTGGGGCCCATGTTGCTCAGATTGGCTTCGCTTTGGTAGAAAATCATGTGAGGCCAGCGGCGGCTGTCGCCGGGGAAATACATGTAGCGGTAGTTGTAGGCCGCGATGTCGGTTTCGAACACGAGTGGCGCGGGCACGGAGTCGGTTTCAAGCGAGCGCACGCGAGGATGCATGGCCACGGTCACAGGGCGCGTGTCGTCGTATCTGCGCAGCAGCGTGCTTAGCAGCTTGTATGTGGTTACTCCCCAGTCGTTGTGCGGCAGATTGTTGAATCCCTGCAGTTCGTTGCCGAGGCTCCACATCACTACCGATGGGTGGTTGCGGTCGCGCTTCACCCATTCGGGCACATCGTGTTGCCACATGTCCTGCCAGGGGGTGCGCCCTCCGGCGTATTCGGTGAGCCATTTGTCGTATAACTCGTCCACCACGAGCATTCCGTATTTGTCGCAGAGCGCCATGAATTCCTCGCTGTATGGATTGTGTGAGCAACGAATGTGGTTGAACCCGAATTCTTTGAGCAGTTGCAATCGCTTTTCGATGGCGCGCGGATAGTTGGCGGCTCCAAGCGCACCGAGCGTGTGGTGGTTGGCGATGCCCTTGAGAAGCACCTTCTGTCCGTTGAGTTTCAGGCCGAAATCGGGTGAGTACTCGATGGTGCGAATGCCGAATGTTGACGATGCCGTGTCGAGCGCGTTGCCGTCGGCATCTTCGATAGTGACGATGCATGTGTAGAGGTTGGGCTCGTCGACGCTCCATAATTGTGGCGAGTGTATCGAAAAGTAGGGCAGTGGGTATTCGCGATTGGGCCATTTGGCTATTATGCTAAGGGTGTCGCGGCGCGAGGCGGCTGTGTTGCCGTCGGGAGATTGGATGGTGGTGTGCACGTAAATCTGTTCGTCGCGATTTGTCATCTCTATGTCGGCCGAAATGTTTATTTTGGCAGAGTGCGCAGAAATGCTGTCGGTGACGATGGCAAGCGGGTGGCGCGCAAAATGCATGTCTTTGTTGCGTGCAATCAGCTTCACGCTGCGGTAGAGTCCGCCTCCGGTGTACCAACGCGAATTGGAGGCCTCGCCGGTGGAGGCAACCACCTTGAGTTCGTTGTCAGCGTCGAATCGCACCTTGTCGGTAATGTCGATTTCGAAGCCGAGGTAGCCATAGTCGGTGCCTCCGATGCGCTCGCCGTTGAGGTATACGTCGCCAACGAGCATGATGCCGCCGAAATCGAGCAGCAGCTGCTGTCCGCTCATCGACTGCGGTATGGAAAGGCTGCGCACGTAGGTGCCCGTGCCCATCTCCTTGAAGGCGCGAGGGCTGAGTCGGCTCTTGATGTTGGCGGCTTCGTTATTGGCGTCGCCATGGTCGTCGGCGTCAGGCTCAATCCACGGCTGCCCTATCAGGAAATCGTGAGGCAGATTCACGATGGAGCATTTTCCGCTTGCGTCGGTGAATTTCCAGCCGCGGTCGAGGGAGATTACATCCCGTGCTTGCGCCGAAAAGGTGATGAGCAATCCAAGCATGGCTCCGATTGCGCAGCGGTAGGGATGCAGGGCGAATGTCTTTTGCAGAATGTTCATGGCGAAGGTGATTGAAAGAGAGGTGGCAAAAAAAGTAAAAGCCATCCGAGGATGGCTTGAATGGTGGGCGCTGAGGGATTCGAACCCCCGACCCTCTGCTTGTAAGGCAGACGCT
>CAZORI010000062.1:0-9950 GCA_964582335.1 uncultured Bacteroides sp.
TTATACTAATGTCTCCCTCCTGATTCATACTCCCTCCTATAAACTCTAATGTCACTAAATTAGTGGAGTAATCAAGGTTGTGATTAACCCCACGTTTACGTGGGGTTTCAGACAATCACGCGCCCTCCAGGCGCTTATCCTATCTGATGTAGCTATTTTGCTTAATTTAGTGACATTACTATAAACTCTAACCTATATTATTCACAGCCCTGCCAAATTGGTTGTCGTGTAGGCTTGGTGTCCCCCAGAAAGTGCTTATTTCGTCAAAAGTCACGTAAATTTGCATTGGTGACTGGTTTCAATGATAGATTCATCGTTTGATTTGAGCGAATGGAACGCAGGATTACCAATATGGGTACAGCGATCCGGTCCGAAGTTCTCCGGATAATGCGATTTACGATAGATTACATCCTATGCTCTGCGCAGAGCGAGCTCAATCAGGCATCGCTCCGGGTGGCCTCTGCCGAATTCTATTTTTATCTTGGTTTTGAGAGAGGTGATTCTTCGCGGTTTTTGTGAGAAATTTCGCCGAGCTCGTCGTGCGGAAGTTCCACATCGTCGGTCCGGAAGTCCTCGTCGCCGGTAGCGCGCTCCACGAAGTCGCGCACGCGAAAAATCTGCCATACCGCCATGCTCACCATAATAATCCAGAAGCATAGCAGCACAGGCACAAACAAGCGCCACTGGTAACTAATCCCCTTCTTTAAATCCATATCCGAATCCCTGGCGAGTGATAATGTGATTGCCGTAAGTGCCAAGTTTCTTGCGGAGGCGGGTCAGATTGGTGTCGATAGCGCGTTTTGACACAGTCACGTCGTCGGGCCATACGTTGCGTATTATTTCGTCGCGGCTGTAGATGCGGTTGGGGTGTGTGAGGAAAAATGCCAGCAAGTCATATTCGGTGCGCGTCAGAGGCACCTCGATGTCGGCTATGTAGCACGTCTTTTCGTTCTGGTCGATGCGTATGTCGCGGAAAGTGATGTCCTCTAAGTATTTTACGGCATTTTTGTCCTCTTTGGGCAGCGATGCTGCCAGCGAGGCTTTGCTGCGTCGCAGCACGGCGCGCACGCGAGCCAGCACTTCGCTTATCACGAATGGCTTGGTGATGTAGTCGTCGCCGCCAATGTTCAGGCCGGTCACCTTGTCGTCCTCGTCGCCGAGTGCGCTGCAGAATATGACAGGCAAGCGCTCCACGCCGATAGTCGAGCGCAGACGCTGCACGAAATCATATCCGGTGAGACGCTCCATCATGATGTCTACTATGAATAAATCGTAAAGCTTCAGATTGCGCTCAAGAGCCTCTTCGGCGCTGTAGCTGCAATCTACACGATAGCCTTCTCTTTCAAGGTTGTATTTCAATATATCGCACAACGATTCTTCATCGTCGATTACCAATATTCGGTAAGGCTTCACTTGTATTTTTTTTTGGTATTTATGAGACTAATAGTTTGACTGATTTGCAAATGTAAATAAATTTCACCACAAAAAAAAATTTTCGGTGAATTGTTGCATTCTTAGAGCTCTTTACGCTAAGGCTGCACGCTGCAGAGCAAAGCGCTGGCTTGCGCTGCTATGCCCTCACCGCGTCCGGTGAAGCCGAGGCGCTCGGTGGTGGTGGCCTTCACGCTCACTGCATCGACGGGCAGCCCCAAATCCTCTGCCACGTTGGCGCGCATCTGCTCGATGTGCGGCAGCATCTTGGGTGCTTGCGCAATGATAGTCACGTCCACATTGGCCGGCTTCCAGCCATTCCCGGCGATTATTTTCACCACCTGGCGCAGCAGTGCGCGGCTGTCGGCCCCCTTCCACTTGGGGTCGGTGTCGGGGAAATGGTAGCCAATGTCGCGCATGGCGGCCGCGCCTAATAGGGCGTCGGCCAGGGCGTGGAGCGCCACATCGGCATCGCTGTGGCCCAGCAGGCCCAGGTGATATGGTATCTTCACGCCGCACACTATGCATTCGCGGCCCTCCACCAGCTTGTGCACGTCAAATCCGTTGCCAATCCTTATGTTCATACATTTAGGTGTTAATCAAGAGTGTTTTTTCGGAATAAAATCAGAAAAGCTGCTTCAGGCCATCCAAGTCGAATGTCAGCGTGAGCCTCAGCGTCTGGTTGAGAGGCGACGTCTGCGCCGTGGCCAGCGTGTAGCTGGCATCGAGGCGAAACATGTTCAGGCTGAAGCCGGCTCCCATGGCGAAATAGTTGCGGTTGCCCTTGTATTCGTTCTCATGATAATATCCGGCGCGCAGGAAAAACTGCTCGTTGTAGCTGTATTCTGCGCCAAGCGATATGTTGATTTCGCGCATCTCCTCCTTGAAGCCGCCGGGCGCGTCGTAGAACGACTTGAATATGCCCGTTATTGGCGACATGTCCTTCCAGTCCTGAAGCGCCTCTTCGTATTCCAGCTGTCCTTCGGCTGTGTTCATGTCGTAGTCCGACTCACGCGGGCGAGTGGGCACCAGCAGCTTGTTCAGGTCGAGCCCCACCGACAAGTTGTGGTAGTCGGCCAAGGGAAACTTGAACGTAGCGCCAATCTTAAGGTTGGTGGGCAGGAACGCGGGGTCCTCGCCGTCGTAGTACGACACCTTTGTGCCGATGTTCGACACGTTGAATCCCCAGGCAAGCTGGCATTCGTTGCGCCCAATCACGGGATACGACGTGTAGTAGCCGCTCACGTCGGCCGAGAAGGCCGAAGCGCCCGTCTGCTGGTCGCCGGCATACGATTCGGAGAAGCCCATGGCCGAATATATGTATCTGAGTACCACGCCCATCGAATAGCGCTCGCTCAGCTTGCGCGAATATCCCACGTCGAACGACAGCTCGTAGGGATGCAGCGATTGCAGCGGCTGGCCGGTGTCGTCAGCGTCCGACACCACTTCGCCAAGCGAGAAATAGCGCAGCGACGCGCTCAAGGCCTGGTTGTCTTCCCGGCCAATCTTGTAGTATCCGCTTATGTCGGCCAAAAATATGTCGTTGACCAGCGAACGCAGCCAAGGCGTATAGTTGAGCGCAACGCCGCCGTCGGAGTAGGCGAATGCGTACTTCGACGGATTCCAGAACTGAGAGTTGCAGTCGGGGTCGGTGGCCGCGCCAAGGTCGCCCATCGACGCTCCGCGCGCATCGGGGGCGATGCTCAGCGACGTCACTCCTGTCTCCACAGGGTTGAAGTCGCTTTTCTGCGCCCTGGCCGCACAGGCGCACGCGATAATTATTATTGTCAAAGCCACATAGCGGCTTGTCGTTATCTTCATTTTTGATAATATTATTGAGGAAAGCATGTGATAACTTAACGTCGGCATGATTTCTTTATTGTGCACAGCTTCGCTACTTCACTTTCACGTTGAGCAGTTCCACGCCGTTGAGTGATGCCACAATGTGAGCATTGGGCACCAGCTCTGCGTCGAGCCATCCATAGCGCGGCACTATCAGGTCGCCCGTCTTCACGGTGCCGTAGCGCGAGATGTCGACTATTGCGTCGATGGCCATGCCATGGCTCTCCACCACTGCTTGCCGCCCGGCTGCCTCAAGCGTTATGGGCGAGCCGGCGAATTCGGCAAAGCGACCTGTGGTGACAGCGCTGTCGAATATTGCAAGCCACGGCTTAGGTTCCTCGGGGCAGTCGAGGGAGCCGGGACGCAGCAGCAGCACGGGCCCCACGGCATCGATGTAGCGCGCCGCAAATTTCTGGCGCACGTTTTTTCCAAGCCTGCCTATGCGGTAGGCCACGGCCAAGCTGGCGTGCCAAGCGCCATCGGGCACGAACAGAGGCATCACGTCGCGCCCCATTGCCGAGTCGGCTATATTGCACATAGCGCCGGGGGCGCCCCAGAGAATTGTCTTCATTGTCCTGTGATTGCTAATTTGCGCGAGGCCGTGCTGTAGCTGTCGCCGTTGGCCTCTGATATTTCAGCGCGATATACGTATATGCCGCGAGCCACACGATGTCCGTTGTAGTCGCATAGGTTCCAATTGACGGGCGCCGTGCGAGTCATGTCGGCTCGCCCTGTGGTGTAGCCGCTCCACATCTCGCGACCCATGAGGTTGTACACCGTAATCTTCACTTTCAGGTCGGCCTCGGGCCGGTTGTGCACTACATAGAAGTTGGTTTCGGTCGAGGCCGGGTTGGCATCGGCGTACACACGATAGATGGTGGGAGCCAAGTCGGCGCGCACAGCCATGTCCACGGTGGCTGTGGCCGAGTTGGCCGATGTGTCCCACACGCGCAGGGTGAGCGTGTGCCTGCCCTCGGAAAGGTCGGAGAGGGGATATGCGATTGTGCCGCCCGGAGTGCCGTCGGCATTGGGTGTATAGTAGAGCGACACGTCGGTGTATGTGTGGTCGCCGTCGAGCGTAATGGTCATCTGGTGGCCCACGCCGGCCAGCGACATGTTGATGGCCACGTCGTCGCTGACGCGCGCTATCACCAGGGGCGAGTCGTTGACTGCGTCGCCCGAGCGCCACGACTGGTGGTTGAGGTATAGCTCTTCTATCACGGGGGGTGTGACGTCGGCGTCTGCGGTTGCGTCGTAGCCGTATACGTAGAAATCGCTGCTCACGCCCGCAGCCAAGCGTCCGTCAGCCGCCACGGCGCTCATATTGAGCGTGGCAGGGCGGAAATTGTCTTCAATTTCGCCGGGCATCGGCACGGTAGCCACAAATCGGCCGGCCTGCACGGCGGCGCTGCCCGAGAAGAGGCGGCTGCCGTGTTGCTCGTATGTGATTGCCACGTTGTCGTCGCGCACGCCTAAGGTTGTGGTTGAGTGCTCGGCGTCGTAGAGGTCAATAGTGGCAGTGCCGTCAAAATCGGCGATTATGTCGCCGCCGGGCGTGCGCACGCTGCCGCTAAGGCGAGCGTTCTGACGCGCAGCCAGCACCAGCTGGCTGTCGGCATCGAGGGGCTCGCCGTCGATGCTGTCGAGCGTCACCGCGTAGTCGGGCATCGCCATAGGCATCGCGGGGTCGCCCATCAGCGCGTAGCGCAGTCGGTTGGTGTCTGAGCGTCGCGTTCCGTTTGAGCCTTGCACGTCGTTTTTGGCTTGTCGGTACACATCGCCCACCGCTGGCACAAGATTTCCGTCGATGCGCGAGCCCAAGGCGCGCCCCACTGCTTGCGTGAAGTAGGCGTTGTCGGATATGTACACTGGCCGTGTGGCGCTGATGGTGGCCGCCGTGCCGCCGTAGCGCTCCTGCATCAGCACCTCAGCGCCGCTGGTGGTGCGGCTGTCCCATCGCATGAAGTTGCACGTGGCCGCCATCAGCACGGGTATGCGGCGCAGGCGCATGTTGTTGATGTCATTGTAGGTGAGCATGTTCTCGCTTGTCCACGAGTAGCGGTTGGCATGGCCTGAGAAGTTCCACCAGAAGGTGCCCTCGCGCAGCAGTCGCCACATCTCGTCGCGGCCGTCGCTGCATGTGCCGTTCACTATGGGGTAGGCGTCCACGTAAATCTTGTTCACGAGGAAGCGCCCGGGGGCAGCATCCTCCATTGCGGCAGTCATCGATTCGGTGTCGAGCAGGTGCGTGCCTTGGTCGCCGTCGTCGGCCACGAATAGCATGGCGTTGCGCCACGTGCCCCCGGCGGTGTCGCCGGCGTATTCGATGATTTTGTCCGCCATTTGCGAGGCCTCGGCAGCTGTGGCCACGGGCAGGCGGCCTATTGCTACGTCCAGGATGTCGGTGCCGAGGTTGGCGCCGCTGCCGTCGGCGAGCATTGCGGTGATGTCGTCGGTGATGTAGGCGGTGTTGTCGTTGTATTGCGCAGCGCGGTCGCCGCATATCCACAGCGGCACGGTGGGGTAGTCGAGGCTGCCGTCGAATTGCGAGGTGAGGTGTCGGTGGTCGTAGGTGGGCTTGCCCATGAGCAGCACGTAGCGCGGAGCATCGCCCGAGCCCGAGGCGGCGCGGTCGTGCATCATCTTCAAGCAACGGCGCAGGGCGGCGGCGCAGGGCACGCCGCTTGCGAATTCGTTGTATGCCTCTTCGATGTCGATAACGGCCGTCGACAGCGGGCGGCGGCTCTGCTCGTGCCACTGCGCCAGCTTGTGCGCGGCATCTGCGAAGGTGCGCGGAGCGAACACCACAAGCTCGGCGCCGCTCAGGGCATGAAGGTTCTGGTTGCTTACGCTGCCCACATATTCGGGCGACGGCAACGTTGACCCATGTCGCCACGCCACATATGAGCGCATGCCCGCCATGTCGTTGGTCCACGACATGCTGCCATCGGCTGCTTCCACCCTCATGCTGCCTATATCTCGCGGGTCGGTCACGTCCCACACTGCTATCTCGTCAGTATTCGTCGCCTGCATTCGTGCCTGGTTGCCGTTGATGCGGAATGCCAGGCTGTTGCCGCTTAGGCGCAGCGGAGCCGTCACGGCCACCGACACGTAGTTGAGCCAGCATTCATCCAAGCCGGCCACTCGCTCTACGCCTATGTCGAGGGCGAGCTGGTCACCAGTGAAGTCGAAGCTTCGGGTCGCCACCGACATTACGCCGTGCACGAATTCTGTGCCAGCCGATGCCAGCACCTTGTCGCCGTCGGCAGCGGGCATGCTTGTGCCGTTGACGGCAAAGGTCATGCGCGATGCGGTAGTGGATGCGTTCACCACGGCGCATTGCATCACGGCGTGGCCCGCCGGCGCGCCGAATGTGATGCGGCGCGTTGCCTGCGACGTAAGGCTTTCGCCTACAAGGTCGTATCCGGCCTCGCCCACCGACACTCGGTCCGTTTCGTAGTGGTATAGCGTTAGGGCCTCCTCGGCCGGGGCTGATGCGCCGGCCTCGCCTCGTTGTGCCACATCTGCGCGAGGCTCGTCGGTTTCGGTGAGGTAGTAGTATCCGTGGGTGGTGTATATGTTGGGGTTGTTGACAGCCGAGCCGTCGGCAGTGATGGTCCATGCCTCAGGGCCAGCGCCGTAGAATACCAGTCTGTCGCCATCGATCACGCTTTGAGCCTGCGGCAGGTCGTCGATGTATGCCTCGGGGTCGAGCACCTCTGATATCGGGGCAGCCCCGTAGCCATACACCGCCACGTTGCTGATGTCGCTGAATCCCCATGCTCGCAACTGGCTCGCGCTGATGGCGTACACGCCGCTTTGCTGCACGCTCACCTTCACCCATCGCCCCGAAGCCAAGCGCGACGTTGAGGCATATGAGTGGCTGCTCGCCGCAGCGGCGAGAGGCGTAAGCAGCGAGCACAAAGCGATTAGTATGTGAGTGAATATTTTCATAGTCAGACACATCTATAACGCAGCAAAGCTACGTTTATTGTATTTATTCCATAGTCGGCTCCGCCGGCTCTTCGGCAGGCTCCGGCGCAGGATGCCTGCCCACCCACTCGGCGTACTCCACTTCGGTGCCGTTGTACGTGTTGATGTCGACATGGCCGTCGATGCCGTCGACGCGGCCGCGATGGCTGTGCTGCCACAGCCTCCAGTCGGCATCCGGCTCTGCTCCCAAGGAGCTGAGCCACAGGTCCACGTCGTCGAAGTTGCCCTTCACGTATTGGTCGTAGCCCTCTTTGTTGGTGTAGATCATCACGCGGTAGCCTGCTTCGCGCAGCACGTTGATCATTTGGGCAAGCTGATTGATTATTTCTTGCTCGGGCACGTCGTCGGCGTTCTTCCAGTTCTCCACGTCGATGGCAAGGGGCAAGTCGATGCTCGAATTGCCCACAGCCGTGAGAAATCCGTAGGCCTGCAGGTGTCCCGGCGTCTCGAACCGGAAGAAGTGGTAGGCGCCCACCTTCAGTCCGGCGGCATGTGCATCGGCCACGTTGCGGTCGAACATTGCATCGCAGAAGTCCACGCCCTCGGTTGCCTTTATCAGCACAAACGACACCGAGTCGTCGCGCACGCGCTCGAAATCGACAGCGCCGTTGTGCGCCGATATGTCGATGCCCTTCACCGGGAAACGCGAGCGGTCCACCTGATAGTCGCGGCTGCCAATGCCGCACGATGCAACCAGCAAGCACATCCCCCATACGACGGATAATATAAGGATTGAGCGGTTTTTCATTATATGCAAATGTACGAAACAAAATTAGAATTAAAAATTAAATTCGCATTTTTATTGCGCATAGGCAAACAATGCAAATATTACGGCGTAATTACACCGTAACGACAACGCAACAAACTATTGACATTGCCCTCGGCGTTGCCGTAACTTTGCAGCGCAATAAATCTTATAAATCTTATAAATCTTATAAATCTGAGCTCTCTGAGCGCTCTGAAATAATTTTAATCTGCTATGAAAAAGAAAAATTCTCTGCTGGAATTCACGCTCCAGCGCTCCCAACTTCTGGTTAAGGCCTTCCGACAAGCGTGGAAAGAGGCCGATGGCACTCCCAACATACTGCAACTCAGCCACAAAGTGGTGCTCACGCCGGCCCCGCGCTTCTGGGTGTCGGAAGAGCGGGCCACCGAGGTGATTTCGATGTGGCTGCGTTTTGGCGAGGACTTCGCCCTCGAAGGCATGCGCGAGGTGAAGAAGCGCATGTTCCGCGAAATCATGCGCCGCGTCGAGCCGCGCCTCAGCGAGGGGCGTCCGCTCTTCCACATCGTATCGGAGGTGGTCAACGAGCCGGCGCCAGAGCAGTTCATGACGCCCGGCAACGCCGCATTCATCTACTATCGCTCCTCGCGCGCCTAATACGAATGTAGTGACGCACGGCCCTTGCATGAGCCGTGCGTCACTACATTTCAATATTTTCCAATATCTTAGAAATGGAAATTCATCTGCTTGGGATAGAAAAGCATCCCTTGGCCTATGCTCTGAGCTGTCTGGTCGCCAAGCGTTTGTTGCACAATGGTGAGGGCGAAGCGAATCGACGAGGCGGGGCCGTTGGCTGTGACGACATTGCCGTCGTCGACGCAAGGCGAATTGTGCATCTTCGCGCCGTAGGTCATGCACTGGTTGGCGAAATCGGGATAGCAGGTGGCATTCTTGCCTTTGAGGATGCCAAGAGGGGCAAGCACCAGGGCCGGAGCGGCGCAGATGGCAGCGATATGGCCTCCGTCGGCAGCGTGTGCCTTCAGCAGGCTTGTAAGGGGAGCAAAATTAGCCAAGTTTTCAGCGCCGGGCAGTCCACCGGGCAAAATCAGCCAATCAGCATCGTTGAAGTTGTTTACGTCGGTGTACATGCGGTCGGCAGCCACAGGTATTCCGTGTGCGCCCGTCACGACAGGCGTATCATTGATCGATACAGTATAGATTTTGATGCCGGCGCGACGCAATACATCTACCACGGTGATGGCTTCCACCTCTTCAAATCCGTCAGCGAGGAAAATATAGGAAGATTTCATTTTTTAGGGTATGATTTTTGGTTGTTTTGTTGTTGAATGTCAAGTGTATGATAAACAGCGAGAATACTATTTGAATAACCAACACACCTATGCCAAAGATTGTTCACAAGAAAATTAAATAATTTTGCATAACGCAATTATTTTGCGTTGTGAAAAAAAACAGCGGAGGGCCACCGCTGGGGTGACCCTCCGCCTTTTGCTTTATCCGTTGCTGCTCTATTAAGCGTTCACAGTAGCCATGTGTGCGATCAGGTCAAGCACCTTGTTGCTGTAACCGATCTCATTGTCGTACCATGAGATAACCTTAACGAACTTGTCGGTCAAGTATACGCCGGCATTAGCGTCGAAGATCGAGGTGCGGGTGTCGCCGAGGAAGTCGCTCGATACTACAGCGTCCTCAGTGTAGCCAAGCACGCCCTTGAGCTCGCCTTCTGCTGCTTCCTTCATGGCTGCGCAGATTTCTTCCTTTGTAGCGGGCTTTGCGAGGTTGCAGGTGAGGTCAACTACAGATACGTCGAGGGTGGGGACACGCATCGAGATACCGGTGAGCTTGCCGTTGAGGGCGGGGATTACTTTGCCCACTGCCTTAGCTGCGCCTGTGCTTGAGGGGATGATGTTGCCCGAAGCAGCACGGCCGCCGCGCCAGTCCT
>CAZORI010000063.1:0-9799 GCA_964582335.1 uncultured Bacteroides sp.
TTCTCCTATTTCATCCTATGTTTAATTTTACACCCCTTTTTGGAGTGGACTCATCTAATATTTGAGAAAATCTTCGTATATTTGCACCCAGATAAAAATACATTATTATATAACAGCTAACTTTACTGACCACAATGATCACGCAAGAGCAATTAAAAGAGACTTTAGAGCGCAAGCTGGCGCTGAGGAGGTATCTTTGACATCGACAGCAAGTTGATTCAAGCCGAAGAAGAAGAGCTGCGCACCCATGCGCCCGAATTCTGGGAGGACGCCGAGGCTGCTCGCAAGCAAATGAAAAAAGTGAAGGAACTGCAGCAGTGGATTGCCGACTACAAGGAAGTGGAAAGCGCAGTCGACGAGCTGAGCATGGGCTGGGAGTTCATCAAGGAGGGCGTAATCGACGAGGCCGAGCTCGATGAAATGTATGCCACAGCAATCAGCCTGATCGAAAAGCTCGAGCTCAAGAACATGCTGCGCCGCGAAGAGGACAAAATGAGCGCCGTGCTCAAAATCAACTCCGGAGCCGGAGGCACCGAAAGCCAGGACTGGGCCTCGATGCTGATGCGAATGTATCTGCGCTGGTGCGAGCGCCATGGCTACAAGACGTCAATCGCCAACCTGCTCGAAGGCGACGAAGCCGGCATAAAGTCGTGCACAATCAACGTCGAGGGCGACTTCGCTTTCGGATACCTTAAGAGCGAAAACGGCGTGCATCGACTGGTGCGCGTTTCTCCATACAACGCCCAAGGCAAGCGCATGACTTCGTTCGCATCCGTGTTTGTAACGCCACTGATCGACGACACTATAGAGGTGAAGGTTGAGCCCGCGCTAATGTCTTGGGATACGTTCCGCTCCGGTGGCGCCGGCGGCCAGAACGTCAACAAGGTGGAGTCGGGCGTGCGCCTGCGCTATCAATTCAACGACCCCTACACCGGCGAAAAGGAGGAAATCCTAATCGAGAACACCGAGACGCGCGACCAGCCCAAAAACAAGGAGAATGCACTGCGACACCTGCGCTCAATCCTCTACGAAAAAGAGCTCGAGCACCGTATGCAGGAACAAGCCAAAATCGAGGCCGGCAAGATGAAAATCGAGTGGGGCTCGCAAATTCGCTCCTACGTATTCGACGACCGCCGCGTGAAGGACCACCGCACCAACTACCAGACGAGCGACGTGTCGGGCGTGATGGACGGCGACATCGACGAATTCATCAAGGCCTACCTTATGGAATTCGCCGGCGAAGAGCAGTGACGGAATGCACCTAAAAGGGAAAAAATATTTACTTTTTCTACCCATCTGTGCACGATTTCGCCCTTGAAAACTTAAAAAATTATAACAAGGCACAACTAAAGTGTGAAAAGATTTTATAAATTCACAAAAAATCGCTTACTTTGCACCACAAATTCTGATTACAAATTTAAAAACTAATTATTAAATTATTATGTCTGAAATTGCAGATCGCGTAAAACAGATAATCGTTGAATATCTGAGCGTTGACCCTGCTGCCGTTACCGACAGCTCGACATTCGCCGACCTTGGCGCCGACTCACTTGACACAGTAGATATCATCATGGCTTTCGAAAAAGCTTTTGACATCAAGATCCCCGAGGATCAGAGCGACAAAATCACCAACGTAGGTGAAGCAATCAAATTCGTAGAGGCTGAAGTAGCCAAGAAATAAGGTTGTTCCCCCTCTAATTCAACCCCTCTTTCAAACATAAATATTAATATGGAACTAAAAAGAGTTGTAGTGACCGGCATGGGTGTCATCTCGCCTATTGGCAACAATGCGGATGAAACCTGGACCAACGCTGTGAACGGCGTGAGCGGTGCCGGCCCTATTACGCACTTTGACGCCTCTTTGTTCACAACTAAATTCGCCTGTGAAGTAAAAAACTTCAAGCCGGAAGAACACTTTGATCGCCGCAAAGTCCGTCAGCTCGACCTTTACGCTCAATATGCCCTTGTGGCTGCCCGTCAGGCAGTCGACGATGCCGACTTGCTTGCCGAGAGCGTCAATAGGGATCGAGTGGGCGTAATTGTTGCCGCCGGCATCGGCGGTCTCCATACTTTTGAGGAAGAGGCTGGATACTACGCGCTTAACGCAGACAAAGGACCTCGCTATAGCCCATTCTTCATCCCCAAGATGATTGCTGATATCGCCTCTGGCCATATCTCTATGGAATACGGCTTCCACGGCCCCAACTATGGCGTGGTTTCTGCTTGCGCTTCATCCAACAACGCCATTATCGATGCGCTCAACCTGATTCGCCTCGGTAAAGCCGATGCCATCCTCACAGGTGGCGCTGAGGCTGCCATCTACCCGGCTGGCGTGGGCGGCTTCAATGCGATGCACGCCCTTTCCACCCGCAACGACGACCCGGCTGGCGCTTCGCGCCCGTTCAGCAAAAGCCGCGACGGTTTCGTTATGGGAGAAGGTTCTGCCGTGCTTGTGCTCGAAGAGCTCGAGCACGCCAAAGCGCGCGGAGCCAAAATCTACGCTGAGGTTGCCGGCGGAGGCCTTTCGGCCGATGCCCACCACATCACAGCTACTCATCCCGAAGGCTTAGGCGCCACATTGGCCATGAAGATGGCTCTTGACGACGCCGGCATGAAGCCCTCCGACATCGATTACATCAACACTCACGGCACATCCACTCCCGTTGGCGACATCGGCGAGGTGAAGGCCGTAAAGAGCGTGTTTGGCGAGCATGCCTACAAGCTCAACATCTCGTCGACCAAATCGATGACAGGACACCTGCTTGGCGCCACAGGCGCTATCGAAGCCTTCTTCAGCATTATGGCTATAAAGGAAAGCATCGTTCCTCCCACCATCAACCATGCTGAGGATGACATTGACGAAGAAATCGACTACAATCTCAACTTCACATTCAACAAGGCTCAGCACCGCGAAGTGCGCGCCGCCCTCTCCAATTCATTTGGCTTTGGCGGTCACAATGCCACCGTTATCGTGAAGAAATATCAGGATTGATAGCCAATCCGATTCGTAGAATTTATTTTTCATTTTTTATCCCCTTTCTTAGGCGGCTCCATCGTGACGATGGGGCCGTCACTTTTTATAAGCCCTGGCGCTACTGCCCGATTACAGGCAAATCTGCGTCACTTCGCCTGTGCATGTGTCCATGATGTGGCCCGTAACCTCTACGTCGGCCGGCATCAGCGGATGGTGGCGCACCAAGTCGACGCTCTCGGCCACCGCTTCGGCAGTGTCGTCAAAGCCCGTCAGCCATTCGTGCAGGTCGATGTCGCAGCGCTCAAGCATCACGATGCGCTCCTTGGGAATTCCGCGCTCCTCCATCAGATGCAGCATATGGTCGGCATCCATGCCAAGCACGCCACATTGTGTGTGTGCCACGATCATCACATGGTTCACCTTCAGCTCGTATATTGCCACTAATATCGAGCGCATGGTGTCGCCCCACGGGTCATCTACCATGCCTCCTGCATTCTTTATCATCTTGGCGTCGCCGTTTTTGATTCCCAAGGCAGCCGGCAGCATTTCCACCAGGCGCGTGTCCATGCAGCTCACTATGGCAAGCCCCATGGCCGGGAATTTGTCGTTTTGGAACATCTCGTAGTGGCGACCCTCTACGAATTCACGATTGTGTTGTAGACGTTTGTGCAACATGGTATTTGATTTATTTATGATGAATGCGCATTTAAAAAGAAATCCCGCCGTGCGGCGGGATTTTCTTATTTCTTGCGATTGCCGTAGCGGCTCATGAACTTGTCCACACGTCCTGCAGTGTCCACCAGCTTCTGCTTGCCGGTGAAGAAGGGGTGTGATGCGCTGGTGATTTCAAGCTTTACCAGGGGATAAGTCTTGCCATCTACTTCGATGGTCTCGCGAGATGCTACTGTGCTGCGTGTGATAAAGATCTGGTCGTTCGACATGTCCTTAAACACTACGTCGCGGTAGTTAGTGGGGTGAATGCCTTCTTTCATTTTATTTAGAGCTCTAATAGTTGTCGATTTGGAAAAAATTTCTTGACGTTGGTAAGACGTCTTTTTTCGCAATGGCGTGCAAAGTTAACCATTTTTATCGACTTCACAAAATCTTTTTTATCCTTAATTTCCTCTTAATTTTCTCTATGCTAATTTACTGCCTGTAGTGTTGCTAAATTTATTTCAAACATTAGGATTTCTGAAAATATTGTTGTAAATTTGCACAATAAATCAAGAAAATTTCTGTCTATGAATGCAAAGGAGCGAATAGAAGCACTGGTAGAGCAACTCAACACCAACGTAAAGGCCCTATCTGACCTCTGCGGATACGAACGCCCTCAGATACTTTACGACATCCTAAAGGGCAAAACGCAGAACATATCCCCCACCCTGTGCGAGCGCCTGCAAAAAGTCCTCCCCCGACTCAGCAAGGTGTGGCTGATTACGGGCCAGGGGCCCATGTGGCTCGAGGCTGCCAATGAGCCTGCGGCGGAAATCACCGCGCCTGAAACGCAGAGCATCGACGAAGACTCCGACTATCTGGTTCCAATCGTTAACATTTCGGCCATCGCCGGCCCCATCAAAGCATACTATGAAGGCGGCGAGGACCTATCCAAATGCCGCAAAATACGGGGACCCCAAAAAAAGCTCGACCTGGCCGTGCCCATCAGCGGCGACTCAATGGAGCCGGTGTTCCACGACGGCTCTATCGTATTCTTGAAGCGCATCAACGAGGCAGCCTTCATCCCTTGGGGGCATCCCTTGGTGATTGACACCGAAAACGGCGTATTCATCAAATGCGTCATGCCCGACGACAACGACCAAAACTACATATGGGCCGAAAGCTACAACCAGCGCTATCCGCGCATGCACGTGCCCACAAGCTCAATCTACGGCATGTACCGCATAGTGAGCGTCAACCAAACGTTCACCACTATGTAAACCTCGCTCAGTTGCCTGCCGGCTTCTCCGCGCATGCGCGCTGCGACAGCGGCCACACAAACGCATCGGCATCGTCGGGGTTCGCAGGGTCGTAGCCGCTCGGCAACGTAATGTGCGCACCCAACTCAGGAGCCGCTACGCGCAGCCCCTCTATCAGGCATTTGGCCACCTGAGTGGCTCCGTACTGGTTGAAGTGGGTGTTGTCGGCAAGCGCATTCTCCTGCCCGGGAAATGTACCTGCCGGATAGTGCACAAACGCTTTCTTCGAGCCCTCAACGCCCAGGCTCTCGTAGAGTGTTGTGGTCATTGCCGTCAAGTCGATCAACGGCACGCCCTCACGCTCGGCCACGGCGCGCACGGCATCGGCATAGTCGCCATGCGTATTGACAATCCTGCCGTCATCGTCGAAGCATCGACGCGCCGTCGGAGTCACCAGCACCACATTAAGCCCGGCTTCGCGTGCACGATCAATCATCGTCTTCAGATTGGTGGAAAAATTGTACCAAGCGCCGGTGCCCGCGCCCTTGTCCTTTTCATCGTTATGCCCAAACTCCACAATCACCCAATCGCCCGGCCGCGACATCGACAGCACCTTGTCGTAGCGCTTCTTGTTGATGAACGAGGTGGTTCGCTCGCCGCTCTCGGCATTGTTGCAGATTGCCACGCGCGAGTCAAACCATGCCGGCACAATCTGCCCCCAACTCGTCCATGGCTCGTCGGTCTGGTCCACCACCGTGCTATTGCCGCAAAGGAATACGGTGACTACACTATCCGCAGCCGCCACTGGGCGAATATCTAAAGCAGCTACGGCAGGGCGCTCTCCGGTGAATTCAAATGTCAGTTTGCCATCCCACGTGTTGACACGCCATTCCAAGGGATTGAGCGCTACGGTGTCGCGCAGACTTATTGCCGGGCTGCGCTTGTTCACCACCAACCGCTTGTTCGCGCGCTCGCCCTTGCGTGTCTTTGCCTGATTGAGCAACACTCTGCGGCTTTCAGCGCGCACTGTGGTCACCGCCTCACGCTTTTTGTCGCCAAGCACAACATCCACCACGTAGTTGCCGTCGGGCACTCTCACCGAGAAATAGTAGGGCTGCGTGCCGTCTTTGGCCGGCTGCGTGCCGAAATCGTAGCCGTATCCGTCAAAATCATTGTATGCGCCCACATCCTTCATATCGAAATGATAAGTCTGTGGCAAGATATAGTCCTTAAGTGAGCAATCCGACGCAAGCAGGCCTTCCGCTACGCCGACAGCGTTGAGCCGCGCGCCATGCAGCGACGAATGCGTGTGGTCGTTTTTGAAGTATCGGGCCGCGCCGCTCTCGCCCAGCGCCTGCAGCTTGTGGCCGGTAATCGCATTAAGGTCGATGAAATAGGCGCCCGATTGCAACGCCGCCTGGCGCGCCCACAGCCCGAAGCTGTCATGGTTGCTCTCTATGTGCCCGTCGTGCCACTTATTGCGCGGTGTGTGGCTGACGATTACGGGAATAGCGCCTTTTTCGCGGGCATCCATCACGAATTTCCTCAGATACCACCCATAGGTGTATATCACCTTGTTTTTGCCCGTGGCCTCCATCCTGAACACCTGGCTTTCCGGGCCGGCCCCATGCAGTTCGCCACGCGCTTTGCCCACGTTGATGTCGCCGCCGTCGTTGTGTCCGAATTGCATCAGCACATAGTCGCCTGGCTGCAACGCACGGTACACGCGATCCCATCGCCCCTCGTCGAGGAATGTGCGGGCGCTCCGGCCGGCCATGGCATGGTTCTCAATCGACACGCGCGAGGTGTCAAATTTCTCAGCGAGCACGCTGCCCCAGCCCCACATCGAGCCATCGTCGCTGTCCTCATTCTTGACAGTGCTGTCGCCAATTACGAACACCACCGGTCGGGCCGGGCGGCGCGATGCGCCGGTGACGCTGTCGGCGGCCTCCGGTATCATCCAATCCTTAAGGGGGATATCAGATAGCCCGCGTAAGCCCTCAACTGCCGACTCGGCATTGACGCGCGCTCCGAATTCCGACGTGTGTATGCGGTCGAGATAGAACATCGTCTTCACCTTGTCCTTGCCGTATCGCTCGTATTTGCGCGCCGTGATGTCGTTGAGGTCGACAAACGGCACGCCCTCGGCCTCTGCCACTTCGCGCGCCCACTTGCCAAATGTCTTGTCGACGCGCGTAATAATGGTGCTGTCTTTGTCATCCCATGCGCAGCGTGGCGTAAGCGACATCAAGATTGGCGTTGCTCCGCACGCCTTCACGTCGCGTATGTATCTGCGCATGTATTCGCCGTAAGTGTACACGGTCTCATGCTTGCCGGTCTCTTGGATTACCACCTGCAGCGAGTCGGTGCCGATGCCGGGTATCGATGCGCGAGCGCGTCCGCTGTCGTAGGGGCCGTTGTCGTTGTGCCCAAGCTCGATGATTACCCAGTCGCCGGGCCTGATGCCCGCCTTTACCTCGGGCCACAAGCGCGTGTAGAACGTGCGGCTGCTCATGCCGCCCAGCGCGTGGTTCTCCACTGTCACCTTGGCTGGGTCGAAATATTCGGCCATGTAGTATCCCCAACCCCATTGGCCGTTCTGTCCGTTGCCAAGGGCGCCTGTGCGCATCGTGGAGTTGCCCACCAAGAATAGCACGGGATTGTCGCCTACCCTTGTCGAGCCCGACACAGGGCGCGCAGTGCGGGCTATGTTGAGGCTGTCGAGCGTGTTGTCAATCACGCCGTTGACGTCAGCCATAGGGGCGGCAACCTTATTTGTCGGGGTCTGGCCGAATGCGGCATTTGATGACAACAAAAGCAACACAAGCAGAACAAATGATTTTTTCATGGCGGAAATGTCGATAAACGTTGATATACGAAACAACCGCAAGCATTGAAAAATCAATCACTTGCGGTTGCTGTGAGTAGTCTTACCTGGATTCGAACCAAGACAAACAGAACCAAAACCTGTTGTGCTACCATTACACCATAAGACTATCCGATGCCCAATCCTTTCGAACTAAAGCACTGCAAAGGTACACACTTTTTTTTGAATTACCAAAGGAAAGCGCGAAATTTTTATTTAACTTTTATCGTCGACTTGGCCGGCTTCAGTCCCGGAGCCGTTACCGTGAGCGTCATCTCGCCCGGCTTGGTGGCGCGAGCTATAGCCGTGGCAGCCCCACTGAAACCTCGTGTTGACAGATTAAAACGAAAATTTAAACTTTTCGGTTGAAAATGGCGTTTTTATTCTGTCGAGCGTTCAAAAGAACCGCTTACTATTCGCAAAGAACTTAAAACACAACCTGTTCGGTCTTACCAATCCCCGGACAAAAGACTACTACGAGTTTAACCACTGGACTGAAAGTGTCAAAGCCTATTACACTAAGGTGCAGCATCACTATTATCAAAAGAATAAGAATATAACAGGCGAGGTTGATTATCTTATATGGCTCCGTGACATAGGATATGCGGAAGGCAAGGGATATATAAGGGCAATCATCCGGGTATTGAGGACACTGGATAACCGTTAAGAGTATCAGACATAAAACGAGTATGCAATGGCTTCAATAAAAGTGAAATATCGCCCATCATCTGTCGAGGACAGGGAGGGCGCAATCTACTACCAGATTATCCATGACCGAAAGGTGCGTCAGCTCAATACTGACTACCATGTATTCGCCTACGAATGGGATGAGTCCCGTTCTATGGTGACTGCCAAAGCCAACAGTGAGAGAAAATCATTCATTCTCTCAATCCGTGAACGCATCCGCTGGGACGTTGAACGTCTTATCAAGATTGACAAGAGACTGGACACCGAAGGCTTGTCCTACACCTCTGATGATGTGATTGAGGAGTTCAAACGTTATGAGAAAGAATACTCTCTCTTCAACTTTATGGAGTCGCTGATTATCAAGTTCAAGCAGAACGGCAAGATACGCACATCAGAAACCTATACCGCTGCCCTCAACAGCTTCAAAAAGTTCCGCAAAGAGGAAGACCTGATGCTCGACTGTCTTACCTCAAAGATAATGGAAGCCTATGAAGCATGGCACAAGAGCAAAGGCAACTCGCCCAATACGATCTCCTTTTACACTCGTATTCTCCGTGCTGTCTATAATCGTGCTGTCGAAGAAGAAATCATCGAGAACCGCAATCCATTCCGTCATGTCTATACCGGAGTGGATAAGACGGTCAAGCGAGCATTGCCCCTGCCTATAATCAAGAAAATCAAAGCACTTGACTTATCACTGACCCCATCACTTGAATATGCCCGTGACATGTTTTTAATGAGTTTCTATCTCCGTGGTATGAGCTTCATTGATATGGCATATCTGAAGAAAAGCGACCTCAAAAATGGCTCAATCGTATATCGCCGCCGCAAAACCGGCCAACAACTTACAATCGGCTGGACACCGGAAATGCAGTCACTACTTGACAAATACCCCGACAACCCGACTCAATACCTCCTGCCCATAATAAAATCGGTCGGTTGCAATGAGCGATGTGCCTATAAAAACGCTGGCGACAAGATAAACCACAACCTGAAGAAGATTGCTGAAATGGTTGGAGTCCAAATCCCGATAACCATGTATGTCGCAAGGCATTCATGGGCTTCAGCCGCCAAAGCAAAGGGTATCCCTCTGAGCGTAATCAGCGAGGGCATGGGCCACGACTCCGAAGCCACCACCCAAATCTACCTCGCCTCCCTCGACACCTCCGTCGTTGACAAAGCCAACGACCTCATCCTATCATCGCTTTAGCGCTTTTGTAGCACAGCGGAGAAAGAACTCCCTATAAACACACGAACACCACGGTGCCTCCGCATCGTGGCTATTTTGTTCAGCACCCATCCAAATCTCTTAGCAAGAGTTACCTAGAAATGTTAAATCGTTATTTATCAGCGTAATAG
>CAZORI010000064.1:0-9598 GCA_964582335.1 uncultured Bacteroides sp.
CCAACGACCCCGAGATTACAAATCACGTGCTCTGGCCAACTGAGCTAAAGAGGCGATTTCAAAATTCTATTGCCTACGGAAACGGCTTGCTTTCCTAATGCGATTGCAAAGTTACTGCCTTTTTCCGAATTTACAAATTTTTTTGAAGATAAAATTCTTAAAAAATATTTATCGGTTTGGCTCTCGCTGATATTCAGTGCGTTATAAGGGCGGCGCTGGCTCGCGCTCACGCGTTTATTCGGGCTTGATGGCGTGCAGCCCTATCAATTCGAGGCGCGTGGCGCTCTTTTTCAGTATCACGCACTCGAGGCTGCCGAGCAGCAGCTTCTCGCCTTGGGCGGGAATAGAGCCTGTGGTCGACAGGATGTATCCGGCAAGCGTATGGTATTCGTCGTCTTCGGGCAGGTTGAGGTCGAAGGCGTCGTTGATTGTTGCGATTTCGGCGCGGCCCGATATCTCGTAGTGTCCGGGAGCGGTCTCCTTCATCACAATCTTGCTCTTGTCGTGCTCGTCCTGAATGTCGCCGAATATCTCCTCGACGAGGTCCTCGAGCGTGACCAGACCGGCCACGCCTCCAAATTCGTCGACGACGACGGCCATCGAGCGCTTTTCCTGTAGCAGGCGCCTCATCATGCGGTTGGCGAGGAGTGTCTCGGGCGCGTATGCCACCTCTTTTATATGCTTGTGCCAGTCGTTGGAGGGGTCGAAAAGCTCGCTCACGTGTATGTATCCCTTTATGTTGTCGATGTCGCGCTCATACACGAGTATCTTCGATCGGCCCGTCTTGGTGAACAGGTCGGAGAGTTCCTGGGTGGTTGTGTCGGCGATGTCGATGGCCACCAGCTCGTTGCGGGGCGTCATGCAGTCGCGCAGGTGAGTTGTGGAGAAGTCGAGGGCGTTCTGGAAGATTTTCACTTCGTTCTCCACCGTCTCCTTTTTCTCCTCCATGTTGTCGATTGTCTCTTCGAGGTAGTCGTTGAGGTCGCCGAGCGACAGCAGGCCCAGGCTCGCCTTCTCGCCCTTTGCGCCGGCCAGGCGCATCAGCGCGCGCGAGAGCCACGTGGTGAAGGCCGACAGCGGATACAGCAGCGCATAGAAAAAGCCGATAGGCACGGCAAACAGCTTGAGCGAGTAGTTGGGGTTGATGCGAAACACCGTCTTGGGGAAGAATTCTCCCACAAGCAGTATCACGCCTGTGGAAATGAGCGTCTGGCCAATCAGCACGATGGCCTCGTTGGTGGTGTAGCGCTCGAGGAAGGGCTCGATCAGGGCGGCCGCCCCCATGCCGTAGATTACGAGCATCACATTGTTGCCGACCAGGATGGTGGAGATGAATAGCTCGGTGTTCTTGTAGAATCGGTTGATGATGCGCCCGATCAGGCCGCCCTGCTTCACGTCGATTTCCACGCGCACGCGGTCGGAGGTGACAAATGCGATCTCGGCGCCAGAGAATAGGGCGCTGAGCACAAGCGAGATTATTGATATTATTAGCCAAGTGGTCATGATGCTGCTGTGTCGGTGGGCAATGGTAGGGCGTCGGGATGCTGAATCTGGTGGGCCGGGTGCCTGCGTGCCGGCTGGCGCACGGCCGGCGGCTGGGCGGCGGCCGTGTCTTGGCGGCTTGTGGCCGCGTGCGACTTCTTGTTGTCCTCGCTCACAGGGAATATGCCTGTGGGGCTGTTGACGGTGTAGGCTGTCATGGGCTCGTTGGAGGTGAACCCGTAGCCTTCGATGATGCGGTCGGAGCGCACTATGTGGATAAACGAGTCGGAGCGCACTTCTCGGTTGGCCTGGTCCCAGAACACCTGCTGTGTCAGGAAGCTGTCGCCCTGGGTGTTCACCATCACCACGTCGCCGTCGAGGCGCCAAAGTCTTTTCTGCGACCAGTATGTGGCCGAGTCGCATCGCATTGTGGCGTTCACGGCCATGTCGCGGTCGTATTGCTCTAAGTATAGTGTGTCGGGGAAGGTCCAAAATGGGTCCTTTGCATCCTCAAACATGTTCCACACCGCCGAAGATATGTAATAGCGCGTGTAGCCCGAGTCGGAGATGAATGTGTTCACGTCGAATGTGCGCATGGTGGGCGTGTGCTCGCCATCAACGATGTTGGCCACATACGAGTGGCTGTCTTCACCGCAGCTGCAAAAACCGATGGCCGCAGTCAGGCAGGCTGCAGCCATTATCGGCAATATCCTTAGTGCCGAGCGAGAGCGCATGTCACAGTTTGAGTTTGCGGAACCACATCTCGTTGAAGTTGATGCCTATGTATATGTTCAGGTAGTCTTCCTTGATCAGGGCCTGGGGCGACGCTTGGCGGCGCTTGTATTCGAGGCCGAGGCTCACCACCGACTTGAAAATTGCCACTGGCAAGCCCACGCCGGCGGTCACGCCGTATTCGCGCAGGTTGTTGCCTAATATATTAATGTAGTCGTGGGTGTAGTAGGCGCCTATCCTGTATTGAGTGCGGCGCCAGTAGGTGCCGCGAGGCATGGGCGTCCATTGCAGGCCGCCTGACACCTTCCAGCGGTTGTCGAAGGTGGTGTTCTCGAAGTTCTCAAGCGGAGTGTATTTGGCTTTGCTCCAAGCCTGGTATGAGAAGTCGAGCTCGGCCAGCAGGCGGTTGCGCCAGTTGTAGCTGATGCCGGCAGCCCACATGTCGGGCATTGAGTATTTGCCGTTGAGCTTGGTGTATCCGGTGGTGTCGACGGCGGCCGTAGTTTGGCTGGTGTCGTAGTGCACGCCGTAGGTTTCGCCGTGGAAGCTCTTGCCGGGCGAGAACGTGGCTCCGAAGGTGACTTTGCTCTCTCGGGGCAGCGGGATGTCGTATTGCACGCCAATGTCGAGCCTCCAGTCGCGCACGCGCATGTATCTCTCGAAGAGCGATGTCGAGCCGGTGATGGTGTATGCATACACGTCGTTGAGCGTAGTGCCGAACATGTAATAGAAATTGGCGCCCACGTATGCGTTGTTGAGCGGCGAGACGCCCACGCCGGCGTATATCTCGTTGATGTCGCCGTTGCCCGCTCTGGAGGTGGCTCCGTTGGTGATTGATTCCGAGAACGTGTAGCCAGTCGACGAGAATGGCAGCATGCCTATGCTCGCCCCTATTCGCTTGGTGATGGGGAATGCCATGGTGATGTAGTCGAGGCCGCCTGTGAAATTGTCTTCATACGAGCCGTTTTCTTCGCTCCACAGCACCTTCATGTCAATGCCCATGTCGAAGAGGAAGGTGAGCGAGTCGATGGCTGCATATGAGGCCGGGTTCATGACGTTGATTTGTCGGCCCGAATTCATGGCCACGCCCACGCCGCCCATGGCGCGCTGCGCCGAAGAGGTGTTGTCGTTAAGCATGCCGTAGCCATATTTGCTGTAGGGCGTCAGCGTAGAGTTTTGGGCCCACGAGCATGTTCCAAGCAAGGCGAAGGCCATTGCGATGGCCAAAATCCTATTTACTCTCATTGTATTCAATTATGTGTTTAAGACCTCTGAGCACTAAGTCGGGGTCGGATGCCACCTCAAACGGCAAATGGGAGCACAAGTCGCGCCCGCGTCCGCCGGTGATGACCACGATGGTGCCTCCAGGCGATTGGTTTTTGTAGAACTCTATCTCAGCCACGGCTCCGTATAGCGCACCGGCCTGCATGGCCTGGGCGGTAGATGCGCCCCAAGGCTCTGCTTTGGGGTCGGTGACCACCTGAGGCAGCCGCGCTGTGAACGAATGCAGCGACTTAAGCCTCAAGCCTATGCCAGGAGCGATGTTGCCTCCGAGGAATTTGGCCCCGGAGTCGACGCGGTCGTAGGTGATGGCTGTGCCGCAGTCGACCACAAGCAGCTCTCGGTCGGGGAAGGTGCACACGGCGCCCACCATGGCCGCTATGCGGTCGGCGCCCAGCGTGCGAGGAGTGCCATAGCCGGTAAGCGAAAGCGGCATAGGCACAGTGCAGTCCACCTCTATGCATCGAGCGGAAAGGGCTTGCGCGGCTTGCGTTAGCCCATTTGGGTCGATGCCCACGCAGCATATGGCGGCGCAGTCGAACTTGCCTCCTGCCACGGCGCACAGGTGCTCAATGTCGCGTGGAGTCAGGGCTCCCCACATAGCAGGGCCTGCCATGACCCCATCAATCCACACAGCAGCCTTTGCCGAACTATTGCCTATGTCGATAGTGAGATATTTAGCCATATCAGTGCAAAATTACTAAAAACGTGTTTAATATCACCAAAATAAGGAAAATATTTAACTATTATTATTGATTATGGCTATTCGTGGATAAAAATGGCTGGCTTGAGCGTGCATTGGGCATGGATTCAGTAGTTTTTTGGCTCTATTTCACCGTTGAGCGCGCCGAGCGCGTTCATGGCCAGCGCTTCCATCTCGCTTTCGCCCGGATACACATGCACCGGCGCCAGGTAGCTCACGCGCTCTTCCACAAGCCCCACTACGTAGCTGCTGTAGGCGATTCCGCCCGTGAGCAGTATGGCGTCGACCTGCCCATACAGCACGGCTCCCTCGGCGGCTATTGCTTTGGCCACGTGGAAGGCCATGGCTTCAACGACCAGGCGTGCATGCTCGTCGCCGTGTTCTATGCGCCTTATCACCTCCTTCATGTCGTTGGTGCCCAATAGGGCTGTGATTCCGGCCTTTCCGGCAATGCGCTTCTGCAGCTCCGCCATCGTGTACCTGCCGCTGTAGCATAGCTTTATGAGGTCGCAGGCCGGAAGGGTTCCGGCGCGTTCGGGCGAGAAGGGCCCTTCGCCGTCGAGGGCATTGTTGGCATCGATGGCGCGGCCGTGCCTGTGGGCGGCCACCGATATGCCGCCCCCCATGTGACACACTATAAGGTTCAGGTCTTCATATCTCTTGCCTGTCGATGCGGCGTGCTTCCGCGCTGTGGCTCGTTGGTTGAGGGCGTGCCAAAGGGCTCTGCGCTGCATCAGGGGCGTGCCGCAAATGCGGGCCTCGTCGCAAAGCTCGTCAACCACGCCGGGGTCGGATGTGAGGCATAGTGCGTCACCGCATTCTCGAGCTATCTCGTAGGCGAGTATGCAACCAAGGTCGCACGCGTGCTGATGCTCAGTCTCTGCCGCCATGCGCGACATCTCTTGCGTGACGTAATACGTGCCGCCTTCCACAGGCTTGCACAGAGGCCCTCGGCCTATCACAGCGTCAAAGTCCAGAGGTACGCCGGCTGCGGCCAGATGCTCCTTGATCATGCGCTTGCGCATAGGGTATTGGTCAATGATGGTGGCGTATTTTACCAATTCGTCGGCCGTGTGCACGATGTTGTCCTCCATAGTGAGCTCTGCATCGTGATACACATCGATTTTCGTGCTCGTGCTTCCCGGGTTGATTGCGAGTATTTTCTTCATGGGATATATTTGAAGTTGCATCCGTGCGTTATTGCGCCACGCAGGCAGCCAGCAGCAGACTTAGGTATTTGTTTATGGGTTTGTCTCCGCGCGACGTCACTACAATAGGCACCTTCGCCCCCACGGCAATTGCGGCTGTGGTGGCATCGGCCCATAGCGTGATGGTCTTGTAGAAAGAGTTTGCCGACACTATGTCGGGGAATATCAGCGCGTCTGACGCTCCCTGCAGGGGCGATGACAAATGCTTCTTCTCCATAGCTGCTTTGCTGCAGGCCACCTTCACGTCGGATGGCCCATCCACAACGCACGGCCCGAAAGCGCCTTCGCGCGCCATCTGGCACAGCTGTTGATAATGCTCGGTGTAGGGGAAATGCCTCGCGTCAACCTTCTCGGAGCAGTGCACGAGCGCCACCTTGGGAACGCGCACTCCAAGCTTGCGGGCCACGTCGAGCACATAGCGCAACTGGGCTTCGCGTTGGGCATCGGTGGGATAGGGCAGCACAGCAGGGTCGGTGAATATCAGCAGACGCTCGTATGCCGGGATGTGCGCGCATGTGATGTGCGTGAGCACTGAGCCTTTAGGCATAATGCCGCGCTCTTTGTTGACAACGCATCTTAGCAGGTTGTCGGTATTGATCATGCCTTTCATCACCACATCTGCCTCGCCGTCGTTGACGAGCGCCACGGCCTTCAGCGCGGCTTCGTCGGGGTTGTCCGATTCTATTATCCGCATACGGTGGGCGTAGGGCTTGAGCGACAGGTCGGCCGCCACGAGGCTGGTGGCGCCAGTCGCAATAACCTCAACAAGATCGTCGGCCAGAGCGAGGGCAAGCGCCTCGCGCGTAGATTCGTCGCTCGGCCATACCACAGCTACGCGTGCTTTGGCGCAATCAGAAAGCCGTGTCTTCAGGGTTTCAAGTATCATACTGCGATAGAGATGTTTTAAGATTTTATAATCACAAATTGCGAATTTTGGCCTTGCCGGAGAGCATTATGTTGGCTGCTTCGATGTCGGATAGATGGTCCACATCGATGATTTTGCTGAATGGGAAGGCCTCCAGAGGCAAGCCGGCATTGACAAGAGCGCGCTGATAATTGCGCATTCGGCTCACTCCTTGCCGAATGCATGCGTCCAGCACATGCAGGGCAGCCTCGTCGAGCCCGTAGATGCCTCCCGATATGTAGCGGCACCCTGGATACGGGGCATCGCTGAATCCAGTGATTCTGCTTCCATCCACCTCTACATATAGGGGCTTCTCGTCGTCGATATAGTCGGTGACGCCCATCAGCCCGGTGCCCGAAGGCATGGCCTCGAACTTAGCCACGTATGCTGCGAACTCTTCGGGGCGGAACACCGTGTCGACTGTCGTGAGCACGAATTTGTCGCCGCGCAAATCCGTGGCAAGGCGCGCGAAGCTGTGCATCGAGCTCGGCGTTTGCGCCTCGGTCACCACTAAGGGCACCTTCAGGGGCATGTGCATCAGCAGGCTCATCACGTCGGCCATGTTGCTGTTCACTATGACGTGCACGGCTTCGGCCCCGCAGTCGGCAAAGATGTCGCACAGGCGCTGTATCATGGGCTGGCCGTCGATGATTGCGAGCGGCTTTGGCGTTGCCGAGCCCTCTTGCGCCAGGCGCGAGCCCTCGCCTGCGGCTATTACGGCGAAATTCATGGGGCGTCAGTCCTTGGTAAGGTCGAGCACTACGTTGTCGTTGCCCTTAGCCACGTATTGCTTGCGCAGAGGGTGGCGGTGGCACTCTTCTTCGCGCTTGCGCGAGCGCCATATGTCGATGGCCATGAATACGGCGGCCCGCAGGGAGCCGGGCGATGCCAGGCCTTTGCCAGCTATGTCGTAGGCGGTGCCGTGGTCGGGGCTTGTGCGCACAAATGGCAGGCCGGCAGTGTAGTTGACTCCGCTGTCCATCGACAGAGCCTTGAATGGCGCGAGCCCTTGGTCGTGGTACATCGCCAGCACGCCGTCGAACTTCTCGAATTGTCCGGCTCCGAAGAATCCGTCGGCGGCGTAAGGCCCGAAAGCAAGGATGCCCTGCTTCTGGGCCGTTTCTATGGCCGGAACTATTATGCCTTTCTCCTCGTTGCCGAGCAGGCCTCCGTCGCCGGCGTGAGGATTAAGGGCCAACACGGCTATGCGGGGAGCGTCGATGCCATAGTCGCGCATCAGGGCGCGGTGAAATATGGTCAGCTTTTCGAGTATCAATTCCTGGCTTATTGAGGGCGCGATGTCCTTCACTGGCACGTGGGTGGTGACAAGGGCAACGCGCATCGTGTCGTTGCATAGCACCATCAGAGCCTTGTTGTCTTCGCCGGCAGCTGCCTCCAGGTATTCTGTGTGGCCGGGGAAGTGGAACGTTTCGCTCTGTATGTTGTGCTTGTTGATTGGGCATGTCACCATTGCCTGGATATAGCCTTCCTTAAGGTCGGCCACGGCTCTTTCAAGAGCCGCGAAGGCTGCCTGGCCGGCAACGGGGGTGGATACGCCCGGGTCCACCTTTGTGTCTTCGGGCACCACGTTGATTATATTGATTGCGCCGTCAACGATGTCGGCTCCCGAGGGCACTTGCGTGAATGTCACCACGGGCAGGTTCAGAATCTTGCGGTAGAACGACGCAATCTTGGCAGAGCCGTATATCACAGGTGTGCACAGGTCGAGCATTTCTTCGTCTTCGAGCATCTTAAGTATGGTTTCGTATCCGATGCCATTGATGTCGCCGTGGGTGATCCCCACTCTTATCCTATTGTTCTGCATATGTTTTGTCGTTATATAATAGTTGAAATTGCGTTTGTAGGGCATTAATTGCGTTGAGCGGTGGCTTTGCCGGCAAGCAGCCCGCACGCGGCGCTGATGTCTTCGCCACGGCTGGCGCGTATGGTGGCAGTGACGCCAAGGGAGTTGAGCTTGTCGCGGAACGCTTCCATTGTCGCCTGCGATGGCGGCTGCATGTCCACGCCGGGAATGGCGTGGTAGCGAATGAGATTCACGCGAGCCGACGTGCCTTTGATCAGCCGTGCCAATTGCTCGGCGTTGCGCAGTGAGTCGTTTACGCCGCTCCACATTATGTATTCCACCGATAGCCTCCTCTGGTGGGCGAAGTCGTATTGCCGCAGCAGAGCCATCACGTCGCTCACCGGATACGCGCGCTCCACGGGCATTAGGCTCTCACGCTGCTGATGTATCGGCGAATGTACGCTGATGGCTATGTGCACTTTGGTGCCATCCACCAATTCCTTTAGCTGCTTGGTTTTGCCTATGGTGCTCACGGTGATGCGCTTGGGGCTCCATGCCAGGCCCCATTTTGCTGTGAGCACGTCGATTGCTTGCACCACTGCGCCGAGATTGTCGAGAGGCTCCCCCATGCCCATGAACACGATGTTGGTTAGCTTCTCGCTGTTGGGCACGGCCATGATTTGGTTTATAATTTGGTGGGCTGTGAGATTGCCATGAAATCCTTGCCGGCCTGTCATGCAGAATGTGCATCCCATCTTGCAACCGGCCTGCGACGACACGCATAAGGTGGCGCGGTCGTGGTCGGGGATGTACACCGTCTCCACGTCGTGTCCGCCCGCTCCGTCGAAGAGGTATTTCACCGTGCCGTCGGCGCTCTGTGCCGACGCTTTAGGGGGCGTGTAGCCGATGGTGTATTTTTGTGCGAGCTTTTCACGCGCCGACTTCGACAGATTAGTCATTTCGCCGATTTCGTGAACTCGTTTTTTGTATATCCATTGTGCCATCTGCGTGGCGGCAAAGCGCTGCAGGCCGTTGTCAATTGCTACTTGCCGCAATTGGTCGAGGGAAAGTCCCAACAATGGTATTTTTTGTGAGTCGCTCATTATTTCTTTGATTATTTCCTGCAAAGATAGTCATTTTATGGGTAAAATAGTGATGGGTGCGACATATACAAAAAAAATTATTCGTCATCTCGACGAATAATCTTCTACCTTAAATCTAATACCATGAAAAACTGATGCAAAGTTATGAATTATATGTTATATAACATAATTTTATATCAAAATAAAATTATGTTTAACATTATTTAGCCAAACTTGCTTTTTATGCACTGTTAAATTGCGCACATCTGCTGCCGGTATGTTCGCGTGTTTAATTTCTTGAATTTACTATGGTTGATTATGCAAAGTTACGAAATTCCAAAAAAAAATTCGTAACTTTGGGGATTAAAACCAGCGACGATGGAACTAATAAAATATCCCATA
>CAZORI010000065.1:0-8937 GCA_964582335.1 uncultured Bacteroides sp.
TGAATGTACCCATTGTTAGTCTACATCAAACACAGAAATTTGCAACTGCCCCTAATTTATCTTATTCTTTATGTTATTATCGAATCATATATAGGTGTAACCGGGGTTTTATATATTTTTATTGGGATGTAATAAGAGGATAGGCAGGGATGCCCATCCTCTTGTTGATTATTTTATTTGCTTCAGTATTACTCCATACTCAGATTTTTTCCGTAACTTAGCGGTAGATTTTTCGGCGAGCCATCAACGGAGAATTCTGTCCTCGCAGCAATTATTTTACAACCATATCACAGCATGAAAATCGGATTCGACAACGACAAGTATCTCAAGATACAATCGGAACATATCAAAGAACGCATAGCACAGTTTGGCGACAAACTATACCTTGAATTCGGAGGAAAACTTTTTGACGACTATCACGCAAGCCGCGTTTTGCCCGGCTTTTGCCCCGACAGCAAGCTAAGGATGCTGATGCAGCTAAAGGACGACGCCGAAATTGTGATGGTGATTAGTGCCCAAGACATTGAACAGAACAAGATGCGCACCGACCTTGGAATCACCTACGACCAAGACCTGCTTCGCTTGCGCGATGAATTTACAAGCCGCGGCCTCTACGTGAGTTCGGCGGTTATCACGCATTACAATGGCCAGAACAGCTCCGATTTGTTTCGTGCACGCCTCGAGCGTCTGGGCGTGAAAGTGTATTACCACTACCTTATCGAAGGCTATCCCACCAATGTCGAGCTTATCGACTCCGACCAGGGATTCGGACGCAACGATTACGTGGTGACATCGCGCCCGCTCGTTGTGGTTACTGCACCCGGCCCCGGCAGCGGCAAGATGGCCGTGTGCCTTTCGCAGCTCTACAACGACAACAAGCGCGGCATCAAGGCCGGCTACGCTAAGTTTGAGACCTTCCCAATATGGAATATCCCGTTGAAGCATCCTGTCAACGTCGCTTACGAGGCCGCTACTGCCGACCTCAACGACGTGAACATGATTGACCCCTTCCACCTTGAGGCATACGGAAAGACTACCGTCAACTACAATCGCGACATCGAAATATTTCCCGTGCTCAATGCAATATTCGAAGGCATATACGGCGATAGCCCCTACAAATCGCCTACCGACATGGGCGTGAACATGGCCGGCTACTGCATATCTGACGATGACACCTGCCGCGAAGCATCGCTGCAGGAAATAATACGCCGCTACTACGCTGCCATGGTGACTACGGCCAAGGGCAACGCCGATGGCTCGGAAGTGAACAAGATAAAACTGCTGATGCGACAGACAAAAATCAGCACCGACTACCGCGCAACCACCATGGCGGCACGCAAGATGGCCGAGACGCACAATGGCAGCGGCGCGGCCATCGAGTTCGAAGACAAAACCATCATCACTTCGCACTCGTCCGACTTGCTGGGCGTGAGCGCTGCATTGCTGCTCAATGCCACGAAGCACTTGGCCAACATTCCCCACGAAGTGAAACTCATTCCTCAGGAAATGATTGAGCCTATCCAGCGCATGAAGACCTCGATGCTACATGGCAAGAACCCTCGCCTGCACACCGACGAAGTGCTTGTGGCCTTAGCAATGCTAAGCCAGACATCGCCAGAATGCCGCGCCGCGCTCGACGCGCTGCCGATGCTCGATGGCTGCCAAGTGCACGTAACCGGAATGCTCAGCGAAGTGGACCAAAAAATATTCAAGAAATTGGGCTGCCAAGTGACATTCGACCCCGTGCGAAAGGCTTAGATTAAATTTTTTCACTATATTTGCGCATAACATTTTTCAACTATAATTTTTCCATTGCTTATGGCAACCAAACCTTTCAAATATCAGCCGATGTTTCCTCTGGGGCCCGACACGACTGAATACTACCACCTCACATCCGACTATGTGAAGGTTGAAAACTGGGGCGGCCACGAATTCCTCGTAGTTGACCCGGAGGCCCTCACCGTGCTTGCTCGCCAGGCTACACACGACAATGCCTTCATGCTGCGCCGCGAGCACAATGCCATGGTGGCTAAAATACTCAGCGACCCCGAAGCAAGCGAGAACGACAAGTTTGTGGCTCTCACCATGCTCCGCAATGCCGACGTTGCTGCCAAGGGCCAACTGCCTTTCTGCCAGGACACAGGCACTGCTATCGTGCACGGCGAAAAGGGTCAGTTGGTGTACACTGGATGCGACGATGAAGAGAAAATTTCACGTGGCGTATACAACACATACACCACAGACAACCTGCGCTACTCGCAGAACGCCCCTCTAAACATGTATGATGAGGTAAATACCGGCTGCAACCTTCCCGCTCAAATCGACATTCACGCCACCGAAGGCGACGAATACCACTTCCTGTTTGTGGCTAAGGGAGGTGGCTCGGCCAATAAAACTTACCTCTACCAAGAGACCAAGGCGCTGATTAATCCTAAGACTCTTGTGCCGTTCCTCGTAGAGAAGATGAAGTCGCTTGGCACCGCTGCTTGCCCACCCTATCACATCGCTTTCGTAATCGGTGGCACCTCTGCTGAAATGAACCTGGCCACAGTGAAGAAGGCTTCGGTGAAATACTACGACAACCTGCCCACAAAGGGCAACGAGCTTGGCCACGCTTTCCGTGACATAGAGCTTGAGAAGGAATTAAAGAAGGCTACCGAAGAAATCGGTCTGGGTGCCCAGTTCGGCGGCAAGTACTTTGCACACGACATCCGCGTCATTCGCCTCCCGCGCCATGGCGCTTCGTGCCCCGTAGGCCTCGGCGTAAGCTGCTCGGCCGACCGCAACGTAAAGGCTAAAATCAATCGCGAAGGCCTGTGGATTGAGAAACTCGACTCCAACCCCGGCGAGCTAATTCCCGAAGACATGCGCAAGGCTGGCGAAGGCAATGTGGTAAAAATCGACCTCAACCGTCCGATGCCCGAAATCCTCGCCGAGCTCACTAAATATCCCGTGTCAACTCGCCTCTCGCTCAATGGCACAATCATCGTAGGCCGCGACATCGCGCACGCTAAAATCAAGGAGCGCCTCGACAAGGGCGAGCCCATGCCGCAATACCTCAAAGATCATCCCATCTACTATGCAGGTCCGGCCAAGACTCCTGCCGGAATGCCTTCCGGATCATTCGGCCCTACCACGGCTGGCCGCATGGACCCCTACGTCGACCAATTCCAAAGCGCCGGCGGCTCGATGGTGATGATTGCCAAGGGCAACCGCTCAAAGCAAGTGACCGACGCCTGCAAGAAGCATGGCGGCTTCTATTTAGGCTCTATTGGCGGCCCCGCCGCTGTGCTCGCGCAGAATTCCATCAAGAACGTCGAACTGCTCGAATATCCCGAACTTGGCATGGAGGCTATATGGAAAATCGATGTTGAGGACTTCCCGGCATTCATTCTCGTTGACGACAAGGGCAACGACTTCTTCACCGAAATCTCAGAAAAATGCAAAGGCTGCGGTTTGGCTAAATAATCGCTACGCCACATACCTAACTACAGCGGCGCCGTGACCATTGGTCCCGGCGCCGCTCGTTTATTCGCTTATCTCTTTTCAGCATTCCCTTCGTAGTAATTCACGTAGGCTCGATTCACTTGGCGCACGCCTCCGGGCGTAGGGTAATCGCCCGAGAAATACCAATCGCCGGGATGATTAGGGATTGCGCGATGCATTCCTTCGAGAGTCTGGTACAGAATGTCGACGCGCGCACTTATGCCATCGGGTGTGAGCATTTCTGCGATTTTATTCGACAACTCCTGATCGGTGAATGGTGCATAAATCGCCTTCACGCAATTTTCCTGCTGCGAGGCAGGAAGCTCGAGCTGTTCAAGGCTCCGCTTATAGGTGTCGTGCAGCACATGTTCGCGGCCTGTCTCGCGCAGCAATTCCACAGCGGCTCGGAATGCGATGAACTCTCCCATTCTGCTCATGTCGATGCCGTAATAATCAGGATAGCGCACCTGAGGCGACGACGACAATATGATGATGCGGCGCGGCTGCACGCGGTTGAGCATCGTGATGATGCTCTGGCGCAGTGTGGTGCCTCGCACGATGCTGTCGTCAATGGCAACTAAGGTGTCGACATTGCTGCGTATGCATCCGTAAGTGACATCGTAGACATGCGATGCCAAATCGTTGCGCGATGCGCCTTCGGCTATGAATGTGCGCAGCTTGATGTCCTTCAGCACCACCTTTTCATGGCGCACTTTTCGGTCCATGATAGCTGCAAGCGACTCTGGGGTGAGGTCGCCTTTGGTGTGCAGTTCCATGATGCGGCGCATGCGCTGATGATCCAGATAGCGCTCCAAGCCCTGCGTAAGGCCCATGAATGCTACCTCGGCGGTATTGGGGATGAATGTGAACACTGCATTGTCGATGTCGCCGTCGAGCATGCGCAGCAGAGGTTGCACCAAATTTGTGCCAAGCGCTTTCCTCTCTTGATATATGTCGGCATCACTGCCGCGAGAGAAATAGATGCGCTCAAATGAGCAACGCTCATTCTTCAGCGCCGGATTGATTTGGCATATGTCCACATCATTGTTCTTGCTTACTATGATGGCTTGGCCGGGTTCAAGTTCGGTCACGCTTTCGCGCGCTACGTTCATCACTGTCTGTATCACCGGGCGCTCTGAGGCTACCACCACCACTTCATCGTCGACGTAGTAGAACGCAGGACGTATGCCGTGCTGGTCGCGAAGCGCAAACATGTCGCCTGAGCCGGTGGCTCCGCATATCACATAGCCGCCATCCCATAGCGGCGACGCATCAGCGAGCACACGCCGCATGTCAAGCTTGTTTTCTATCTCAATTCCAAGAGCCGGGTCGGCCAAGGTGTCTCTATATTCACGGTACAGACGGTGGTTTTCCTTGTCGAGAGCGTAGCCAAGTTGCTCAAGCAGGAGCACAGTGTCGCTGTAGATGCGCGGATGCTGGCCCGACTGCACCACCTTTTCAAACACTTCGTCGACATTGGTCATATTGAAATTGCCGCAAAGCAGCAAGTTGCGGCTTCGCCAATTATTGCGTCGCAGAAACGGATGCACATAAGATATGCCGCTCTTGCCAGTAGTACTGTAGCGCAAGTGCCCCATGTATATCTCGCCTATGAACGGCGTTTCTTCTCGTATTTCTTGTGCCGGGCGTTCGAGTCCGCTCTCAGAGAGTTGGCGATTGACTGTGCCAAATATCTCCTGGATTGCTCCCGAGCCTATAGCACGCTCTCTGAACACATATTCATGCCCAGGATGGGCATGAAGCTTCACCACTCCAAGTCCGGCAGCCTCCTGTCCGCGATTGTGTTGCTTCTCCATCAGCAAATATAGCTTGGAGAGGCCCCAACTGTAGCTGCCATACTTTTCTTTATAATATTCCAAAGATTTGCGGAGTCGTATCAAGGCGACTCCGCATTCATGTTTTAATGGTTCCATTCGATGGGTTAACGTATGAACAATAGTTCACGATATTTGGGCAGCGGCCACATTTCGTTGTCCACCATCATCTCGAGCTTGTCGATGTGATAGCGAATATCCTCCATCAGCGGCTGCACGTTATCGTGATATGCAATAGCTTTCTCGCGCACCGACTCTATTCTATTTGCCACCTTGCGAGCGTTAATCATGTCGTGAGTCTTGTGCTTGATCGCCACCATGTGCTTGCTTATCTTTTCGATGGTCTCAAGGTCGGGCGCTACGATATCGGCGCCCTTCATCCCTTCGAAGAGGCTCTTCAGCTTAACCACGTTGTCGACAAGCATCGACTGGTAGCGTGTTGCAACAGGTATGATGTGGTTGATGGCCAAGTCGCCAAGCACGCGCGATTCAATCTGTATTTTCTTTGTGAACATCTCCCACTTCACTTCATTGCGGGCCTGCAGCTCCACCTTGCTCAGCACGCCGGTGCTGGCAAACATCTCCACGGTCTCGGGCTTGAGGTAGGTGTCGAAAATCTTGGGAGCTGATGTTTCGCAGTCGAGGCCACGGCGAGCTGCTTCTTCCTTCCATTCGTCGCTGTAGCCGTTGCCGTCGAAGTGAATTGGCTTGGATTCTACTATCAGCTTGCGTATTTCCTCGAGGATGGCACGATCTTTCTCTTCGCCGGCTGCTATTCGAGCGTCAACGGCCTCTTTGAATTTGTTGAGCTGTTCGGCGATGGCGGAATTTATCACAAGCATTGCGGCAGCGCAGTTGGCCGATGAACCCACGGCGCGGAATTCAAACCTATTGCCAGTGAATGCGAATGGCGATGTGCGGTTGCGGTCGGTAGTGTCGAGCTGCAAATCAGGAATTTGCGACAAGCCAACATTAAACTTCTCCTTCTTCGACAGGTCTTTCAGCTCGTCGTTGGTGCTGTTCTCAATCATGTCGAGAATCTGGGCAAGCTGTGAGCCTGTGAAAATAGATATAATTGCTGGAGGCGCTTCGTTGGCTCCAAGGCGATGCTGGTTGGTAGCCGACATAATCGACGCCTTAATCAAGCCGTTGTGCTTATGCACGGCAGCCATTACATTTACGATGAATGTGAGGAACTGCAGATTCTGTTGCGCTGTCTTGCCCGGTGCGAACAGTAACACACCGGTGTCGGTGCCAAGGCTCCAGTTGTTGTGCTTGCCGCTGCCGTTCACTCCGTCGAATGGCTTCTCGTGCAGAAGCACCCTGAAGTTGTGCTTGCGTGCCACCTTTGCCATCAGCGACATCAGCAACAAGTTGTGGTCGTTAGCCAGGTTGGTCTCTTCAAATATTGGAGCGAGCTCAAACTGATTGGGCGCAACCTCGTTGTGTCGAGTCTTGGCAGGGATGCCCAGTTTGTGGGCCTGAATCTCCAGGTCGAGCATGAAAGCCTCCACACGCGATGGTATAGCGCCAAAATAGTGATCCTCAAGCTGCTGGTTTTTTGCGCTTTCATGTCCCATGAGGGTGCGTCCTGTCATCACAAGGTCGGGACGTGCTGCGTACAGCGCCTCGTCCACGAGGAAGTATTCTTGCTCCCATCCAAGATATGAATTCACATGGTTGACATTGGGGTCAAAGTATCTTGCTACGGCGGTGGCAGCCTTGTCCACGGCATTGAGGGCGCGAAGCAAAGGTGTCTTGTAGTCGAGCGACTCGCCGGTGTATGAAATGAAGATTGTAGGTATGCACAAGGTTTCGCCAAGGATGAACGCAGGCGATGAAATGTCCCATGCTGAATATCCGCGAGCTTCAAATGTGTTGCGGATGCCACCATTGGGAAAACTTGAAGCGTCGGGCTCCTGCTGCACAAGCTGCTTGCCGTCGAATTCCTCTACGACGCCACCTTTGCCATCGTGGTTGATGAATGAATCGTGCTTCTCGGCTGTGCCGTCGGTGAGGGGGTGGAACCAGTGGGTGTAGTGGCGAGCGCCATTGTCAATGGCCCAGCGCTTCATGCCATCGGCCACCTTGTCGGCGATTTCTCGGGTAATCGACTCTTTGTTTTCGATAGCATGCACAAGAGCGTCATACACTTTTTTTGGAAGATACTCAAACATCTTCTGATTGTTGAATACGGCTGAAGCGTAGAAAACTTCGGGTCGCTCGCTTGGTATCTCTACAGGCACTGCTCTGCGACTGAAAGCCTCCTCAACAACTTTAAATCTCAATGAAGACATAATTCAGTGGATTTTACGATTAGAAAGTATAAGAATTGGAAACAATGCGCAAATTTATACATTTTTACACAATTACCAACACTTTCCTTACATTTTTTCAAAAAAATTGTGTTTTCACAACTTTACGATTTCAAATATATCATTTTTATCGTATACAATTATTCCACATTTATTCGTTACTATACCATATTAATCTTAATATCTTTATGTCAGCTCATATCTTCGATGCTACACCTGCCAATCCTAAGGTAAGTGTGATAATGCTTTCCTACAATAGTGGGGCATTTCTGCCTGTATCTATTAGCGCTGTGCTCAGCCAAAAGGCGGCATTTGACATTCAGCTCGTGATTAGCGACGATTGCAGCACGGATAAGGCCACCATCGACATATGCCATAAATATGCAGAGGCTTTCCCCGACAAAGTCACCTTAATCACTCATGATGCCAATCAAGGCATCCCGCGCAACTTCCTCGATGCCCTGAGCGCATGCAAAGGCGAATACATAGCCATGTGCGATGCCGACGACTATTGGTGCTGTGACATAAAACTGCAAACCATGGTCGAATACATGGATCATCATCCTGACTGCACGCTCTCTTTCCACAGAGTTATAAACTACTATGAGGATAGCGGCACAAAAAGCCTTTCCAATGGCGCTCAGCGCCGAGTCGACTACACGCTTTCCGATCTCTGCGCTGGCAATTTCATCACAAATTGCTCAGTACTCTACCGCAAAAGCGCAATAACTGACGTTCCCGACACTGTGGGCGAAATTCTGCTTTGCGACTATGCAATGCACCTGCTCTTTGCCACTAAGGGAACGATTCATTTCTTTCCTAAACCTATGGCCGTGTATCGCAAGCGCAGCGATGCGCTATGGACAGGCGTAAAGGCAACGCAGCGATACCGTGATGCACTGAGGGTACGAGAATTCGGACTTAAATTGCTCGAATCCGCAAAATTGGATGACAACTATAATATAATGGCGGAAAATTACACATCCAACGCAATATCATGCCTTGCTGCGGCACAAGTTGAAGGGATAGAAATGACAGATATAGAGCAAAAACTGCTCAGTCTCCATCCATATTGGACCAAAGATGAAATAGCACGCAAAGTAAAAGCCAAACTCAATTCCGCACACAAAAAGGGGCTCAGCGAGAAAGTGGCGCAAATGGCCTCAGCGTTGCGTTCGCTCATCTCACGCATCGTGCCGCTTCCAAAAGTAAAGCCCCTCATCCCATAGTTCACACATATAAATAAGCCCCGGAGGCTCTTGCGAGCTCCGGGGCCGCATCGGGGGCGGTGACCTACTCTC
>CAZORI010000066.1:0-8758 GCA_964582335.1 uncultured Bacteroides sp.
CACGAAAGTAGGAGATAAGCACCTACGATTAGTGTTTACCTCCTACTCGATTGGTATTATTTGGTAAGGTAGGATAAAATTAGTACCTTTGCAAGGCAAATATAAATATTGTTGAAGTTATGAATCCAACATTGCTTGTGTTGGCTGCCGGGATGGGTAGCCGTTACGGAGGCCTGAAGCAGCTCGACGGCGTAGGCCCTCATGGCGAGACTATTATGGACTATTCAATTTTCGATGCCAAACGCGCAGGATATGGAAAGGTGGTCTTTGTGATTCGCAAGGACTTCCAGAAGGACTTTGAAGAGAAAATCCTGTCGAAATATCGCGGACACATACCTGTGGAGGTGGTGTTCCAGAGCATCGACGACCTGCCGGAAGGCTTTGCTGTGCCCGAGGGACGCGTTAAGCCTTGGGGCACGGGCCATGCCATTTTGGCTGCCCGCGATGTAGTGAAGGAGCCGTTCACGGTGATTAACGCCGATGATTTCTACGGCAGCGACGCATTCGCCGTGATGGGCAAATACCTGAGCGAGCCGCACGATGACTACTGCATGGTAGGATTCAACGTAGGCAACACTATGAGCGAAAACGGCTCGGTGTCGCGCGGCGTGTGCAGCGTGGATGAAAAAGGCCACCTCACCAACATCGTTGAGCGCACGGCCATCAGCTACGACGCTGACCACAACATCAAATACAAAGACGAAAACGGCAACGAATGCACGCTTGCGCCCAATACGCCCGTGTCGATGAACTTCTGGGGCTTGCAGCCCGACTATTTCGAGCTGGCAGCCGCACAGTTTGTGGATTTCCTGAAAGAAAAAGGAGCGGAGCTGAAGAGCGAATTCTACGTACCGTCGACTATCGACCTGATGATAAAGCAGGGCGCGAAATGCGCTGAGGTGCTGAGCACCGATTCGCAATGGTTCGGCGTCACATATCCCGAGGACCGCCAGGGTGTAGTGGACAAGCTCGCGTCGCTGCACAAAGCCGGCGAATACCCCGACAAAATGTTCTGATACCCATCCATATGGATTTTGAATTGCAAGCCACAGCGCCGGGCACGGCAGCCCGCGCCGGCAAAATCACTACCGACCACGGTGTGATTGAAACGCCGATATTCATGCCTGTAGGCACTCTGGGCAGTGTCAAGGGCGTGCATTTCCGCGACCTCAGAGATGACATTAAGGCGCAGATAATCCTGGCCAACACGTATCATCTGTACTTGCGTCCTGGCACGGAAATATTGCGCCAGGCCGGCGGCTTGCATAAGTTCAACGGGTGGAGCGGGCCCATTCTCACCGACAGCGGCGGCTTCCAAGTGTTTTCGCTCAGCGAAAACAGGAAGTTGACCGACGATGGCGCGCATTTCCGCAGCCACATCGACGGCTCGAAGCATCTGTTCACGCCTGAGAATGTGGTGGACATACAGCGCGTGATCGGCTCGGACATCATGATGGCGCTCGACGAGTGCCCTCCGGGCGAGTCGGAATATGCCTATGCTCGCAAGTCGCTCGACCTTACGCTGCGCTGGCTCGACCGAGGCTGGGCTCACTACAAAAGCACTGAGCCGCTCTACGGCCATAGCCAAGCTTATTTCCCAATAGTGCAAGGCTGCACATTCCCGGAGCTGAGAGCGGAGTCGGCGCGCCACGTAGCCTCGCTCGGAGCCGACGGAAATGCAATCGGCGGCCTGGCAGTGGGCGAGCCTGCCGAGACGATGTACGAGATGATAGAGGGGGTGAATTCCATACTCCCGGCCGACAAGCCTCGCTATCTGATGGGAGTGGGCACTCCGGTGAACATGCTCGAGGCCATCGACCGAGGGGTGGACATGATGGATTGCGTGATGCCGACGCGCAACGGGCGCAACGGCATGCTCTTCACGCAGCATGGCACCATGAACATGCGCAACAAGAAGTGGGCCGACGATTTCTCGCCGCTGCAGCCCGACGGCGCATCGTGGGTGGATCGCGCATACAGCAAGGCTTACGTGCGTCACCTATTCATATCCAACGAGTTGCTGGCTCTTGAGATAGCATCGATTCACAATTTGGCATTTTACCTGTGGCTAATGCGCGAGGCAAGAAAACATATCCAGGCGGGCGACTTCGCTTCGTGGAAGGCCGACATGGTGCAGGTGCTGAATGCTCGCCTATAACGTGACACGACAATGAAGATACTTGATTGGTACATAATTAAGAAGTTCTTAGGCACGTATGTGTTTTCCATATTGCTGCTTTTGGCTATCGTGGTGATGTTCGATATCAATGAGAAGCTGGATGCTTTTCTCAAGGCGCCGCTTCACGCCACGATATTCGACTATTTCATGAACTTCTTGCCATACTTCGCCAATCAGTTCTCGCCGCTGTTCACTTTCATATCGGTGATATTCTTCACGTCGAAGCTTGCCGGCAATTCTGAGATTATCGCCATATTGTCGGCCGGCGTCAGCTATGGCCGCTTGCTGAGGCCATACATGATTTCGGCAGCTGTGATTGCTTGCGCCACGTTTGTGCTCGATGCCTATGTGATACCGCCGGCCAACGTGAAGCGTATAGAATACACCAACAAATACGTCAAGAACAAGGCAGTTGACTATGGCTCCAACATCATGATGATGGTGGCTCCGGGCCAGATAGCCTACATAAGCAATTACAACAGCTCCACTAAGACCGGCACGCGATTCTCGCTTGAAAAATTCGACGATGACAAGCGCCTTGTGTCGCGCATGACCGCACAATCGATAGTGTGGGACACGATGTATTTGTGGCATGCGCGCAACTATGTGATACGCGACTTCGTGAACGACAAGGAAGATATAAGGAAAGGAGCGCGCATCGACACCATGATACCATTCGAGCCTCGCGACTTCCTCATAGCCGTGAACGACCATGAAAAGATGACTACGCCGGCCTTGCACGAATACATCAATCGCCAGATAAAGCGCGGAGTGGGCAACATTCAGACGTTCCAGGTGGAATATCACCGCCGATTCGCCATGACTGCCGCTGCCTTTATCCTCACCATTATAGGCATGGCGTTGTCGTCGCGCAAGGTGAAAGGGGGTATGGGCCTGAACATAGGCATTGGCCTCGTGCTTAGCTTTAGCTATATATTGTTTATGACTATTACGCAGACGTTTGCGATATCGGGGCTGACTTCGCCCTTGGTTGCCATGTGGATTCCCAACATCATCTACTCAATCATAGCCATAACACTGTATCGCAGGCTTGTAAAGTCGTAAGATTAGACCCAAAGTATAACTTTATATTTCATATTGAGACATGCTGCCATCTCTGGTCACTAAATACGTGGATGTGGTATTGCCGCTTCCGTTGCGCGGCACATTCACGTACAGCGTGCCCGAATCGATGGCAGAGGACATCTCTATCGGGCATAGGGTGATTGTGCCGTTTGGCAAGCATAAGTTCTACACTGGCATCGTGTCAGCATTTTCGCCTGTTGCTCCGCGAGGATATGAGGTGAAGGAGATACTGAGCGTGCTTGATAAGAAGCCGGTGCTAAGGCACCCTCAGCTGAAATTCTGGGAATGGATTGCCGAATATTATCTGTCATCGATAGGGGATGTGTACAAGGCTGCCGTGCCGAGCGGACTGAAGATAGAGAGCGAGACGGTGTTTGAGGTAAACCCTGACTTTGACCCGGAAGATGCTGCCACGCTCAACGAGCGCGAATTGATGGCGTGGCAATTGCTAAGCAGCAAAGGCAAGATGTCGTCGAAGGAAATGGGAAAGGCTACAGGCTTCAAAGGAATGCCTCAGTTGATGCAGCGTCTTGTCGAGAAAGGCGTGGCCATAGTGTCGGAGGCGCTGGTGGAGCGCTTCAGGCCTAAGCGCGAGAAATGCGTGCGCTTGTTCATAGCCAGGGGCAATGAAGATAAGCTGCGCGAGGCATTCGACAAGGTGAAGGGCGCGCCCAAGCAGGAGGCTATGCTGATGACGATGCTGCAGTTGAGCGATTTCAACAACCGCGCCAAGCCGGTGTCGGAGGTGCTGATGTCGACATTGCTCGACAAGTCGAGGTCGACTACAGCGATATTGAAGGCTCTTGTCGACAAAGGCATTGTTGAGCGGTATACACGCGAGGTGTCGAGATTCGAGCCATTAGGAGTGCAGATTTCGCCAATGCCCAGCCTGTCGGAGGCTCAGTCGGCAGCGCTGAGCGAGATACATAGGTCGTTCATCGGCAAAAACATAGTGCTTCTGCACGGCGTCACGTCGAGCGGCAAGACAGAAGTTTACATCAACCTCATCGACTACGCATTGCGTCAGGGGCAGCAGGTGCTTTACCTTGTGCCCGAAATCGCGCTCACCACGCAGCTTACGGTAAGGCTAAAGGCGTATTTTGGCAACCGTATGGTGATTTATCATTCAAAATTCAGTGACAACGAGAGGGTGGAGATATGGAACAGGCTCCTGCACACTAACGAGCCCATGCTAATAGTGGGAGCGAGGTCGGCTGTGTTTCTGCCTTTCGCAAAGCTTGGACTGGTGGTGGTGGATGAGGAGCACGACCAGTCGTACAAGCAGTTTGACCCGGCTCCGCGCTACAACGCTCGCGACACTGCCATCATGCTTGCCCATATGCACGGGGCAAAGACACTGCTCGGCAGTGCCACGCCTGCAGTTGAGACATATTACAAGGCCCTTACCGGAAAGTATGGGATTGTGTCGCTGACTGAGAGATATAATGTAGCCAAGTTGCCTGAGATTGAGATAGTTGACATGGCCAAGGCTCGCCAGAAGAAGGCAGTTGAGGGCGCGTTGGCGATTGAGACATCGTCGGTTGTGCGCAGGGCATTGCAGGCCGGCCATCAGGCAATATTATTCCATAATAGGCGTGGATACTCGCCCAAAGTGAGGTGCACGAAGTGCCAGTACATACCCAAATGCACATACTGCGACGTGAGCCTCACTTACCACAGGCGCTCCGACAGGCTCGTGTGCCACTATTGTGGCACTACATATCCGATGCCTGAGATATGCCCGGCGTGCAAGGAGCCGGCCATCGAGACGGTAGGATACGGCACGGAGAGGGTTGAGACCGAGGTTGAGAACATATTCACAGAGGGGAAGGTGCTGAGGCTCGACCTTGACAGCACGCGCAGCAAGGACAGCTACACGGATATCATCGACCAGTTTTCGCAGGGCAAAGCCGACATATTGGTGGGCACTCAGATGGTGACGAAGGGGCTCGATTTCGGCAATGTGTCGGTGGTTGGCGTAGTGAATGCCGATTCTCTACTGTATTTTCCTGATTTTCGGGCTAATGAGAGGGCTTTTAATATGCTTGAGCAAGTGTCGGGACGTGCCGGGCGCAAGGAAGCTGAGGGCAAGGTGATGATTCAGACCAACAGCCCCGACCATCCTGTGCTGAAGTTTGTCGCCGCCCATGACTATAAAGGCTTTTACGAGCGTGAAATTGCTGAGCGACAGGCATATTCCTATCCACCGTTCACCAGGATAATATACATATACCTAAAGCATCGCGACGAGCGCGAACTCGACAACATAGCCATGATATATGGCGCGAAGTTGAGGGAATTGTTCGGCACGCGCGTGTTTGGTCCGTCGATGCCTAGCGTTGCGCGTGCGCAGTCGCTCTACATCAGGCAAATTATGCTGAAGGTGGAGCTCAACGCATCGATGAAAAAGGTGAAGGAGATACTGCAAAATCTGCAGGTGGAGATGCATGCATCCACCCCCGCCTTCCGCGCCCTCACCCTCTACTACGACGTAGACCCCTATTAGCCGCATCACATCGAAAAAAATTGGACTTTTCTACACCAAAAGTTGAATTTTACAAAAGGATTGTGTAAATTTGCGCTTGCCAGTTGACTCTGCACAGGCAGCATTAGTGTCCGTACTCTTCCCTATATCAGGATTTCTTTGTTAATTTTGCATTCCGAAACGACAATCAAAATCATATAACCATGACTAAAGCTGAAATCGTAACAGAGATAGCCAAATCAACGGGCATCGAAGAAGCATGTGTACTTGCAGTGGTGGAAGGTCTGATATCATCCCCGAGCACAAAATCCCGGCATTCAAACCCGCCGAAGTTTTCAAAGCTGAAGTCGCAAAATAATAACTCCCATGGCAATTGACGTTACGTTCACAGAGGAGTTTACGCTCAAAGAACTTCTTGGGTTCAAGACCATCCCCCAGTTAAAGGAGATGGCCCGTATTCTTGGCATTAAATTTCTCGGCTCACCACGAAAGCAGCCATTGGTCAATACTATGGCTAAAATCTTGACAGAGCAGCCTGAAGTCGTTGTCAAGAGTATGTTCTATTACGAGTTAAAGGCTTGCCTTGATGTAATGGATGGCAGTATGACTCTCGAATATGCCGAAAAGTCAGGACTGCTGTTTGAACTGAATCGCTTCGGATTTATGTATGCCTTAGATATAGCGGCAGAAGACAAAAGCAATCTTCTTTTCAGCAAGGAGATGGCCGAGGTATTGCGTCCACTGATTCCTGCGGAATTGAAACGCCGTGAGTCTGACGGTTCTCTAATTGCGGAGGAGTTGGCACTTGGTTGTGCAAATCTATATGGATTTACTGATATGTTCTATCTAATGGACTATCTGCCACAATTAGAAAAGCGCATCGGTCATATGCTTGAAGACGAAGAAATCACAAAACTGTTCTATCCGTTCCTTTGCGCCACTAACAATGGCAAGGGAATCGGTGACAGGCCCTTTATGTCGCCATTCTCTGCCTTCAACGGATTCAATATTGAAGATGAAGATTCAGTTGAATGGGGAGAAGATGCAAAACAATATGACTTTGACACCATTCTTGGCTATGGAAGGATGCCATATCCGGTGATTGCTTCACCTGCGACTGAAAAGCTGAGGAAGGTTCTTGGGAAGTTTGGCAAACCGGGGACTACACCCGATGAAACGCTCCGCGACCTATGGATTCGGAAACAAGATGAGTCACAAAACAGAAGTTTGCCAAACTTCAACGACTATCTGGAGTTCAAGAAAGTTTCGGACGTTACAAAGTATCTGCCGGCAATCATAGATTTTCAGAACGCCGTTCCATATTGGCGGCTGCGTGGCAATTCTTCCGAGGAAATCGGTCAAAGAGAGATGGCCAAAATGCGCCAAAGCGGACGAATGCCCCATATATCCATCGGACCCAATATGCGAGCAATGGGCATTGAATCGTTTGAGCAGATTCAGGAAATGGCACGTCGTGGTGAGTCATTTCCTCCATTTCCCGGACAACAGTCATATACTGCCAACACGAAGGTAGGCCGCAACGACCCATGCCCCTGCGGTAGCGGCAAGAAATACAAACACTGTTGCGGCAGGAACTGATTATGGCATCGAAACGGACGACTATACAAGAATGGATGGTAGCGCAGAAACGTCACCATCTTACACAATAGAATTGTTGGCGTTATTTGTTCCCCTTTGCTCTATTGTGAGTCTTGCATAGCATCTCACAGTTTTCAAGTGTGGTTTCACCGCCACGACTCCATGCTGTGACATGGTCAGCATCCATCTCATTCAACTTGTAAATGCGCGTCCTGTTGCTATTATTCCCTACTGCACATAATGGACAGTTGGAAACGCCCTCAGATTTAGCCTTTTCAGTTTGACGCTGATAGGCTATCTTCTTTGTGCTGTCTTCAAAGATGCGTATTTGTAGCAATTCCGGATGTTCTTCTCCACCGAGCAGATACTCATAAATATTTGCTCGTTTCCCGATGGAACTATCGGCCAAAAGTTCTTTTGCTCTGGTGTTCAATGCTGCCCTGTCAAATGGCTTGGTATGGTACTCCTCATATAGTCGTCCCCATTCGAGTCCAACCATATTGTCTGTCATTTCAAAGAGACCGGAGACCCATCCAATTACCGAATTAAAGTAACTTTCCATTTCAGCAATTGAAGAATCATGACGGTGCTTGCTCATATATCCCTCAATAGTGAGACCTTGCGCAGAACTAATCCATTCCAATGCTCGTTCCAGATAATCCTGACGTTTCACGTCGCCTTTGATATAATGCGACCATTTCTGGATATTTGAATTCTGAGAATTGCTGAATACCGCTTTAGCGGCATTGACAAATGGGCCACTATATATGGCGTTTCTCAATTCCTGCTTATTAAGCGGAACGCCTTGAATATTGATGGTTTCAAACCATTCTTTGATTTCTTCCTCCTTGCCCTCACATACGAATATGACGAGTTTGGAATCCAATATCAAATCCTGTTTATCTTTGGGAAGACCACTGAAGTATTCTTCTCGACCGTTGTAGATGATGGCAAGTTTCCCTGTAACGAATCGGCCAAACGAAGTAATGCGCTGCTGCCCATCGAGGACTTCAAGTTGTCCGTCCGTTGTTTGATTGAAATAGATGAGACCTAATGGATATTCCTTCAGCAAGGAATCAATAACAGCAACATCTTTCTTGCCGTCATTATAGATATAATGACGTTGATATTCAGGTTGAATGGTAAGACGACCGTTCAAACCGAAAAGTCCCTTACCTTCATATTCGTTATAGACAAAACCTTGACAAAGGTCGCGTACTGTCCATTCAGTATGTAGTGTTGTTTTCATTGTGAAATCTTTTTAATGAGAAGACGTGCGTACTGACGTTCTCCTTTAAGGTATGGCCGATCATATTTTTCATGACCGGGAATCATAAAATCCACAACTTTAGTCTTGAGTCCACTCTAAAAAGTCGGCACTAAAGCACTCGGCTCAAGAGCAAGATTAT
>CAZORI010000067.1:0-8641 GCA_964582335.1 uncultured Bacteroides sp.
ACCATAAGGAGTATGCCCGACAAGGAAAGCAATCTGGTTCTAACGTGAAATTTCTTCATATCCGCAATTATTCTTAAACACTGGCGGAATGAAAGAGAAGGGATAAAAGGTACAAAAAAGGTACAAAAAAACGCCGACCTTTCCACAGACCTTCACCCGTGATCCCGCAGGTATGATCTCAATTCTTGAATGGCAGGTCTTCTGACTCGTCCCAGTCGTCGCGCCTTCCCAGTTCTTGCACCAGTGGCGGGTTGCGGCGGCCTTATGGGAACTCACAGCAGCGGGTACTGTCCCGGATTCCCACCGGGTTCCCTTTTCATCCGGAGCGGCGAACCGTCCGGGACCATTTCCAGCTGCAAAATTACAATTATTTTTCACTATTGTCTCTTAAAATTTGCAAAAATTGATTTTATAGTCTGATTAGGTGATTTTTAAGTTCTGAATACCTTGTCGCACTTTTGAAATGGTTGAGTCCACTTGAAAAAGTCGGTTTCGTCGGTTTTCCTTCAAAATCAACATATGATTATCAAGATGTTATATAATGCAAAATCACAATTATGGACTTTTTAAAACAAACATCATCGAGATACGGGTTTTAATCATTTGTTTCAAGGGAAGGAGGGGTGGAGAGGCATGTGCTCAAAAAAAAAGTGCAAAATAGTGCCAGAAATGTTTGGATATTAGACAGATAATTGCTAACTTTGCAACGCAAAAGCAAGCGAAGAGCTGCCATGTCGCGCCAAGTGGCTGAGCCATAGGCCGATGCGGCGGCGATAAGCGTGTGGACGCACCATGAACAGAAAGCAAATATTTTAGAGAAAACAAACAATAAAAGTAAAACGTAAACACTAAGATGCCTACAATTTCGCAATTAGTAAGAAAAGGACGCGTGGCTCTTGAGGACAAGAGCAAATCGCCAGCCCTTGACTCTTGCCCCCAGCGCCGAGGCGTGTGCGTGCGCGTGTACACCACCACGCCCAAGAAACCTAACTCGGCAATGCGCAAGGTCGCTCGTGTGCGACTGACCAACGGAAAAGAAGTGAACAGTTACATCCCCGGCGAAGGCCACAACCTGCAGGAGCACTCGATCGTGCTGGTGCGCGGCGGCCGTGTCAAGGACCTCCCCGGCGTTCGCTACCACATTGTTCGCGGCACGCTTGACACAAGCGGCGTCAAGGACCGCACACAGCGCCGTTCGAAATACGGAGCCAAGCGTCCCAAGGCCGGTGCAGCCAAGAAGTAATCCTCCACGCGAGAGGGTGAAGCACTCTTAATGCACCCGAGATTAAATCAGTCTCACAAGACAACCCAATTAGTTTAACTCGTTTTCGATTTCTTGATTCGCGGAAACCACCGGCTGAGTAAGCTGCCGAGCCGACAACCTGCGGAGCCTCACGAGAGAGGCCCGGAGCCCGGAGCTGAAGATGACAAAGCAACAAGCAGCCAAGCAATCAAAAACACAACGCTTACCAATTACAATGAGAAAGGCCAAGCCTAAGAAAAGAATCATACTGCCTGACCCAGTATTCGACGACGTGCGCGTGTCAAAATTCGTCAACCACCTGATGTATGACGGAAAGAAGAACACCGCATACACAATTTTCTACAACGCATTGGAGACTGTGAAGTCGAAAATGCCCAACGAGGAGCTCACCGCCCTCGAGATCTGGAGGAAAGCCCTTGAGAACGTAACACCCCAGGTGGAGGTGAAGTCGCGCCGCGTGGGCGGTGCCACATTCCAGGTGCCCACAGAAATCCGTCCGGATCGCAAGGAATCTATTTCAATGAAAAATCTCATATCCTACGCACGCAAGCGCGGCGGCAAGACGATGTCGGACAAGCTCGCGGCTGAGATAGTGGACGCGTTCAACAACGCCGGCGGCGCATTCAAGCGCAAAGAGGATATGCACAAGATGGCAGAAGCAAACCGCGCATTCGCGCACTTCCGTTTCTAATAATCATTGTATGTAAATTCCAAACAAGAAAATGGATAAGACAGACGAACATCTTGAATATACGCGCAACATCGGCATCATGGCTCACATCGATGCCGGCAAGACCACCACGTCGGAGCGCATTCTGTTCTACACCGGCCTCACCCACAAAATCGGCGAGGTGCATGACGGCGCAGCCACCATGGACTGGATGGAGCAGGAGCAGGAGCGTGGCATCACCATTACTTCGGCAGCCACCACGGCGTTTTGGAAGTACAATGGCGAAAAATACAAGATTAATTTGATTGACACCCCGGGGCACGTCGACTTCACCGTTGAGGTTGAGCGCTCGCTCCGCATCCTCGACGGCGCCGTGGCTACGTTCTGCGCAGTTGGCGGCGTTGAGCCCCAGTCGGAGACCGTGTGGCGCCAGGCCGACAAATACAATGTGCCCCGCATCGGCTACGTCAACAAGATGGACCGCTCGGGCGCAAACTTCTTCGAGGTGGTGCGCCAGGTGCGCGAGGTGCTCGGCGCCAATCCCTGCCCGATACAGATTCCCATCGGCGCTGAGGAGACCTTCAAGGGCGTGATTGACCTGATCATCATGAAGGCAATCTTCTGGCACGACGAGACCATGGGCGCTGACTACAGCGTAGAGGACATACCCGCCAACCTGCTGAGCGAAGCAGAAGAGTGGCGCGACAAGATGCTTGAGCAAATCGCCGAATACGACGACGGCCTCATGGCAAAATACTTCGACGACCCCAGCACCATCACTGAGGACGAAATAAAGAGCGCTATACGCAAGGCCACCCTCAAGATGGACATCGTGCCCATGATTTGCGGCTCGTCGTTCAAGAACAAGGGCGTGCAGCCGCTGCTCGACGATGTGTGCGCATTCCTGCCCAGCCCGCTCGACGCAGGCGCAGTGACCGGACATGCAGTGGGCGACCCCGACAAGATCGAGACCCGCGAGCCCTCGAGCGAAGCGCCCATGTGCGCATTGGCGTTCAAGATTGCCACCGACCCGTATGTGGGCCGCCTCACATTCTTCCGCGTATACTCGGGCGAAGTGGTGGCCGGCAGCTACGTGCTCAACAGCCGCAGCGACAAGAAGGAGCGCGTGTCGCGCCTCTTCCAGATGCACAGCAACAAGCAGAACCCCAAGGAGAAGATCGACTGCGGCGACATCGGCGCCGGCGTTGGCTTCAAGGATATCCGCACCGGCGACACCCTGTGCGACGAGAACCATCCCATCGTGCTCGAGGCAATGGAATTCCCCGATCCCGTTATCGGCATCGCTGTGGAGCCCAAGACACAGAAGGACCTCGACAAGCTGGGCGTTGGCCTGCAGAAGCTGGCTGAGGAAGACCCGACATTCCGCGTAGAGACCAACGAGGAGACCGGCCAGACCGTGATCAGCGGCATGGGAGAGCTTCACCTCGACATCATCATCGACCGCCTGCGCCGCGAATTCAAGGTTGAGTGCAACCAGGGCCGTCCGCAGGTAACCTACAAGGAGGCCATCACTCGCCCCGTTGAGCTTCGCGAGGTGTTCAAGAAGCAGACCGGCGGTCGCGGTAAATTCGCCGACATCATCGTGCGCGTTGAGCCGGTTGACGACGATTTCGAAGGCTCGCTGCAGTTTGTCGACGAAGTGAAGGGCGGCAACATCCCCAAGGAATTCATCCCCAGCATCCAGAAGGGCTTCCAGACGGCAATGCGCAACGGCGTGCTTGCCGGCTATCCGGTGGAGCACCTGAAGGTGACCGTGCTCGATGGTTCGTTCCACCCCGTCGACTCCGACCAGCTGTCGTTTGAGCTTTGCGCCATCCAGGCCTTCAAGAAGGCATCGGAGAAAGCAGGCCCCGTGCTGATGGAGCCCATCATGAAGATAGAGGTGGTAACCCCCGAGGAATCGATGGGCGACGTGATCGGCGACCTCAACAAGCGCCGCGGCCAGGTAGAGGGCATGGAGACAAGCCGCTCGGGCGCCCGCGTGGTAAAGGCAAAGGCTCCGCTGGCCGAGATGTTCGGCTACGTCACAGCCCTGCGTACCATCACGTCAGGCCGTGCCACCAGCACGATGTCGTTCTCTCACTATGCCGAAGTGTCGAGCTCGATTGCCAAGCAGGTGCTCACAGAATGCGACGGCCGCGTAGACCTTCTAAAATAAAAAAATAACACAACAACAATATGAGCCAGAAAATCAGAATCAAACTCAAATCTTACGATCACAACCTGGTCGACAAGTCGGCTGAGAAGATCGTGAAGACAGTGAAGGCTACGGGCGCAGTAATCAGCGGACCAATTCCCCTGCCCACCCACAAGCGCATCTTCACCGTTAACCGCTCCACCTTCGTCAACAAGAAGAGCCGCGAGCAATTCCAGCTTTCGTCGTTCAAGCGCCTGATCGACATCTACAACTCCACAGCCAAGACCGTGGACGCGCTGATGAAACTCGAGCTGCCGAGCGGAGTTGAAGTTGAGATCAAAGTGTGATAAACAATACCATCCATAATTAACAATAATCAAACCGCAAAAGAAATGCCAGGATTAATTGGAAAGAAAATCGGAATGACATCCGTATTCAGTGCCGACGGCAAGAACATCCCGTGCACTGTTATCGAAGTAGGTCCTTGCGTGGTTACTCAAGTGAAGACAGTTGAGAAGGACGGCTACAGCGCCCTCCAGCTCGGCTTCGAGGAGCAGAAGGAAAAGCACTGCACCAAGCCCGAGCTCGGACACTTCAAGGCTGCCGGCGTGACCCCCAAGCGACACTTGGCCGAGTTCAAAGGGTTTGCCCAGACTTACGCTCCCGGCGACGTAATCGGCGTCGACTTCTTCACAGAGGCAGACTTCGTCGACATCGCCGGCACCAGCAAGGGCAAAGGCTTCCAGGGCGTAGTGAAGCGCCACGGATTCGGCGGCGTGGGACAGACCACCCACGGCCAGCACAACCGTCTGCGCGCTCCCGGTTCAATCGGAGCTTGCTCGTATCCCGCAAAGGTGTTCAAAGGCATGCGCATGGCAGGCCAGATGGGCAACCAGCGCGTGACAGTGCAAAACTTGCAGGTAATCAAGGTGCTACCCGAACACAACCTGCTGATGATCAAGGGCTCAATCCCCGGTAGCAAAGGTTCAATCGTTTTAATTGAGAAGTAATATGGAACTCGCAATACTTACCCAAGACGGCCGCGACACTGGCCGCAAGGCAGTGCTCAACGATGCAGTGTTCGGCATTACGGTTAACGAGAACGCCGTATATCTCGATGTAAAGCAATTCCTCGCTAACCAGCGCCAGGGCACGCACAAGTCAAAGGAGCGCAGCGAAATCTCCGGCTCTACCCGCAAGCTGCACAAGCAGAAGGGTGGTGGCGGCTCCCGCATCGGCGACATCAACTCGCCTCTTCTTAGCGGCGGCGCCCGCGTGTTCGGCCCCAAGCCCCGCGACTATCGCTTCAAGCTCAACAAGAAGCTCAAGGAGCTCGCTCGCCGCAGCGCATGGAGCCAGAAGGCTGCTCTGGGCCAGATCATCGTGGTGGATGACATCAAGTTCGACGCACCCCGCACCAAGGACTATGTGAAGATGGCAGCCGACCTCAAGATCGAGGGCAAGCGCGTGCTGGTAGTGATCCCCGAGAACAATGAGAACATCTATCTGTCGATGCGCAACGTGCCCAAGACACATCTGATGCGCGCACAGGATGCCAACACCTACGCAATCATGAACAACGGGGCAATCGTGCTTACCGAGGCTGCCCTTGAGATCATCAACAATAAGGACTAATAGGAGGAAACGACAATGGATATCACAATACAGCCAATCGTTACAGAAAAGGCCACCATGGTGACCGAGCGCGTGGGCCAGTACACTTTCCGTGTTTCCCCCGACGCTAACAAATACCAGATCAAAGACCTCGTAGAGAAGCTCTACGGAGTGAAAGTGCTCAGCGTGAACACCTCGCAGGTGCGTCGCAAGAACAAGAGCCGCTGGACCAAGAGCGGCCTGCTGCGCGGCAAGACAGAGGCTTGGAAGAAAGCCGTCGTGACCGTGGCTGAAGGCCAGACCATTGATTTCTATAGCAACATCTAATAAAAATGGCAGTAAGAAAATTCAAGCCCACTACTCCGGGGCAACGACACAAGATTATCGGCGTATTCAAAGGTGTGATAACTGCTACTAAGCCGGAAAAGTCTCTTACAGTCGGCAAGCGCGCCTCAGGAGGTCGCAACTCCGAAGGCCACCTCACCGCTCGCTACCTTGGCGGTGGTCATAAGCGCAAGTATCGCCTCATTGACTTCAAGAGAACAAAAGACGGAGTGCCTGCCGTAGTGAAGTCGATCGAATACGATCCCAACCGCAGCGCTCGCATAGCACTGCTTTACTACGTAGACGGCTCAAAGGCCTATATGGTGGCCCCCAACGGCCTGGAAGTTGGCCAGCGCGTGATGAGCGGCGCTGAGGCAGCTCCAGAAATCGGCAATGCCCTGCCGCTGAGCGCCATCCCGGTAGGTACCGTGATCCACAACATTGAAATGCGCCCTGGCCAGGGAGCGCGCATCGCTCGCTCGGCCGGCACCTTCGCTCAGCTCGTGTCGCGCGAAGGCAATTATGCTATCATCAAACTTCCTTCGGGGGAAACACGCAAAATCCTGTCGGCATGCAAGGCCACAATCGGCGTTGTAGGCAACAGCGAGCACTCGCTGGAGCAGAGCGGCAAGGCAGGACGCAGCCGCTGGCTGGGCCGCCGCCCGCACAACCGTGGCGTCGTGATGAACCCTGTGGATCACCCCATGGGTGGTGGCGAAGGCCGCGCCTCGGGTGGACACCCGCGTTCGCGCAAGGGCTTGTACTCAAAGGGCCTGAAGACTCGCGCTCCGAAGAAGCTCTCAAACAAGTACATTATCGAGAGAAGGAAAAAGTAAACAGATTAAATAGCATAATATGAGCCGTTCACTCAAAAAAGGACCCTTCATCAGCGCCAAGCTCGAGAAGAAAGTAGCCGACATGGACGCTACAGGCAAAAAGTCAGTGATTAAGACTTGGAGCCGCGCTTCCATGATCGCACCCGAATTCGTAGGTCATACATTCGCAGTGCACAATGGCAACAAATTCATTCCCGTATACGTGACTGAAAACATGGTAGGCCACAAACTTGGCGAGTTCGCTCCCACGCGCACTTTCCGCGGCCACGCCGGAAACAAGAAGAAATAACCCGGGCCCGCAAACAACAACCTGAAAAAAGAAATCAAAAATGGGTAAAAGAAAAAGATTAGCAGCCGACCGAATGAAAGAGGAGCGCAAGAGCGTGGCATTCGCGAAGCTCACCAACATACCTTCGTCGCCCCGTAAGATGCGCCTGGTGGCCGACATGATCCGCGGCCAGGAAGTGTTCCGCGCCCTGGGCATCCTCAAGTTCTCGAACAAGGAGGCTGCCGCTCGCTTGGAGAAACTCCTGCGCTCGGCCGTTGCCAACTGGGAAGCCAAAAACGACAAAAAGGCTGAAAGCGGCGAACTTTACATATCAACCGTATTCGTAAACCCTGCGCCCATGCTCAAGCGCCTGCGCCCCGCACCCCAGGGCCGCGGCTATCGCATCCGCAAGCGCGCCAACCACGTCACCTTGATTGTTGACGAGATTGTAAACAAAACCAAAAAGGACTAAGACATGGGACAGAAAGTTAATCCAATAGCCAACCGCCTTGGCATCATCCGCGGATGGGACTCCAACTGGTTTGGCGGCAGCAACTACGGCGACACCCTGCTTGAGGACACCAAGCTGCGCAAATACCTCAACGTGCGCCTGGCCAAGTGCAGCGTAAGCCGCATCGTAATCGAGCGCACCCTCAAGCTCATCACCATCACCATCTGCACATCGCGCCCCGGCCTGATCATCGGCAAGGAAGGCAAGGATGTGGAGAAGCTGAAGGAAGAGCTGCACAAGATCACCGACAAGGAAGTGCAGATCAATGTGCATGAAATCAAGCGCCCCGAGCTCGACGCACAGATCGTGGCAAACACCATCGCTCGCCAGATTGAAGGCAAGACAGCATACCGCCGCGCTGTGAAGATGGCAGTGGCATCCACCATGCGCGCAGGCGCGGAAGGCATCAAGGTGCAAGTGTCGGGCCGCCTCAACGGCGCCGAAATGGCACGCAGCGAGATGTTCAAGGAAGGCCGCACGCCTCTGCACACACTGCGCGCCGACATCGACTACGCGCTGGTAGAGGCTCACACAAAGGTGGGCGTAATCGGCGTGAAGGTGTGGATTTGCCGTGGCGAGGTGTACGGACATCGCGACTTGGCTCCACAGTTCAGCGCACAGAAGGAAGGCGGCCGCAGCTCGCAGAACGGCGCACCGCGCCGAGGCGGCTTCCGCAAGCCCAAAAACAATCGTTAAACCAAAAGTAAAGGCTTAGATAACCAATGTTACAACCTAAGAAAACAAAATTCCGCCGCCAGCAAAAAGGTCGCATGAAAGGTGAGGCCCAGCGCGGCAACCAGCTTGCTTTTGGCTCGTTTGGCATCAAGACACTGGAGTCGAAATGGATCACCGGCCGCCAGATTGAGGCAGCCCGTGTTGCCGTGACACGCTACATGCAGCGCCAGGGCCAAATTTGGATCCGCATCTTCCCGGACAAGCCTATCACCAAGAAGCCTGCCGAGGTGCGTATGGGTAAAGGTAAAGGTAATCCCGAAG
>CAZORI010000068.1:0-8573 GCA_964582335.1 uncultured Bacteroides sp.
TAATCTTGCTCTTGAGCCGAGTGCTTTAGTGCCGACTTTTTAGAGTGGACTCTTAGATTAACTATTGGAAACTGATGATAGAGAAAAGAGCAATGTGACGGCTATAAAAGAGAAACGGGCCCTTATAAGGGCCGTCGATATTGTCAGTCGGGAGTGTAGTCGCTGGCTTCGAGCGCTGAGTATTCGGCGCGCCGCTTGTTGTACACCACTTGCACGTTGCTGAGGGTAGTGAAGTCGGGGCAGAGCTTCACTTTAAGCGTGAAGAAGTTGTCGGTGTGGCTGGCATCGTCCTCCATGACGATGCCCACGGGTATACCCTCTGGGAATACGGCGCTGTATCCGCTGGTGACCACTGTGTCGCCGGTGTGGTAGACGGTGTGTCGGGGCAGCTCTTGCAGCAAGGCCACCTCGGGGTCCTCGCCGTCCCAAACGAGCGAGCCGAAATGCTCGTTGCCCTTGATTTTGCACGACAGGCGCAGGTTGGTGTTGAGCAGCGAAATCACTCGCGACGAGTGCTCGCCCACGACGTTTACTATGCCGATTACGCCGTTTTGGTCGATTACGCCCATTTCCGGCTCGACGCCGTCGGCGCGTCCTTTGTTGAGCGTGATATAGTTGTATGGGCGCGATATGCTGTTGCTTATTACGTGAGCAACAATGAAGTTGTACTGCATGAGCGAGTCGGGGAGCTGCAGAGTGTCGGCCAGTTGCTGCTCGCGATAGCGCTGCAGCTGCTGCTTCAGGGCTATCACTTCGCTCTGCAGCATGGCGTTGCGCTGGTTGAGGTCCTCGTTGATTACTCTCAGGTTGAAGTAGGAATAAATGCTGTTGCTGGCTTCAAGCACGTGGCTCGACACGGCATTGGCCGACGTGAGGTAGACGTGATGCTGATAGGGATTGCCACCAAAGAGCAAAGCGCAGCTGACTCCTACATAGAATATGAATAGGAACCATTTGCTATTGCGTATGAAGAACGAAAATAATTCGTGCATCGTTGGTGAGCGTGGGATAATTGTGAAACGTAAGAATTACTGACTATAGACAAACACCGGCGGGGGGGCGTAAAAGTTCAGTGAAAAGTGTAAGTTGGGCATTGGCGCCAAGCCAATGCCCAACTGATAGTATTTGTCAGCGAATGAGGAAAGAGAACTTGTCGATGTTCTTGAGAGCCACGCCGGTGCCGCGTGCCACGGCGAGGAGGGGATCCTCGGCAATGTGGAATTTGATGCCGATTTTGTCGGTGAGGCGCTTGTCGAGGCCGCGCAGCATGGCGCCTCCGCCGGCAAGGTAGATGCCGTTGTGCACGATGTCGGCGTAAAGCTCGGGAGGCGTCTGCTCAAGCGCGCCCAGCACGGCTGCCTCGATCTTGCTGATTGATTTCTCGATGCAGTGGCTGATTTCCTGGTAGGACACGGGCACCTCCATGGGCAGAGCCGTCATCTGGTTGGGGCCATGCACCACGAAATCCTCCGGCGGATTTTCCAGTTCGGTGAGGGCCGCGCCAACGTTCATTTTTATGAGCTCGGCTGTGCGCTCGCCTACGCGCACATTATGAGCGCGGCGCATGTGGTTCTGTATGTCGTCGGTGAGGTCGTCGCCGGCAATCTGTATGCTCTTGTTGCTGACGATGCCTCCAAGCGAGATTACGGCAATTTCTGTGGTGCCTCCGCCTATGTCGACAATCATGTTGCCTTCGGGGGCGGTGACGTCGAGGCCGATGCCCAGGGCTGCTGCCATGGGCTCGTATATCATGTACACGTCGCGGCCGCCGGCATGCTCGCTGGAGTCGCGCACGGCGCGAATCTCCACCTCGGTGCTTCCGCTGGGGATGCCCACCACCATGCGCAGCGAGGGCGAGAACCAGTTGCTCTTGTTGCTGGCCTTCTTCACGAGGCCTCGTATCATGAGCTCAGCAGCGTTGAAGTCGGCTATGACGCCTTTGCGCAGGGGGCGCACTGTGCGTATGCGCTCGTTTTCCTTGCCTTGCATTTGCTGGGCTTCCTTGCCGACGGCGATAAGCTTGTCGGTGGCCTTGTCGAGTGCCACAATAGATGGCTCGTCGATAACTATTTTGTCGTTGTGGATAATCACCGTGTTGGCTGTGCCAAGGTCGATGGCGATTTCCTTGGTAAGAGAGAATAATCGCATATAAAAGAATTTGATGCCGAAGCGTGGCTGGGAAGCAGCGTTGCTCGGGCTTGATGATAAGTTAGTGCTTGAAGTGGCGGAAGCCGGTCATCACCATAGCCAGGCCGTGGGCGTTGCAGTAGTCGACCGACTCTGTGTCGCGGATTGAGCCTCCGGGCTGTATCACAGCCTTCACGCCGGCTTTGTCGGCGATTTCCACGCAGTCGCCAAATGGGAAGAAAGCATCGCTTGCCATGGCAGCGCCTTCGAGCGAGAGGTTGAACGCCTTAGCCTTCTCGATGGCGTGGCGCAATGCGTCGACGCGGCTTGTTTGGCCCACGCCGCTGCCCAGCAGCTGGCGGTTCTTGGCCAGCACGATGGCGTTGCTTTTGCTGTGCTTCACGATTTTGTTGGCGAAGAGCATATCGTCGATTTGCTCGGCTGTGGGCTGCACCACCGTCACGGGCTTGAGGTCGGCCGGGGTCTCCACCTTCAGGTCGCGCTCTTGGCGAAGAGCGCCGTTGAGACACGACCGCATGGTGTACGTTGTGTCGAGTTGCTTTTTCTGCACCAGGATGATGCGGTTTTTCTTTTGCTCGAGTATGGCGAGAGCGTCGTCGGTGTATTGCGGGGCAATGATTACCTCAAAGAAAAACTTGTTTACTTCCTCGGCAGTGGCAGCGTCGACGATGCGGTTGGCGATGAGGATGCCGCCGAATGCGCTCAGGGGATCGCCTTCGAGAGCGGCGCGCCATGCCTCAACGAGCGTGCCGCGCGAAGCGAGTCCGCAGGCGTTGTTGTGCTTGAGCACGGCGAATGTAGTGTCGTCAAATTCGGCCATGAGGCTGACTGCGGCATCGATGTCGAGCAGGTTGTTGTATGAAATTTCTTTGCCGTGCAGCTGGTCGAACATTTCGTTGAAGTCGCCGAAGAAGAAGCCTTGCTGATGCGGGTTCTCGCCGTAGCGCATGGGCTTGCATCCGTCGATCGCAGCGCGCAGGGCCGAAGGCTGCTCGTAGAGCGAGTCGAAATAGTTGAATATGTCGCTGTCGTATTGCGATGACACTGCAAAAGCCTCCTTTGCGAACCATTGGCGGTCGGCCAATGTGGATTGAGCGCCTTGGCGGTCGAGCATTCCGGCCAGGGCAGCGTATTGGTGTTTGCTGGCCACTATGACTACGTCGTTGTAGTTCTTGGCAGCTCCGCGAATCAGCGATATGCCGCCGATGTCGATTTTCTCAATGATGTCGGCTTGGCTTGCTCCGGAAGCGACGGTGGCAGCGAAGGGGTAGAGGTCGACAATCACCAGATCGATGGCGGGAATGTCGTATTTAGCGGTTTCGGCTTGGTCGCCGGCGTTGTCGCGTCGATTGAGGATGCCGCCGAATACCTTTGGGTGCAGAGTCTTTACGCGTCCGCCGAGGATAGAGGGGTAGCCGGTGAGGTCCTCTACGGCCTGGCATTCGTAGCCAAGGCTCTCGATGAATTGGCGGGTGCCGCCTGTCGACAAAAATTTCACTCCATCGCGTGCGAGCATTGCCAGGATTTCGTCGAGGCCATCTTTGTGGTAGACCGAAATCAGGGCCGTGCTTATCTTTTTAACGTCTGACATATTGGAAAGCTTGCTATAGTGGTTTTAAATCGAAATTTTTGAAATGCAAATTTACAAAATATATTTGTAAAAGTGACAACAAAAACGATAAGAGAGCCAAATTTATTGCATATTTCCGTTTGGTCAGTAAGAAAGCACGCGCTTGCGCGAGGCATCGATTCGAAGCAATATGAATATGAGAATGGTGAACCCCCATAGCGACGAGCCGCCATAGCTGAAGAGCGGCAGCGGAATGCCGATTACGGGACACAGACCGATTACCATGCCTATGTTGATGCAGAAGTGGAATATGAAATAGCTAGCCACGCAGTAGGCGTAGACGCGTCCGAAGACGGTAGGCTGGCGCTCTGCTATGGCCATGATTCTAAGGATGAGGGTCAGAAACAAAATCTCCACACCCACTGTGCCCCAGAAGCCTTCTTCCTCGCCTATGGTGCAGAATATGAAGTCGGTGTGCTGCTCGGGCACATACTTTAGCTTGGTTTGAGTGCCTTGAAGGAAGCCTTTGCCAAGCAGGCCGCCCGAGCCGATGGCTATCTTGCTCTGGTTGACGTTGTAGCCGGCTCCGCGCAGGTCCTCCTCAATGCCAAGCACCGCTTTGATGCGCATCTGCTGGTGAGGCTGAAGTTGGCTGAAGGCAACATCTACCATGAAAAGGAAGCCGATCGACAGAATGGCTGTCACTACCGGAATTAGCAGTTTTGACAGCCTCGCTCGCAATGCCTCAAATACCAGGTAGAAGCATCCCACGCCGATGATTCCGAGCATAACCATCATGCCAGGCACTTCGAATGATGTGAATTCGTCGACTGCGTACACTGCGAAACCTGCTACGGCGTACCACAGCAGCAGATTGCGTGCAATCTCGAAGCGCCGGCGTCCGTACACGCCAGCCATGATCACTGTTATGCCCATTACCATGGTGAGGATGGCGAATTGTCCGACACCGACGCCGAGAATCTGGCTTTCGGTGAATTTGATGGCGACAACAAATATGATCACAGCCCATGCGGCGGCAAACAACACCAGACCCGTCATGCCCTCGCGGTAAAGGACGAAGAATAGAGCCAGATACACGAGTGCCGACCCCGTCTCGCGCTGAGCCAGAATCAAGAGGATTGGCAGCACGATTATGAAAATGGCACGCAGATAGTTGCTGAATTTGGCATTGAGCACGAAGTTGTAGCCGCTGAAGAGCTTGGCCAGGGCCAAGGCAGTGGCGAATTTGCCGAATTCGGCAGGCTGAATGCTCATAGGCCCAAGCACAATCCACGAATACGAGCCCTTGATGTCGTGTGCCAGGAATGGCGTGGCAAGGAGCAGGAGCATCATGCCGGCGTAGATGGCGTAGGCGTAAGTCTCGTACACGCGGGCCTCGACAAGCAGTAGCACCAGGCCCATGAGCAGGCCCATGCCTATCCATCGCATCTGCTTGCCCGAAAATTCGTCGAAAGAGAAGAGATTGGCATGGTCGAAGTCGTAGCAGGCGGCGTAGATGCTTACGGCGCCAAATACCACCATCACAATGTAAATTGCGATAGTGATCCAGTCGATATTATGAAATACCGAGTCGCTATTGCTTTTTGTCGGGGGCATAGTATACTGAGGTGTTTAGCATGCGGTCTTCGAGGTATTTGCGCGATGGGTCGATTTTGCCGTTGAGGTATTTTTCCATCACGAGGCCGCCGATAGGCACACCGAAGGTGGCGCCGAATCCGGCGTTCTCAACATAGGTGCACACTGCTATCTGAGGGTCTTCGTAGGGAGCGAATCCCATGAAGGCAGAGTGGTCCTTGCCGTGCGGATTCTGCGCGGTGCCTGTTTTTCCGGCGACATTCACGCCCGGGAAGGCTGCAGAGCGGCATGTGCCGCCAGTGACGGCCATGCGCATGCCCTCGGCGATGATGGGATAGTATTGCTGTTGGATTGTGGTGTAGTTCTTGATGGAGTAGTCCTCGGGCATCACGGTGTCCTGAATCTCCTTCACCACGTGCGGGGTGATGTACCAGCCGCCGTTGGCCACGGTGGCGCAGAGGTTGGCTATCTGCAGAGGGGTAGCCAGGATTTCGCCTTGCCCGATGGCTACGGAGATGATGGTGTTGGCGCTCCAATGGCCGTTGCCGTAGAATTTGTCGTAGAAATTTGCGTTGGGGATGAAGCCGCGCTTCTCGCCGGGCAGGTCAACGCCGAGCTTATAGCCGTAGCCCATCGACACGAGGTGGTTTTTCCAAATCTCGAAGGCCTTGTCCCAGGCGCCGTACTTGTTGCGGCGGTCGATCATAGATTTGAAGCCGTAGCAGAAGTAGGCGTTGCACGAAGTCTGCAAGGCCGGGCGCAGCGCCAATGGCGAAGCGTGGCCGTGGCAGCGCACGGTGAGTCGGCCGCTGTGGTAGCCATGGCTGCAGGGGAATGTGGTCTCAGGGGTGATGATGTCTTCTTGCAGGAATATCAGGGCCTGGGTGGGCTTGAATGTGGAGCCGGGAGGGTATGCGCCCATGATTGCGCGGTCGTATAGAGGCCAGCCCTCGGCGTTGACCAGTGCCTTGTAGTTTTCGCCGCGATTGCGTCCAACGAGCATGTTTGGGTCGTAGGTGGGCGAAGACACCATGCACAGAATCTCACCGGTTTTGGGCTCGATTGCCACAATGGCGCCACGCTTGCCCACCATCAGCGATTCGGCGTATTCTTGGAGCTTGATATCGATGGCCAAGTGCAGGTCGCGCCCGGGGATGGGAGCGACATCGTTGGCGCCGTTCTCGTATTTGCCCTGTATGCGCCCGTGGGCGTCGCGAATCAGGATTTCGACGCCCTTGATGCCGCGCAGGTAGCGCTCATAGGTCTTCTCCACGCCAAGGTCGCCGGTGTAGTCGCCGGGCGAGTAGTAGTCGTCGGCCTTGATGTCGGCAGGCGAGGCCTCGCGTATGTTGCCCACTACGTTGGGGGCAACAGCGTGGGCGTATTGCCTCAGGATGCGTTTTTGGATGAAGAATCCGGGATAGCGGTAGAGCTTTTCCTGGAGGCGTCCGTAATCCTGTGCCGATAGGTGACTGATCAGGCGCTGGGGCGTGTACATCGAGAATCCGGGGTTGAGGCGCTTGTCGCGCATGTCCTCAAAGCGCTTGAGCAGCTGCTCCTTGGTTATGTTTAGGGTGGCGCAGAAGTCGGCGGTGTCGAATGGCTCAACATCCTTGGGAATGAGCATGATGTCGTATGCAGGCTGGTTGTACACAACCAGTTCGCCGTTGCGGTCGTAAATGATGCCGCGTGATGGGTACACGGTTTTTCGCAGAAAGGCGTTGCTGTCGGCTGATTTTTTGTATTTTTGGTCGGAAATCTGCAGGTCGAAAAGCCTTACGGCAAAAATCGCGGCCACAATCAGCACAAACGCGCCTATGATGTATTTGCGTTTTTCGAGTTTATAGTCTTTTCTCATGTGGCTGGCGTGTAAATATGGAGTCTAATGCGTAAATAATGATGACGGTGAAGATTGTGCTCCCGATTATTTGCATAAGCATGCGCACGGGGTTGAACACGGCGAATGCATCGATTCCAAACGCACAGATACAATATATGAGGGTCATAGTGGCGGCGTATTTCATGAAGACGCCGCTGTCCATAGATGCTTGGCTTGGCTTGAGGCCGCTGAGGTCTTCGTCGGGCTGCACATAAAGGTGGAAAACCGGCTTTCTCACAAACGACAGCAGTGTGCATGCAAGGGCATTGACGCCTTGCGTGTTGCTGAACACGTCGATTGCCACTCCGGCCATGAAGCCGATGGTAAGCGATGCGTTTGTGTTCCATGTGATAGGCATGGAGATGATGATGTAAATGAATACAAAGGGTACAACCGTGTTGAATAGCACGATGTTGTTGAAGATTACGGCCTGGACCAGAATCAACAATATGAATTTGAGTATGAATGAGAGCGTCGTTTTTGACATAATTGTTTGTAGAGAAAACGTCGTCAATAATACATATAACAACTTAGAAACGCAAAATTACAAAAAAAAGTTTGGATTATTTTCCTATGTCTATATAAATCCAAGCTAAATCCAGCCAACTCTTTTTTATCGTACATCCAACGATTATGTATATGAGTCCACTTTAAAAAGTGGGATATTTGAAATTTAAGCCGGCTTGGGAACTCCATGCGCATCTCGATACGGCCTGCATGCGATGCTTTGCAAGGCCACGGTAACGTGTCTTGTTGTTGCGCGTGTGGAAGCAGTATTGGAAGATCGTGGCCTCGACGTTGTTGCGGATGTCAAGCCTTTCCTTTGGTATGGACATCGGCCTTCGCCGCTCGGCGTCGCGGTCAACCTGTCCCCGCGTGAAGTATCTGTAAGGGTTTTTGCCGCTGCCAACCCTGGCTCTCCATCTGTCGCCTCTCTTTTCCACCAAGCGGCAGAGTCCCTTCGTAGGAGCTCCCATGTTGCCATCCTTGAACAACGGCCTGAACACGGATTCGTCTACCTTGGACGTGACCAGCTCGTAAAACTGATTGTGCCATGCGTCGGGGTCATCATATTTCCTTGACGCGCGTCCGGTGAGGTTCATCGACACGTTGCCGAATAAGTTGAGCTGCTTGTTGTGGCCTGTTACCTTGAACATATAGTCTTGTTTTAGGCTGTAATGATACTAAAAATCTTCCAATTAAACAAACATTTCACTGATTATGTGAACTTTAACCATTTTGCCTAACTTTTAACCTGTCCGACTTTTTAAAGTGGACTCGTATATTAAAATCATTAGCTAACAATTGTTAAATCAACCAGTCATTATTTGAGTCCACTCCAAAAAGGGGTGTAAAATTAAACATAGGATGAAATAGGAG
>CAZORI010000069.1:0-7484 GCA_964582335.1 uncultured Bacteroides sp.
CGCTCGGGACTTCCACCCGTTAGATTATGCCCATGTCGGGCGAACCAAAAAAAGCGCCCCGAAAGGCGCTTTTTTTGTAGGCATGCCATGCGTGGCTTATTTCTTCTTGCCGAAGATCTCGGCCATGGTCTTGTAGCCCTCCTCGCTCTCGCCCACGATGGCGGTGACGTACACGCCATTGGGGTCGATGACAACCTTGGTGGGATAGCCCTGCACATTGTATATCTCGGGCAAGTTGCAGCCGTCGCCGCAGCGCACGTGCAGCCAAGGCATCTTGTACTCGTCGAGAGCCTTTAGCCATGCCTCCTCGCTGTCGCGGCAGTCAACGCTGAGGAATTCCGCCACATCCTTGTATTTCTCGTATGTCTTCTTCATCTCGGGGATGCCGCGTATGCACCATACGCACCAACTGCCCCAAAAATCGACCAGCACGTATTTGCCGCGCAGGCTCTCAAGCGAAATCATTTTGCCTTCGGGGTCGGGCAGCGAGAACTCAGGCGCAGGCTTGCCCACCATTTCCTGGGCTGCCTGCTCGCGAGCCTTGAGCTTCTCGTAGGTCTGCACCGTGGGCTGGTAGATAGGCGCAAGCGGACCATTCTTGGCGCGGTCGGTGAGCGCTTCAAGGCCCTCCTCGTAGTCGCCGCCGAGGTTGACGATCAAGGCTGCCGACACGTCGCTGTCGGGGTGGTCCTTGATGTATTGCAGCACATGGTCGGCATACGATTGCTGCAATGGCTGCAGTTGCTGCTGCATCACGTTCATCAGCGAGTCGTTGAATGTGCCGTTCGACTGCGCCTCGTAGGCTTGCTCGTAGATTGCCGAGCGCAGAGCGTCGATAGAGTCGAGCGGAGCCGTGGCCTTGGCGTATTCATCGTGGAATGCGCCGCCCTTGATCTTCGGGCAGTCCATCGTGCCGGTAATCGACACGGGCGTGCCGGGGATTACGATTACCTCAAGCGGGGTGACGCGTTCTTGGCGAGCAGCCATCTCCTCAGGAGTGAGGTTTTCATAGATACTGACGCGACTGGCATGCGAGTAAGGCAAGTCGTAAACGAAGTAGCCCGTCTCGTCGACATCGATGGTGTCGCGCTGGTGCTCTTCGCCATCGAGGGCATCCTGAGCCACCACTACTACCGACTTCGACGCCAAGTCGGGCATCGTAGCCTCGACATTGTGCTTAGCGCCGCCGCAAGCCGACATAGCCATAAGTGAAGCAACGGCAACGCCGGAATAAAGCAGTTTTTTCATAATCAGTTCAGTTAACAAATGTAAATAATAAGTAATAACGGCGCGTCGGCGAGTTTATTATGCGACGGCACACGTTAGTAGCCACCAATTTACGGCAGTTCGCCGACATTTCAAGCCAAAAACGTGAAAATAGGCCTCAAATATTGTAAAATCAGAAAAAACTAACTAACTTTGCACCGCAAAAGCCACGGAGTGGTGCTCGAGTGGCTGAAGAGGCACGCCTGGAAAGCGTGTAAGCGGCAAAACCGCTTCCCGAGTTCGAATCTCGGTCACTCCGCAAAGAAAGAGCTGCAAGCGAAAGCTTGTGGCTCTTTTTGCGTGAGTGACCGAGGTTCGAACGAGCAGAGTTCGTTATCGCGTAGCGCTTTCGTAGCGTAGCGGAGAAAGTAACCGCGCAGCGCTTTCGTAGCGCAGCGGAGAAAGTAACCGCGTAGCGCTTTCGTAGCGTAGCGGAGAAAGAATCTCGGTCACTCCGCAAAGAAAGAGCTGCAAGCGAAAGCTTGTGGCTCTTTTTGCGTGAGATGAAAACAAAAATTGCTAACTTTGCAATTATCGGCGCACCTGTATGCCAGTGGGCCGCCTATGTACACATCAATAAAGCAATCACATCTCGATTTTATTCGCTAAATTTGCATTGCGAACTTCAATCTATATCACAATTTTAATTCATACTGTCATGAAATTGCTTTTTGCCCCTATGTTGTTTGCCGTCGGCGCGCTATGCAGCTGCGGCAGCAAGTCGGCATCTGATGCCGATGCAAGCGCCAGCGCTGCCGCTAACGACAGCACGCTCATCGTGTATTACTCGCAAACCGGCGCTACAAAGGCCGTGGCCGAGGACATCCAAAGCCGCCTGGGCTGCGACATCGTGGCCATTGAGGCCGTAACCCCCTACGATGGCGACTACAATGCCACCATACAGCGATGGCGCCAGGAGATGGACGATAGCGTGAAGGTGGAGATCGAGCCGCTCAACGTCGACCTTGCCAACTACAATACCATCTTCCTCGGCTTCCCGATCTGGGGCGGCAGCTATGCCCTGCCCGTTGCCACATTCCTTGCCGACAATGCTCTCGACGGCAAGAAGGTGGTCACCTTCGCAACGTTCGGCAGCGGAGGCATCGACTCAGCCACCTCTAACGTGGCCGCAGCCCTGCCTGGCGCTAACGTGGTGAAAGGCTACGGCGTGAGAAATGCTCGCGTGGCGAAGTCGCCTGCCGAAATCGAGCGCTTCCTCATCGAGAACGGCTACATTGCCGGCGACATTGAGCCGCTGCCCGAATATTCGGCTACCACAGAAGTGTCGGACGAGGATGCCAAGATTTTCACCGACGCATGCGGCAGCTACAAGTTCCCGCTTGGCACGCCCGTAGGCGTGGCCTCGCGCACCACCTCCGCCGGCAAGGACTACAAATACGACGTACAGTCAAAGAGTCCCGACGGCAGAGAGTCAACGTTGACAATCTACGTCACCGTGCCCAACGGCGGCGAACCGGAATTCACCGAGGTGGTGCGCCACTAATCCACGCCTCGGCACATACTGACCACGAAGAGCGCGGCCCTTGCGGGGTCGCGCTCTTCGTGGTCAGTATCAAATTAATAAAGCCCCCCAGCCCCCTAAAGGGGGTGCTACAACGCGCAAAGAAACTCTGCGTGGGAAAATAGCATTTTGGCCGATTTGGCCAAAATATTGGCTTAAAATGCGCTAAATCGCACTCCATCTCAAATAAAATTACTACCTTTGTCTTCTGTATATACAAAATAAGCCAACCCTCACTAATAAACCAATGGGCGTGGCGCCGGCGACCCCTCCCTCGCCGCCACGCCGCCCCCGATTCAACTAAATATGATGAGAATAATGACAAAACTAAAGCACTGGAGCGCGCTTGCCTTGGCCACACTGTTCGCTGCCTGCTCGTCGGACGACTTTGGCGGCAACAGCGACGCGGAAGGGCAAATCCAACTGCAACTGACAGTCGACACGCAGCCTCTCGGCAGCCAGAATTCGCGCGCCGAGTTGCAGGAGCTCTCCAAAGACGACATGAAGATCCGCCTAACCGCCGAAGACGGCACTCTGCGCACCTGGAACAGCGTCGCCGAATTCGACAACGAAGAGAAATTCGCTATCGGCAACTACACCCTCGAAGTCTACTACGGCGCAGCCACCGACCAAGGCTACGAGAAGCCCTACGTCTACGGCTCTACCGAGCTTACTGTGCATCACGACCAAACCACCAAAGTGAACGTGGAAGCAAAGCTTGCCAACAGCATGGTGACGGTGGCGTACTCCGACAACGTGGACAAATTCATCAGCAATTACACGGCCAACCTGAATTCAGACAAAGGCAATGCCGTGGTAACCTACTCCGACACTTCACGTCCCGTGTACATAACCCCCGGCGAAGTGACGCTGAGTCTTGACTTTACCGACGCTGACGGCAATGAAAAGTATGCGCCGGTGACCACCTTCACGGCCATCGCGCAAAACCACTACACCATCAACATCGACATCAACGGTGGCGAGATTGGAGATGCCGTGCTAAAGGTAACGTTTGATGACGAAATGAGCGAATACGACGTGGACATCGCCCTCGAAGATCTGACTGCGCCAGCCGCGCCCAGCATAACGTCAGAAGGCTTCACCGACGGAGATGCACTACCCGTTGTTGCCAGCGTAGCCCTAACCAACGACCTATACTACAGCGTGATATCTCGCGGTAGCCTCAAGAGCCTAACGCTCGATACGGAAAACAACAGCTTGCTTAGCAAAAACAACAAAGTTTGGCCGGCTAGCATCGACCTTGTTGAGGCCACAGATGCGCAGCAAGCCACGCTCAAAGCGCTCGGCCTGAATGTGCGCGGCCTATGGGGCAACGGCTCAGGCGAAAAAACGGACTTGGTGGTGGTTGACTTCCAAGACATCGTAGCCAACCTCGCCAACGACACAGAAGGCACCATCAAATTCACCCTCACAGCCATCGACAAATACGACCAAGTATGCGACGCTCCCGTCACCCTCACGCTCGAGGTTACGCCCCTCACCCTGGAGTTGTCAGGCGTTCCCGCAGAGGTTTGGGAAGGTGAAGAATCTTTCACCATAACCGTGAAGTACAACGGAGGCAACCCCGACTCTAAGCTTCAGGTTCTCAGACAAAACACTCGCGGCACATACGATAGCGTCCCTGCTACATTCACCACCACAAGCGAAGACAATGTCTACACCGTCAATGTGAATCCCACTGAAGCATGGGGCTCTGACATTGTTATCTTGGTCAGCGAAAAAGAAGGCTCTAAGAAAAAAAGCGAACAGTACACTATCGAATACGTGAAGATGCCTTCTATTACAGTAACTGAAGGAAGCACATGGGCCACCAAAGCATACGTCACCATTCGAGACAATATTGACGGTACATATTATTGTCCGGACAACTTGACATATTCAATCAACGGTGTAGACTTCGACCAGAATATGACATCAGCTGGAGATGGAAAACAGATGCTGATTAGTGGACTTGATTCATCTACTACCTACGAAATCACGGTCAGCAACCCATTGTACCCCACCGACGCAGATCGCGCCCTTAATAAGATCACCTTCACCACCGAAGCCGCCACGCAGCTGCCAGATGCCGGCTTTGACGAGTGGACATCAACGAAGTTAGGCGATTATCAATATCTTTGGAAAGTAAATGACGGCTCTGTCTGGGGAACATTAAATGATCTAACCACATCCACTCACGGCTCAGGGTCAGGAAATGGGGCTAGTTATGGTGGAGCTGCATACAAAGCCACATCGGGTACAATTCCCGCAAATGGCAGGAGCACTCAATCATCCGCAAGTGGAGGTCTAATTGGAACAACAGTACATGGTGACGGCCATACCCAAGGCAATGCGACACTCCATTCAGACAAACAACATTCCGGTAGCAATGCTGCCCTGATTCGCACAGTTGGATGGGGAAACGGAAATAATGCCCCCTCGGCAGTTACATCTGGTACATGCGATAATTTTACTCCAGGTGAATTATATCTTGGAAAGTATGACGGCAACAGCGCAAATTATGGATACGATTTTGCTTCACGCCCAACATCGCTTTCCTTCTACTATCACTATGACGTCGTAACATCCGGCAATGGTGACTATGGAACTGCTGAAATCAGCGTGTACGACACTGACGGCAATGTTATTGCTTCAGCGACCCAAAACCTCACCGAGCAATCTGACTATACACAAGTAACAATGAATCTTGACTACGCTACCACTAGCAAAAAAGCCGCGAAGATAAGTGTAATATTCAAATCTTCTGGTAATGGTTCTGTATTAGCTAATAACACTACTTATGTAAGAAGGCCTGGAACGAACAATACCTCCGGCGGCGAGTACGTAGGCTCTGAGCTTTACATCGATGAAGTAACCCTTAACTACTAATAGCAATTACAATGAAACACAAAATATATAGCATATTGCTGGCCATGGCGGCAACCATGGGGTTGGCATCCTGCGACAACTGGAGCCCGCTGCTTGAAAAGGAGGGCACCGTGCAGCTCTCTGATTTGGCCGTCAACGTCACCGACAATAGCCGCGCCGGCGTAGACGTATCCGGCTACACGGTAAAAATCCTGACAAGCGACGATGTAATTAAGGGCGAATGGCTCTACTCTGAGATGCCCGAGGTGTTCAGCCTCCCTGTTGGCACCAACTACAAATTGCTTGTGTACTCTCACGAAGTGAAGGCGGCAGCTTGGGAAGAGCCCTACTACAAAGGCAAATCCAAGAATTTCGACATCACGGAAAATAGGATCACCAGAGTTGGCACCGTTGAGTGCGTGCTGTCGAACATCAAAGTGCAAATCACATTCTCCGACAAACTGAAGTCGATGATGAGCGACGAAAGCTACGTGAGGGTGGAAGCCAACAGCACTCATCTTGACTTCGGAAAGGATGAGACACGCGCCGCATATTTCGAATACGTTGAGAATAGCACCACACTTGTCGCTACCCTTTATGCCAACATCGATGGCGATGATATCGAGCAATCGGTGTCGTTCGACAACGTCGCAGAGGGTAAATTCTACGATCTGACATTCGGGGTCAACGATGACTTCCCCGTACCCGACGATTATGGAGGCAACATCGAGTTAGGCGACGATGATGGCATCACGCTCGTGCTTACCGTCAACGAGGTAAACCAAGAAGGCAACCTCGAGGTTAACCAAACCGTCCTCGATGAGGTGGCTCGCCCCGACAATGAAGACCCTGCCGAAGATCCGGAAGACCCCACGGAAGACCCTGAGGATCCCACCGACCCCGATGGCCCCGCATCTGATACCCCGAGCACATCAGCCATCACCTTCATCCCAAGTGAAGACCTTAGCCTAACTGGTAATAACATACCCTCAGAATTCGGTGACGAATCGGAATTGGCTCCCGGCTCAAAAAAGGCGATTGTAACAATCAATTGCCCCGGTGGATTTGCTCATATCGAAGTTGATATAGTAAGTCCTTACCTCACTGATAGTTTTTTGACAGAATTTGGTCTTAGCGCTCACTTCGATCTTGTCGAGCCTGGTACATATGAAGCAACCCTAAAAGGTTTCGGATTCGCGGTTGGCGACGAAGTGAAAGGCCTAACGACAACAGATTTCGATATTACCGGACTTGTTCCTCTTTTAGGGCTTAGTGGCGATGACACCATGGTACACAAGTTTATAATTACCGTCACTGACGAGTTGGGTAACACGGCAAGCCAGACTCTCACATTCTGCGAACAACCAAGTTAATACTCATTCAAGACTGCAATCATGAAAAAGAAATCATTATATATAGGCCTTAGCGCAGTAGCTGCGCTGTGCCTCGGCAGCTGCTCGAATGAAGAAATTATGCTCGACGGCGAGGGCTACTTGGCTGTGCGCACGGCGTTCGACACAGCAGTAAAGGCAGAGAGCCGCGCACTTAGCGACGATGAGACAGCTCACCTCAACGAGACGCTTCAGCTCTGGGTTTACCAGCACACCGGTGACGAAGCCACTTCTGGCGTGATTCACCGGTACACCGGCATGGACAATGTGCCGACAAGCCTGGCACTCAAGTCGGGCAACTATTCAGTGGAAGCTTGGGCCGGCGATAGCGTATCGGCATCGTGGGACAAACGCTGGTTCCATGGCGTTTCCGACCTTGTAGCATCTGAGTTTTTCTATAAAAAGTACCTAAAAATTGCTTAATCAATGAAAATAAA
>CAZORI010000070.1:0-6950 GCA_964582335.1 uncultured Bacteroides sp.
TGTACCCATTGTTAGTCTACATCAAACACAGAAATTTGCAACTGCCCCGATATTTTTTCATAAAATCGAACTCTGTCAGAGGCAAAGTCGGTTGAATCTCGGATATTTTTTGTAACTTCACGATAGAAAATTTTTAATATTTCCCCCGAATTAACCCGTGATGGGCCTATCGGGGGTTTTGTGTAAAGTTACGAATAATTTATGAGATTGACAAATAATTAGTTAACTATTTTATGAATATCCCTACGCTAAACTTATATCTTACGACGAAGGGGTATAAGGCAAAAATAGGCAAAAAGGCAAGAAGGGAAATAGCCTTCTTGCCTTTCATTGCCTTCTTGCCTAATATTGCCTATCGCTGAGGGATGTCGACCTCTTGCTTGCGGCCTTCGATCAGGAAGTCGCGGAAATGGTCGACGAGTCGCCAGTAGAAGTATTCGTTCATGTTGCCGAATCCGTGGCGCTGCGTGGGCAGCATCACGAGCTCGAAGCGCTTGTTGGCCTTGATCAGCGCATTGACCACGCGCACGGTGTTGCCGGGATGCACGTTGTTGTCGATGTCGCCGTGCACGAGCATCAGGTGGCCTTTGAGGCGCGATGCTATCTCGGGGTTGGTGTCGATTTTGTAGACGAATGTGGTGTCGCCGTCCTCAGAGATCTTCTCCTTCACGCCGTGGTGAGTTTCGCTCCACCAGCGGTTGTAGATGCTGTTGTCGTGGTTGCCGGCACACGACACGGCAGCCTTGAAGAAGTCGGGGTATTGCAGAATTGCAGCCGTCGACATGAAGCCGCCACCCGAATGGCCGTGGATGCCCACGCGGTTGATGTCGATGTATTTATGCTGAGCGGCGAGCTGCTCAATGGCAGCCTTCTGGTCGGCAAGTCCGTAGTCGCGCAGGTTGCCGTAGCCATAGTTGTGGTACCACTTCGAGCGGTTGGGGTGGCCGCCACGGTTGCCCACTGTGATTACGATGAAGCCGGCTTGGGCCAGGCGGTCGGTGCGCACGCTCATGCGCGTGAAGGGATAGTTGGTGGCCTCAACCTGCGGGCCGGGGTATACGTAGTCGACGATCGGGTAGCTCTTCTCGGGGTCGAAGTCGAAGGGCTTGTACATCACGCCATAGAGGTCGGTGACTCCGTCGGCTGCCTTCACCTTGAATATTTCGGGGAACTTGTAGCCGTTGGCGAAAAGCTGCGAGAAGTCGGCTTTTTCGAGCTCCATCACCTTGTTGCCGGCAGTGTCGTAGACCCACGTCTCCGGGATGGTGTCGATGGTAGAGAAGTTGTCGACGAAATAGTGCATGTTGTCGTCCATGAGCGGGTAGTGGAACGATTCGCCCTTGTCGAGCTGTCGCACTGCGCCGCCGTCGAGGCCAACCGAGTAGGTGTGCTGGTAGTAGGGGTGTTCGCCTTGCTCGCGTCCCATGGCGGTGAAGTACACTTTGCGAGCCGTGGGGTCGACGTTGAGAATCTGGTGCACGTGCCAAGGACCTTGCGTGAGCTGGCGCTTCAGGTTGCCGTTTTTGTCATAGAGGTAGAGGTGCGCCCAGCCGTCGCGCTCGCTCCAGTGCACGAGGTCGCTGCCCGACACCGATAGCGGGCGCACTTCCAGGTAGGTGTTCATGCGCTCTTCGATTACGGGCACGATGGTGTCTTGCCCTACGGTGTATGAGCAGATGTCGATGCGGTGCAGGTCGCGGCTCGAGCGGTTGACGTAGAATGTGTTGTTGTCGCCGAGCCATACTGAGGGCTGGTCGTACATGCCACGTTGCTTTTGCTGGCGCGGCTTGCGGCCCAGTTCGAGCGTCTGGTTCTTGTATTTGGCTGTGCCTATTTCCTTGCGGCTGTTGTCGTTGAGGTCGAAGACATAGAGGTGGTCCTCAGGAGCCTCGCTTTCGCCGGGCATCTGGTATTTGTATGTTTCGAGGGTGGGGCGCGGCGATGCCATGGAGTTAATCACCCACAGTTCCTTCACGGGACGCTCGTCAGTGACGTTTGCCACAAGGTAGCGCGAGTCGGGCGAGAAGAGCACTTGTGCGCGCTTGCGCTTGCCGTTGGCGATGGTGTCGGTGTTGAGGTAGCTGTATTCTTGGCCGTATCCGAAATCCTTTTCGCCGTCGGTGGTGAGCGGTATGTCCACTACGGTGCTGTCGTTTTCGTTTTTCTTCAGTTTCTCATAATCCTCGCGGCTCATGCGGTAGAGGTTGAAGTCCTTGGCGTACACCACAGTGTTGCCGTCGGGCGACACCGAAGCCCAATCGAGCTGCTTCTTCACGTCCTCTTTGTCTTCGAAGTGGGTGAGTTTGCCGTTGCGGGAGTCGTAAGAGAAGTAGAATTTTTCCTTCTCGTCCTTCTTGGGCTTCTTTTCCTTGCCCTCGGCGTCCTTTTTGGGCTTGGCGTCCTGCGATGATGTCACCTCGAAGGTGAATGTGTAGCCGTCGGGCTCGGCTTCGAGATTTTCGATGGGCAGGTTTGCGCCTATGAATGGGTCGTGGACGATTGTTGTGAGCTCGGCGGCGAGCTTGTCGTTGTCGAAGAGCGGCGTCTTTGAGCGGCGCGCCGGGTCGACGACGTACCATTTTGTGCCGTCGGCGGTTTTGTACGAGTACCAGAATCGGTCGCCCTGCTGAAACCAGTGAGGGTCGACAGTGGTGGAGAATAGCATGTTGTTGAGTTTCGTGCCGGAGAATCGCTCGGCGAGCTCGAGGGGGTTGTCTTGCTTTTGTCCGGGATCGGATGCGAGAGCGGAAGCAGGACTAAAACTTAGGGCCAATGCTGAGGCCGCTGCAAGGTATAAAAATCGGTTCATTTGGCGGATTAGAAAAAATTATTAAGAGCCTTTTGTGCAAAAGTAACTCATTTTTTCCAAATACCCAACCTTGCGCCATACAAAAAAGTGCGATTAAGGTGGGGTGCAGGTACAAATTTTTGCGATTATAACCGTGAAAAATACAAAAAACTGAGTTTAGAGAACGGAAACTGAGCGGTTGCGCTCAGATATGCGGCTAAATGCGGCTATTCGATGACGGGCGAGTGGGCGCCGGCGCCAATCACGAAATGGCGCTTCACGATGCCAAGGTCGAGGCGCGTGTACGGCCCCCAGCCCTTCACTGCCTTGACAGTGCCATCGGGCATCAGCACGAATTTGAACTTCTGCTGGTTGAGCGCCGTAGGGGCGAGCAACGCCATAGAGATTGCGTGGGCAAACCATTCCTGCTTCAGTCCGTATTCATTGGCCACTTGCTCGGGACGCTTGATTTTGTGCGCTGCGCCCTGGTTGGCGCCGAAGCCAATGGCAATGAGCGCGTACAGCTTCTCGTCATCGGCAATCTCAGCCTGGACGTTGCCCTTGCTGAACGTAAGGCCTACCCAGCACGTGTTGAGCCCGATTGACTGCGCCAAGAGCACGATCTCCTCGCCGTAGTAGCCGGCAGCCTCCTCGGCTTGGTGGTCCTTGCGTGCCACCACGGCAATGTAGTTGCGCACGTTGCTGAATTTGCCGTAGTGTGCCAGCTTCGAGTCGCCGAAGGCGCGAGGCTCGTCGAGGGCGAGCTGCAGGTGCACGTTGCCTTCCTTGTTGGCGTTGGCTATGGCCTGGCTAAGGATTTCGACGCGGCATTCGCCGATGGGAACGTCGGTGTACGATCTCACTGAGTGGCGGTTGCGAATGGCCTGTGTGTAATCAATCTTGTTCATGAAAGGAAGGGTGAAGGTAGAAAAACAAATTTTTTAGCGGCAAACGTGTTTGTTTAGGCGAGAAACGCGTTATATGATATACAAGCGTTATAATTAACCAACGAGTTTATGGAATGAAAAAGTATATGACGCTACTGCTTTTATTGCTGCCGTGCATGATATGGGCCCAGTGGGCGGAAGATATCTTGGGCGATGGCTACGATGCAAGCCGACGGCATCGACAAGGTGGCACTGATGGGTCATAGCACAGGCGGCTTGCACGACTTGATTCTGTCGGAGAAAGGCGTTCGCGACGGCGTGTATGAATGCGTATTCGACTTCTTGCGAAAGAATGGCATATAGCCAATTATTCTTTTGGTACGATGATAATGTTCTTTATCGAGTAATATATCGGCTCATTTGTTGTATGAGCACTGTAAAATACAAGTACACAATTGTTTATTTTATCTTCGTTTTGTACAAAATTGATGTAATTTTTATAGATTGGTGTTCCACAAGAAGGATCAATTATTACCTCTACATGTTTCCATGATGTAGTTGTGGTGTGATGTAAGTAATCGTATTTACTATCAAGATCTACACCGTCGTTGGTAGTCAAAGCATGATAAAAAAAGCGGGTGCTGCCTGTGAAACCAAATACAGCTACTCCAAGAACCCCATCCTTCTCAGATTGCACATCGTAGGAGAGTGTATAGCAGATTGCGCTTGTGTCAGTTAAATCGAATGTTTCCTCTGACCATATTCCCACGCATGGATATTCATAACCATTCGCATTGTAATATTTATTGTAGTTGAAAGATCCTTTGAATCCTCCACCCTCTTCTGATAAACATGTAAATGTTGTCGCGTTATAAGAAAAATAGTACCATTTGCCTTGTGTCCATTTGTCGTTATAATAAGGGGTTGAACAGGATCCCGATATCTTTGTGGGAGCGGCGACTATTGGCTGTATGAGGGAGTTTTCGGGGAATACGAACTCGTCGCTGCTGCCGTCCGAGCCCATGTCGAGAGTGAATTTGCAAACATGCCCGGCTGTGAGGGTTGTTTCCTCTCCGAGCGTGTAGCAGTACGTGTCGGATTCGATTGTCACCTCTATGGTGAAATTGTTGGCGACAAGAGTTTGCGGAGGCACCAGCGCTTGATACACCGTATCCGATATTTTGTGCATGGTAATGGCGCAAGTTTCGCCGCCGGCGACAATCTCGCCTTCAGAAAATGAAATTATGGCTGTTGGCAGCACACTCGTCAACTTTACGTTTGTCGCACCTTCTGGCACGGACACCCTAATCATGGCCATGGCATGGGAAAAGGTGAGTGAAATACGAGGGCTGTTCCCCTCTGTCTTGCACCACAGGAAATGGCTTGAAAGATACCCATCCTCACTTTGGTCGGTTTTGACTGTCAGCGAGGCTGTGTTTGCGTCGTTGGCTGCATTGGCGGGGTAGACGGCATAGAACGTAGCCGGATTGTTGCCGTCGTATGTGTATACGCCCGAAAACGTTAGGCCGTTGTCGGCGGTGACGGTGGCAATCACGCCAGTCATATCTTCAACTAAGCCGGATGAATATAGTGAGATTTGGTCGTTGAGGGAGAATGCAAATGTGCCGCCATCGTCGATGGTTGCTCGCGATGCCGGATCGCTAAGCGCAAATGTCACTTTATTGCAGTAAGAGGTCAAGCCCATGTTGTTGTCTTCGGTGTGGCACGAAGACAACAACATGGACACGACTCCTAATACAGCTATAAAGCGATGTATCGGCATCTGGGATTGGTTAACGGAGATGCTATTGGTTATTTCACTGGTACTGATTATTCATCTTCAGCGGTTGAATCTTGCTTGTGGATTGAGCCTGAGATTACATCGTCATCATCAGTCCAAGAGCCAGCGGCAATAACGCCTTCAAGAACAACGCCGTTTGCGATTTTCAGCGAAATCTTCTTCACTTTGCCAGCAGCGAACTCGATGGCGGTTGAGGGGGTGTAGGTGTATTCATCGTTGCCCACAGTAATCGAGAGGAATGTTGAACCTTTCGCAATTGTCTGTGCCGGGATCAGCGCCCAGAATTCTGAGTCGTTTTCGCCCATGGCGATGTCCTTTGTGTCTACTGTTTCGTCTGTGACAACTTTCTCTTCGGCTTCATCTGTAGGGTAAGTATACGTAACCGAAGGTAGGATGTCATTCATTTTCACGCTGATAGTCTCCTTGTCAGATCCTTCTGCTGCGGTAGACACTTCAGACTCATCTGATTCGGTTGAGCCTGTGTCAATGGTAACCTTTACCCATGCCAACTGGTGAGTGAAGGAGAGAACAGGGGTCTTCGCCTTCGAGCCTTTACTCATAGCTGTCATGAAGTCGTTGGCTGAGTATGAGTCAGTTCCGCTTTGGTCTGTGCTAACAGTGAACGAAACGGATTCAGTGTCGCCGATGGCGGTTGAGGGATAGTAGGCGTAGAAAGTGGCCTCATCGTCGCCGTCGTAGAAATATTCGTCATCGCAAGAGAGGGATGTGCCGTTTGAGCCCACGGAGAATTCAACATTTTTCATGTCTTCGAGCAGGCCTTTTGACGACACGACTACGATGTCGCCTTCATCAAATTTGGTAGTTGATTCGTCAGTGGAAACACGTGATTGCACTTCTGGAGTGAGCGTGAGAGTGACACTGCCGTCTTTCTCGACAACCTGGATGTTGTCGGCTTCGTTGGAACAGGAGGCTGCCAATAGGGCAGCAAGGATTAGTACCCCTGAAAATTTAGGATTGAGCATAATTAAATAAGAAATTAGATATTAATTGGTTATTTCTCTTCTATGAGTTCTACGGTGAAGCTATCGACGTAAAGGGTGCGCGTGGCGCTGGCGTCGCCGTTGATGAAGAACATCACGATGTCGTACATCTCCGATGTAGGGGTGATTATAGTCGACGACAGTCCGTCGAATGACTTGGATGAACTGCGGTAGCATTGCGTGAGGTCGATGTCGGCAGTAATCACCTTGTAATCACCGTTGTAGCTATAGGTGTTGACTGACGGCACAAGGTATTTGGTTAAATTCATCGAGTTGTCGGGCGATGTGCCTGAGGCCATGTAGGGTATCACGGTTGGGGTGCCGCTGCCATTATCCTCTTCAACCGGCATTGCCGCTGTCATCACATAGTTGTAGCTCGCCGATGTCACAGCGGCGCTGGTTGACATCTTTGATGATATTTTGGGGCAGTTGCAAATTTCTGTGTTTGATGTAGACTAACAATGGGTACATTC
>CAZORI010000071.1:0-6879 GCA_964582335.1 uncultured Bacteroides sp.
GACCTTCGGAACCACAATCCGACGCTCTAACCAACTGAGCTAAACTCACCATGTTTCGATTTTCAGTGCAAAGGTACTAACATTTTTCATAATGACAAACAATGCGCGCGATTTTTTTCAAAAAAAGCGAGATGCCAGATGGCGATGCCGGCGCTCACGCTCACATTGAGCGAATGCTTGGTGCCGCGCTGCGGTATTTCGAGGCACACGTCGCAAGCATCCACCACCGCCTGGTCCACGCCTGCCACCTCGTTGCCGAGCACCAAGGCATATCTCGCCTGGGGGTCGCGGCGGAAATCCTGCAGCATCACGCTGTGCTGCACCTGCTCCAGGCACAGCGTCACGTAGCCCTGCTCGTGCAGCTCGGCCACAGCCTGCAGCGTGTCGGAGCAGTACGTCCAGTCCACCGAATCCTCGGCTCCGAGCGCCGTCTTGTGAATCTCAGGCGACGGCGGGGTGGCCGAAATGCCGCAAAGCACTATACGCGCCACGCCGAATGCATCGCATGTGCGGAATAGCGAACCTATGTTGTTGAGCGAGCGCACATTGTCCACCACCACCACTAAGGGCAGCTTGTCGGCGCGCTTGAACTCGTCCACCGTGAGGCGCTGCAGGTCCCAGATTGTCTTCTTCTTCATAGTCGGGTGTTGCAAAGGGTTTATTTCAGCAAGTCGGGACGCAGGCGCTCGGTGCGCAGCATGGCCTGCTCGTATTTCCACTTGTCGATGTTGGCCTGGTGTCCGCTCAGAAGCACGGGAGGCACCTCCCAGCCCTTGTACACGGCCGGGCGCGTGTAGATGGGCGGCTCCAGCAAATCGTCCTGAAACGAGTCGGACAGTGCGCTTTGCTCATCGCCGATTACGCCCGGTATCAGGCGCACCACCGCGTCGGTGATTGCCATGGCCGGAATCTCTCCGCCGGTGAGCACATAGTCGCCCACCGATATTTCGCGCGTAATCAGATGCTCGCGTATGCGATAGTCGATGCCCTTGTAGTGGCCGCAAAGGATTATGATGTTCTGCAGCAGCGATAGCCCGTTGGCTATGCGCTGGTTGAATTTTTCGCCGTCGGGCGCGGTGAATATCACCTCGTCGTAGTGGCGCTGCTCCTTCAGTGCTGTGATGCAGCGGTCCACGGGCTCAACAGTCATCACCATTCCGGCGTCGCCACCGAATGGGTAGTCGTCGACCTTGCGGTGCTTGTTGAGCGTGTAGTCGCGCAGGTTGTGCACCACAATTTGCGCAAGGCCGCGGTCCTGAGCCCGTTTCAGTATTGAGCAGTTGAGGGGGCCCTCCATCATCTCGGGCAGCACAGTGATTATGTCGATTCGCATAGGTTGTCGGGTTGTTGTCAATATCGACGATATCGTCAATTTTTAATTTTTAATTCCTTATTGCATCTCGTGAAGCACCAGCGGGGCCTCGGGGCCCATGTTGAATATCAAGTCGAGTATGCTCAGGGCGCCCACAAAGCCAAACTTGTGGCTGCGCACCTGGTAGTAAGGCACCAGTTTGCAGGCAGGCTGGTCGGCGCGGCGCAGGTCGACAGCCGTGGAGGCATCCTCGTCGGCAAGGTCGGCATAGCTTACTTCGGTGTCGAGCCCCAAGATGCCGCGCACTTGCTCGTCGAGGCAGCGGTCAAGCTCCACTACCGATGTGCCCGGAGCGTCGGCGCTGATGTAAGGCAGGAAGCGGTCGATGTAATATTCAAAGAAGGGTGTGCGTCCGTAGGCCGACTCGAGCGACACGCGATGGTCGCTCCACCACTCGGCCTGGGCCGACACCGCAACTTGGCTCCAGCGCTCGCAGGGCGCATCCTTCGGGCGACTCACCGGCACGGTAAGCATCAGCCGCGCACGCGTGTCGAGTATTTCGCAGCGGTGCACGCTCTTGCGCCGCTTGTCGTAGCGGAGGCTCGTGTCCACCACCGCTCGGGCGTGCATCGCCAAAGCCGCATAGTAGGCAATCGAGCCGAAATACTGCGGCGCGAGCCACACGGGGCGGTCGGTGATTTTCACGAGCGGTGATGCCATGCCTCGTCAGTTGCGTATCAGGTATTGTATCAGCTCGGCCACCTCGTCGGATGCCAATGTGCGCCGCTGCTTGAGTTCGTCGACGAAGCGGTGGCTCAGGGTTGCCACCCGCTCGTTGCCGAACATCTGCAGCATGTCGCGCAGAGTGCGGTTGAATATCGTCTCTATTTCGTCCTTCTCCAGGGCGCAGTCGTCGGCGCCGGGGCCCGACACCAGCTGCAGCATCTCCTTGCGCGAGTCGGCGTCGATAGGCTTTTGCTCATGCACGAGCCTGCGGCAGGCGATATTGGCCAGCACCAGGCGCACCAGCGCCTGGTATTGCCTTAGCATTTCGTTCCATGCAAGCTTGGCGCTGTAGCGCGGATTGCTGTTGAAATAGAAATCCGGCGTGAACACAATAGAGCATCCGTCGGCACTGTCGAGGGTAATCATGTGCAACATGTCGATCACCTGGTGCTCATACATAGTCATCACCATGCCCGTAAGGCCATAGCAACGATCGTTTTCGTCAGAATAATTAAAGGTTTTCACTTATCGTATGTCGTTTCGGCATCCCTTAGTAGGGATGCCAGAGGTTAAAGAGTTTCGGATTGCTTGAATGCTTCCTTGTCGGGGTTGCTGCTGCTGAATATTCGCGACCAGCGAATGCCGCCGTCAAATAGGCTGCGGTCGTGGTCGAACGACACGGCCACGAACATTGGCGTGCCCACGATATGGTCCTCGGGCACGAAGCCCCAGAATCGCGAGTCGAGCGAGTTGTCGCGGTTGTCGCCCATCATGAAATAATAGTCCATGGCGAATGTGTAGTCGGCAGCGGGCTTGCCGTCGATGTAGGCTTGGCCGTCGCGGAATTCGGCGTCGCTGTGGCCTTCGTAGTTGCGTATGCAGCGCTCGTAGAGCGCCCAGTTAGCGCTGTCGAGCGGCACGGTGAGCCCCTTGGCGGGAATCAGCACGCCGTCGTCGCCACCCCAGTCGCTGATGGTCCAGCCCGTGGCGGCCCCGGCCGGGAACACGTCGGCCATTGCCAGGCCCGGAATGTCGTTGGCCTTGATCAGCTGCGCTATCACGCCGTCGGCGCGCATCTGCTCTATCATGTCGGCCGTGAGAGGCGCCGAATACATAGGCAAGGAAGCATCAATGTCGTAGTAGTATTGCGCAAGTTGGCGCGAGAAGTCGGGATGCAGGCTCTGTATGTCGCTGGCCGTGATGCCGTATTTATGCGCCTGGGCGTTGGTGATTGGGCCATGCGTGGTGAAGAGGTAGCGGAATTGCGCGTTTTTCGGCAGCGGCTGCGCGTTGCCGTCGATGTACACGGTGTCGCGGCGTATGCTCAGTCGCTGGCCGGGGAGGCCTATGGCGCGCTTCACGTAGTTGGTGCGTCGGTCCACAGGACGGTACTTCACTTCGCCGAATGTCTGGGGGTTGTTGTTCACCGCGCCCCAGCCGTATTCTCGCACCAGGTCGTAGTAGTTGGCAGTCTCTTCGTATTTTGTGGCCACAGTGTCGCCGGCGGGGAAGTTGAACACCACGATGTCGCCGGCCTCGACGCTTCGCAGCCCCTTGAGGCGGCGGTAGCCGTTCTGCGGCCAATCGAGGTAGCTGTCGGTGCCTATGATGGGCATCTTGTTGTGCACCAGCGGGAAGTGCACGGGGGTGATGGGCACCCTGGGGCCGTAGATCATCTTGTTCACCACAAGGTAGTCACCGGTAAGCAGCGTTTTCTCAAGCGAGGAGGAAGGTATCATGTAGTTCTGCCCCAGAAATGTGAACACGAAATACACCAGAATCAGCGCGTATACGATGGCGTCGACCCAGCTCATCAGCGTGCGCGTGGCCTTGCTCTTGCTCTGCTTCCACCATGTGAAAGGAATGTAGCCGGTGATGTAGATGTCGAATAGCAGCAGCAGGCCCAGGGCAAACCACCAGTTGCCCAGCCATGCCACCCACAGCGTATATATAAGGGCGACGATTCCGAACCTCAGCCAGCGCGTGCGCTTCACGCGGCGCAGTCGGCTGTCTAGGTCGGCCGCCATATTCTTCTTGTCAGTCATATGCGGCGGCAGTGGTTAGTCCTCAGCGATTACGGGCAGCGTGCGATGTATCGACTGGTCGAGCGAGATGAGCGTTTCGGTGCCGGTGACGCCGGGAATCTTCTGTATGCGGTCGTTGAGCAGGTTCATCAGGTGCTCGTTGTCGCGTGCGTAGAGCTTTATGAGCAGGGTGTATGGCCCCGTGGTGTAGTTGCACTCCACGATTTCGGGGATTTTCTCGAGCTCGGGCACTACGTCGCGGTAGAGAGCGCCGCGCTCCAGGTTCACGCCGATGTATGTGCTGGTCATGTAGCCCAGCGATTTGGGGTTGACGTTATAGCCCGAGCCCACAATCACGCCCATGTCGATCAGGCGCTGTATGCGCTGGTGCACAGCAGCGCGCGACACGCCGCACACCAGGGCCACATCCTTGCTCGGAATGCGGGCGTTGCGGATTATTATTTCAAGGATTTTACGGTCGAGTCGGTCGATTTTGTCCATAGCAGGTATTGATTTGTTGATATGTAATACAAAATTAGTCAAAAAACACATCAAAAATCGCGATAGCATGGAAAAATGACAAAAAAATAAAGAAATTTAACAAAAACACGGCACAAGCTCACGCTTATGCCGTGTAGAGGGGGTTGGTCAGAGATGTATGGCGTCTCTGATTGATGGGTCGTATGCGATTATTTGCCCGAAAGCTTCTCCTTGAGGGCTGCAAGGGCCTCGATGTCGCCGAATGTCGTCTTCTCGGCTGCTTGAGCCACAGCGGGTGCCTCTTCCTGGCGGCGAGCAGCCTGGCGGGGCTTGCGGCGCTCGGCGGCCTTCTCGGCACGGCCTGCGTCTTCGTGCACGCGGCTGTGCGATAGGATGATGCGCTTGCTGTCCTTGTTGAATTCAATCACCTTGAAGGGCAGCTTCTCGTCGAGCTGAGCTTTTGAGCCGTCTTCCTTCACCAGGTGCTTGGGAGTAGCGAAGCCCTCCACGCCGTAGGGCAGAGCCACCACAGCGCCCTTCTCGAGCATGTTGACGATGGTGCCTTCGTGGATCGAGCCAACGGTGAAGATGGTCTCGAATACATCCCAAGGATTCTCCTCGAGCTGCTTGTGGCCGAGGCTCAAGCGGCGGTTGTCCTTGTCGATGGCGAGCACTTCAACGTCGATGTCGGCGCCAATCTGGGTGAATTCGCTGGGGTGCTTGATTTTCTTGGTCCAGCTGAGGTCGCTGATGTGGATGAGGCCTTCTACGCCCTCCTCGATTTCAACAAACACGCCGAAGTTGGTGAAGTTGCGCACTTTTGCGGTGTGGCGGCTGCCAATGGGGTATTTTTCGTCGATGTTCTCCCAGGGGTCGCTCTTGAGCTGCTTGATGCCAAGGCTCATCTTGCGTGCCTCGCGGTCGAGGGTGAGGATCACTGCCTCGATTTCGTCGCCTACCTTCATGAAGTCCTGAGCCGAGCGCAGGTGCTGCGACCACGACATCTCCGACACGTGGATCAAGCCCTCTACGCCGGGAGCGATTTCGAGGAATGCGCCGTAGTCGGCCATGACTACAACCTTGCCCTTTACGCGGTCGCCCACCTTGAGGTTGGCGTCGAGAGCATCCCATGGGTGGGGATGGAGCTGCTTCAGGCCAAGGGCGATGCGCTTCTTCTCGTTGTCGAAGTCGAGGATTACTACATTGAGCTTCTGGTCGAGCTCAACCACCTCCGAGGGATGCGATACGCGTCCCCAGCTGAGGTCGGTGATGTGGATAAGGCCGTCTACGCCGCCAAGGTCGATGAATACGCCGTAGCTGGTGATGTTCTTGACAGTGCCTTCGAGCACTTGGCCTTTTTCGAGCTTGCTGATGATTTCGCGCTTCTGCTGCTCGAGCTCTTCCTCGATGAGGGCTTTGTGCGAAACCACCACGTTCTTGTACTCTTCGTTGATTTTGACCACTTTGAATTCCATGGTCTTGCCCACGAATACGTCGTAGTCGCGGATGGGCTTAACGTCGATTTGCGATCCGGGGAGGAATGCCTCGATGCCGAACACGTCGACGATCATGCCGCCCTTTGTGCGGCATTTGATGAAGCCCTTGATCACTTCGTCGTTGGCCAGGGCAGCGTTCACGCGCTCCCAGCTGCGGCTTGCGCGGGCTTTCTTGTGCGACAAGATGAGCTGTCCCTTCTTGTCTTCTTGGTTTTCGATGAACACCTCTACTTTGTCGCCCACCTTCAGGTCGGGGTTGTAGCGGAATTCGCTCATGGGGATGATGCCGTCGCTCTTGTAGCCGATGTTAACCACAGCCTCGCGCTTGTTGAGGGCGATGATGGTACCTTCGATTACGTCCTTGTCCTTTACGGTGTTGAGCGATTCATCGTAGGTGCGGGTCAGCTCTTCGCGCGACTTCTCACCTGCGGTGTCACCATTCTCGTACGCATCCCAATCGAAGTCCTCGATCGGGCCTGTCTTTACTTCTTCAGTCATTAAAAAAGTTAATAAATAGGGTTAATTATAGGATAAATTGATGCCGTCGCGCAGTGTGCGCGAGCATAAGCGGCGCAAAGTTAGCGATTATTTTCGGAATAATCGCTCTCTGCCTCAAAAAAATAATCGTGCCATTCTTCGACCCCATTCGGGGTCGTTTGTGGTGATATCAACTCCCCCTTTAGGGGGCCGAGGGGCTACGTGAAAGAAGGAGCGATGCTCACGCATCGCTCCTTCCTTCTCTGTGAATATATAAAGCTGTGGTTGCTTTCATGTTCCTCGACCCCTACGGGGTCTTGACTCCCCCCCTTTAGGGGGTTGGGGGGCTGATTGGGGGGGGGGG
>CAZORI010000072.1:0-6785 GCA_964582335.1 uncultured Bacteroides sp.
CACGAAAGTAGGAGATAAGCACCTACGATTAGTGTTTACCTCCTACTCGATTTATGCTTAACAGGCGCATTTATTTTTTGCGGGGATGCACCTTTATGCTGAGCGTGTCGTAGGCGCGCTTTGCCTTTTCGCGCGCTTTCTCCAAAGTGTCGTCGGTGGCGAGAATCACGCCCATGCGGCGATGGCCCTTGATTTCGGGCTTGCCGAATATCCTGATTTGCACGCCCGGCTCAGCAAGCGCCTTTTCAAGGTTGCCGATTTCAATCTGGTCGGTATCGCCTTCAACCACGATAGCGCGTGAGGCCGACGGGCCATAGAAGCGAATCGCCGGCACGGGGAGGCCGAGCAATGCGCGTGCATGCAGGGCAAATTCGCTCATGTCCTGCGAAATCATCGTCACCATGCCTGTGTCGTGCGGGCGCGGCGACACCTCGCTGAATATGGCGTGGCCGTCCTTGATGAAGAGCTCCACGCCGAAGATGCCGTAGCCGCCGAGCGCGTCGGTAATCTTTTTCGCGTAGTCCTGCGCCTCGGCCAAGGCCTCGGGCAGCATGGGCTGCGGTTGCCAGCTCTCGCGGTAGTCGCCGTCTACCTGTATGTGGCCCACGGGCTGGCAATAGGTTGTGCCGGATACAGAGCGCACCGTGAGAAGGGTGATTTCATAGTCGAACTTCACGAATCCCTCAACGATAACCTTGCCTGCGCCGGCGCGTCCGCCCGATTGAGATGTCTCCCAAGCCTTGTCGATGTCGTCGGGGGTCTTGATGGTTGACTGCCCGTGGCCCGACGAGCTCATCACCGGCTTCACCACGCAGGGGATGCCGATTTCCTCGACAGCCTTTTTGAATTCGTCGTAGCTTGATGCGAAGCGATATGGGCTGGTAGGCAGCTTCAGCACCTCGGCGGCCAGACGGCGTATGCCTTCGCGGTTCATGGTGAGCACGGTGGCCTGAGCGGTGGGCGTAACGTGCCAGCCTTCCTTCTCAAGGGCGAGGAGCTCGGGCGTGGCGATAGCCTCTACTTCGGGAATTATGTGGTCGGGGCGCTCCTTGATGATTAATTCGCGGAGCGCTTTGGGGTCAAGCATATTGAGCACGCAGGCTTCGTCGGCTACGTGCATGGCGGGCGCCAGGGGATATTTGTCGCAGGCAACCACTTGTATGCCAAGACGCTGCAACTCTATAGTAACTTCCTTGCCAAGTTCGCCGCTGCCCAGGAGCAATGCCTTGCAGCCTACGGGAGTGAATTTAGAACCTATCTTTGCCATCACAAAATATTATTATTTTCGCAAAGGTAGGAATTATTGGCTTAAAAATAGTAATTTTGTATTATAAAAATCGAAAGTTAATTTTAAATGAATATGATGAAAAAACTACTGACGGCGCTTTTGCTGCTGGGAGCGACTAATGCGGCATTCGCAGCCGCTGACGAAGGGTGGCAACTGGTAAACGCACAAGATCTGAGAATAATCAACAAGGCATGGGACGACACAGGCCGCGAATACGCACGCTTGCCCCAAGTGCTGAAGGACAGCGTGAGCGAGGGACTGTGGGATCGCGCGCAGTGCTCGTCGGGAATAGGGGTGAGATTCGCCACCGACAGCAAGCGCATAGGCGTGAACTACCGCCTGCTGTGGAACACCCACATGATACACATGGCCGACACCGGCCTGAAGGGCACCGACCTGTACATCTGGGAAGGTGACTCGTGCTGGCGACACGTCAACACCAACCGCCCGTATCTGAAGAACGACTCGCTGAAGATGTGCGACGCCACCTACGTGGAGCGCATGGACGGCAAAATGCACGAATACATGATATACCTGCCGCTCTACGACGGCGTGGAAGAGCTGTGGGTGAAGGTCGACTCGGGCGCTACCATCACAAAGGGCGACCCTCAGCTTATTCGCGACGACCGCAAGATTGTGGCTTACGGCACATCTATTCTGCAAGGCGGCTGCGCGTCGCGCACTGGCATGGCCTCCACAAATATAATATCGCGCGAGCTGAATTGCGAGGTTGCCAACCTCGGATTCTCGGGACAAGGCAAGATGGACTACTGCGTGGCTCGACAGCTGGCCGAGATACCCGATGCCGACATATACCTGCTCGACCCGGTGCCAAACTGCACGGAAATGATGTGCGACACGCTCACCTACGATTTCGTGAAAATCATACGCGATGCCAGGCCCGACGCAAAGATTGTAATGATCGACGGCCCCATATACCCCTATGCGCGCTACGACTCTTATTTCGGCAACTATCTGCCTGCCAAGAATGCTGCGTTCCGCCGCAACTACGAGAAGCTGAAGGCCGAGAACCCTGATAACTTGTACTACATCGACAGCGTGAACCTCGACGGCCCTGAGGATGACGGCACGGTGGACGGCATACACCTCACCGACCTTGGCTTTCGCCACTATGCCAATAAGGTGATTCCTACGCTGCGCGAGCTATTGCCCGACTGACGCATTTTATATTGATTTTGCCTACAACCAATTGAGCGGTTTATCCGTTATATGTTAAGGTAACCAAAATTTAAATATCGACTCAGGCAATAAAATGAAACGGTATTTTGCACTCATCCTCTCTCTCGTGGCAATAACGGCGATGGCCCAATCAGTGTATGTAGTCGACTATGACTGCGGCGACGGATGGATTTACACGGGACAGATGTCTAATGGCATGAGACACGGCGAGGGCGAGGCAAAATCGAAGAAGGGCAACACATATGGCGGCCATTGGGTGAACAATTATTTGCCCAAGGGCATCATGCACATCATGGGCGAGAACGAAAGCATATATGAAGGCCCGTTCAACAAAAGCTTCGAGCCCGACGGATTCGGCATAATGCGTTACCTGGCCGGCAAACGCAAGGGCGACGTGTATGTGGGCAATTTCTCGAAAGGCTACAAGCAAGGCATAGGCCGATACACGTATCTCGACGGCAAGATGAAATTCGGACGCTGGCTGCATCAGCCCGGTTGACATTAATATTTATGATGGCGATTTCCATGATTTCAGCAAAAAATACATCCGAAAATAGCGCTTTTGCAGTAGAGCGCGCCACCAAAGGCGACGCGCCTTTCATATCCGAAGCAATTATCGAGGCCATCGGCCCCGACAACTGCGTGGAGATAATCGGCTCAGAGGAAAGGCTGGGCGAGCTGAAGTGCATATTCGAGCAGCTTGCCGGCGAGGAAAATACGCAGTACAGCTACCGCAACGCGCTGCGGGCGGTGGATGCTGCCGGCAACGTGGCCGGAGTGTGCATATTCTATGACGGGGCTGACCTCTACAGCCTGCGCGAGCCTTTTCTGAAGTTTGCATCGGAGCGCTTCGGCATGGATGCAGGCAATGTGGATGATGAGACCGACCCCACGGAGGTGTATATCGACACACTGATGGTAAAGCCCGAATATCGCGGCAGAGGCATTGCTGAGGCATTGCTCAGGGCAGCCATCGAGAGGGCTCACAGCATGGGCAAGCCGGCAGGCTTGCTGGTCGACTATGACAACGCCCGCGCCCGGCGCCTGTATGAGCGAGTGGGATTTGCCACGGTGGCGCCGCGTCCTTTTTTCGGCATCATGATGGATCACATGCAAGCCTGAAATGGTGACAAAGCTCGGCTTCCTTATATAAATTTAGCACAAGTTCTTAACATTTGTGCATTAGGCGCTTAGGTCGGCGTAAATTGCAATTTTATTCACCGACGGTGAACAAAATTTTGTCGTTGAACGTTTTTTTAGTAATTTTGTGTTCAAATTGATTGACGTAGGAGCCAAAGAGTTGGCTCCGCTTAAGCCGAAAATCGGCGAGTTCCGTGTGCAAAATGGTGAGATGCCAAAGATACGGGATTTATTTATGAACATAAAAATGACAGAATGAAGAAATCAATTGTTGGCGTAATGCTTACAGCGTTGATTTTGGTTGCAACTTCCGGCCTTACCCGAAGCGATGAGGGCATAGCCACCGGGCAATCAGCCCCGGACATAGCGTTGAACAACGAATCCGAGACAACGACGCTGCACGACATGCGCGGTGAGTATGTGCTGCTCACATTCTGGGCATCAGACGATGCTGCTTCCAGGATACAGTGCACACATTACTCAGCCTGGGTACAAGAAAATGAAAATGCACACTTGCGACACGTTTCAATTAATTTTGACAGAGAGCCAGAGCTATTTCGGGAAATTACGCGGCTCGATAATCTTGACCCGCAAAGGCAATTCAATGTGAAGGGCGCAGAGGCCGATGTTATCATCGACAGCTATGGGCTCGCATCGGGGTACGGCAGCGTGCTGATCGACCCTAATGGCCGCATAGTGAGCCTCAACCCCAAGACATCTGAGATCTCATCACTCATGTGAGTGGCTATCAAAGGTTAAGCCTGGCGTCTGAAAGAGGCGTTCAGGCTAATTTTTTTGCCTTTACGCTTTTTTAATCGAATTTTGGTGGGAGAGTAGGCGATTATTTTGTAACTTCGCGAAGAAAACATCATAATAAGCACAGAAATGTTAGTAATAGGCATCGCGGGTGGCACCGGCTCCGGCAAAACCACAGTGGTCAACAAGATAATAAAAAGCTTCGCCCCGGGCGAAGTGGCTGTAATTCCCCAGGACTCATACTACAAAGACAGCAGCCACATACCTATGGAGCTGCGCTCGAAAATCAACTTCGACGAGCCGGCCGCCATAGAGTGGACGTTGCTCACCGAGCACGTGAAGAGGCTGAAGGAGGGCAAGGCCATCGACATGCCCACATACAGCTACTTGACTTGCACGCGCCAAGAAGAGACCGTAAGGGTGGAGCCGCGCGACGTGGTGATAGTGGAAGGCATACTCGTGCTGAACGACCGCGACCTGCGCGAAATGATGGACGTGAAGGTATTCGTCGACGCCGACCCTGACGAGAGGCTGATACGCGTGATCGCGCGCGACTGCATAGAGCGCGGACGCACGCCGCAGATGGTGATCGACCGCTACCAGGGCGTGCTCAAGCCCATGCATGAGCAATACATAGAGCCGTCGAAGCGATTCGCCGACTTGATTATGCCGCAGGGCGGCAGCAACGTGGTGGCGATAAAGCTGCTCACCGACTACATTGCCAGCCGCCTGAATGCACCAACATACAAAAACGACTGACATGGAACGCGACGAGATATCAGAACTGGAATCGGAAGTAAAGGAGGAAATCAGGCAAGACGTAGAGGGAATAGCGCTGGGCGAAGAAAAAATGGTGCTCCGCACCGAAAACCTCGTGAAGAAATACGGCAAGCGCACGGTGGTGAACCATGTGTCGATCGACGTGACGCAAGGCGAGATTGTGGGACTGCTTGGCCCCAACGGAGCCGGCAAAACCACTACGTTCTACATGACAGTGGGCCTGATACAGGCCAACGAAGGACGCATATTCCTCAACGGCCTCGACATTACGAAATATCCCGTGTACAAGCGCGCCCAGGCCGGCATTGGCTACTTGGCCCAGGAAGCATCAGTGTTCAGGAAGATGACAGTGGAGGACAACATAAAGTGCGTGCTGGAGATGACTAAGAAGCCAAAGGAGTACCAGCGGATGAAACTCGAAAGCCTTATCGAGGAATTTAGCCTGCAAAAGGTGCGCAAGAACTTGGGCGACCAGCTGAGCGGCGGCGAGCGCCGACGCACGGAGATAGCGCGCTGCCTCGCCATCGACCCGAAATTCATCATGCTCGACGAGCCGTTTGCCGGCGTCGACCCCATCGCGGTGGAGGACATTCAATCGGTGGTGTACAAGCTGAAGGAAAAGAACATAGGCATACTCATCACCGACCACAACGCGCCTGAGACGCTGAGCATCACCGACAGAGCCTACCTGCTCTTCGATGGGCGCATCCTTTTCCAGGGCACGCCGGAGGAATGGGACGCCAACCCTCTGGTGCATGAGAAATACCTTGGCCACAATTTCGTGCTGAAAAAGAAACAGCTATAAAATGGCACGGGCTGCGCTTCACATCGACGCTGCCCTTGTTGTATCTTATTGTGTCATTCGTCGGGAACGGCATCCGGCGCCTCGCCGCGAGGCAGGGTGAAGTGAAGGATGACGAAGCCAGATATTCTGGCTATAAGCGAGCCGACGACGATGCCGCCGATGTCGTCGACCACGGCGAGAGTTGTGAGGAAAATCTTGAGCGGCAAAGGCACGCGCTTGCCAAGCATCGAACATGTGTGCCGGGCTTAATTGAATGCCGGGCTATATTACCATAAACATTTCTGCCAACTAAATAGTTTTAATATTACCATTTGAAAATATTTAGCTAACTTTGCAAATGCAACATTAAATTATTTCTACAATGATTACAAGCAAACGTCAACTCAAAAAGCACATCGACCGCGTGCAGGATGAGGTAGTGCAAGTGGTGATTCCCGCCGCAATGTATGCCGGACTTGTCTCGGAGGAAAAGGTCGAGGAGATGCTCGCAAAAATAGCTCAACTGTCGCAGCAGGCCAAGGATCGCCTGGCTGTAACGTTCGACAAGAAGATGCCGGCTTTCGATTCGTCGGACGCATATCGCAAGGCCAAGCTGCAATACTACAAGCAGGCCTACGGAAGGGCATTGTCGGAATACGAAGCCGAGGTGCAGAAGGTGATCGACCCCATCAATGCCGCTGCCAAGGAGGCAAAGGCCGCAAAGGCTTGACATCGCCACACAACAGCCTACAGGAGGCGTGCCACACGAAATGGCACGCCTCTTTGGTTCGCCCGACATGGGCATAATCTAACGGGTGGAAGTCCCGAGCGCGCCCT
>CAZORI010000073.1:0-6441 GCA_964582335.1 uncultured Bacteroides sp.
AAAATGGTGTTTTGTATGTCCTTTTTTAGGAACATCAAACTGAACACCCTAATTACTTACATAAGGTAATCACTTCGTTGTATGATAAAATCTTTACGCAATTTGGAAGAGTATAATACAGATATTTTTATAAGTTTATGGCAGATGTGAAAGATGAATTGCTAAAAATCGCTGAACGATGCAATCTTGGATATCTGACTGCGGAAGAAGCACAAGAAAATGGCCGACTCTATTACTGACTACACCATTCAGGATTGCTTGGAAGAAGAAACTACCGTAGAAGAATATGCCGACCTATTGACGTATTAAAATGGTTGAGCTGAGTTAAAGTAAGCACAAAAAAAACGCAGGAAAAATCTTGATTCTGTCAACAAGCAGGTTGATAGAACTTTGTCGCGTCTTGGAATATACGACCGCTCTGCGACCGACCATTTTCAAGAAGCATCGGCGCGTCATTTCCGAAAAATGATTTCCGAAGACAAGAAGTCTCGCGCTACAAATTCGTGGATGGTTGACGTGCATGACAAACATTCTGGGCGTTACGAGTCTGGACCTTATAGCAATAGTTCGTTAAAAATTTGGCTTTTGGAAATATGCTGTAAAACATGTATAATTCTTTGAGATTCAGCAAAATAAGTACTTGAAAAATTTGGCCAAGTCGTAGATTTTTCGTAACTTTATAGGTGAAAATCAAATTTACAACAATTTTTCCACATAATAAGATTTTAAGACTATGAATTTTTCAGTTTGTTAGGAAAGATTCTGTGAAAGAGTCCCATCAAAGTCATTCGCTGCGAGTAACCGGGCGATAACAATAAAAGCAGCACTGCGGCTGCTTTTATTGGATTTATGTCATCTTGTCAAATTGACATCTTGACAAAGATGGGCGGTTTTGTCAGAAGGTGAACATCATCACGCCGAGGATGCGGTAGTTGGCTACTGAGTGGGTGTTTTCGATGCGGCCGTTGGCATTGTTGAGCGAACCGTACCAAGCCCAGCAGGGAGTGGCCTCAAGGCCGATGGTCCAGTGAGGGAGGTTGTACGTAAGCTGAGCGCTTATGTTCAGCACTTGGTCCACGTCGGTGCCCACGCCGTAGGTTTTGCCAAGAATGCCTCCGCCATAGAGCAGGCGGCAAGCACTGTAAGAATTATTCGTCGCATCATCATGAGTTTAGAACACCAGCATGAGCCAGCCAAGGCCGCCCACAAGCCCCACGAGACCGATGATTATGCCCACTTTGGCCATATCTTTCTGCTCGATGTAGCCTGTTGAGTGAGCGATTGCATTCGGGGGAGTGGAGATAGGAAGAATCATTGATACCGACGAAGCGATTGCCACCGCTACGAGCATTTGGCGCGGTATGTTGGTATCGCCAGTGGCTGTGTGCATAGCGCCGGCGATTACGCCAATTACCGGCACGAGCAGGGCAGCTGTGGCTGAGTGGCTGATGAGATTAGAGAAGCCGAAGCATACGAGCATGGCCACGATTGTTACGATGAGGAATGGCCAAGAGCCAAAGGGAATCGACTCAACGAGGTGGTTGCTCAGGCGAGTGTAGTTGAGGGCTACGCCGAGAGCGAAGCCGCCGGCCACCATCCAGAGCACGCCCCAGTTGATTTGCTCAAGGTCGCGGCGGTTGAATATGCCGCCCACGATGAACGCAGCCACGGGAATCAAGGCTATGATGTAGCTGTTGAGGCCAAGGTTGAAGAGGTCGCCAAAGCACCACAGAAACACAGTAACAAGGAATGTGATGGCGACAATGTAGGTGTCTTTTTGCTTCTTAAGCTCGCCCTGTATGTTGAGCTCGATGCGCTTTTGCTTGAAGGGGAACATTATTCTCAGCACCACCCAGCCTACGAACAGGAGAATCAGCACAAAAGGCGCCATCTTGCCCATCCATTCGCCAAAGCTTATGTTGATGCCGAGTTGTTCCTGCAGATAGCCGAGGGCGATAAGGTTGGGAGGCGTGCCGATGGGAGTGGCGATGCCGCCGATGTTGGCGCCGATGGGAATTGCCATTGCCAACGCTATACGGCCCTTGCCGTCGGCGGGGAGCGACTTAAGCACAGGGGCGAGGAAGGCGATCATCATGGCTGCTGTGGCGGTGTTGCTCACGAACGCTGAGAGCACGGCTGTAACGAGAATGAAGCCCATAAGCACATTTTCCGACTTTGTTCCGAAGGGCTTGAGAAGCACTTTGGCGATGAACATGTCGAGACCCGTCTTGGTAAGGCCGATTGCAAGCACGAAGCCGCCGATGAAGAGCTCTATTGTGGGGTCGGCAAACACTGCCATAATCGTCTTGTATGGGATGGGACGGCCGTATTCGCCGGCAACTTCGCCCACTTCAAAGAACGAGAGCGGCGCCGTGCTCACCGTAAGCAGCATGATCACAATCACAAGGAACGATGTGCCCCATGCCGGCATTGCCTCGGTAATCCACATAAGGCCGGCAAACACGAACAGGGCGATCACGCGCTGCTCGATAATCGTAAGCCCGTCGATATGGTAAAATTCCGTTGGCAAAGCTGCCAAGACAACTCCTATGATGGCACAAATCGCCATCTTTAAGTACTTTGAGGCCGTAAACTGATGGACCGCTTTCTTAAGGTGCAGCGCCTCAATCAGATGGAAGCCATGATAATTAGTAAACATTGTATTTTGATAATGATTAGTTGATTCGTGTTGGGGAAAACGACTGCAAGGGCAGTGATTCGCAAAATGAAAAGAGTGTGGCAGAAAAGAAGCGGGATGGCATCGGTAGCCAGTCGTAAAGTTATATGGCGGAAAGTTCTGATAGCTTTCGCCACTGATCTTCGTATAGCAAAGCGCGTTGGTTGTAACTCGATAGTTTGAAGCCAGTGCGTGTGCTGATAGCCAACTTATTCGACGTAGTCAACCGTGACACCTTGCTTATCATTTCATTAATTACGTCGGGATTTTCAGAGAAAGGAGTATGGGCGTCGGCAATACCGAGCACTACCGACTTGCCGTGCGGAAGGTGGCGAAGCACCTGTAACGCATAATCATTTCCTGTGTCGAAAGGCAGAAAGAATTTGTCCACGTGGAGTGAAGAAAGGGCCTTTGGCATGATATTGTCGGGATATTCAATGTATTCCCATTCAGGAACGATGGTATCGCCTCCGGAAATGTAGATTGACTTTTCTATGTCGGCGGGGAGTCCTTCAAGCGACATATTTATGCAGGAAATCAGTTCGCTGTGCAATCTTATAAAATCAACTCCACCCTGAAGGAGACGTGTAGTATAGTTGTCTTCGCACATCAAGCCTAAAGCAGTGTCATCGAATTGCAAGGATTCACACCCGAGCTCTGCTAAGCGTATAGCTGTCAGGCGATAGGCATCCGCAATATCTTTTATTAGGGTGTCAATAGTAGCCGGATAGATGGTCTCTGGCCGCCCATCGGAAAGAGCGTATATCTCCAAAAGCAAATTTGCCGGAGAAGGAAGAGTCTGCCGGCACTTGGCTCGGCCGGCTACGGCATTGCGAAGAAACCTGAAGTCTTCGAAGAAAGGATGCGAGGGGTTGTAAGCAATCCGGTCGGTGATATTCAGATGGTCAGTAGAGGTTTCGATGGACTGATAAATGCGACCAGAAGAGATGCGTTCGCATGAAATTCCTTCGAGCCCAAACCAGAAGTCATATGCCCAATGTTTGCGGCGAAGTTCGCCCGAGGTGACAAACGGAACTCCGCAGGATAGTTGGCGCTCTACGATATCGCATACGGCAGCGTCCTCAATCGTTGTGAGGCTACGGCGGTCGATTATTCCACGCTCAAAGTCGTTTCGAGCGGCAATTAGTGTTTCATTAGGCAGAAAGCTGCCAACTGTTTCTACCGTCATAACTCTACACTTTTATGACGTTCCGCAGGCTTCACGAAGCTCTGTAGCGGCCACTGTTGAACACTAAGGAACTCATGCAGGAATTCCTTTTTGCACCTTGTAAATTTCATAATAAAATAATGATAATTTAAGGTGGAAAAGATTTAGGTACGGAGCGATAAAGTCGGCCAAAGCCGGAATACGGCAAAGCGGCTGCGGCGAGTTGCCGAAGCAGATGTCGGTAATCCCGCAAGAGCATAGGGGAATGTGTCCCGACAAAAAGGTGGCGATGTCATTTTTCGTTCTCCTCACTTCAAAATCTAATCCACGAGATTATTGAAACAGATATGTCCGGCAGGTCTCCTGGCTTATCCCATTTCATTGGCGCCTTCCCATCAGAGATGTCCGACAGTGACTATAAGCCAATGATATTTAAGGAATTACAGTAGCGGGTCTGTTCCGGACTTTCACCGGATTCCCTTTTAATCGCGGTTAAGCGAACCAAAAACGTGGCACAAAGGTACAAAAAAATGTCGGATTATACATCAAATAATTATTTTTTTGTGCTCGGATACTTGCGGATACTGCCGTACATGCAGCTAAGATAAAGTAAATCAGGTAAATAGAAAAAAGCTCTATTTTCTGTAAATGATACGACTATGTGAAGCCCGTCATCGGTCGGTGTTTTTGCGGATTGCTGTAAATCTCGACGAGGTGCAGAGCTGAGTCTTAGATATTGGCGGACTTGCGCGTGGAGTTGACACCTCCGGTGCGGCTGATGCTGAAGGCTCCGGCAATGACGGCGAAGGCGAGGGCTACCCAGAGGCAGGCGTTTGCTGAAATTGAGTCGGAGGCGGTAATTGCAAAGATTACCGACACGAGAGTTGCACCGAGGGTCTGACCGACGAGGCGAGCTGTGCTTTGCATTCCGCCTGCGCCGCCGGTGCGCTCTATTGGCGTGGCAATAACCATCACAATATTGTTGGGAGTCTGGAACATGCCAAAGCCCGTACCGCACACAGCCATTCTCCATGCGATGTTCCAGGGTGAAACATCGCTGCCCGGAGCAAACAGCAGGAGCAGCAAGCCTATGGAATATACCAGCATTCCGCAAGAGGCTGTTATCCCGGGATTGTGCTTTTCCACGAACCGTGCGGCGAATGGAGACACTATCATTGTGGCCAACGGCCATGGGGTCATCAAGAGCCCGGTTGTTATTTCCGAAAATCCGTAATTGCCGATGAAAAGAAACGGCAGTGCAATCATTGCGATGTTCTGCGCGATAAATGAGCATACCGATGTTGATATGCTCAGAGTGTATAGTTTGATTTTCAATAGGTCGATAGGTAGCATAGGCTGCGAATGGTTCAGTTGGCGGCGCACATAGAATACGCCGACTGTCAGGCCTACAACGAGCATGGCAATTATGACAGTTTTGTTGTCTGTCTTGGTGATATTGCCTATGGCGAGGAAAATTAGTCCGAACACAACCATATTCTCCACTGCGCTTATCCAGTCAAACCGGCCTTCCACCTTGTGGGGCGGATTTTGCGGCAAAAGTCTCTTGCCAATTATAAGGGCTACTATCCCGAATGGCACATTGATGAGAAACAGCCAGTGCCAGGAGGCAATTGAAAGAATTGCGCCGGCGATGGTAGGTCCGGCTGCGGTGGCAATGGCGATTACCATAGCATTCAGGGCGAGCCCGCGCCCCAATACATTGCGTGGATATATAAGTCGAACAAGAGCGATGTTTACACCCATCACACAAGCGGCTCCCGCTCCTTGCAACGCTCTGGCAGCAACAATCATGGCGAATGACTGCGAAGCCGCGCATAGAGCCGATGACAGCGTGAATATCACTACCCCGACAAGGAAGCATCGTCGATAGCTCGTACGGTCGCCGTAAGAAGACACCGGCAGGAGCAGCATCGTTATAATGAGTTGGTATATGGTGATTATCCAAACAGACTGAGAGTCGGACACACCGAATTTCTCCGACATGACGGGCAGCGCGACGTTGACAAGAGTCACGTCGAGGACCGTCATCACCAATACTAACATAGTGGCGAAAATGGCGGAGTAATTCCATATCGAGAATTTAGTTGTGTCCATACCCATATAACAATCAAGACGGAAATATTGTCATTTTGGTATATGCGACATCATCTTTTTCTTCGGTAATCTCGATAAGACGGTCAAAGATTCCAATCTCGTAGGCACATGACCATGTCAGCTTCGCTCGTCTTGGACTTCCTGCATTCCAATTCATTCAGGATCCTCTCGACTATTTCAGAGCATACTCAGTCTCTGTGGTATAGAATGGATAGAACCCATGTCGCAGATATTTGGCAAAATGCTTTTTGTAGAAATGTTATTATAATAACACTTTGAGTGAAGTTGTCTCTGTAATGACGACTTTCGTAAATCGTTCTTTTCTCGTGCTTGGCATGGCTGAAAAACTGCCGCATGAGGTCGTCGGCTCAGATTTTGCGAAAGACTGAAATGACAACCCCGATATAATACACAATAATTATGGCTACAGTGAGAACCAAATTCCGTGCATCCTCTTCCGATACGAAAGAGGGCACATTGT
>CAZORI010000074.1:0-6261 GCA_964582335.1 uncultured Bacteroides sp.
CAATGCCGATGTGCCGTGCCGGTGGGCACTGCCTGTAATCACTGTTATCTTCATCTCTTCAAAGTGATTTTAGTTTTAATTCAGTGTCTTTATTTGTTTTGCCTCGCAAATTTACACAATTAATCTGATTTTTATTAATCTTTGTGATGGGATTAAAGGATTTTCGTAGCTTAGCTGTTCAACAACAAATCTTAGTGCCGCCTTACCTGTGCTTTGGCCATGAATCCTTCACGGACTACAATCACGCGAGTGTGCTCCCCCTTGCCGAGTGCTCCATCAGGGCCACAAGCGCCGGCGTAGCCAGCACTGGCACATCGCCCGAGCCGAAAGCCTGTGCGGTCTTGTCATCAGTCACAATCATTGAGGTGGAGTGTTCAAGTCCTTCCTTAAGCTCCATATGTCCATATTTGTTTTTGTGTATTGTATTCACCTAACGCCAATCTACAGCTGGTGCATTTTTAAGCGCCCTTCAATGCAATTCCTAATTTTTGAGATTCGACCAATGACAGAATCCATCTTTGCTATTCGATGGTCATCTTGACATTAAGGGGGAGGCTGGAAGATGAAGGGCCAACGGAAACCAGGAAGTCGCCCTTAGGGAGCTGCCAGCAGTGAGCAGATTCGTTCCAAAGCCGCAAGTCCGACACTGGTATTTCCAAAGAGACAGTGCGGGTTTCGCCCGCTGCCACCGGAATGCGCGAAAAGCCCTTAAGGCGCCGGATGGCATCGTCGCCAGGAATTGAAACATAAGCCTGCGCCACCTCCTCGCCGTCGCGCTCGCTCGAATTGGTGATGTCGAACTTCACCAGAAGCCTTTCTCCTTCTCTCTCGATTGATAGAGCCGAATACTGGAAATCGCTGTAGCTGAGGCCATAGCCGAACGGGAAAAGCGGCTCAGCCTGTGAATACATGTAGGTGCGCCCATGTGTGATGTCATAGTCGAGCAGGTCAGGGAGGTCGCCGATGGACTTCGGCCACGTCTGGGTGAGGCGTCCTGCAGGATTCAGGGCGCCGAATATCGCTGCAGCCAGTGCCGAGCCCAGCTCCTGGCCCGACTGTGCGCAATGAATGATGGCAGGAACGTTCTCTGCGGTCCAATTTATGGCATAGGGGAACGACGATATCAATGCGACCACGGTGTTGGGATTGCACTTGCGCACCACGCGTATCAGGTCCTCGGAGTCGAGCTGCAGCGAACGGCGGTCCAGGGCCTCGCGACCCTCGCCCATGTTGGCCCCGGCACCCCATGGGGGCACTGTCTCGTAGTCGGTTGCCATGGTCGGGTTGTTGCCCACGCACACTATCGCAATGTCGGCCCACCTGGCGGCCTCGGCTGCGTGTCCGCTGCGGTCATCGACCACGTGCCTTACCTCGATGCCGAGGCTGTCCGCGCAGCTTTGGATCGCCCGCAGCGGAGTTATTGAATAAGGCCGCTTGCCCGAGTACCAGTCGCCCAGCACCGTGTCGGCGCGGTTGCCGATGACGGCGATGCGCCTGATAGCCCTCCCGTCGAGCGGCAGGAGACCTCCGTCGTTCTTCAGGAGCACTATGCTCTTGTCAGCAGCCTTGCGCGCCAGGGCGCGAGCCTCAGCAGTGCTCCAGGGCTCAAAACTTTCCGTAACCCCGATGCACGCATACGGATTGTCGGTGTCAACTGGGCTGTCGAGCAGCCCGAGGCGCAGCATCACCCTGAGCTTGCCTTGAAGGGTCATGTCAATGTCGCCTTCAAAAAGGGATCCGTTGCCAAGTGCGCCGCGCACTGCCTCGGCATACTGGTCCAGGAAGAGATTGATGCCGTTTTTAACGCATGCGGCTGCGGCCTCGGGCAGGCTGTCGAAATAATGGTGGTCGGTGACCAGCATCCTGAAGGCTCCGCCGTCGGTTGCGTAGATTCCGTCGATGCCCCATTCGCCGGCGAGCACATCGCGCAGCATGGGATGCACGGCGCAGGGCACGCCGTTGACCTTGTTGTAGGCCGCCATCAGCGAGGAGCCCCCGGCGTCGAATCCGCGCTTGAAGCCGGCGGAATAGTACTCGCGCCACTGCCTCTCGGGGAAGTCGCTCGACGAGGTTGTGCGCTCCGTCTCGTTGGAGTTGGCAAGGAAATGCTTCATCAGCGAAGCGGCGAGCCAGTGCTTTGGGTCGGGGCCCTGCAGTCCGCGCACCATGGCTGCAGCCAACTCCCCGGTCAGGAAGGGGTCTTCTCCATAAGACTCCTCAGTTCTGCCCCAGCGAGGGTCGCGAGCGATGTCGGCGTTGGGCGCCCACAGCACCAGGCCCGCTTGCGACCGGTAGCCGCTCCTCTGGTTCACGGCTCTGGCTTCAATGCCCATCTGCCTCCCTATCTGGCGCAAGAGGGCTGTGTCCCAAGTCTCCCCAAGGCCGTAGCCTTGGGGGAAGCAAGTGGTCTCCTGCTGGAGTTCGGCACTGCGGTCGCCCCAGGCCGGGCCTCCGATCACGAGACCGTGGATGGCTTCCGACCCTCCCGGAGCCTTGATTCCCAGGCGCGGCACTCCGCTGAAACCCAGTAGCGAAATCTTCTCTTCGACCGTCATCTCCTTGAGCACGGCATTGATGCGCTCATCGTCGGCAAGCGAGGAGTCCTGCCAGGACTGCGCGCCAGCTCCCAATGCCGCCGTTGCGATAATTCCTATGACAAACCTTTTCATTTTATCCGTGGTTAATGGAGGTTTTACCTGGCTACGCGGGTGGACACGGGCTGTGAGCCTTCTTCATTGCCTACGAGAACGTATATCTGGGCTTGGCTGTCTTGGCCGTCAGGCGTTTTGCCGAATACACATGTCTGCTTATTCTTCATTTTATTGTCGCTTTTATTATGCAAATTTACACAATTAATTTGATTTTTATGTAAATTTGCTGCGGAATTGAATATTAATTGCAATGGAAGAGAAGAAATGGAAGACGCTGTTCAATAAGGATTCTAATGCCTCTTGTCTATAAAAACAAGGCATAGTCCGAATTTCAAATGAGTAATCCGAATTAATGGTTAGACACCATTTCTCCTGACATTGTATCTTATCCAAATGGTCCCTTCCGGATATATGGCCTCATGCCAGTCCTCGCCATCCCATGAACATTTTGGTGACTTCGCCTTCATGGTGGTCGAAGAAGAGGGAGTGGGCGGTGTCGAGGCCGCGCAGTTGCTGCATCTCCTCGTCGGTAAGGGAGAAGTCGAGGATGTCGAGGTTCTCTGCCATGCGCTCCTTGTGCACACTCTTGGGGATGATGATGATGCCCTCTTGGAGCAGGAATCGCAGCGCCACCTGCGCAGCGGTCTTGCCGTAGCGCTTCCCTATAGCAACAAGCAACGGCTGGGTGAACAGGCCGTTGCGTCCTTCGGCAAGAGGCCCCCAGGACATCAGCTTGCAGCCAAATTCCTCGAGGAATGGCCGCAAAGTACGCTCTTGGTCGAATATGTGAGTCTCCATCTGGTTCACCATCGGCGCAATTTCCGAGTTGGCTGCCAGGTCAATGAAGTGGTCGGCAAAGTGATTGCTAACGCCTATTGCCCGCACCTTGCCAGCCTTGTAGGCCGCTTCCAAGGCTCGCCAGGCGTTGTAGCGGTCGCAGAACGGCTGGTGGAGCAGCATCAAGTCGATGTAGTCAGTTTGAAGCAGGCGCAGGCTCTCGTCGATCGACTTCGCAGCCTTGTCGCCCGCATAGTTTGAAATCCAGATTTTCGATACCAAGAACACCTCTTCGCGCTTCAGTCCGCTCTTGGCCACAGCTGCGCCTACGCCTTCCTCGTTGTGATAGGCTTGTGCTGTATCGATCATGCGGTAGCCCACCTTGAGGGCGTCGCTCACGCAGCGCTCGCATTCCTGCGGGCTTACTTGGTACACTCCGTATCCGATTTGGAGCATTTCCACCCCGTTGCTCAGTTTAACTGTTTGCATAACTTTTGTCTTTTATGTTTCACTGTTGCAAAGTTACACTGATTTTTTGACGGATGTGTTGCACAAAACGTGGTATGATTTTCACATTTGGTGGATTTTTCTTAAATTTGCGCCATGGATGCAATTGAATTTCTCCCACCTAGCACCGAAATGTTTGTACGCTGCAACCGAGCGGCACACACGATGCATGTGCTCCCTCAGGCCGGAATGCTGGAGTTTGTGCTTGAAGGCGTGCACTGGTCGGTCAATCCAGGCGAATACCTGATACTGCCCTCCGGCTCGCTGGTGTCGGATGTGCGTTTCTCCCCCGGCTTCTCTGGACATGTGATGTCGCTGCCGCTGAGCGTAAGCGATCGCATGATGCTGCGCAGCAACTACGGAGCCATCGGCCACATGTCGCTGATGCGCCACCCTGTGATGAGCCTGACGGCAGATGAGGTGGCTTATTGCCGCGCCGATTTGGAGCGAATCCGCCTACGAGCTGAGAACCTCTCACATCTGTATTATGAGCAAGCTCTGCTTTCGCAATTGTCGGCCCATGTGCTCGACCTCTTTGACATACACGCGCGCAAGAACCGGAGGAAAGACCTCTCAGAGCGTTCAGCCTCTCTGATCGGACGCTTTGTCGAAATGCTCTTTGACGGGGAATATCGCCGGCATCGCGAGGTTCAACACTATGCCAGCCGCTTGTGCGTCACACCGCACCACCTGGCCGACGTTTGCCGCGAGGCAAGCGGCGAGGCTCCCCTGTATTGGATCAACCGCTTTGCGACGCAGGAGATTGTGTGCCTGCTGGCTGAGCAGCAACTGACTCTGACCGAAATAGCTGACAGTCTGCATTTCTCGTCTCTCAGCCACTTCACGCGCTATTGCCAGCGCCATCTGGGTGCGTCCCCGTCACGCCTGCGCGGCACCAAGTGACTGTGCGCTTTAACTACCATAAAAATGCAAGGGCTTTTTATATGACATAGCATGCAAAAGCGACCTGATCGTCATTTGGAAATTCGGAGGATTTTTCGTAAATTAGCGGAAAATTCAAACTCTGTCTTAAACTCATGAAAACCGCAATCATCGGAGACGTGCACGGCTGCTCGCTATGGAAGGAAATCATTGAAAAAGAACAGCCTGACAGGACAGTTTTCCTGGGCGACTACGTGTCAACACACGAGGGCATCGGCGCAAATCAGCAGCTGCGCAACCTCGACGAAATCCTCGACTATGCCGATGGAAGCGACTGCGTGCTGCTGCGGGGCAACCACGACTTGCAGCACCTCGGCTACCCGTGGGCCAAGTGCAGCGGATGGCAGCCCGACGTGGCCTTCGGAATGGACAAGCGCAAGGACCGCTTCCTTTCGTCCACGCAGTGGGCAGCCAGAATCGACGTCGACACCAAGCCCTATCTGCTCAGCCACGCCGGCATAAGCCTGATCTGGCTTCACGACAGTCCGGGCATAAATCCTCATGGCCCGGATTGGATTGACAAGCTCAACGCATTGCCGCCGTCTCCGATGTTCGGCTTCGTGCCGGATTCGATGCGAGATTTCGACGGCTCATCCCCCACGCAGTCTCTCACTTGGATACGGCCTATGTATCTGAGTCTCTGCATGGTGCCGGGCTACGGCCAAATCGTGGGGCATACGCCGGTGGCGAAAGGATGCTTCAACTTGCGTGCCGCATTGGGCTCGGCCTGGCAGGGAGGCCCCAACGACCTCTGGCTGGCTGATGGTCTCGGCGTCCGCTCCTACCTGACTATCGATGACGGCGCAATCACCTCACACAAAATTTGACAGATTTGTGGACTGTGAAATTTTGATATTTCACATATAATTGTTATTTTTGCATTGTCAATAAAGTGACAAGCTTGTAATTATTGAGTCATGAAGAAGCTGCCGATTGGAATACAGACATTCTCAAAGCTCCGCAAAGAGGATATGCTCTATGTGGATAAAACAAAATACGTGTATGATCTCGTGCATGGCAATTCCTGGTATGTGTTTTTGGGGCGACCGCGCAGATTCGGCAAAAGCCTTTTTCTCAGCACGCTAAAGTCATATTTCGAGGGTGAACGGGAGCTTTTCCAGGGCTTGGCTATCGAAAACCTTGAAACCGAGTGGAAGCGTCACCCAGTGATTCTGATTAGCTTGGCAAGCGTGAAGGAGTCAACAATAGAATGCCTTGATGACAATCTTGATGCGCAATTGGCAGCCTACGAGCAAGAATATGGAATCACTCCCACCAGCAGGCAATTAGGTGTAAGATTCAACAATCTGGTAAAAGCAGCCCATGACAAAACGGGAATCGGCGTGGTGGTGGCGCTTATTTTCATGCTTTTGATTTATCAGAT
>CAZORI010000075.1:0-5766 GCA_964582335.1 uncultured Bacteroides sp.
TTCTTTATTATTTGGATATGGTTCTGGTCACTACCCCCGAAGGCGACAAATAACTTATATGCACGCCGCAGCATGTCTCGGCCCTCCATATGCTTCCGATATCCCACGACGCGTAGCCCTTGGCATAGTTGTCGCCGGGCGAAACAGCCTGGTACACAATGTATAGCCTTGGATAGTCGTCGGCCAGCGTGGCCGGGTCGGCGACCATGTACCATTGTTCGGCGCCCAGATCTACAAGGCACGATAGGCGCGCCTGCATGTTGATGTAATTGCCCGTGCGCGTCAGCGTGAGCGGGTCGATGCGCTCGCTTGCCCACAGCTCCGGATTGAACGAACTGTCTGTCACCACTTTCTGCGGACTGTTGTCGAGATAGCGGTAGCCATAGAGAATGATTGCTCCCGATGTGTATGCCGCCGCATCGTCGGCACGCAGGTACATTATTATCAGCCTGTCGCCGATGCTAAGCACCGTGTCCTTGGAGAAGGTGTATGTCGAGGTGTAGGTGATCACGTCGGAGTCGCCGTCCTTCTGCAGCTGGAATGCCGAGCCGGAGGAGTCGACCGACGATAGCGTCACTATGTCGTACCAACCGTCGTTGGGCAGCGACGACGACGAAGGTTCGTCGCTGCACGATGCCATGCAGCAAGCCGCCGCAACAGCTATAGCCGTCGCTAACATGCATTTGATTCGCTTTATGCCAGTTATTGTCGCCATCATTCTATTCCTTGTATTTTGCCGTCGCGCATATGCACCACACGGTCGCAGCTGGCGGCGAGTGTTTCATCATGTGTGACGATAACGAATGTAGCGCCCATGTCGCGACGCAGGTCGAAGAATAGCTGGTGCAGCTCTGCCTTGTTGGCCGAGTCGAGGCTTCCCGACGGCTCGTCGGCAAGCACTACTGCCGGTGAGTTTACCAACGCGCGCGCCACAGCGCCTCGCTGGCATTCGCCGCCGCTCAGTTGGGCCGGCCTATGCTGTGCCCTCGCCTTCAGCCCCATGTAGTCGATTAGCTCTTCTGCGCGGGCGAATGCCTTGTCGCGCGGTGTGCCTCCTATCAGCGCCGGCATGGCCACGTTTTCGAGCAGCGTGAATTCGGGCAACAGGCGATGGAACTGGAACACAAAGCCGATGTTGAGGTTACGGAATTTCGACACGTCGTTGTCGGCCATCTGCGACACGTCTACGCCGTCATAGACCACCTTGCCGCTCGTAGGCGCATCGAGGGTGCCCATGATTTGCAGCAGTGTGGTCTTGCCGGTGCCGCTGGGGCCCACTATCGAGATTACCTCGCCCTTCTTCACATCGAGCGAGATTCCCTTGAGCACCTCCAGGCTGCCGTATGACTTATGTATGTCGCGTAACGTTATCATCAATTATTACGCGAAATTAATAATTTTCCCCAACTTGTACAACTTTACCCCTCAATTTTCCCTACAGGAACAAGATAACACCTACCGACAAGTTCTTAGTGTCTGGTCCGTAGCCTTTCTTGAAGATATTCACAGGCACATATTTTATGTATATGCCCAAGTCGCTCGACGATAGCGCGCCCATAATCTCGTAAGTAATCGGTCGCATAGCCAGGCTGCCAAAATAGGTCTGATGGCGTGAGTTTTCCAACCTATATTTAGTGGTTGCGCCCAGATGAGTGTTGAAATCGAGCATCGCACCTATGGCGGCTCTGCCGCTGCTCCCTATTTTCTGCTCTATCATAAGCGGCATAGTAATGGCAAACTTATTTACCTTACTCGAATTTCTGAAACTTCCATCGGGAAACGCTTCCGTTTCAAGCGGATGGTCGCTGTCGCCTACCTCTTGGGCAAATGCTACCTTATTTTTGCCAAAGAAATGCTGCAAGCCAAAGCCTATGCCAAGGCTAATAGAGGGGCTGGCTTTGCCTGTGCGCAACTCATACTCGATGATGCTCGGCATGTAAAATTCCACCGAACGCCCCATCTGAAATTTAGCATCGTTGTTTTTGCCGACAATGCCCACGAAACCAAACATCATAGTGCAATTCACGTTCATACCCATCGAAACTCCACTATGGTGCTTGCGCTGCTTCCGTGCAGGATTGAAAGGGAAATCGATGTTGAAGTCGGTCTCCGACTTCTCCTCTATCACAATAGTGTCTGTTTTTGCTGTCGAGGGCGGCATTGCACTTTTGTCCGTGGCATAGGCGCATGCGCCTATGCAGAGCATCATAATTATAGCTGCTGTTTTCATCTGTTTATGGATATCTTGCTGTTGATTAACGTTTTATTATCGATTTGATTCTTTCTATAGTGGTGTTTCCCTCCATGTATATCACCACCGCCTTGCGGTCGTTGCTGAAGAAGAAAACGAATCGGTTAATGCTCTTGCTTATCGGAGAAAATTCAAAGAATCCATAGTTTATTTTGCCTTTCTGTAGCCCAACCTCTTTGTTGATTGCCTTTGGCATGTCGATCTCCATCAGCAGTTGCAAGTCGTTAATGGCCGCCGAGTCGGTCACCGACAGGCTGTGGTAGAGCGTCAAGTCGTACTGCCTTATCGATTTTCCTGTAACGATGGTCTCTATGGCATAACTTGCGTTGCGATACGTCCCGTCGAGCGCTCTGAGTATTTGCAGCGGCTGACTTGCCCACGCCGCCGCACATGCGCACACGCATATCAATATTGTAATAATCCTTTTCATGGTGCGGTTTGTTTTATGTCCGTTGCCACTAAATCCATGAAATCAGAGAGTTCGCTGCCTACCATGTCGGCAGCCTTTTCCGACGCTTCGTTCACCTCTCGCAAGTCGGCCTGTATCTTGTCAGCCACCCACTCATGGCCAGGCACATGCAGACCGGCTATGTACATTTCGCACACGTCTTGCTCCTCTCCTTTTAGCAGGTGCGCACCCACAATTGCCACTACGGCAAGCGACGCCGCTATGCCCACGCCATACCAAATCGAGTGGCAGCGCTTTTTGCGTGCAGCCACCGTAGCCGACAACGACATTACGGCAAGGGCATCCTTCACAACGCGTGTCATGCGATATTTGCCGTGCACAAGGTAATTCTTCAGAAGCACCTCTTCGCATTCCGTGGTCTCAGCCTCGAAGTAGCGGTCGATCAATTTTTCAAGATCTGTTTGCGTAAGTCGTGAATTATTCATATCTGTTACGATATATGTTTCTTACTGTTTTGCGGGCGCGACTCAGGTTCACTCTCACCGTCGCCTCTTCCATGCCCATCTCATTAGCGATGTCGGCGTATGACCTCCCTTCCACGTCGCGCATGTGCATTATGCGGCATTGAGCCGCTGTGAGCTCACGCTGCATTATGCTTATCACATCAGCATACATGTCATCATCTGTTCCGCTTTCAGCCTGCTCCTCCTCTATATCCTCGTCGGGCACGCACTCGAGCGATATATTGGCAGCATATGCGCGGCTGCGGATGTTGTCGATGCATACGTTGCGCATTGTGGTGAGCACCAAGCCTTTGGGATTGTCGCCATCGTCGATGTTGTCGCGGTTGTTCCATATGCGGCAAAAAGCATCCTGCATTGCATCGTTCACGTCGTCGGCATTTTTCAGCAAAGCGTTGCCAAGCATCCACAATTTGTGGCGCATTTGCTGAAATATGTTAGTTACCGACTCTGGATTCATGTCTCCTCTATGCTTTATTTAGGCCTTGTACAATTATATTACGCCAAATGCGATCAAATGTAACAAATCTCAAGAAAAAAATTTTTTCGTCATTTCGTCAATATCGTCAATTTCGTCGTTATATACGATTTCAGATCACAAATTTAGCGATTCTATCTGATTAAAATCTGATCTTGCTAATTTTTCCCAGGCAAATCCTTATCGGAGCGCCCGACAACATTTTTGGTATGATTTTTGTTGATTTGTTAGCAAACAGTAATTACTAAAAGAAATACCTTGTCATGAAAAAAATAGAACCAGGCATGTTCGTATCTATCGTATACGACTTATATTCAGTGAGTGACAACGGCGAAGAAACGCTCGTGCACCAATCCTGCCCCGAGGACCCCGAAAAAATAATATTTGGTGTGACGCAAGGCGTCATCGTCCCCCTTGAGAAAGCGCTCGAAAAACTGAGCCAAGGCGACAAATTCGACGTAATAGCATCGGCATTGGAGGCATTTGGCCCCCATCGCGACGAAGACGTCGTGGAGCTCGACAAGGACATTTTCGCCGTCGACGGCAAATTCGACAGCGAGATGGTGCAGCCCGGCAAGCTTGTGCCCATGCTCACCGCCGATGGCTTCCGCATCAACGGCCTCGTCACAAAGGTTACCGACAAGAAAGTGACAATGGACTTCAACCACCCGCTGGCTGGCATGAACGTGCGCTTCATCGGCAAGGTGCTCGAAGTGCGCGACGCCACCCCTGAAGAAATACACATAGCCACCAATCCCGGAGGATGTGGTGGCTGTGGATGCAGTGGCGGAAGCTGCGGCGACGGCTGCGGCTGCGACAGCCAAGAAGGCTGCGGCTGCCAGCAATAAGCCTATTTATCGGCCAAGCAATCGTCGAGAAGCTTCTCTATAGCAGGCTTGTCGAGGTTCTGGCCGATAATCACCAATTTCACCATGCGGTCGCCGTAGGTTTCATCCCAGTCGCGGCGCAAGGTGGGATCCTGACGCAAAAACATCTCCAACTCTTCCTTGGGGGCCGTGGCAAACCAATACCCGGCCTCCTTGATGTTTTTCTGCTTGCCGGAAGTCTCGAATAGCAGCGACATGTCGCGGTTCTGGTCGAAATAGCAGATGCCCTTGGCGCGGATTATGTTCTTAGGCCATTTCTTGTCGAGCATGTAGTCAAATTTGTTGAGGTCGAACGGCGGGCGGCGGTAGTACACCATCGTCTGCACGCCGTATTCCTCGGCTTCGCCTTCGTCGTCGTGGTGGCCTTCGAGCTCTTGCACCCAGGTGGCAGAGGTGGCCACCTCCTCGAAGTCGAATTTGCCCGTGTGCAGCAGGTCGGTGAGCGGTACGTCGCAGTAGTCGCAGTCGATGATCTGCGCCTTGGGCTGCAGGGCGCGCACTATCCTGCGTATGCGGTTGGCCTCTTCTTTGCTCACCTCCGATATCTTATTGAGCAATATGATGTTGCAGAATTCTATTTGCTCGATTATCAGATTCTCGATGTCCTCCTCGTCGATATTGGGGCGCGACAGCGACGTGCCGCACTCAAACTCGCTGGCAAGGCGCAGCGCATCCACTACGGTCACGATGCAGTCGAGCACGGGGATGGCCGGCGAGTCGCTTCCGGCCATGGTGGGAATGGCGCAAATGGTCTGCGCTATCGGCGCAGGCTCGCATATTCCGCTCGCCTCAATCACGATGTAGTCGAATTTGCCTGTAAGCACCAGGTCCATAATCTGCTTCACAAGGTCCATCTTCAGCGTGCAGCATATGCAGCCGTTCTGCAGAGCCACCAGGTCGTCGCCCTCCGAGCCAACAACGCCGCCCTTCTGTATCAGCGACGCGTCGATGTTTACCTCGCCAAGGTCGTTGACGATGACGGCGAATTTGATGCCATGCGAGCCGTTAAGGATATGGTTGAGGAGAGTTGTCTTTCCGCTGCCGAGATAACCGGTGAGCAGGAGCACGGGTATTTCTTTGCTTTTCATAATTATAGCGCTTATCATAAACCAACACAAAGGTCACAATTATTATCGAAATCACCAAATAATTTTCTTCCTATGTTTGACGAATTATCCCAATATTTACACATTTTGCCACAATTTTAACAATTATTTGTT
>CAZORI010000076.1:0-5579 GCA_964582335.1 uncultured Bacteroides sp.
GGGCGCGCTCGGGACTTCCACCCGTTAGATTATGCCCATGTCGGGCGAACCAATATCAAGGGATGCGTCGTGACCACGGCGCATCCCTTTGTTGTGTTCGGTTACAAGATATTATTCTATGTCGCTTACTGCTGAGCGGGCAGGCCGGCCTCCAGTGGCCAGTAGGGATTCTGGTACATCACCGAATTTTCGGGGCTTGCTCCGTCGGGCGAGGTCAGCATGAGCTCGTTGATGGGCAGCGGGCTTAGGTAGTGGGCCATGTTCCAGGTGCAGCCGTCGTAGCAGTTCTGCACTTCGGTACGCTCAAACGGGCGCAGATACTCGCTCTTGTTGGGAGACGATACATTGCTGTTTGTGCCCTGGTCATATACCAGAGTGGTATTGCCATTGTCATCGTTGTACCATGCTGTCATCGGCGTGTTCCAGATGTGCATGCCCTCGATGTGGTAGGGGTTGCTCTTGAGTTGGTCGTAGGACCTCCAGCGGTGCAGGTCATCGGCGCGGAATCCTTCCGACAGAAGCTCGCAGCGGCGCTCGCGGCGGATGTTGTACAGGGTAGCGTCGCTCAGCACTGTTCCGGCTGAATATGCACCCCAGTCGTTCTCCGCTTCCTTCGACATGTCTGTCAGGCTAATCGTCTTGGTGTAATCAGGATCTACACCTGCGCGTGTGCGCAACGCCTTCCAGTAGCGGTCGGCCGTCTCGTCGATGCGCCCGTTGCGCTCGTAGCTTGCCTCCATGTAGTTGAGCAGCGCCTCGGCTGAGCGCAGGATCGGGCAGCCGGTGTACGACGCGCCGTTGCCGTAGTACTTGCGGTTGAAGTTGCCACCCTTGCGCAGGGCGTACCCTGTGCTGTAGCCGCGCTCACTATCGCCGTTGGTGATGCTGGGATAAGGCTCAACCATCACGGCTTCTGTGCCCTCGTTGTTGTCAACCTCGAACAGGATATTGCTCTGGCCCGGTTCCTTCAGGAATAGGCTCAGACGCGAGTCGCGGTTGGCGCGCACGTCAGCGATTGTCTTGTCACCCATGTAGTAGCCATTGCCGTCAGCGTAGTCGCCGTTGGTGTAAACGGGGGTGCCGTCGGCCATCAGGAAGTTCTGCACGTAGCCGCGAGTCAGGCCGATGCGGTAGTTGCCTCGGCCGGCAGCCACGCATACCTGGTGCGTAACGAGGCCGCGGGCATATTCGCGCCACAGTATGACCTCGGGATAGCCCGACATGTCCTGGTCGCAGAACATGTTGTAGTACGGGTTCTCCGGATCGGAGGCGTCCTGCTGCAGCTCGCCGGTGTTGGTTGTCAGCGAGCCGACGTATTTGTCGCCTACCTCCTTGGCTGCTGCCATGGCCTGGTCAAGGAAGTAGTTGATTTCTGCGTCTATCGAGCCGCTCGGGTAGGTGAAGTCGGGATTGTATGAAGCTCCGGGCCAGCCCTCGCCGCCGGGCACGAAGGGCGTGCCCTTGAAATACTTCAGCCAAGTGGCTTCGTACAGCGCCACGCGGGATTTCAGAAGCAGAGCCGCGTCGCGGCTGATGCGGGTGGTGATCATGCTGTAATTCTGCATCAGGTATGCGGCCTTGTCGAGGTCGTCGAGGATGAAGCGCACGACCTCGTTGCGTGGGCTGCGCTTGCTGGCGTCGATCAGAACCTGCATGTCGTCAGGCAGAGGCTCAGTGATAATCGGGAAGTCGCCGAATGTCTTGACGCTGCGGAAATACTGGTAGGCGCGCATGAAGTAGGCCTCGCCGATCAGGTGCTGGATCTTGCTGAGGTCGCCCGATATGGTGTTGTCCTTGCCGTCGAGGTCCTCGCCGTAGCGCTGCAGGGCGTTTTGGAGCATGAAGTTGATGTAGTAGATGCGTGTGAAGCTCCAGTTGCCGTCAGAGTTGACGGTGCGCCACAGATTCTGGGTGTACATGTTGTCGGCGTCGGCGTACACCTGGTTGTCGGTGTCGGCGTCCCCGCCGAACAGACCGTAGCTCCAGTTGCTGTGGCCGGGCAGCGTGTTGGGATACTCGTCGAGCACGATGGCCTCGAGCTGGGCGTCGGACGAATAGTAGTTTTCAGGAGTTATCTGCGACATGGGCTCCTTGTCGAGGAAGTCACTGCATCCGGCAAGCATCCCGGCAATTGCCCCGCATCCGATAACGGACAATATTCTATATGTATTCATGATTTTTTTTCTTTAAGGAATTAGAGAGTGACAGAGAGTCCCATTGCCCAAGTGCGGGCCAGAGGATAAGAGTTGCCATAGCCGCCATATCCTCCGTCGACACGCTCGGGATCGAAGAGCTTGCTGAGGTTGGTGTGCGTCCACAGGTTGTCGACCGATACGAAAAGGCGCAGGTTCTGCACATAGAACTGGCGTGTGATGCTTGCAGGCAGCGTGTAGCCTACTTGCAGGTTCTTCAGACGGATATAAGAGGCATCTTGCAGATACTTGCTCTGGGTCTGGTGGTTACGGTCGCTATGGAGTGCGCGAGGATAATATGCATCGGTATTGGCTGCAAGTGTATAATCGCCCACGGTGATATCCTCGGCACGATAGAAGTCAAGATGTTCGCCCATAGCGGCTGACCACCATTCACTGCTTCCGAGGCCCCAGAATGTGGGCGTGCCGTTGAAGTAGTCGCGCTTGCCCACGCCCTGGAAGAACGCGCGAAAGTCAAAGCCCTTGTAGCTGGCTGTGAGGTCGATGCCGTAGAAGTAGCGAGGCGTGCTGTTGCCGATCACCTTGAGGTCGCCGTGGTCATTGATAGTCTCGGCTCCGCTGTCGACCTTGCCGTCTCCGTTGAGGTCGCGGTACATGATGTCGCCCTCACTCCAGTTGCTGCCCAGAGCACTCTGGTCAGCAGTTGCGAGGTGCTGCTGCATCTCTGCATCTGACTTGGCGATGCCTACTGTCTCATAGCCCCAGATCTCGTTGATTTCGCGGCCGGCCACATAGCTCCAGATCGAGTTGGTGCTGTTGCCGGGATATTTGCGGATTATGGTCTTTGCGTCTGACAAAGATGCGGTGATGCCGTAGGTCAGGCCGAAGGATGTGTTGTCCTTCCAGCTCAGCTGCAACTCCCAGCCGTTGGTTCGGAGGTCGCAGTTGTTGGCGCTGGGCGCTGCCAGGCCGAGGGTGGCGGGATACTGCACTGCCGGGCCGACCATGTCGTCGGTGAAGCGCACGTAGTAGTCAAAGCTTCCGCTCAGACGGCTGTTGAAGAGGCCCCAGTCGAGGGCGGCGTTCCAGGTGCGCACCTTCTCCCAGGTCAGCGACGAGCTCACCAGGCCATTGACCCACGATGTGTTGGGGCGCTGGCCGTTCTGCAGCCAGCTGCCGGAGTTCTGGTTGATGGTCATGGTGCGGTAGGTCGGATACCATACATTGGTGTTCTGGTTGGCCAGCGTACCGTACGACAGGCGCAGCTTCAGGTTGTTGAGCCACGAGCGGGTGTCCTTCATGAAATCCTCCTCTGAGATGCGCCAGCCCAGCGAAGCCGACGGAGCCCATGTCCAGCGCTTGCCCGCGCGGAAGCGGCTCGAGCCGTCGTAGCGGATGTTGCCCTCGAACAGGTACTTGCCCTTGTAATCATAATTGAGACGACCGAATACGCCCAATATCGACCACTGGTTGCGGTAGCCCGATACCGACGGGGGCAGTGCGCTGCCGTCGCCCTGCAGGCCTGTCATCAGGTCAAGCTCCGGTAGATTCTCGTCCTGCAGGCCTACAGCATACGCGTACATGTATTTTTGGCGCATTTCCTCAGACTGCATGCCGGCCATCACCTTAAAGTTGTGCGCGTCGGCCAGGCTCCAAGTGTAGTCGGTGAAGACGTTCCAGTTCATGTAGTTGTTGCGTGTGTTGCTGTTTGAGAGCGAAGAGGTGCCGTTAGTGTCGTCGATAGAGCCGTCGACTTTGTGATTGTATCGAGGCAGTGATACCGAGCGTACGTCTTCGTTGTCAATGCTATAGTTGAATTCCACGTGGATGGTCCAGTCCTTGATAGGCTCAAACACCAGAGCGCCTTGCTGGTACAGTTCATCACGCTGTTTCTCTCTGTTGCCGCCAAGAGCAAGCATCATGGCAGGCGTTTCAGCATTGCTGTTGAAATAATAGCCATTTTCGTCATAGACCGGAAGGTTGGGCCAAGTCTGGCGACCGATTTTTTCATAGAATCCATCACCAAAGGCCGAAGGGCGCTCCGTGTCAGTGCGCACGAATCGGACGCTGTAGCTCAGGGTTGCCCAGGGTGCCAGCTTTGCGGTGAACTTGCCCGTGGCATTGTAGCGCTTCTGTTCGTCATTGGCGGGGCGCAGCATGCCATTGTAGTCGAGGTAGCCGATCGACGCATAGTATGTGACTGCATTGTTGCCGCCGCTCACTGATGCGTTATGCTCCTGCGAGAAGGCGTTCTTTTTGTATATTTCATCGTACCAATCGGTGTTGGCATACGCCATCGTGAAGGGGTCGCCTGCTGGCTTGCCCCATACGTTGCCGTCTGTGGGCAGGCCGCCTGTATTCAACTTGCCGTTTGTGCCACCGTTTTTCTGGAATTCAATAGCATTCAGGATAGTTTGCTCAGGGAAGAATGCATTGTTGCCATTGTTTTTGAAACCCTCATTGTAATAGATCATGAAGTCGATGCTGTTCATGGCTTCAGGCACGCCTATGGGCGACGACCAGCGGAAACTGTTGTTGTAGCTTACATTGACGCGGCCCTCCGAGCCCTTCTTGGTTGTTACCAAGACAACGCCGAATGCAGCGCGGCTGCCGTAGATTGATGACGATGCGGCATCCTTGAGCACAGAGATGCTCTCCACGTCCTGGGGATTGACGGTGTTGATGTCGCCCTCCATGCCGTCGATCAGCACAAGTGGGTCGCCGCTCGAGCCTTCGCCGATGGTGCCCACGCCGCGGATCTGTATGCTCATGTTGGTCTCGATGTCGCCAGAGTTGCGCGTCATCTGCATGCCTGGCACCAGGCCCTGCAGTGCCTCTGACAGGTTCTTCACCGGGCGGCTTTGTATGTCCTCGGCTGTGGCGAGGCCAACAGCGCCGGTGAGGTTGAGTTTCTTTTGCGTGCCGAAGCCCACTACCACCACTTCGTCGAGAGCGTTGGCTTCGTCCTCAAGCACAATGCGCATGTTTTGCGAAGCCACCAGGGTGACAGGCTTGCAGCCAACATATGTGACTGTGATTTTAGAGCCGGCAGCGACCACGATTGAGAAATTGCCGTCGATGTCGGTGTTGACACCGCTCGACTTGCCTTGCTCGATGACGGCTGCGCCGATCACCGGCTCGCCGGTTTGGTCAACGACCTGTCCGGTAGCTGTGATGTTTTCAGCCGCCGCGCTCATGCTTGGCTCTGCTGAAGCATTGAATCCCGCCATAGGTGATGCGGCGAGCAATGCCAGCAATGCTGATAGATAAATTGGTTTTCTTTTCATGGATTCTAATTTAGAATTAGTTCACGTTAAAGTAAATATAGATAGGTATATAAGGTCAGGTTGGGCAAGTATCTCTTCCGAAGAGATATTTAAACAACTGCAAATTTAGTAAAAAATCAGTTATAGTAAGAATAAAAAA
>CAZORI010000077.1:0-5552 GCA_964582335.1 uncultured Bacteroides sp.
ATCATTTACTGCTCATAAAAGGGATTATGTGTAGATGTACATAATCCCTTGAAGATATAAGGACAGCCTGAACGGGCAAGCATATCAAGCTGTGAGTACGCCCTTACGACCCTCTCTATTATGCCGAGGTCGCTGTATCTATATTTACGTGACATCGATTGAAACCACTCTTTCGTAAAGCAATGTTCCTTAATCATAGCTGTTCAGGTTTTCAAGAGCTTTCCCGATTTTATCCTTGGCATTGCGCCGGGAAGCATAGCGCAGAAGCGTTGAACGGTTTACGGAATATGTATTTATGACATGATCGAGGATATATTGCCATTCTGACCCTTGTAAATAATCCAAATCATCATCACAAAGAATCAAACCGCCATTCTCTTTTGTCTCGGCTGATATGTTGGGACCTGTATTCGATTTCAATGGTCGGCAATCGAAATACAGGGCGTCTGTTGAGGCCTATGAGCAAGTGCGACTTGGCTATGAACAACTTGTGCTTGAGGTATTCAAGGAGGCATATGATGCGGCGGAGGCATATCGAAATGCGCGGCAGGGCGTAGATTTGCAGAAAAACCTATGCGAGGCAGCTCGAAAATACCTTGAACTGGCTCAGATACAATACATCTCAGGCAGCATCATCTACATCATGGTGCTTGATGCGCAGCGTCACTTCCTTGAGTCGCAGACATCCCTGATACATGCCGTGCGCGACGAGCACCTTGCTGCCGTTAGGCTATACAAAGCACTCGGAGGTGGGCGGAAATAAATAAAAGTTTCGTAACTTTGCGCTTACTATTCCAATTTTGATATGAAGACGCAGAGCATACAAGGCAATCTCAATGATTTAGCCACCAAATCAACAGGAAGATTGTTGTGGGACTACAGCTTGCCGGCAGTGGTAGGCATGCTGGTGATGTCGCTTTACAACGTAATCGACCGCATATTCATAGGCCAGGGCGTTGGCACTGAAGCCATTGCGGGCTTGGCAATCACATTTCCGGTGATGAACGTGTCGGCAGCTATTGGCGTCCTTATAGGCGCCGGAGCGGCTGCAAGAGCGTCGATTATGCTTGGCGCGCGCGACTACCGTGGGGCAGAGCTTGTGCTTGGCAACGCTCTCACCCTTATCGTGGTGGATGCTGCGGTGTATCTCACGCTTTTCGCAATTTTCCTCGATGACATTCTGCAGGCCTTTGGGGCCAGCCCGGCTTCATTGCCCTACGCTCGCGACTTCATGCAGTGGATTCTTCCGGGCATGTTTGTGATGAACATCACATTCAGCTTCAACAATCTTATGCGTGCGTCGGGTTATCCGGTCAAGGCAATGGTCACGATGTTCATAGGCGCCGGATGCAACCTTGTGCTTGCTCCTATTTTCATATTCCTGCTTGGGATGGGCATCAAAGGTGCAGCCATAGCCACCGACCTGTCAATGACATGCTCGATGGTATTTGTGATGGCGCATTTTTTCAGGCGCAATTCCTCACTAAGATTCCGGCCCAACACGTTTGCCCTGAAATGGCATATCGTGATAGGCATCATAGGCATCGGCGCGGCCCCCAGCATTGTCAACCTGGCCGGAAGCGCCATCAATGTAATTATCAACAAGACGCTGCTTGTGTATGGCGGCGACCATGCCGTAGCAGCTGCCGGCATAAGCACAACCTTCACCTCGCTTCTTGTGATGATTGTGGTGGGCATCTGCCAGGGTATGCAGCCTATAATTGGATACAACTATGGCGCCGGGCGACTCGACAGGCTTAAACGAACATTTTGGCTTGCTACAGCAGCTGGCAGCGTGGTGTGCACCATTGGTTTTATTATGGGTCTGTGTGTTCCGAGGCTTATTGCTCGCGCTTTTACCATTGACAAGCATTTGATTGATGTCACTGCCAATGCTTTTACTCACCAATTATGGGCATTCTGGATGGTTGGATTCCAGGTAGTGGCCACTACGCTTTTCCAGTCGATAGGCAAAGTGGGCAAGTCGATATTCCTGAGCCTTACACGCCAAGTGATTTTTTTGATACCTCTATTACTTTGGCTGCCAAAGGCGTGGCATCTCAACGGAGTGTGGATGTCATTCCCGATTAGCGACATATGTGCCACTGTAGTCACCGCCATAATGGTGGCATGGCAGCTGCATCGCCTCAACACTCGGTTTGCTTCGTGATGCTCAATAATATTCGCGAAAACATTGCATTTGCAAGATTGTTGTAAATAGTCATTCCTCGATATTGAATAAATGTAACATTTTAATATGAAATTGATATCATAATGGTTATTATTCTCAAAAGAAGTAGCTAATTTTGCATCAGTCAACTTGCAAAAGGATTTGTCAAAATATAACTATTATGTATTTATTAGGATACGACATAGGCACATCATCGGTGAAAGCTTCGATCGTTGACGCGGAAAGTGGCAAGACGCTTGCTGCTGATTTCTACCCTAAGACGGAAGCCGCCATCAAGAGCCTCAAGCCCGGATGGGCTGAGCAAGACCCGGAGTCGTGGTGGCAATACGTCAAGGAGGCCACCAAGTTGGTGCTCGGCGAATCAAAAATCGCCCCGAAAGAGATAAAGGCCATCGGATTCTCCTACCAAATGCACGGACTGGTGTGCGTAGACAAGGACTTCAAGCCGCTGCGCGACTCCATAATATGGTGCGACTCGCGCGGCGTGCCTTACGGCGAGAAGGCTTTCAGAGAACTGGGCGCTGACCAATGCCTCAGCCATCTGCTCAACTCTCCCGGCAACTTCACTGCCGCAAAGCTGCAGTGGGTGAAGGAGAACGAGCCCGAGCTCTTCAGCAAAATCTACAAGATTATGCTCCCTGCCGACTATGTGGCCTGGAAGATGACCGGCAGACTCTGCACCACTCCCGAGGGCCTGTCGGAATATATGCTGTGGGATTTCGCCGAGAATGGGCCTGCAAAGTTCCTCATGGACTATTACGGCTATGATATGGACCTCCTTCCGGAGGTCGTGCCTACCTTCAGCGACCAAGGCCGCCTGACGGCCAAGGCGGTCTCCGAATTGGGGCTTGCCGAGGGCACGCCCATCACATACCGTGCCGGCGACCAGCCAAACAATGCCCTTTCCCTTAACGTGTTCAACCCGGGAGAGGTGGCATCCACAGCCGGAACGTCGGGCGCGGTGTACGGCATCAACGGCACAGTCGACTATGACCCGCAGTCGAGGGTAAACAACTTTGCCCACGTCAACCATTCAGCATCGCAGACTCGAATAGGCGTTATGACTTGCATCAATGGCACCGGCATCCTCAACTCATGGTGCAAGCGCAACATCGCCCCAGACGGCTGTTCCTACAATGAGATGAACGAGCTTGCCGCGCAGGCTCCCGTCGGAAGCGCAGGCGTGACTATCCTTCCATTCGGAAACGGCGCGGAGCGTGTCCTGGAGAATAAGGAGATTGGATGCTCGATTCATGGCATAAACTTCAACATCCACAACCGCACGCACCTGCTTCGCGCAGCGCAGGAGGGCATCGTGTTCTCCTTCATGTACGGCATGGAGATTATGGAGGGGATTGGCATGGAGATCAAGAAGATACATGCCGGTAGGGCGAATATGTTCCTCAGCCCGGTGTTCCGCGACACGCTGGCATCAGTGTCCGGAGCCACCATCGACCTCTTCGACACCGACGGTGCTGTGGGCGCAGCCAAGGGAGCCGGAATCGGAGCCGGATTATATGAGGACAACAATGAGGCTTTCGCATCGCTCGTGAAACTCGACGAGATTCACCCCGCAGCCGACCGCGCCCCCTATCTTGAGGCATACGCCCGATGGAAAGAAACATTAACCAAAAACACATAACCAAAAACTAAAAATCAAAAACTATAATAAATGGCACAGAAAGAGTATTTTCCTTCAATAGGAAAGATCAAATTTGAGGGCACATCAAGCTACAATCCCCTCGCCTACCGTTACTACGACGCTGAAAGAGTAGTTCTCGGCAAACCGATGAAAGAATGGCTGAAGTTCGCCATGGCATGGTGGCACACTCTCTGCGCAGAGGGCGGCGACCAGTTCGGCGGCGGCACAAAGAAATTCCCCTGGAACGTCGGCGAGACAGCTCTCGAGCGCGCAAAGAACAAGGCCGACGCAGGCTTCGAGATTATGGACAAGCTCGGCATCGAGTATTTCTGCTTCCACGACGTTGACCTCATCGACGAGGGCGCAACCGTAGAGGAGTATGAAGCAAACCTGAAGGCTATCGTGGCTTACATCAAGGAAAAGATGCAGGGCACAAACATCAAGAACCTTTGGGGCACGGCCAACGTGTTCGGCAACGCCCGCTACATGAACGGAGCAGCCACCAACCCCGACTTCGACGTTGTGGCCCGCGCCGCTGTGCAAATCAAGAACGCCATCGATGCAACAATCGAGCTTGGCGGCAGCAACTACGTGTTTTGGGGCGGTCGCGAGGGCTACATGAGCCTGCTCAACACCGACCAGAAGCGCGAGAAAGAGCACCTCGCAATGATTCTCACCATGGCGCGCGACTACGCACGCGGCAAGGGCTTCAAAGGCACATTCCTCATCGAGCCTAAGCCGATGGAGCCAAGCAAGCACCAGTATGACGTTGACACCGAAACCGTTATCGGTTTCCTCAAGGCTCATGGCCTCGACAAGGACTTCAAGGTGAACATCGAGGTGAACCACGCCACGCTCGCGGGCCACACTTTCGAGCACGAGCTCGCGGTGGCTGTCGACAACGGAATGCTCGGCTCAATCGACGCCAACCGTGGCGACTACCAGAACGGCTGGGACACCGACCAGTTCCCCATCGACAACTATGAGCTCACCCAGGCCATGATGCAGATTATCCGCAACGGCGGCCTCGGCAACGGCGGCACAAACTTCGACGCCAAGACGCGCCGCAACTCCACCGACCTTGAGGACATCTTCATCGCCCACATCGCCGGCATGGATGCCATGGCGCGCGCCCTGCTGAGCGCAGCCGACGTGCTGGAGAAGTCGCCCTACAAGAAGATGCTCGCCGACCGCTACGCATCGTTCGACGGCGGCGAAGGAAAGGCATTCGAGGATGGCAAGCTTACCCTTGAGCAGCTCGCCGAAATCGGCAAGAAGGTGAACGAGCCGGCGCAGACCTCCGGCAAGCAAGAGCTCTACGAGGCCATCGTAAACATGTACGCATAACGCTACTCAATGCAAACAGCCCCAACCGCTTAGCGTGGTTTGGGGCTGTTTGTTGTATATTTTTGAGTTTATTTCTTTTTATAGCCGCATTTTGGGCATACACCATCTTCGTTTAGCGCAATGCCGCAATACGGACAACGATCCTGGCTGCGCGCAGGCATGAATTCTTGCTCGGCTGCATTGTCGCCGCTCGTGAATCTGATCTTGGCTATATTCCCTCTGAGTTCAGAACATAATCGCGTATGAGCCGTGGCATTTATCGCGCAACTTATTCATCTGCTTTGTCTATTTCCTTTGAATATGAGTCATAAACATCGTTCAACTCATCATCCTCACAACCTGTGAACATAGTGGTTAGCTTGCCCCGGAGCG
>CAZORI010000078.1:0-5526 GCA_964582335.1 uncultured Bacteroides sp.
GCTTGCAGCATTTGCGGCAGTCATCGTACTGTCGGTAATGGGAGTAAGACGGATGGTGGTGCAGACCTCATTCGACGACTATTTCATCGAGGGCGACCCGATGCTGGTGAAGACAGACGAATTCAAAGCGCACTTCGGCAACGACTATTTCGTTGGCGTGCTGACGCGGTGCGGCGACCATTTCACGAAAGAGAACTTAGAGACGCTGCGTGCGTTGTCGAATGAGTTGCTCGACAGCCTTTCGTATGTGGACAAGATTACATCGCTGACGGATATTGAGTTCCTCACGGGCAATGACGAAGGAATGGCAATAGAACAATGAAGTACTCCCTTGTGTCAGACCGGCTTGAGCGTTGTTCTTCGGACTGACTTTTTATTGCAGCTTCCATCCGATGAAATCGTCGATGAGATAGACGCAATCATCAAGGGCAAAAAAGATGAAGTGTTCTGATGCAGAAATCGTTAAAATTCAGTATTTTTAGAGTCGTGTCATAGTCAATAAAAATTTTGATTAACTTTGCACCAACAGATTCAATTGGGAATCATCATTTATTTCGGCTTGAACTAAAAAAATTCAGTGTTGATGTCACCTTTGTACTCCGAGATGTGTCTTACATACGAGATGTCTCAAAGACAACAACATTAAAAACAATTTAAAAACATATAATCATGACATCAACACTCATTCCCATCTTCGTTTGCGTGGTTCTCCCCGTAGCGATCGTGTTAATCATTTCTCTCTCCAAGATGAATGCAGAGAACAAGCGCACACAAATCATCATCAAGGCTATCGAAGCCAACAAGGATGTCGACACCGACAAGCTCATCGAGTCGCTGAAAAAATCTCAGAAGACCGCTCGCGAAATCCTCAATGGGCGGCTCCTTCGCGGATGCATGTATTCGCTAATCGGAGTGGCTCTCGCAATCGTTGGCATAGTAAACCTTGCCACTGGGTCTGACTTCAGCGAAGACACCGTTACCGTTCCTTTCATATTCGGCGGAATTTCACTCGCCATTGGTATCAGCTATCTGATTGTATGGAAAGTTACTCGCAACCAGGTTTCAGACACAATAGAAGAAAACTAAGCAATGACTCGCGAGCAGTTCATAAACCATGTAGAGGGCACACAGAAAGCGTTTCGGCGCTTTCTTGTGGCCCTTTGCTGCGGAGATAGTTCGCTCGCTGATGATATTGCACAAGATGCTTACCTCAAAGCATATCTCTCTTGTGACAGTTTTAATAATACCGAAAAATTCAATGCTTGGATTTTCAGGATCGGCTATAACACGTTTACCAATCATAGACGTTCCGAAAAGGCATATGCCGATTACGATGAAGCACGGAATGTAATGTCGGGAGAAACCACCGACTCACAATTCCGCTATCAAGAACTGTATTCGGCATTGAACCGACTACCCGGCAGAGAAAGAACTTCAGTCTTGTTGTTCTACATGGAGGGTTATTCCATAAAGGAGATTGCCGAGATTGAAGAAACGTCACAAGATGCAGTCAAGCAGCATCTTTCGCGAGGTCGCAACCATCTCCGAGGATTATTGTCAAACTCATAACGCATCTAATTATGGAAGACGATAAAATAAGAAGCCTATTCGACAATTTTGAGCCGGAACTTTCATCATCTTTTCAGTTTATGAACCAACTGAAAAAGAATATGGATGCCGCTGAGATTGTCAAACAACATAATATTGCACTTAAAAAGAGCAACAGATTAGCCGTGGTAATTGCAGCCGTCAGTGGCTTCATAACGGGTGTGATTCTTACCCTGCTATTCCCATTGATTGGCGACTGGGTATCAACTTTCAACATCTCTATTCCTCGATTGCAAACCAGTGTAATTACCATTGACTTCAGTTTTGTCGCATGGATTGTAATGGCTGGCGTCTGCATCATTACCGCCCTGAACGCTTATGAAATAGGTTTGGCGAAATTGAACCCTCGCCAAGAAAGACAATGAGACGTGGGAATGCATCCGATTTATTCCCAAAAGAAGTCATAAATGTCAACTTTTAGGAATATATTATGGTAAAATTGAGGTCGGTTGACATGCGGTTGACACGGACTGAATGCAAAAATCGCAAGTAGTTGAAAATTAACTACTTGCGATTGAAATGGGTGCCCAGAACAGGACTCGAACCTGCACGCCTCGCAGCACTCGCACCTGAAACGAGCGCGTCTACCATTCCGCCACCTGGGCATCTTTCGTTATGGTGTTGCAAAGGTACGCATTATTTTTGAATTGTCAAGTGGTTTGGCCAACTTTTTTTGTTGATAGGGGTGAATTTTCTGTTATGCGAGTGACAAGCGAGGCGCCGAATTTTGCAATTTTGCAAAAAAAGAGCAAATCAATTTGGAATTATGAACTTTTGTCCGTAATTTTGAGTATTACTTTATAAAACAAAAATTGATGAGCAACATCGTCGCTGAATATATCACCTTCATCAAATGCGAACAGGCGCTGGCCCCGCTCACAGTGGCGGCATACGCAGCCGACATGCAAGAGTGGGTGGACTTCGCGACGAGCAACGGCCGCTATGAGCTGGTGGTGGCCGACATCGCCACGGCCGACGTGCGCCAATGGGTGGCGCATCTGAGCCAAAAAGGCAACTCGGCACGATCGATCAAGCGAAAAGTGTCGGCCCTCAACAGCTTCTTCCGCTACATGATCAAGCGCCACGGCTTGCCGTGCAATCCCGCCGCCGACCTGCAGCTGGCTCGCCCCAAGAAGGCGCTGCCCACGGCCATCCCGGCTGAGCAGACGGCGCGCGTGCTCGACGCGCCATACGACAGCGACGACTTCGTGAGCGTGCGCGACCACCTGATGGTGGAGATGCTCTACCAGACAGGGCTTCGCGCCTCTGAGCTGGCCGACTTGCTCGACGCCAACGTAGATGCTCAGGCTCGACAGCTGAGGGTGATAGGCAAGCGCAACAAAGAGCGCATCGTGCCCTTCGGCGAGCAGCTGAGCGCGCTCATCGACGATTACCGGCGGTTGCTGGCCGACCAGGTGCAGGCAGTGCTTACGCCCTGCTTCCTGGTGGACCCGCGCACGCGCCTGGGCATCAGCTACCGCACGGTGCTCAGGGTGGTGCACGAGGCTCTCGATGGGCGCGTGAGCGTGGCCAAGCGCACGCCCCACGTGCTTCGCCACTCGTTTGCCACCGACATGCTCAACGCCGGCGCCGACCTGAACAGCGTGAAAGAGCTGCTGGGGCACCAATCACTGGAAACTACACAGATATACACGCATATATCTCTAAGCGAATTGAAACAGAATTACAAACAAGCACATCCACGTGCGCAAAAACAAGGAGGACACCATGGAAGTTAGAATCCAAGCCATCCACTTCGACGCCACATCGCGCCTCGAAGCCTTCATCCAGAAGAAAGCAGAGCGTCTGGCTCGCCACAACACAGCCATATCAACAGTAGACGTAACCCTTAAGGTGGTAAAACCCGAAACGGCGATGAACAAGGAAGCCGTGATAAAGGTGAATGCGCCCGTGCACGAAGAGCTTGTGGCCGACAAGGTGGCTGACACATTCGAGGAGGCCGTTGACCTGTGCATCGATGCACTGGAGCGCCAGCTCGAAAAGCGCAAGGAGCGCAAGTGACGCTAGCGGCAAGTGCCGACACATGCGGAGGCGCCGACCCCAAGCGTGGAGCGGCGCCTCTTGCACAATGTATAGAGCAGATTAAGAAATTCTTGCAGGGGAATCAGTACATGGGCGTGAATGGGTCGCTGTGCACCATCTGGCTGGTGATATCGCCCACCAGGTAGGTAGCCTTCGACGTGTCGAGGTAGAGCACAGGAGCGCCTTCGCTGAGGTCGCACTCGGTGAGGTCGACGTAGTAGAGGCCCAAGTCGGTTACATTCTGGAAATAGTAGCGGCGGTCGCGCATGTCGGAGAAGCTGCGCCATTGCGTCTGGCTCAAGTTCTTGTCGCCTCGCACATATTTATATGGCACCGACACATTGGCCAGGATGCTGCGGATTATTGACAAGCCTTCGGCTTGGTCGTTGGTGCGCTCCACGCTGTCGTCGAAGAAGTCGGCGCGCACGAAGCGGTCGCTGCTGCGCACGCCGCCAGGCAGCATGTTCTGTCCGCCGATGCCCTTCCAGTATTCATTTATAGCCAGCATGTCGGGGTAGGAGGGCTCATTGGTGAGCACAAGCATGTCCTGGCCCTCGTAGATGTTGAGGTGTCCGTTCTGGAACTCTAGGATTGCGCTTGCGCCGGTGGGGTCAGTAATGCCCCAGTGGAGCGTCGACACGGTGCCACCGTCGAAAGTGGCTCCGGCAATCTTGAAGTGCTGACCGCGCACCAGGTCCACCACCTCTTGTGTGTTGGCGCAGTTGTCGAGCAGCCAAGCGGGGAGCACGGCCAGCGACACCACGTCCTCATTTTCTTGCGCTTCGCTGTTGTAGATAGTCTGTCGGCAGAATAGTCCGCTCACCACCAGGCCTTTTTCGTTCATTCCCTCGGTGATTCCGGCATTGTAGCTCACGGCGTAGACTGCGCCGTATTTCGATGTCCAATGCTTCATCTTGCCATCCTTGTTGCTCTGCTTCTTCAAGCCGCGCGGGTACACGAAAATGTTGGTGGGGATAGGCGTTGACCAGTCGAGCGATCGGCCAATTATGCGGAGCACCTCAGCCGAATTGGTGACTGTGGTGTCTCCTACATATAAAACGCGTGAGCAGGCGTGCGACTTTGCGGGAAGCGCTAAGGTCGCAATTGCCAGCATTGATAATGCAAATAATTTACCTTTCATGTTGATATTGTTTTGTTGTGTAAAATCAAAATAAACGTCACATCCTTCACAAATATCAACATTTAGGCAGCCCGTATTGTTTTGCGGGCTGCCTAATATCCCACTTTTGCGGTGCTCTGATTATTTCAGAGGCATCTTGTCGATGCGGCGTTGGTGGCGTCCGCCCTCAAATTCGGTGTTGAGGAATGTTTCGAGGATGGCGATGGCCACCTCAGGCTCGATGAAGCGGGCGGGCATTACCAGCACGTTGGCGTTGTTGTGGGCGCGTGCCAGGCGTGCCAGCTCGGGCGTCCAGCACAGTGCGGCGCGTATGCCCTGGTGCTTGTTGAGTGTCATGGCTATGCCGTTGCCGCTGCCGCACATGGCTATGCCGGGGTAGACCTCGCCAGCCTCCACGGCCAGGGCGCAGGGGTGGGCATAGTCGGCATAGTCGCAGCTTTCGGCGCTGTGCGTGCCGTAGTCGACGTATTCGATGTGCTGCGAGTCGAGGTAGCCCTCGATGATGCATTTCAGCTCGTAACCGGCGTGGTCGCTGCACAGTCCGGCCTTGATGCCAGGTTTCAGGATGCTCATGGTAAGTGTCAATAAAAAACGGTTAGAAAATTTTCAATACGCAAATATACAAAAAAAGCGCCAACCAACAAAAAAACACAAAGCCAAGCATGCGCTTGGCTTTGTCGTGCGGAGAGGACGAGATTCGAACTCGTGGTAGGATTGCTCCTACGTCAGTTTAG
>CAZORI010000079.1:0-4826 GCA_964582335.1 uncultured Bacteroides sp.
TAAAAATGGTGTTTTGTATGTCCTTTTTTAGGAACATCAAACTGAACACCCTAGTATTTTGGTTATAGATATATGCGCCTCAAATTTAGCAATAAAAACAATCATGTTGTCAAAAAATAATTCATAAATGCAGAAATAAATTTGGAGGTGAAGTGAAAGTTTTGTAAATTAGACGCAAATTTAAAGCCTAATGCCAATTTGTCACTTGATATCTTGTAGATATACATTGTAGATACACTGTAAAATCCATGAAACTGATTCACTACATTATTCCTTGTGTGTTTTCATCACTCGCTGTAAGCGTGATGGCGCAATCATCGGTGCCAACGGCGTTCGACAGCCATGCAGCTATAAGCATACCACATACCGATGTTTTTTTCGACATTTACCAAGAGGGTGAAGCTAAGCCTGTGGCATGGGGGCTCGACACTGCATGGCCGAGCATTGATAATATGATTAGAGGGTGCAGGTATATCGGAGCTTCTAACGTAACTGTGGCCAGAGTTTCATTCCAGCCTTGGCAGACAATAGTCACACCCGGTGCTCTGCCTTATACACTTCTCTCGAACTTAAACGAGCGTATGGATATAGTCGACCTTGTTGGCCATCCTGTAGATATCATGCTCAACTGTGATCCCGGAGATGGAAGCAGTCTTCCAAGCGCTTATAAATCTAACCCCACATCATGGGCCGATTTGATTGATGCTACGGCTGCTGCAGTGACAAGCAGAGGCTATAAAGTGGTGAGCGCGTCACCATTCAATGAGCCTGATTATGGGTGGGGACAGGGCACTAAGGAGGATTTCTTGAATATAGTGAAATTGCTTAAAGACACAACGCTGTATCCAAGATTTGAAGATATACGCCTCAGCGGCGGCAATACGCTCAATTGCGATGTAGCCTATGAGTGGTATGATTATTTGAGGGATTACCTCGATGAAGGCAACACTCATCAATTGGCCGGTGATTTCGACCATTATGCCGATTTCTTTAGTGAAGTAGTGGCCGACGGAAAATACGCCACTGCAGATGAACTCCACAATGTGATGGAGGCCATGGTAGGCTCGGAATACGGAATGCAAACCGGTGTATGGTGGGGAAGCGCCGAAAGGACCCGGGGCGAATTTTGCCGTGCCACATTTGGGAAGCGACTTGCATATGCTGAGAATCGCACGCGCTGGACTGCGGCTTCAGTGTATCGTAATCTCACGGGGGAAGTGAATGGATTCGTGGGGTCGTCAGAACGTCAGGCGCAGCCATGTACTTATCGCTTCGTTTCTACAGCCCGCGATGTTTACTTTGATGGACATGGACCGACACGCGAGTTTATCATGAGCATGCCTGGAGGATACGGCTATCAAAATGGCCAGACTAATGCCGAGGGCATGGTGAATGTGACGTGGGGAGAAGACGTGGCGCCGGCCATCAACGGTACCTATGCCATAATGAACCAAGCCACGCTTAAGGTGATTGGCATAAGAGACGGGTCAACAGCTCTTGTCACGGACATTGTGCAGCAAACGCATTTGCCTACGCTTGCTTGGCAAAAGTGGGTAGTGGAACCGGTGCCAAACGACATTGTTGGCGATTTCAGTTATTATTTCATAACATCAGCGCGCGACGGTATGTCGATGGATGTTCTCGACTGGTCGCTCGATCCTACTCGCATTATCACCTATTCCCACGATAAAGGGGCAAATCAACAATGGTATTTTGAATATGACGGCGATGGCTATTTCCACATACGCAGCCGACATAGCACTCTATGCCTTGAGGTGACCGATGGCTCAATGGCTGAAAATGCAAGGATACAACAAGCTGAATATGCCGACGACCCGCGTCAGAAATGGAGACTTCTGCCTGTGGATGCTACATGTGAAACCGACGCCCCGTCTGCTCCCACTGATTTGCGTGCCTCAGCCGCCTCTGGAACGGTGGTGCTGGAATGGACGGCTTCGCCTGAAACAGATGTTGAAGGATATGTGATAATGAGATCAGAAGGAGAGATAGATGATTACAACACAATAGGTCGGAACATAAAAGGCAGTAAGTTTATCGACAACACTGTGCTTCCGGGTGAGCGCTACAAGTATAAAGTGGCTGCCATGGATTACTCATTGAACCGTTCGTTAAGCACGGAAAGCGTAGAGGCAACTCCTACTGGCAAGCCTTCGCTGTTGGCTCATTATACATTCGAGGATACGATGGACGATATGACGTCAAATGGTTTCACACCACAAATGCACGGAGAAATTACATATGTCTCAGGAAAAATTGGCGCGAAATCACTAAAGTTTAACGGCGAAGACAATTTCATAAAGCTCCCTTATTCTCTGGGACAGCAACCCGAATTGTCAATTGCTGCTTGGGTGAAATGGAATGGCGGCTCAGCGTGGCAGCGAATATTTGACTTTGGAAATGGTGAGGGCCAATATTTATTCTTGACACCTAGCAACGGCTCGCAAATGCGATTGGTGCAAAAGGATGGAGGTGATGAGCAAATCATTGAAACAGACAAATTGCCAGAGGGGGAATGGACACACATAGCAGCTACTTTAGGCTCCGATGCCGTAAGGCTGTATATAAATGGCACAGTTGTGGCCGATGTACCCGCTTCGCAGGTTAATCTCCGACCGTCCGACTATAAGCCGGTGTTAAATTATATTGGTCGCAGCCAATACATTGCTGATCCGCTTTTCGACGGGCTTATCGACGACTTGAGAATATATAACTATGCGATTTCGGCCGATGAGGTGGCGCAATCAATGTCGGGCTCGACGAGTGGTACTGGATCGTTGTATGACGCTACATCATTAAAGAGTGTGAAGTCGGTTGAGTATTACAATTTGCAAGGCCAGCGTATAAGCGCACCGTTGGAGGCAGGTGTTACCATAATTCGCACTGTGTATTGCGATGGCACATCATCTGTAAGCAAGTCAATAAAATAGGAATCACTATTGTCATTAAGCCGATTTTTTGTTATTCGCATATTAGTATGCATATTTGCATTGTAAAGTTAAGGACTCATTGTTTGGCGTCCGAAACTTATGTGGATGATTTATTATTTGTATAATCGGAAGATTTGTCGTAATTTTCGTTGTAATCGTAAAGATACGACAATGATACTAAGAGCAACATTTGAAAATATTTACTCCTTTAAGGAAGAGACATCGGTCAGCTTCGTGGCCGGGAAGGGTTCTTTGCATCCGGCACATGTGAGCCGTGCCCAAAAACGAGATGACATTTCGGCTTTGCTCGCAAGACAGATTTGAACGGCAACAAATTTGAATATGGTGACATTCAAGGGGATTCCTTTGCCGTGCAGTTTGTTAATTTTTTAGGAGAAGGTACGCCGGCTAAAAAGAGTTTCTTGTCGGAATACATGGAGCGCAATGGCAAAGGTCTTTGCCTTATAAAGGCCGCCTATAACTGGTTTGCCAACGGATTGAAGATAATATTTCCTGGAACACGTTTCCGTGGATTATCGTTCAATGCCGAGCAGGATGAGAAATTTCACGGGTCAACACGCCGATTGCTTCAATATTTCAACACCGGGATTGTTGACATCCGCCGATTCCCCATTCAATCAAAAGAAGAAACCAATCTGCCGGACAACCTGCTTGAAAAAGTTATAAGCAGCGCGACTCCCGGTCGCACCACATTGGTGGCTGCGCCGGAGAGCAACGAATGTTTCTTCTTTGATTTCAAGGAAGATGGCACATACTCCATATTCAAGCAAAAGGCAGTCCATAAAAATAATTCAAACGATGAGGTCGTATTTGAGATGGATGAGGAGTCTGACGGCTCTATCCGTCTGCTTGATTTCATTTCGATGTTGATAGATTTAAGCCAAAGCGAAACGGATTATCTTATTGACGAACTTGACCGCAGTATGCACCCGCTCCTTTCTCAGAAACTGATAGAGTGCTATCTGCATGGCCTTTCAGCCGATCGCGACACTCAACTTATCATTTCAACACACGAATGCAATCTTCTGAATCTTGACTTGATTCGGGCCGATGAAGTATGGTTTGTGGAAAAAGATAGAGAGGGAGCCTCAAAAACTTGTTTCTCTCGCTGAATACAAACCGCGTGAGAATGTGCAAAAAAGGATATTTGCAGGGCCGATACAGTGCAATACCATTCTTCGCTCCGATAGAAACACTTAAGTAGGGATATTCAGAAAATAGTTAACTAATTATTTGTCAATCTCATAAATTATTCGTAACTTTACACAAAACCCCCGATAGGCCCATCACGGGTTAATTCGGGGGAAATATTAAAAATTTTCTATCGTGAAGTTACAAAAAATATCCGAGATTCAACCGACTTTGCCTCTGACAGAGTTCGATTTTATGAAAAAATATCGCGAGGGCTTCCGTCAGAGCGAGCTTGGCCACATATATGAGCTGCTCCCATTGAAGGAGATAGCCGCCGCAATTGCCAAAATTTTTTTCACGCAGAGGCGTGAAGGTCGCGGAGGAGATTTCCCCTTTCGTGCATTGGAGGGCGCTTGTCATTAGATAGATTTGAGGGCATTTCTGTCAATAAATTCAATCACACCGTTAAAGTACGAAAAATTTAAGGAAAATGCAAAAGAGTATCGTGAGGTTTTGCGTTTACAAAACGAGGGAAAAATATTTTGTTGTATGGTTAGCCGAAAGGAGATTCTTTGAGGCTGACTCCCTTGTGATGCAGAGAAACGTGGTGTCCGAGATAGCAGGTCTGCTCCTGTATGTAAACGATCACCTTATACTGGAAATGTATCGAACAACTGAGTAAACTTCATGGCAGGACAAAATTCTGGAGAGATGCAATCTCACAGG
>CAZORI010000080.1:0-3890 GCA_964582335.1 uncultured Bacteroides sp.
CCCGAAGCAGCACGGCCGCCGCGCCAGTCCTTCATCGAGGGACCGTCAACAGTCTTCTGTGTAGCTGTGGTCGAGTGCACTGTGGTCATCAGGCCTTCTACGATGCCGAATTTGTCGTTGAGCACCTTAGCGATGGGAGCCAAGCAGTTGGTGGTGCAAGAAGCGTTCGACACGAACTGTGTGCCAGCAACGTATGTCTTCTCGTTAACGCCGCATACGAACATGGGGGTGTCGTCCTTCGAGGGAGCCGACATAACCACATACTTTGCGCCAGCGTCGATGTGGCCCTGAGCCTTCTCCTTTGTCAGGAACAGACCAGTCGACTCAACAACGTATTCTGCGCCCACAGCGCCCCAAGCGATTTCTGCGGGGTTCTTGCATGCGGTAACACGGATAGCCTTGCCATTGACGATGAGGAGGCTCTTCTCCATGTCATAGTCAACTGTGCCATCGAAGTGGCCGTGCATTGTGTCATACTTCAGCATGTAAGCCATGTAGTCAACAGGAAGGAGGTCGTTGATTGCTACAACTTCCACATCGTCACGCTTGGTCGAAGCACGGAACACGAAACGTCCGATGCGGCCAAAGCCATTGATACCAATTTTTGTCATAGTTATTGTTTTATGTTAAGGGTTATGCGTTTTTGTCGTTTTGTCGTTTTTGCACGTAGAGCGCGGTGCACTTTTTCACGTGCAAAATTAACGATTAATTTTCAATTAACCTACATTCATTTCACAGAATATTTGGCCAATATGCCAAATATTCTGCCCTTTTGGTGTTTTTTTGCAACTCTTGCAAAAAAAACACCGGTTTCGGACGCTTGCGCGCCGAAACCGGTAGGTATTTCACTTAATTTCTGTCAAGATTAGATACCGAGGCTCGAAAGGTTGATGTTCGAGAATTCCAAGTCGTTGGCAGCCTTTGCAGCCATGGCGGGATCCAGTTCAACAGCCTTCTTCAGGGCGGTGAGGGCCATGCTCTCGTTGTTGGTGCGAGCGCCAAGCACTGCCTGCAGGTAGTAGGTGGTGGCATCGGGCGAGTTGATGGCCTGGAGGGTGTTGCGAGCCTTGCTGTAGTCCTTGTTCAGGATCTGAGCCAGAGCAGCGTTGTTGCTCTTAGCGTCGCCGAATGCGTTGGCAGCGGCAGCGTTGTCGCCCATCTTCAGATAGTATGTGCCGAGAGCCTCGTTGAGCTCGTTCACGCCGCCGGCTTGGCCGAGGAGCGATTTAGCGTCGTTGTAGTTGCCGTTCAGCATGTCGAGAAGAGCGAGGTTCATGTTAGCCTCGGGGCTCTTCTGTATCGAGTTAGCCTTTGTGAGGGCGTTCTGGGCACCTGCGTAGTCGCCAAGCTCATAGTCGACAGCGCCAAGGTTGTTCCATGTGCGGTAGTCGTTGGGGTAAGCCTGAGTAGCAGCGGTGTAGATTTGCTTCTTGGTGTTCAGGTCGCTTGTGAGGGTGGCTGCGTACAGCAGTTCTTCTACGTTGAGCGATGCGGGGTTGGTCTTAGCCAGCGAGAGTAGCTCTTCGTCGCTCTTGCCGATCACATCGATCGAAGCGTTGATGCGCGAGTAGCGGAGCTGGGGCAGGATTTGGTCGGCGAGCTGCTCAAACACAGAAGCCAGGTAGCGGAGCTGCTGCTCGCGCTCTTCGGGATCCTTGTACATTGTGAGCACGTTGAGGATAAGCTCTTTGTCCTGGATGTTGCTGTTCTGCACCAGGGCCTTGAAGCCTTCCCAGTCCTCAGCGGTGAACTGTGAGGTAAGATTGCCGAATTCGGTGATCTTAGCCTGCTGCAGCTGCTTGCGCACGTATTCGTCGGTGTTCTTTTCGCGGTTCTGAGCGAGCTTGTAGTTGAAGTCGTAGCTACCGTCGGGCGAAGCGTATGATTCGATGTTCACTTCCTTCAGCACGCGGTTGTCGAGGTTGCTTGTTGCCTCAACTTCTTTCCAGAGCTCTTCCATAGCGTTGGTGTTGAGCTGGTTGGCGCGGATGTTGGCCACGTTGATGAGGAACATGATGTCGGCAGCGTACTGCTCGTTGATGATGCGCTGGAATTTGTCGGTGCTTTCGGCGGGGCTAACTGTAGCCACGTCAGCAAGGTAGGCTGTGCCTATTACGCCGGTAGCCACGGGCACGCGGGGAAGGGTGTACTGCTTGCTGCCCTGGCGCACGTCGAATGCGAGCTCAAGCACGCTCTGTGCCATTTCGGGCTGGTACTGGAACGATACGGGGATTGTGACTGTTCCGCCGTTGTCGTAGCTAATCACGGGAGCATTGCCGCGAACGTTCTCGCCTTGGAACGCATAGGGCTGCGAAGCCACTTCCTGGCCATCAAACACGAGGTAAGGGGTGACTGTAACCTCTGCGTTCTTCTTGAAGAACTTTGCGGGCACGCGTCCGGTAACGGTGGCGGGCACCTTCTCTCCCACTACTTCAAGAGGGTTGGGGTTGGTGTTGAAGTACTCTGCACTGAAGTCACTCAGTTTTTTGCCGCAAGAGCTTAACATCATAGTTGCGCCCAACATGGCGACTAAACCAAATTTGTAGTTCATGATGTAAAAATAGTTGAGCTTATGAATATTAATTGATTATTGTTTAGGCTTATAGCTTTAGTTGATACGTGAAAGGAGCCCATTTATGAGCGAGGACATTTTTATCTTTGCAAAGTTAATAATTATTTTTGCTAATTACCAAAATCTTATGTGAAATTATATGCGATTTTTTAATTTTTGCTCTATTTTTGTTCAACTTTTTTGATATTCGGTGGGCGACATGCCCGTTACGTGCTTGAAAAATTTGCCAAAAGCCGACTGCGTGGAGAAATTTAGGGCATAGGCCACCTGCTGCACGTTCTTGTTGCTATAGCGCAGCATGTTCTTGGCCTCGCGTGCCACGTACTCGCCTATCCACTCGCCGGCCGACTTGCCGGTGTGCTGCTTCACCAGGTGCGAGAGGTATTTGGGCGAGATGTGCAGCTTGTCGGCGTAGAAGCCCACGTCGCGGCTGTGGGTGTGGTGTATGCCCAATAGGCGCATGAATTCCTGGGCGTAGGTCACCTGCCTCGACGGTATGCCGTCGCGCCGCGCACTCGCGGTGCGCGTTTCGCGTATCTGCAGCAATGTGTATATCAGCAGCTGCACCAGCGAGCGGCTCATGTTGCGCGTGTACACGCCTTGCGCCTCCTCGCGGGCCACGCGATAGAGGCCCGAAAGAGCATCGCGCAGCAGTCCTAGCTCGTTTTCGGGCAGGTTGTCGGCTACGGGGTTGGCGCGGTCGTCGAGCAGCCCGTGCATGTTCACGGCGTTGAGGTCGATGTCGACGTCTTGCAGGAATTGCGACGACACGAACAGCAGGTGGCCCTCAATCTCCTTTGGCTTGCGGTGGGCAAGCACGAGCGAGTTCCAGCGTCCCACCACCATAATCGAGCCGGGGCCCATCACGAATGGGCGGTCGTCGATTTCGCCCTCGAGCTGTCCGCGGTCCACAATCATCAATGTGATTCCCGAGAATCGGCGGCCTCGTCCGGTGTCCGAGGTGGTGTGTCCGCTGGTGGCGAAGTGGCAGTAGACGTATTGGTCGCCCATGCGCGCATATCTGTCGCAAAGGTCGCGCAGGTGCTCGAGGTCGGCTATGTGCACTAAGTTATGCTCGTCGGTCATTCGGCTTCGAGTTTGGCCAGAATCTGGCGCAGTTCGTCCTCTGTGGTTGTGAGCCTGCTGCGGCACGCGCCTAATAGTTCGGTGGCGCGGCTCGTCATGGCGGCGAGCTTGTCGATGCCGCATTGGTCGCTCTGCATGTTGCGCAGTATCTGCTCGAGCTCGGCCAGCGCCTCTTCGTATGTGAGTTCGTCGATTGGCTTGGTGGTCATATAAGATTTATAAGATTTATAAG
>CAZORI010000081.1:0-3245 GCA_964582335.1 uncultured Bacteroides sp.
GTTGACGAACCCTACCGCATGTTCACCTCGCGCGCCGAATACCGCATCCTTCTGCGCCAGGACGATGCCGACATGCGCCTCACTCCCCTGGGCCACTCGATCGGACTGGCTACCGACGAACGCTTGGCCCTGATGGAGGAGAAGCGCCGATGGCGCGACCGCATCGTGGACTTCCTAAAGGAGTTCCCGGCAAAGCCCACGCCTGATACCAATGCATGGCTTGAAGAACGCGGCAGCGCCCCGCTGCGCCAGGGGGTAAGGCTCCACGACTTGCTAACGCGTCCGACTATCTCCATGGCTGACCTGCGCGAAAGATTCTGTGAACTCGCCGAACTGTGCATGGAGATTCCGGCCAATCGACGCGAGGAGATTGTTGAGGCTTCCGAAATCATGGTGAAGTACCAGGGCTACATTGACCGGGAGCGAGGCGTGGCCGACAAGCTGCACAGGCTTGAAAGCGTGAGGTTGTCGCCAACGCTCGATTACCTCTCAATCCAAGCCATCAGCACCGAGGCGCGTCAGAAATTGGCGCGCATAAGGCCGGAAACCGTAGGCCAGGCCAGCCGCATCCCGGGAGTCAGTCCGAGCGATGTCAACATCCTGCTCCTGATGATGGGGCGTTAGCCGTGTTCCACGTGGAACAAATCGCGTTTTCCCGCTTCCCCGTTTCCCCGAATAATAAAATCACTAAATCCCTATAATATGGAATACATCAAATCTAAAATCCGTTCGGTGCCCGACTTCCCAAGCAAGGGCATCATGTTCTACGACCTCACCACCGTGTTCAAGGACGCCCGCGCCCTCCACATCATCGGGTGGGATCTCAGCCAGCTCTACCGCGACAAGGGCGTGACCAAGGTTGTCGGCATCGAAAGCCGAGGATTCATCTGCGGTTCGATCCTTGCCTTCGAACTCGGAGCAGGCTTTGTGCCGGCGCGCAAGCCAGGCAAACTCCCTGCCGATGTGGTGCGTCAGGAATATGCCAAGGAGTATGGCACCGATGTGATCGAAATGCATCGCGACGCCATTGGCCCTGACGACGTGGTGGTGATCCACGACGACGTGCTGGCCACCGGGGGCACCATGGCTGCAGCCTACGAACTGGTGAAGAGCATGAATCCCAAGAAAATCTACATCAACTTCATCATTGAGCTCACTGCCCTTAACGGTCGCGCCGCACTCCCAGCAGATGCCGACGTAACCACGCTCATCAAATACTAAGCTTGAAGAGGGTGAACATTTAAAATCCAATATCTGTTTTCCCTAAAAGACAATTTATGGCGATGCATGAGAAGTCGCCCGAGCTGAAGGCCAAGATTGCCATCTTGCCTGACACGCCGGGTGTCTATACTTACTACGACAAGGACGGCACCGTGATCTACATTGGCAAGGCCAAGAACCTGAAGCGCCGCGTATCGTCCTACTTCACTCATGTCCATGATTCGCTTCGCACCAACCTCCTGGTGCGGGCAATCGCTGACATGAGCTATATCGTGGTGCCTACTGAGCAAGATGCACTCAACCTTGAGAACTCCATGATCAAGGAGTACAAGCCGCGCTACAACGTATTGCTCAAGGATGACAAGTCGTACCCATGGATTGCAGTGACTGGCGAGTTCTATCCGAGAGTTTTCATGACTCGCCACCGCATCAAGGATGGCAGCCGATATTACGGCCCATACACCAACACAGGGGTGGCTCGCGTAGTGCTGGACCTTATCCGCGAACTTTATCCAGTGCGCTCATGCCGCCATCCCATAAATCAAGATTTCATAGATAAAAAGAAGGGGCGCCTCTGCCTGGATTACCATTTGAAGAAGTGCCAGGGCTGCTGCGTAGGAAAAATCTCGCCAAAGGAATACAATGGCTACATCGAGAAAATCAAGCAGATTCTGCGAGGTGAAACTCAGGAGCTGATGCGTTATCTCAAATCAGAGATGGAGCAGTTGGCTATGCAGCTCAAATTCGAAGAAGCTCAGGAGCTGAAGGAGAAATACCGACTGTTGGAGAATTATCAAAGCAAGAGCGTAATCGTAAGCCAGACCATTGATGAGATTGATGTATTCGGCATCGATGACGATGACCGCGACGTTTACATCAATTACATGCATGTGCGCCATGGAGCTGTGGTGCGCAGCGTCACGTTGCGCTACAAGCGCCGGTTGGAGGAAAGTCAGCAAGAATTGTTGGCTTATGCCATGCGCGAAATACAGGAAGATTTGGGCGTGGACTATGACGAGGTGATAGTGCCAGTGGTGCCCGAAATAGGATGGTCAGGCGTAAGCTTCATTGTGCCTCAGCGCGGCGACAAGGCCAAGTTGCTCGAAGTGTCGCAGCGCAACGCCAAGCAGAAAAAAATCGACGATCTGAAGCATCTTGAAAAGCTCGATCCCGAGCAGCATACCGAGCGACTGATGGAGAGGATGAAGGCAGATTTTCATCTCGATGTGCAGCCTCGGCATATTGAGTGCTTTGATAATTCAAATATCCAAGGCACCAATCCCGTGGCATCGTGCGTGGTGTTCCGCGATGGCAAGCCAAGCAAGAAGGACTATCGGCATTTCAATATAAAGACCGTGGAGGGCCCCGACGATTTCGCCTCGATGAAGGAGGTGCTAACCCGCCGTTATACCCGGCTGATGGCTGAGGCACCCGACGACTTGCCACAGCTCATAGTGGTTGATGGTGGGAAGGGCCAGCTCAGCAGCGCTGTGGAGGCTCTCGATGAAATAGGACTAAGAGGCAAAATCGCAGTGGTAGGAATCGCCAAAAGGCTTGAAGAAATATACTTTCCAGGCGACAGCATACCCTTGTATATCGACAAGGGTAGCGAGAGCCTGAGAGTGGTACAGCACCTGCGCGACGAAGCGCACCGGTTCGGCATCACACATCACCGCAACAAGCGCAGCAAGTCGCAGACCATTAGCGAACTTGACAATATCAAGGGGATTGGCGAAAAGACCCAGACTCAGTTGCTGCAGCACTTTAAGAGCGTGAAGCGCATCTCAGAGGCGAGTCTCGATGATCTCGCAGCTGTGGTTGGCCCAGCCAAAGCCGGGATTCTGAGGGATTACTTCTCGGGCAAAAAACAATAGAGCTGCCTCACACATGACAGCTCTAAAACAATCTATTTTACCTTAAATCATTTGGCTTTTGGCTTGCAGCAGGTCGCGGACCCGCTGCTCCGAGGAAGATTTATGCAGCAGGTCGCGGACCCGCTGCTCCGACTTTATTCGTTGGCGTAG
>CAZORI010000082.1:0-3113 GCA_964582335.1 uncultured Bacteroides sp.
TGTCCCTGATATTCGGCTAAGAAATTTTAAAACACAGAAATTTGCAGGTGTCCCTAAAAAATTGGAGTAATGAGCGGATTTTATGGCTGCGAATTTGTGTATGTCGTATATAGTTGGTATCTTTGTTAAACTTTTGACCCTAAAAGCTATCTAAGTATAGGAAGTCAATAATCATAAGCATAGATACTCTAACACAAATACATCAAACAGACAATAAAAAGGAGGATTAACACCATGCATAGCAACAAAAACAAAGCATACCGGCTGCTTGCAGCCGTCGGGCTCATGGCGCTTCCGGCACTCGTGGCAGCCCAGGGGTACTACGACGACGATATCTACTACGACGCCAGCAAGGCGACAAAGAAGGAGAAGGTGGCCAGGCCATCGACTCGCAACGTTGTGGTGGAGATACCCGCATCGGACACATATGTCGTGTACACCGACAACACGCGCGACGTGGACGAATACAACCGCCATGGCGCATTCCTCGTGGCCGACACTGTGGCAGTGGACTCGCTCGACAACCTTGACCTCTTTGCCAATACGCGCCGCATCGAGCGCTTCCACAACGGCGACATCGTGGCCGGCTCCAATGATGCCGACCTGCAGGCCTACTACTACAGCGAGCCGGCAACTGTGAACATATACGTGCAGAACGACCCCTGGTACTCGCCCTATTGGCGCTGGTCGTGGGCATTCGGCAGCCCAAGCTACTACTGGAACTGGACGTTTGGATACTACGATCCCTGGTGGGGCCCGAGCTGGGGACCGAGCTGGGCCTGGGGCTGGGGACCCGCATGGGCATGGGGCCCGTCATGGTCGTGGGGCTGGGGCCCATCCTGGGGCTGGGGCGGCGGCCCGATATGGGGCGGCGGAGGCCCGGCATGGGCAGGACGCCCGTCGACCGGCATCGGCAGCTCGGGCACGCACCGGGTAGTTTCCGGCAACGGCTCAGCAGCGCGCTATAGAACCAGCGGCAACGCATCGCGTCCCGGCTACAGCGGCTATCGTGCAGGCTCCAACGCATCGCGTCCCGGCTACAGCGGCTATCGTGCAGGCTCCACCACATCGCGTCCCGGCTACAGCGGCATGGGCACGCGCCCGGTGCAGTCGATGGGCACAAGCACGTCGCGCCCGTCAAGCACAGGCACCTCTGGCATCGGCACGGGCGTGCGAGGCCGCAACAAAACAGGCACGAGCACACGCTCTACCACCAACAGCAATTCGTATCGCAGCAGCAGTAGCAGCAACCGCAGCAGCGGATTCAGCGGCGGCTTCAACAGCGGCGGCAGCCGAGGCGGCAACAGCGGCGGCGGTGGTGGCGGAGGCTCACGCGGACGCCGATAAGCACATACGCATACTCTCATTCTCGATAATCAAACGCAAACACCAGCAACTATTATGAGAAAAGCATATTATGTCACTCTGCTTGCCATGGGATTGCCCATGGCAAGCATGGCACAAAGCGCGATTGATGCTCAGCAGATATCGCAAGGCGACTTCAAGGGCACAGCCCGCTTCATGTCGATGGGCGGTGCATTCACAGCATTGGGAGGCGATTTGTCGACGCTCGGGCAAAACCCGGCCGGCATAGGCGTATACCGCAGCAATGAAGTGGGCATCACGCTCGACATCAATTTCCAGAACACTAGGACAGAGCCTTACACGCCCGGATTCTCCAACACCAACTCGCAGACAAAAGCATTCTGCAACAACTTTGGCTATGTGGGCTCTACTGTGCTCGATGGCGCTCTGAAGACGCTCAACTGGGGCGTTAGCTACGGACGCACCGCTTCGTTCGACCGCATCTACAACGGCTATGTTGCCAGCACGCAGACCTCTCTCAGCAACTACGTGGCTGCAATCTCCGACGGAATTCCCTACGATGGCATGGACTTCTCTTCGAGCTACGATCCGTACACAGATTCGTCGTACGACTGGCTAAGCATCCTTGCCTACAATTCGTATATGATTAATCCTGTAGGAAGCTCCACTTATCAAGGCCTTTACCAGAACGGCACTTCTGGCGATATGCTCTACCAGGTGCGCGAGACAGGCTATCTCGACGAATACAACATGTCGGTTGGCGGCAATGTAGAGAACACCGTATACTGGGGATTGAGCGTAGGAATCACCGACCTCAACTACACGCGCACAATGTACTATAGCGAAAGCATGGACAACGCGGCAATATTCACGCCCGACGTAAATGCCATCACCACAGGCGCTGCCGGCTTTGACCTCAACACCCGCAAATACATCAGCGGCACGGGTTGGAACCTGAAGGCCGGCGTGATATTGAAGCCCATCAACGAGTTCCGCATTGGTCTTGCTGTGCACACGCCCACATGGTATCACTTGGAGCAGGGCTACGACGCTACCACCGACTTTAATTACACACCGTCGACAGGCACCTATCAAGGCCAGACGTATTCCAACAGCGATTACACCGATGACGCATACTTCCGCTGGCATTATCGCTCGCCTTGGAAGTTGATGGTGGGCATGGCAGGCGTGCTTGGCGGCCGCGCTATCATCAGCGCCGACTACCAATATGACGGCTATGGCAACCAGAGCATACAGACGCCTACATTCTATAATGGCTACACCGACGGATTCGAGAACAACGAATACCTCAACTCTGACATCAAGAACTATTTCAAGGCAAGCAATACGATTCGCTTGGGTCTGGAGTACCGCGTGACTCCGCAGCTAAGCGTCCGCGCCGGCTACAACTACACCACCACCAATGTGAAGAGCGAGGCTGAAAATGGCTCAATCGAAGTGCTGACATCGGGCACCGACGCTTCGTACACGTTCAACAAGAATCGCCAGAACGTAAGCTTCGGCCTTGGCTACCGCTCAGGAGGCTGGTATATTGATGCCGCTTACGTGTACAGCCGCCGTGAGAGCACATTCCACGCCTATACCAATTTCGATGGCTATATGGCTCCCACCAACAAGCTTATCGACAACAACTCATCGCTCGTAATCTCAACAGGATTCAAATTCTGATGCCATAATGATTAGCATGCACAAAAAAAGCCGCGAATTCGCGGCTTTTTTTGGTTCGCCCGACATGGGCATAATCTAACGGGTGGAAGTCCCGAGCG
>CAZORI010000083.1:0-2825 GCA_964582335.1 uncultured Bacteroides sp.
CGGTGGAATTTCCTTAAACTGCCACGCCGCTGGTCGAAATTTGGGGAGTAGTACACTTGCACAATCGCAGAACTTAAATTACGCTCTGTTGAATTCAATTGTGCAGGTGCTTGCACAATTACAGAACTTAAATTATGTTCTGTTGAATTCAATTGTGCAGGCGCTTGCACAATTGAATTAGGAAAATATTTATTTAGGATTTCTAAGAAAGATTTTGAAGAATACTCTTCAAAAAACATTATCATATTATAGATATTTCTCCGACTAAATCCATATAGGTCTGGTTCTATTTTATGCACATATTCTACAAACCGGGTTACCACCTTGCTGCCCCATTCCTCAGTTTTTAACTTATGGGATACATAGGCTCCCACTTCCCAAGCCATCTGCAATTGTTCGGAATTGACTGCTCGGGAGGCAGCGCTGCGATGTCGCTGTATGATTGAAAGCAATTCTGAGAATTGGCTTTCTAATGTAGGCTCAACCTTTATATCAGTCATCACGCAAATTTTTTCGACAAATATACGCAAAATATCCGAATCCACAAAAAGAATGTTATCGCGATGCTATGGAAATATTCCGAAGACAACGTCTTCCATTTCTTCTCTTCCATTGCAATTAATATTCAATTCCGCAGCAAAGTTACAAAAAAATCAGATTTATTGTGTAAATTTGCATAATAAAAGCGACAATAAAATGAAGAATAAGCAGACATGGCTTTAACCATTTGAATGCACCATACTGACCGGCGATGGAAAAGGACAGGCTGTATGCCGCGATAGACCTCAAGAGCTTCTATGCCAGCTGCGAGTGCGTTGACAGGGGGCTCGATCCGCTCGACACCAACCTGGTGGTCGCTGATGCGTCGCGCACTGAGAAGACCATCGGCCTGGCCCTGTCACCTTCGCTCAAGGCCTACAGCCTGGGCGGCCGGTCGCGCCTCTTCGAGGTCTCGCAGCGCATCGCACAGGTCAACCGCGAGAGGCTGTGGAGCTTGCCTTCGAGGCAGTTCACAGGCAAGTCATCGTCAGCCTCCGAACTTGCAGCACATCCCGACTGGGAAGTCAGCTACATTGTCGCCCCTCCGCGAATGGCCCATTACATCGAGTACAGCACCCGCATCTACCAGGTTTACCTCAGGCACGTGGCGCCCGAGTCAATCCTGGTTTACAGCATCGACGAGGTGTTCATCGACCTCACCGACTACCTGCCGGCCCGCAAGGCAACGGCCCATGAGATGACAATGGCAATGATTCGCGATGTGCTTCGCGAAACAGGCATCACTGCCACTGCCGGCATAGGCACCAACATGTACCTTGCTAAGGTAGCGATGGACATCGTGGCGAAGAAGATGCCCGCTGATGCCGACGGCGTCAGGATAGCCGAGCTCGACGAGGCATCGTACCGACTGCAGCTGTGGAGCCACCTGCCTCTAACCGACTTCTGGAGGGTGGGGCACGGCATCAGCGACAAGCTTGCGCGTTACGGTCTGCGCACGATGGGCGACGTGGCCCGCGCATCGCTCTACAACGAGGATTTCCTTTTCCAGCTCTTTGGAGTTAATGCCGAGCTGCTCATCGACCATGCGTGGGGCTGGGAGCCCACCACCATGGAAGTGGCCAAGGCCTACAAGCCCGAGACACATTCGCTCAGCAGCGGACAGGTGCTGCAGTCTCCCTACGAGATGCCGAAGGCCCGTGTCGTAGTCGAGGAGATGGCCGAGACTGTGGCGATGGAGCTGCTCGAAAAAGGGCTTGTCACCGACCAGCTGGTGCTTACGATTGGCTACGATGCGGAGAGCCTGCGCAATCCCGCCATAAGGGAACGCTATCACGGCCCAGTGACTACTGACCGCTACGGCCGGGCCGTTCCAAGGCACTCCCAAGGCACTGCCAACCTGCCATTCCAGACCTGCTCGGCGCGGATGATTAAGGAGGCGGTGCTCGGGCTATTCGATTCTATCTCCAATCCACCGTTGCTTGTCCGACGACTCACTATTGCTGCCAACCGCGTGGAGCTCGAGGCTGAGGCCGCGCGCCTTGAACGCAAAGTGGAAATAAACCTTTTCACTGACGTTGAAGCCCTGGAACAAGAGCTCAAGACAGAGCGCGAAGTCCTAGCGAAGGAGCGCAGGGCGATGGAAGCGCAGCTCGCGCTAAAAAGGCGCTTCGGCAAGAACGCCATCCTGAAGGGGCTCAATTTCCAGGAGGGTGCAACCCAGCGCCTGCGCAACGAGCAGATCGGAGGGCACAAGGCATGACGACCGACTTACCCTTTAATGATAATGAAAATGACTGAGGCAATGGAAAAGGACTATTCTGACATAATCGGCCTTCCGCATTGGGAGCCGAAGCGGCACCCCAGGATGCCGATGAAGGCGAGGGCCGCGCAGTTCGCCCCCTTCGCCGCTCTTTCGGGCCACGACGAGGCAATAGCCGAGACCGGGCGCCTGACCGACGAACGCCCTGAGCTGTGCGGCGACATGCTCACTGAGCTCAACGAAAAGCTGCGCCAGGTCCGCGAATGCATCGGAATGGCCCCAGCCGTAGAAATCGCCTACTTCGCCGCCGACGAGCGCAAGCTTGGGGGAGCCGTCAAGGCCCATTCTGGCGCAGTCAAGCGCATCGACGACTACGACCAGGCCGTCATTTTCGCCGACGCCACCTCCATCCCCCTGCGCGACATCCTCGACATCCGTCTGCTGTGAAGCATAATCTGACAAGCCCTTATGTGTTCTTTGTAAATTTTGCCATCTTCTATCATCTCACAATTTTTCGCTCTTGTCGCGGTCGTAATGCGGCATGTCGGCTGGGAGCGGTATCGAA
>CAZORI010000084.1:0-2798 GCA_964582335.1 uncultured Bacteroides sp.
ACACGAAAGTAGGAGATAAGCACCTACGATTAGTGTTTACCTCCTACTCGATTATCTGTCCGATTTTATTGGGCAGCCGGGGCAAACGGGGGAGGGGTGGCTTCGGCATCCGAGCCTTCGGGTGCGTCGGGGGCAGGTGGCAAGGAAGCGGGCTCATTCTTCTTTTTCTCCTTTTGCTCAGCTATGATTTCGTCGGCACGCGACGACCACGCGCGCTTGCCGAATATCTCCTCGACATCGGCGGTGAATATCGTTTCGCGGTCGTAGAGCTTTTGCGCCAGGGCCACGAGTCCGTCGTGGTATTTGCGCAGTACGTCGAGAGCGCGATTGTATTGCTCCTCCAGGATGCGCGACACTTCCTCGTCGATCAGTTTGGCACGCTCCTCGCTGTAAGGCTTGGTGAAGCCATAGCCCTGGTTCGACGAGTCGTAGTAGCTGATGTTGGGCAGGCGGCTGCTCATGCCATAATACACCACCAGGGCGTATGCTATTTTTGTGGCGCGCTCCAGATCGTTGAGCGCGCCGGTGGCTACGCTTCCAATCAGCAACTCTTCAGCGGCGCGTCCGGCCATGAGCGAGCAAATCTGGTCGAGCAGGGCCTGGGCCGGCACGCGCTGGCGCTCTTCGGGCAGATACCAAGCCGCACCGAGAGCCTTGCCACGCGGCACGATGGTCACCTTGATTAGGGGGTCGCCGTATTCCAGGTGCCAGCTCACGGTGGCGTGCCCGGCCTCGTGCACAGCCACGCTGCGCTTTTCTTCGTTGGTGGTGAGCTTGTTTTTCTTTTCCAGGCCTCCGATTATGCGGTCGATGGCAGCGTTGAAGTCGGCCAAGCCCACCGATTTCTTGTTGTATCGAGCGGCGATGAGAGCAGCCTCGTTGCACACGTTGGCTATGTCGGCGCCAGAAAATCCGGCTGTCTGGCGAGCCAGCATCTCCACGTCGAGGTTCTCGTCAATCTTGATGTTGCGCAGATGCACTTTGAAAATCGCCACGCGGTCGTTTACGTCGGGCAGCTCCACGTATATTTGTCGGTCGAATCGTCCGGCGCGCATCAGGGCTTTGTCCAGGATGTCGGCACGGTTGGTGGCAGCGAGAATGATCACGCCGCTGTTGCTGCCAAAGCCGTCCATTTCGGTGAGGAGTTGGTTCAGGGTGTTTTCTCTCTCGTCGTTGGCTCCCATGTTGGGATTCTTGCCTCGAGCGCGGCCCACAGCGTCGATTTCGTCGATGAACACGATGCAGGGAGCTTTCGCCTTGGCTTGGCGGAATAGGTCGCGCACGCGCGAGGCGCCCACGCCGACAAACATCTCCACAAAATCAGAGCCCGACATAGAGAAGAAAGGCACGTTTGCCTCACCAGCCACAGCCTTAGCGAGCAAGGTTTTGCCTGTGCCGGGAGGGCCAACCAAAAGGGCGCCCTTGGGTATTTTCCCGCCAAGGTCGGTGTATCGCTTGGGATTTTTCAGGAATTCGACGATTTCCTCTATTTCGGTTTTGGCCTCAGAGAGTCCGGCCACGTCCTTGAATGTCACCTTGTTGGCGCTGTCCTTGTCGAAAACTTGCGCTTTGCTTTTGCCAACGCTGAAGACGCCGCCTCCGCCAGAGCCGCCTGCACCGCCCGACATGCGTCGCATCATGTAGATCCAGAACACGATGAGCAGGATGATTGGGCCGTAGGAAAAGAGCAGTGAAGAGATGCCTCCGCTGCGCTCATATTTCACCTCGCCTTTATCGGGGAAAGCTCCCATCTCGCGCCATTGCTCTATTTTGCTGTCGATTTTGTCGGCCGAGGGGATGTCGGCGCGCACTGTGGCGTGCATGCCCTTGTTGGCCTCGTATTGTCCCGGAAACATTGCCTCGGCCAGCGAGTCGGTGAGGAAGCCCTCGGCCTGCTTCTTGTCGCTGTACACGATTATTTTGTCTATGCCGTGGTCGCGCACGATATAGTTTTCAAATTCAGAATAGCTGACTTCTTTGCTAATAGAGTTGTCGTCGAGGTAGAAAAGGCCTCCGAGAATAAGCAGTATGATGGCATACATCCAGAACAAGCTGATTCCGAACGATTTTTTCTTATTGTTGTTATTGCCGGGAAATGCCATGGTGGTAGAGTGCTAAAGAAAGGTGAAAGGATGTTAGTCAAGGTCGGGAACGTCGGTGATGGCAGCGTCGCTCCACAATTCTTCCAGATTGTAACGTTCGCGGTCGACAGGCACGAAAATGTGAGCCATGATGTCGCCGTAGTCGATTACGATCCATTCGGCGTTTTGGTATCCGTCATAGTTGAAAGGCTTCACGCCGCTCTGCTTCTGCACATATTCGCGCACGCTGTCGGCAATAGCTGCCACTTGGGTAGGCGTGTTGCCCTCGGCAATGACGAACATCTGCGTAGGCGCCGATTCTATTGCCGACATGTCGACAACGGCGATGCGCTTGCCTTTGCGCTCTTGAATTCCTTCTATGATTAGTTGCTCTAACTGGGTGTTGTTGCTCATTAATTAGTTGAGTATTATTTTTTTGTAGATTAATAATAGTTGAACAGACGGGTGTGATGTGAAAACAATTTGCAAAGTTACTAAAATTTTCTCAATTCGTTGACATTTGGGCCGGCGTTATTAGTTTTTAACAATTTGGCTCTGCGTCGTATTTCCACTTGAGTCATAATTCAGCAACTCATATTTCTAACAATCGTACGCAAGCGAATGTTCTACCCACAATATCGCAGCTTGCATTCAAAACAAGGCATAAATTCGCCACATTTCCCAGAAAAAGGCATAAAAATGAGTATGTTGCCGAAT
>CAZORI010000085.1:0-2565 GCA_964582335.1 uncultured Bacteroides sp.
CACGAAAGTAGGAGATAAGCACCTACGATTAGTGTTTACCTCCTACTCGATTTCGTCGATAAAAATTGTGTTAAAAAACATGATTTTTAAAAATAAAGCAGTAAATTTGCACAAAATAGGTATAAAGTCTGATTATGGGCGGCATGTTCTGACGTAAGGTTATAAGTAAAAATGATAAAAGAGGCTATCCAAAAGGTAATGAGTGAAGACATGTCTGGAATATGGACATTGCTCACCAGTGACGAAAAGCGATACGTAATCGACAATTTCACAATACATAATTTCAGGAAGAACCAAATCATCTACTTGGAAAATGAGGAGCCGGAGAACCTGTGGTGCCTCCTCAAAGGGAAGGTGAAGATATACAAAGACGGCATCGGCGGACGCCAGCAGATACTGCGCCTGATACGCCCGGTGCAATACTTCGGCTACAGGGCCTATTTCGCCCAAGAACCATACGTGTCGAGCACTTCCGCGTTCGAGCCGTCGACGCTTGGATGCATACCTATGCCGATAGTGGAAGAATTGGTGCACCGCAACAATGAAGTGGCAATGTTCTTCATCCGCGAGCTGTCGTGCAACCTCGGCAATAGCGACTCGCGCATCGTCAACCTTACGCAGAAACACATTCGCGGGCGCCTGGCCGAAGCATTGATGGTGCTTCTCGACAGCTACGGATACGAGGAGGACAACCTTACGCTGAAGATATACATGTCGCGCGAAGACCTGGCCAACCTTTCCAACATGACCACGAGCAACGCCATACGCACGCTTTCGGGATTCGTCGACGAGCATCTGCTCGTGGTCGACGGACGAAGCATCAAGATATTGAATGAAAACCAATTGCGTAAAATAAGCAAATTCGGTTGATAATACCAATCATTAACTGTTCATGTCCACTCTCACAGAAGAAATAAATAAGCGGCGCACATTCGCCATCATCTCGCACCCGGATGCCGGAAAAACCACCCTTACAGAAAAACTACTGCTTTTCGGCGGAGCCATACATGTGGCCGGTGCCGTGAAGTCGAACAAGATAAAGAAAACCGCCACCAGCGACTGGATGGAGATTGAGAAGCAAAGAGGCATCTCTGTGGCCACGTCAGTGATGGGCTTCAATTACGGCGACTATAAAATCAACATCCTCGACACCCCCGGCCACCAGGACTTCGCCGAGGACACCTACCGCACTCTCACTGCGGTCGACTCGGTAATCATCGTTGTGGACGTGGCCAAGGGCGTGGAGGCGCAGACCCGCAAACTGATGGAGGTGTGCCGCATGCGCAACACGCCGGTAATCATCTTCGTGAACAAGCTCGACCGCGAGGGACGCGACCCATTCGACATCCTCGACGAACTGGAGTCGGAACTGAAAATCGGCGTGAGGCCGCTGAGCTGGCCCATCAACATAGGCGCCAAATTCAAGGGCGTTTACAATATCTACGAGCATTCGCTCGACCTGTTCACGCCCAACAAACAGCGTGTGTCGGAGCGCGTGGAGATTGACGACATCAACGACCCGCGCATCGACGAGGCTGTGGGCGAGGCCGACGCAGCCAAGCTGCGCGAGGACCTGGAGCTAATCGAAGGCGTGTATCCCGAATTTCAGGTTGAGGATTATCTCAAGGGCAAGTTGGCGCCGGTATTCTTCGGGTCGGCCCTCAACACATTCGGCGTGAAGGAGCTGCTCGACTGCTTTGTGGAGATAGCGCCCGCTCCCAAGCCGGTGAACGCCGAAGAGCGAGAGGTTAGGCCCGAGGAGGAAGGCTTTTCAGGCTTTGTGTTCAAGATACATGCCAATATGGACCCCAACCACCGCAGCTGCATCGCCTTCGTGAAGATATGCTCGGGCAAATTCGAGCGCAACGTCTACTACAAGCACGTGCGCAGCGACAAGATGATGCGTTTCTCGGCGCCTACGGCGTTCATGGCACAGAAGAAGAGCGTAGTGGACGAGGCTTACCCCGGCGACATCGTGGGCATACCCGACACCGGCAACTTCAAGATTGGCGACACCATCACGGCGGGGGAGAAGCTGCACTTCAAGGGGCTGCCGAGTTTCTCGCCGGAGATGTTCAAATACATCGAGAACACCGACCCGATGAAGTCGAAGCAGCTTGAAAAGGGCATACAGCAGCTGATGGACGAGGGCGTGGCCCAATTGTTCGTCAACCAATTCAACGGCCGCAAGTTGATTGGCACCGTAGGCCAGCTGCAATTTGAGGTGATTCAATACAGATTGCTGCACGAATACGGCGCTCAATGCCGTTGGGAACCAATTTCGCTCTACAAGGCATGCTGGATAGAGAGCGACGACCAAGCGGCTCTCGAGGCATTCAAGAAGCGCAAGCACCAATATATGGCCGTCGACCGCGAGGGACGCGATGTATTCCTTGCCGACTCAAATTATGTGCTGCAGATGGCGCAGAACGATTTCCCGAAAATCAGATTCCATTTCTCCAGCGAATTTTAAACAAATGTCCCTGCGAAAATTTGAATTCGCAGGGACATTTGGTTCGCCCGACATGGGCATAATCTAACGGGTGGAAGTCCCGAGCGCGCCCT